>CAWIZN010000012.1:0-39996 GCA_963840495.1 uncultured Candidatus Rokubacteria bacterium
TTCGAATGACCGACTCCGTTCAGGAGCGGGATCCAGACGCTCGTGTCGATGACGATCAAGCGTGTCGCCGACCGCGTCGCATCGACGAGAGATCGCCTTCCCACCTGACCTTGCCGGCAAGCTGCAGGATGCGTTGCCGGCGGAGGTTGCGGACGAGTCGTCGCAGAGCCAGGTCCACCACGTCCTTTGTGAAGCGCGCGCGAGTGAGCTCCTTGGCCGTCTCGACGAGGTCCTCATCCCGGAGGACATTTGTCTTCTTCACGCTCATCATCAGCTTCCTTTCGAGCCACATTTTACGTGAGAAAGTGTGGCTCGACAAAATGAGGCTCGTGAAGGCGGCCTTGGGCGCCGGTCCCCGCTGGCCCACGCCGACCACGTGATTCCGTGCGGCGCGGCTGGCGCGATGGCGTCATTGACACCACAAAATGGCCGTGCCACCCTGCCGCAGGGGTAACGAGCATGGCGCGACCAATGGAAGTCTGGTGCGAAGCGGCCGCGACCAGCATCGAGGTCCAGCCGCAAATCCGCCGCCGGTTGCGCCTCGCGACCATCAAGCGTGACCCGGGAGATGATGTCGAGGAAGGATGACAGGTTGGTAGGAAGCTGCGCCCGGCCTTGGTGATCAGCTCATCCCACGAGTGCTGCCCTCCGGGGGCCCGGGTGATCCAGTGATCAGCGGTCGCGCCTTCGTCGACGGCGGCTGGGACGTGTGGTGAGCACGAGCTATCAGGTCATCGGCAAGAGCCCGGCGCGGGCGGATGCGTGGGAGAAGGTGCGGGGGCGGCCCATCTATGCCGCGGACTTCAGCTTGCCGGGGATGCTGCATGGGCGGATCGTGCGGAGCCCGTATTCGTCGGCGCGGATCGTGCGGATCGATGTCGAGGCGGCGCGGGCGCTGCCCGGGGTCGTCGCGGTGCTCACGCACGAGGACGTGCCGCGGAACGAGATGCGGATGGAGCTGCCGGGGCGCATGGCGGAGGCGACGGCGGGGGCGGTGCTCGCGTTCCAGCCCGTGCTCGCCTCGGATCGCGTGCGCTTTCACGGGGAGGCCGTCGTGGCCATCGCCGCCGAGACGCCGGAGATCGCCGCCCAGGCCGCCGAGCTGGTGGTGATCGACTACGAGGACCTGCCCGGCGTCTGGGATCCCGAGACGGCGCTGCGGCCCGAGGCGCCGCACGTGCACGAGGGCGGCAATGTCCTGCGGCGCTGGCATGTGCGCAAGGGCGACGTCGCCCTCGGGTTCCGCCAGGCCGACGTGGTGGTGGAGCAGACGTACCGGACGCCCTTCGTGGATCACGTCTACATCGAGACCGAGACGGGCATCGGATGGATCGACGCCGAGGGCGTGCTGGTCCTCCGGGTGAGCACGCAGGTGCTCGAGCACTTCCGCGACGTGGCCGACGTGCTGCGGCTGCCGCATAGCCGCGTGCGGCTCGAGGGCGCGTATCTCGGCGGCGGCTTCGGCGGCAAGGAGGACGTGACGGTCGAGTGCCTGCTCGGCCTGCTCGTGTGGAAGACGCGGCGGCCGGTGCAGCTCGTCTTCTCCCGTGAAGAATCGTTCATCGGCCACGGCAAGCGGCACCCGTACGTCTTGCGCTACCGGACGGGCGCGCGGCGCGACGGCGAGCTGGTCGCGCTCGAGGCGGAGCTGATCTCGGACTCGGGGGCCTACGCCGCGCTGTCCCCGTGGGTGCTCTTCTACAGCCTCGTCACCGCCACCGGCCCGTACCGCATTCCCCACGTGCACGTCGACGCCGTCACCGCGTACACGAACAATCCCATCGCCAGCGCCTACCGCACCTTCGGCTCCATCCAGACCTGCGTGGCCTACGAGGGCCAGATGGACGCGCTCGCGGCGGCGCTCGGCATGGATCCGCTCGAGCTGCGCGAGCGGAACTTCCTCGCGCAAGGGCGACAGCATCGCCACCGGCCAGGTGCTCGAGACCGAGCCCATGCTCGGCGAGACGATGCGGCGCGCGTGGGCGGCGCTCGGCCCCGCGCGCGCGGGCGAGGGGCCGTTGCTGATCGGGCGCGGCCTGGCCGCGTCGTTCACGCCGTACGGGCGCATGTGCTGGACGCGGGATTCGGCCAGCGCCTGGGTGGGCATGGAGCTCGACGGCGGGGCGGTGGTGCGCTGCGCGGCGCCCGACGTGGGCGGCGGGCAGACGTCCTCGCTCTGCTCGATCGCCGCCGAGGTCCTGGGGCTGCCGCTCGAGGACGTCGTCGCGGTGGGGCGCGACAGCCACTTCACGCCGCGCGCGGGCACCACGACGGCCACGCGCCAGCTCTTCATGTCGGGCAATGCCGTGCTCAAGGCGTCGCGCGAGCTGCGCCGTCACGTGGTCGATCAGGCCGCGGAATTGCTCGAGGCGGGGGTGGCGGACGTCGAGCTCGCCGACGGCCGCGCCTTCGTGCGGGGCGCGCCCTCGCGCGCCGTGACGCTCGGCGAGGTCGTGCGGGCGATGTCGGCGTCCGGGCGCCCGATGCAGGTGCTCGACAAGTACGATGCGCCCTCGGCGCCCACCATCGATCCGCGCACCGGGCAGGGCAAGCCGTTCAACGACTACACCTTCGGCACCCAGGCCGTCGAGGTCGAGGTCGACGGGGAGACGGGCCAGACGCGCGTGAGCCGCCTCGTCGCCTGCTACGACATCGGGCAGGCGATCAACCGCCAGAGCGCGGAGGGGCAGATCGAGGGCGGCGCCGTGCAGGGGCTGGGGCACGCGCTGCTGGAAGCCGTGGCGCTCGAGGACGGCATCATCCGGAATCCGCATCTCCTCGACTACAAGATCCCGACCACGCTCGACTCGCCCGCGGTCGAGACCATCCTGATCGAGTCGGGCAATGGGCTGGGCCCATTCGGCGCCAAGGGCATCGGCGAGCCCGCGATGACGCCGACGCCCGCCGCCGTGATGAACGCGGTGGCGCGCGCGGTGGGGCGGCCGGTGACGGAGTTCCCCATCACCGCGGAGCGCGTGCTCGCGCGGCTCAACGACGCGGGCGAGGAGGCCACGTGAGCCTGGTGCTCGAGTTCGAGCTGAATGGGCGGCCGTGCCGGACCAGCGTGCCGGCGCACTTCACGGTCCTGGACCTCTTGCGGGACGGACTGGCGCTCCTCGGGACGAAGGACGGATGCGGTGAGGGCGTGTGCGGCGCCTGCACCGTCTTGCTGGACGGGGAGCCGGTGCGAGGGTGCATCGTGCTGGCGGCGCGGGTGGCCGGGCGGGCCGTGGTGACGATCGAGGGCGTCGGCGGCGAGGGGCCGGATCCGTTGCAGGAAGCCTTTGCCACGCACGGGGCGGCGCAGTGCGGGTTCTGCACGCCGGGGATGATCCTGTCGGCGAAGGCGCTGCTCGCGGAGAATCCATCGCCGAGCGCGCACGACGTGCGGGAGGCGCTCGCGGGGAACCTGTGCCGGTGCACGGGGTACGTCAAGATCGTCGAGGCGGTGCTGGCGGCCGCCGGAGGGAGTGCCGCGTGCGCCTCCGCCCCTTCGAGCTGATCGAGCCTCGGAGCGTGGCCGAGGCGGTCGAGGCGCTCGGCCGGGCGGATGGCGAAGCCCGGCTCGTCGCCGGGGGGACCGCGCTCGTGCCGATGCTGCGCATGGGGCTCCTGAGACCCGAGCGCGTGATCTCCCTCCATCGCATCGCGGAGCTCGGCCGATTCGCCGTCTCGGGCGGCGGCCTCCACGTGGGCGCCATGGTGACGATGGCCGCGATCGGGCGATCGCCCGAGATCGCGCGCGGGTGGCCGCTCCTCGCGTCGGCGGCGGGCCACGTCGCGACGCCGGCCATCCGCAGCAGCGCCACGCTCGGCGGGAACCTCGGCTATGCGGAGCCGGCATCCGATCCCGCGCCCGCGCTCTTGTGCCTCGAGGCCGAGGTCGACGTCGCGGGGCCCGCGGGCGCGCGGTCGCTGCCCCTGTCGCGGTTCTTCGCGGGCTTCTACGAGACGGCGCTCGCGCCCGGCGAGATCCTCACGGGCGTGCGCGTCCCCGCGGCGCCGCCGGGCGCGCGGAGCGGCTACGTCAAGTTCTGCCCGCGCTCGGCGGAGGACAAGCCCCTGGTCGGCGTGGCCGCGCTGCTCGTGATGGACGCGGGCGCCGGGCGCTGCCGGGAGGCCCGCATCGGGCTCGGCGCGGTGGCGCCCTCGGCGATCAGGGCGAGCCGCGCCGAGGCCATCCTGCGCGGCGCGACGCTCGACGCCGCGACGATCCAGGCGGCCGCGGATGCCGCCGTCGAGGAGACGGACCCGCTCTCCGACCTGATGGGCAGCGCCGAGTACCGGAGGCAGATGGTGCGCGTCTGGGTCCGCCGCGGCTCGCTGACCGTCAGCTGGCGGACGGCTAGACTCGAGGTTCCGACGACGGCTGAGGGGGGAGCGATGGAGCCAAGGCTCGTGCGGTTCGAGGGGTTCGAGCGGATTCACCTCGTGGCCGACGTCTGGGGTGACGACGGCGACTGGCCCGTGCTGCTCATGCACGGCGGCGGCCAGACGCGTCACGCCTGGGGCAATACCGCGGAGGCCCTCGCGCGCAACGGGTGGAGAGCCGTGTCGCTCGATCTCCGCGGGCACGGCGACAGCGAGTGGGCGCTGAACGGCGACTACTCGTTCACCGCGTACGGGGCGGACTGCGTGGCCGTCGTCGACCAGCTCGGCCGGCCGCCGGTACTCGTGGGGGCCTCGCTCGGCGGTATCACCGCCATGCTCGCCGAGGGCGGCTCCGACCGCGTCGTGTCGAGCGGCCTGGTCATCGTGGACGTCACGCATCGCACCAATCCGGCGGGCGTGCAGCGCATCCGCGACTTCATGGCCTCGGGCGTACGCGGCTTCGCCACGCTCGAGGAGGCGGCCGACGCCATCGCCGCCTACACACCGCACCGCCCCAAGCGCGTCAACCCGGCCGGGCTCATGAAGGTGCTGCGCCAGAAGCGCGACGGGCGCTGGTACTGGCACTGGGATCCGAAGTTCCTCGACCATGGTCGCACCGAGGTGCCTCGCCGCGAGTTCGAGGGGCTCTTCGACGCCGCCATGCACAACATCGCGGTCCCCACGCTCCTCGTGCGCGGCAAGCTCAGCGACGTGGTGACCGAGGAGGGCGTGCAGGAGTTCCTGCGGCAGATCCCCGGCGCGAAGATGGTCGACGTGAGCGGCGCCGCCCACATGGTGGCGGGCGACCAGAACGACGCCTTCTCCCAGGCGGTGATCGACTTCCTGGAACACGATATCCGCCCGACGCTGCTCGGGAAGCGCTAGAACTCTCCGCCTCGCGAAGGAGGGGACAGCATGGACGTGACGAGCGTGATGCGACGTGCGGCTTCGTTCTTCGCCGACCGGGAGGCGGTCGTACATGGCGTGGATCGCCTGACCTTCGCCAGAGCGTGGGAGCGTGGTTGCCGCCTGGCGAACGGGCTGATCGCGCTCGGGCTCAAGCCCGGCGAGCGCGTCGCGGTGCTGGAGGACAACTCGAAGGAAGCCGCCGACTTCTTCCTCGGCGCCGGCATCGCCAACCTCGTGCGGGTGCCCCTCTATCCGCGCAATTCGCGCGAGGCGCACCTGCATATGGTCGGGCACACCGGCTGCAAGGCGCTCGTGGTAGGCGGCAACTACGCGCACGAAGTCGCAGATTTCAAGCGGCAGCTCGCCGACCTCCGGCACATCCTGGTGCGCGACGAGGGCTACGAGCGCTGGCTCGCCGCGCAGTCGCCCGAGGACCCGATGCTGAAGATTCGCCCGGAGGACAACTACATCATCCGCCACACCGGCGGCACGACCGGCCGCAGCAAGGGCGTCGCGTACACCCACAAGGCGTGGCTCGCGTGCAACCGAGACTGGTTCTACAACTACCCGCCCGTCGAGCCGGGCGACAAGTGCCTGCACATGGGGCCGATCAGCCACGCCTCGGGCTATCTGTTCATGCCGATGTGGGTGTGGGGCGGCTGCAGCGTGATGGTCGACAAGTTCGAGCCGGCCGACGTGGTCGAGATCATGGAGAAGGAAGCCATCGCCTACCTGTTCGCCGCGCCGACCATGGTCAATGCGCTGAACCACGAGCCGACGGTGCGGAGCCGCGATTGGTCGAAGCTCAAATGTATGTTCATCGCGGCGGCGCCGATCTCGGACGCCACCGCGCTCGCCGCGCACGAGATCTTCGGCGACCGGATCTACCAGGGCTACGGGCAGACCGAGGTGCTGTTGATCTCCTTCATGGGGCCGCGGCAGTGGTTCGCCGAGGTCGAAGGCTCGACCCCGCTGCGCTCGTGCGGGATGATCATGCCGTTCGCCGATGTCGAGATCTGGGACGAGAACAACCAGCCGGTGCCACCGGGCCAGCCCGGCCAGATCGTCGCCCGCACCGACGGGCAGATGACCGGCTTCTGGAATGACCCGGAGGGGACGAAGCAGCGCATGGTCGACGACTGGGTGCTGACCGGCGACATCGGCACCATCGACAAGAACGGCTACCTCTATCTCCTGGACCGGGCCGACGACATGATCATTTCCGGTGGCTTCAACATCTGGCCGATGGAGCTGGAGAACGCCATCGCCGGGCATCCGGAGGTGATGGAGGTGGCGGTGTTCGGCATCCCGGACCCGCGCTGGGGCGAGACGCCCTGCGCCGTCGTCGTGCCGAAGCCCGGTGGGCACGTCGACGAGGCTGACGTGATCCAGCTCTGCATCGACCGGCTCGGCTCCTACAAGAAGCCGGGCAAGGTGGTGGTGCGCGACGAGCCGCTGCCCAAGACCCCGGTCGGCAAGATCAAGCGGCGAGACCTTCGGGAGCCCTACTGGGTCGGACACACTCGCCGGGTAGCGGGGAGCTGACGATGTAGATACTCGTCTCCAGAAGGCGCTTGACGCGCAAAGTCAGGCTTCGACCTGCTCAAACGAGAAATGCGGGAGGTCGGCTCGTTCCCGGGCGTGCTCGATGGTGAGAGCGCAGATCTTCCCCTCAGCGTCGAGCCAATCCCGCTGTCGAGGAGCGCCACGGCTTTGCCGGGGCGCTGCCGAGCGGTTGGGGGGTGTGGGGGGCCATGTCGGGGCCCCCCACTCAGCGGAAGGCGGGCAGCACGCGCTCGCCGAAGAGGCGCACGGTCTCCGGCTGGCCGCCGTCGGTGAACAGGCACACGAAGTAGGTGATGCCCTGGGCGACCTTCTTCCTGAGCGTGTCGATGCAGCGGTCGGGGGTGCCGATCGTCGCGATGGCGTCGACGTCGCCGAAGAAGGACAGGCGCCGGCGCGCATCGGCCAGCGGCGCCTCGAGCGCCGCGTCGGTTGGGGCGAGGACCACGAGGTCCTGGAGCGACAGCTCGAGCGTCCGGAAGTCCCGGCCGATCGCGTCGCAGTGTCCACGGAGCGACGCGAGCTTCCGATCGAGCTGGGCGTAGTTGCCCGCCGAGCAGTTCCAGATATCCGCCTCCTCCGCGACGAGCCGCAGCATCTTCTTCTCGCCCGCGCCGCCGATGACGATGGGCGGGCGCGGCGACTGAGCCGGCCGAGGCCGGCACCGGCCGCCCTCCACGTGGTAGTAGCGCCCGGCGTAGTCGACCTGCTCCCCCGTCCAGAGCTGCTTGATGAGGCGCACGGCCTCGCCGAGCTGGTCGATGCGCGTGCCCGGCGAGGGGAAGTCGAAGCCATAGGCCTTGTACTCGGGCTCGTGCCAGCCCGCGCCGATCGCCAGCTCGAAGCGGCCGCCGCTGATCACGTCGAGCGTGGCCCCCATCTTGGCGAGGAGCGCCGGCGAGCGGAACGAATTGCACAGCACGTTGGCGCTCACCCGCACGCGGCGCGTCTGGGCGGCGCACGCGGTCATCGTCGTCCACGACTCGAGGATGTCGCTGGTCGGATCGGGAATGGCGAGCAGATGATCGATGAAGTGGATGGCGTGAAAGCCGAGGTCGTCGCAGATCCGCGCGGACTCCGCGATGCTGGACCACCGGTTGTCGGCCTGGCGCAGCAGGGCGCCGAAGCGGATCGGGCGAGTCGTCGTCTCTGGCATGGAGGCCTCCCGGCCGCCCATGATGGCATAGTCGCGGCCGGGTGACGGCCGAGAAGAATCGGGGTAAGGTGGGCCGATGCCTACGAGGACACGCGGGGGATGTCTCGGCCGGGGACGTGCGAGGTGCCTGGAGACCGGCCCGTGACGGTCCTCGGACCGCTCGCGGCGCGGCCGGAGGTCCGGGCGGTGCTCGAGCTCCTCGCCGCCTGGATCGAGTCCCAGCGGGCCTATAGCGGGCTGCCCGCGCTGTCGATCGGGATCGTCCACGATCAGGAGCTGGTGTGGGCGGCGGGCTTCGGCGAGGCGGATCCCGCCCGGCACGCGCCCGCCACGCCGGACACGCTCTACCGCATCGCCTCCATCACCAAGCTCTTCACCGCGACGTCGATCCTCCAGCTCCGCGACGCGGGCGCGCTGCAGCTCGACGATCCCGTGACGCGCCACTTGCCGTGGTTCGCCGTCCCGAGCCGGCACGCCGACGCGCCGCCGATCACCATCCGGCACCTCATCACCCATACCTCGGGACTGCCGCGCGAGGCGGCCTTCCCGTACTGGACGGAGGGCGAGTTCCCGACGCCGGAGCGGCTCCGGGAGGGCCTGGCCCGGCAGGAGGCGGTGCTCCCGACGGAGACGCGGTGGAAGTACTCGAACCTCGCGCTGGCGCTCGCCGGCGAGGTCGTGGCGGCGGCCTCCGGCGAGCCCTATGCCGACTACGTCGCCGGCCACGTGCTGCAGCCGCTCGGCATGACGAGCACGCTCGTCCGCTCGCCCGATCCGGCGGACGCGCGGCTCGCGCGCGGCTTTGCGCGCCGGCTCCCCGACGGAAGCCGCGCCGCCGCGCCGTTCACCGACTCGCGCGGCATCACCGCCGCCGCCAATATGACCACGTCGGTGAGCGACCTCGCGCGCTTCGCGATGCTGCAGTTCCGCGGCGGGCCCGCGGGAGGCGCCCAGATCCTGCGCGGCAGCACGCTGCGCGAGATGCACCGCGTGCACTGGCTCGAGCCCGACTGGCAGGCGGGCTGGGGGCTGGGCTTCCGCGTCATGCGCATCGGCAACAAGACGCTCATCGGCCATGGCGGCTCGGTGCGCGGCTACCGGACGCTGCTGCAGATCTGTCCGGCGGACAAGCTCGCGGTGATCGCGCTCACCAGCGCCGATGACGGCAACCCGACGCTGTTCGTCGAGCGCGCGTTCGCATGGCTGGCGCCCGCCCTCGCCCGCGCGGCGCCGCGCGAGCGGCGCGTGGCCGATCCCGAGTGGCGGCGCTATACCGGCCGCTACCGGAGCGGGTGGCGCGACGTCCAGGTGCTGCTGATGGACGATGGCCTCCTGATCATCGACCCGACGCTTCCCGATCCCATGCTCGCTCCCACGCGCCTCGTCTTCGCGAGCGAGCACACGTTCCGCGCGGAGGACACGGACGGCTACGCCAGCCACGGCGAGCCCGTCGTCTTCGAGCTGGACGCGGCAGGCCGCGCGCGCCGCATGCGCGTCGGCGAGAACTACCTCGACGCCGTCGACGCCTGGTAGCGCGCCGCCGCGCCGAGGACTTTCTTCAACACCTCACACGGAGGGAGGGCGCAGATGTATCAGACCGATCAGTACGAAGGCATGATCGCCGAGACCGTATCCATGAGGGGGCACAACGGGGATTCGATCAACGCGTACGTTGCCCGACCGCTCGGCGCCGGCCCGTTTCCCGGCATGGTGCTCATCCACCACGCGCCGGGCTGGGACGAGTGGTACCGCGAGTGCACTCGCCGCTTTGCCCACCACGGGTACGTGTCGATCTCGCCGAACCTGTACTTCCGCGACGGCCACGGCTCTCCCGAAGACGTCGGGGCCAAGGTGCGCGCGGCCGGGGGCGCCCCGGACGCTCGGGTGCTCGGCGATCTCGATGGCGCGAACACCCTCCTCCGCTCGCTGCCCTATGTCAGCGGCAAGATCGGTGTGTTCGGCACCTGTTCCGGGGGCCGGCTGGCGTTTCTCACCGGGTGCCGGTCGAAGGGCTTCGACGCCGTGATCGACTGCTGGGGCGGACGCGTGGTCCAGTCCAAGGAAGAGCTCACGCCAAGCCAGCCGGTGGCCCCCATCGACTACACGAAGGACCTCTCGTGCCCGATCCTCGGGCTGTTCGGCAACGACGACAAGGCACCCACGCCCGAACAGGTCAACGCGCACGAGGCGGAGCTCAAGAAGCACGGCAAGCCGTACGAGTTCCACCGCTACGATGGCGCCGGTCACGGGTTCTTCTACTACGACCGCCCGGCGTACCGTCAGGAACAGGCCATGGACGGCTGGAAGAAAGTTTTCGCGTTCTGCGAGAGAACCCTGCGGTAGCCCGAAACCGAGGAGCCCAACCATGTGCACGATGATCGCCCACCAGGTGAAGATCCAGGGCCGCGGCAAGAACGGACCGGAGTGGTTCGAGGTCCGCGAGGCCAACGTCTCCTACGACCACCCGTACGACCTGCCGCTCGAACACGCGCTCAACATCGATTTCGTCAACGAGGCCCTCGGCCCCGGCGCGCGCGTGGCGGTGGAGCTGAGCGTGGAGGCGGCGCGACAGCTCGTGAAGACCATCGAAGCCGTTCTCGCGCAGGCCGACCAGCGAGGCGTTCTCGAGGACCTGCCTGTCGTCGCGCGCTAGAACGACTCGGAGGGGCGGCTCCGCCCCCGCTTCCGACGCCTCGCCCACCGAACGTGCGGATTGCGCCGGTCGAAGCCCGGGCCCGCTCGAGCTGGCGGTTACTCACGCACGACGCGGCGCTAGCTGATGAAGATGATCGCTCGCGGCACTCGTCGCCGCGGGCGATCCTCTCGTCCAAGGCGAAACTAGGGACAGCCGGGAATCGGCGCGGGCGGGGGTGGCGTCGCGGTCGCGTCGGGCGCGGTCAGCGTCTCGAGGAAGGCCACGAGGTCGTCGATCTCGGACTCGGACAGCTTGAGGGGGCGCAGGAGCTGCTCGCCGTGGGTGTGGATGCGCTCCATGTCGAGATCCGAGTAGTGGCGCACCACGTCGCGGAGCGTCGCGTAGCGGCCGTCGTGCATGTAGGGGGCGGTGAGCGCCACGTTCCGGAGCGACGGCGTCTTGAACTGACCGAAGGTCGCGTGCTGCTGCTCGACATGCCGCGTCTTCGTCGCGGTCGCCCGCGAGGGATCGTCGCTGTACGCGCCGAGGAGGTTGAATCGATCCGCCTGCAGTCGCCGGATGCCCTCGTGCCGGCCGGTGTCCACGCGGCCGGGCGACACGAAGAACGGCACGCCGACGTCGTGGAACTCGCCATTGGTGAACGCGGGGCCGAAATGGCACAGGCTGCAGTTGCCCTTGCCCACGAAGATCCGGAGCCCGCGCCGGGCGGAGGCGGGATAGCGTCCGGCCGCGGCGCGGTCCCCGCGCGCGAGGGCGTCGCGGAGCTCGTCGAACGGCGTGCGGCCCGTCCCCAGCCGCTCGACGTAGGCGGCCAGCGCCTTGCCCACGTTGACCAGCACGCGCTCGTCGTCGGCCTCCGCCGTCGCCGCCGACCGATACGCCTTCGCGTAGAGGCAGGACAGCGCGGCGTCCGCGCGGATCGCGGCGGCCACGTGCCGGGCGCTCGCGCCCATCTCGCGGGGATCGAGGATGGGCTGGACGCTCTGCGCCCAGAGGCTGTCCGCCCGCCCGTCCCACGAGAACCACCGGTGCTGCGCCGCGTTGAGGACGGTCGGCGTATTGCGATCGAGCGCGGCCAGCCCCTGGGCGCGCGCGCGGCCGTCGGTCCAGGCCCGCGCGGGATCGTGACAGCTCGCGCAGGACACGGCGCCGCCGACCGACAGGCGCCCGTCGAAGAAGAGCCGCCGGCCGAGCGCGATCGCCGCGGGATCGCCCGATGCGCGGTTGCTCGGATCCCTCGCGGCCGGCGGCGGCCAGGGGCCGTGCTGCAGGACGCGGCGCAGCTCACCCGCGGTGAAGTCGGGCAGCTCGGCCGCCGACGCCGCCGGGCCTGTCGAGAGCGCGATGAGGAGGGCGGCGGTCACCGGAGACCCGCCGCGAGGACGGTGCGGAGCCGCGAGCGGCTCATTTGCCTCCACCGGGGCGAAGGCGAGCGTCGCCACCGCGATCGCCCGCTGACCCCGAGCCATCCTGCGCCGCCACGGGCTCGCGGTCAAGAAGCGGGTGGAGGGCTCAGGGTCCGCCTATTGCGCCGCGTCTTGACGCTGGCCCCGGCGTGCCTCAGTCTCCGCGCAAAGGGAGCGGGAAAGAGGAGGAATCATGTTCGAGACCACCATCGCCGGCAGCCTGCCCAAACCCTTCTGGCTCGCCGAGACCGACAAGCTCTGGCCCGCCTGGAGAGCCACGGGCGCGGAGCTGGAACAGGCCAAGCGCGACGCGACGCTGCTGTGGCTGAAGGAGCAGGAGGACGCGGGCCTGGACATCGTCACCGACGGCGAGCAGTCGCGCCAGCACTTCGTGCACGGCTTCCTCGAGTCCGTCGAGGGCATCGACTTCGAGCACAAGGTGAAGATGGGCATCCGCAACAACCGCTACGACGCCATGGTGCCGGTGGTGGTCGGCCCGTTGCGGCTCAAGGGCCGCGTGCACCAGACCGAGGCGAGGATCGCGCGGGCGCATACGAAGAAGAAGCTCAAGATCACCATGCCCGGCCCGATGACCATCGTCGACACCATCGCCGACCGGCACTACGGCGACAAGGTGAAGCTGGCGATGGTCTTCGCGGAACTGCTCAACCAGGAGGCGCGCGCGCTGGAGAAGGACGGCGTGGACGTGATCCAGTTCGACGAGCCGGCGTTCAACGTCTACATGAGCGACGTGAAGGAGTGGGGCATCGAGGCGCTGGAGCGCGCCGCCAAGGGCCTCAAGTGCACGACCTGCGTGCACATCTGCTACGGCTACGGCATCAAGGCCAACCTCGACTGGAAGGAAACCCTCGGCGGTGAGTGGCGCCAGTACGAGGAGATCTTCCCGGCGCTGGCGAAGAGCAGGATCAAGCAGGTGTCACTGGAGTGCATCCACTCCAAGGTGCCGCCGCAGCTGATGCAGCTCCTGAAGGGCAAGGACGTGCTGGTGGGCGTGATCGACGTCGCTTCCGAGCGCGTGGAAACGCCCCAGGAAGTGGCGGCGACGATCAAGGCCGCGCTCAAGTACGTGCCGAGGAACCGCCTCTACCCCTGCACCAACTGCGGCATGGCGCCGATGTCGCGCGACATCGCGATCGCGAAGCTGAAGGCGCTGGCGGCCGGCGCGGCGCTGGCGCGAAGAAAAACATAGGGACGCCGCAGGCCGGCGGAGCGCACGAGGAGGGCGGCGTCACCGAGACGCGCGAGCGCGGCTCATTCGAGGTCGATGTCCGTCGTGAGCCGCTCCATCCGACCGCCGCGCTCCACGTCGAACATGAGCTGCCAGAGGCCCGGCATGTGGAAGAGCAGGCCCTCGGCCACGTAGATCCCGTCGGGCTTCCGGAAGACGCGCGCCCGGTAGTTCATGCCGTGGCGGTGCTCGGGCATGCGCGCGTCGACCATGAAGCCGGCCGCCGCGCCGATGGGAGGCGTCGGACACACGAGGGCCTCCACGGTGAAGTGCTGACCGATCTCGATGGGCGACGGCACCGTCCGGAACAGCACGACCACGTCGGAGGACTCGAGGCGCCCCGGCGCCCCGAAGCCCAAGGGCGCCTCGCAGGGCGGCGCCGCCTGCCGACGTGCCGACGAGGACGCGGCCGGCGGGGAGGGCGCCGGATGCCAGGCCCGCCCCGACCAAGAGCGCGACGAGCCCGGCGCGCGCGAGGATGTGCCGGGCTCGCCTGTGGTCAGGGACGCTTGCCGAGCGCGCCACCGAACAGGGCCTCGCCGTTCTTCCACGCGATGCGCTCGGCGACATCCGGAGGCAGATCGGCGAGCCAGGCCCGGGACCACGTCGCGTGCTCCGGCACGTAGAACAGGCGCTCGGGCGTGAACGTGTCGGTGCCGACCATGAAGCGGTCGGAGAACTCGAGGAAGACCGGGCGCCAGTCCGCCGCGACCTTGCCGCCGGCCCCGTGATCGCTGCGGAAGGCGAGGTCGGCCCAGAGCTGCTTGTGCTTGGCGAGCAGCTCGCGCACGCGCGCCGGCGATTCGAAGCCCGCATGCGCCCACAGGATGCGCGCGGCCGGATCCTGGCGGAAGAGCCGCTCGATGGCGTCGGCATCGGAGTGCGCGTGCAGCATCAGCCCGTGCTGCTTCGCGAGCTGGACCATTTTCCGCGGCACGGGCAGATCCGCGTCGGCCCCGTAGAGGTGGAATTCCCCGATCGCCACGTAGCGGTACTTCGCGAGCCGCTCCTCGAGGTACGCGATGACCGTGGGGTCCTGCACCCAGGTCGAGATCTCGCCGCGCCGGCGATACGGCCGGAGCTCGGGGACGATGATGTCGGGCGCCTCGGCGAGGAGCTTCTGGGTGCCGTCGTCGTCCGAGCTCGACACCAGCGCGCGCACGACGCCCGCCTTCCGGAGGAGCGCCACGACCTCCTTCGGCGACACGACGCTCCACGCGTCGTGGCTGTAGTGGAGGTGGGCATCGACGATGGGCAGATCGGCGGCCCGGCCAATGGCCGGCACGGCGAGCGCCACGACAAGGGCGACGAGCTTGAGCATGGTGCATCACCTCGCGAGTGGATGGTTGGAACGGGGCGCCGGCGCCCCCGGTTGAGGATATCGCCAAGTCCGAGCTTTGCCATCCGGCCCCCGGCGTAGACTGGGCCGGTGGATCGTCTCGCCTCGCTCGCGCGCTCGTGGGCGGTGGTGAGGGCCGCCCTGGCGCTCGCCGTCGCCCTCCCCCTCGTCCTGGCCTCCCACTGGGGCATCCTCGCCTCGGCGCAGATCGCCGCCTCCGACCTGCTCTTCAAGACGCGGGCGAGCCAGCCGGCGCGGAGCACCGTCATCATCGGCATCGATCAGCGGAGCTATCGGGCGCTCCTGCCCGAGCATGGCCCCCTGTCGCAGTGGCCGCGCACGCTCTACGCGCGCGCGCTCGACGCGCTGCGGACGCCGGCGCCGGGCGCCGCCGCGGAGGCCCCGGCCGGGCCGCGCGTGGCCGCCTTCGGCGTCTTCTTCGACGCCGCGCGGCCCGACGACGGCGAGCTGGCGGAGGCGATGCGGCGGGCGGGCAACGTGGTCACGCCGGTGGTGGCGCAGGGCGCGCGCGACTTCGATCCCAGCCCCGGCGTCGCTCAGCGCTTCGACGTGTTCGTGCGCCCGGCGCCGGCCATCCGCGCGGCGGCGGCGGGGGAAGGACTGGCCAACGTCACGGTGGCGCGGGACAGCGTGGTGCGCGGCCTGCCCCTGCTCCTGCGCGCGGGCGACGAGCGCGTGCCCGCGATGGCGCTCACGCTCGCCGCGCTCTACGCGCGGCGGCCGGCAGTGCTGGACGGCGAGCCGCGGCCCGGCGTCGTCAATGCCGCCGGGCGGTCCATTCCCGTGAGCGACGGCGACATCATGGCCATCAACTTCCTCGGTCCGCCGTCGACGGCGGCGGGCCAGGGGCCGGTTCCCATCATCCCCTTCGTCGACGTGCTCGAGGGGCGCTTCGATCGGTCGCTGGTGCGCGACCGCATCGCGCTGATCGGGCCCACCATCCTCGGCGTCGACGAGCATCCGACGCCGACCAGCACGCAGACGCGGATGTGGGGGGTCGAGATCCTGGCCAACGCCGTCGAGACGGTGGTCCACCAGCGATACCTCGTGCCCGCGCCCCGGTGGGCGACGGATGTCGCCATCGTCGCGCTCGCGCTCCTCGCCGCGGCGATGACCGCGCTGCGAAGCTTGTGGCTCGGCGCGCTCGCGGCGCTCGTGCTGCTCGCCGCCTATCTCACGGTGGCCGCCGTCTCCTTCGACGGCGGGGTCGTGCTGAACCTGATCTATCCGCCCGCGGCGCTCCTGGCGGGCTTCGGCGTCGCCCTCGCCCACCGCGTGGTGTTCGCCGAGAAGGACCGCCGCCTCGCGCAGGAGGCGATGGACCGCTATCTCTCACCCAGCGTCGGCCGCTGGGTGCTCGCCGACCCGCGGCGGCTCTCGCTCGGGGGCGAGCTGCGCGAGATGACGGTGCTGTTCATGGACCTCCGGCAGTTCACGACCCTGTCGCACAGCCTGCCGCCCGAGACCCTGGTCGCCCTCCTCAACCGCTATCGCGCCATCATGAGCGACGTCGTGTTCGCCCACGACGGCGTCATCGTGCAGTTCGCCGGGGATGCCATCGAGGCGTTCTGGAATGCGCCCATGGAGCAGCCCGACCACGCCCGGCGCGCCTGCCAGGCCGCGCTCGACATGAGCCTGGCCCTCGGGGCCATCCGCCCAGAGTTCGAGGCGCGGGGCTGGGATCACGTGGACCTCGGCATCGGCATCAATACGGGGCGGATGGTGGTGGGCAACTTCGGCTCGCGGCGCCGTCTGGAATACGCGGTGGTGGGTGATCCCGTCAACGTGGCGGCCCGCCTCGAAGGCCTCACCAAGCTCTACGGCGTGCGCGTCGTCGCGGGGGACGACACGCGCGCGGCGGCGGGAGAGGCGTTTGCCTGGCGCTTCCTCGATCGCGTCGCGGTGAAGGGCCGGCCGGCGCCCCTCAATGTCTGGCAGGTGGTGGAGCGCGCCGAGCGGATCGACGCCGGGATGCGGGAACGGCTCGCGCGCTACGAGGAGGGAGTCGAGCTGTACCGGTCACGCCGGTTCGGTGAGGCGGAGAAGCGCTTCGCCGAGCTCGCCCAGGAAGCCCCGGGCGATGGGCCGGTGGCGCTCTACCTCGAGCGGAGCCGGCTCGCGCTCGTGCAGCCGCCCCCGGCCGACTGGGACGGCGTGCACGTCGCGCAGATCAAGTAGCGCTCAGTTCAGCCCGTCGCGGCGGGGCACCGCGGCGGGGCCCGTCACGATGGCCGCCGGCTCCCCGCCATCCCACTTGCGCAGCCCTTCGAAGCTCGCCTCGATCACCCGCGCCGTCTTCGGGTCCTTGCCGCTGAGGTCGTGGGTGATGCGGGTGAAGAGCCGCTCGCCCTGACTCACGTCGCCCTTCAGCTCCTGGCGATACACGGCCACGCCGCCGTAGCGGGCGGAGACCTTGGCCACGAACGAGCCCGTGCCGGTGCCCGTGAGGATCAGCGTATACGGGCCCTCGTACCCGGCGGGCACCTCGACCAGCCACCGGTCGCCGGCCTGACGCTCCGTGAGCGAGCCGAAGACCTGGTTCACCTCGACCTCTCCCGCGAGGAAGCCCGCGGCGATGCGGCCGTCCGGCATGCGCAGCAGGGGCAGGACCGGGCCCGAGGTCCGGACCTCGAGCACGCTCGCGCTCGGCACGAAGGGCTCCGGCACGACGGGCGACCCGAAGATGGCCCGCGCGCGCCGGCCGGGCATCAGCACCACGTCCGTCTGCCCGCTCCGGTCGGTGAGGCGAAGCTCGCCGCGGCGGGTCCAGCACACGAAGCCGTTGCCGGACTGCTCGGCGCCGATCAGCCCATCATGGGCCGTCGCCGTGTACTCGTTGGATTCCAGAGACAGGGGCGACGACCGGCGGCCTGCGGCCTGCACCACGCGCGCCCAGACCCGTCCGGCGTGGATCAGCATGCGGATCCCACTGTTCCCGCGCTCCGAGCCCGTCTGCTTCACCGTGACCTCGGCGTCGGGCAGGACAGTGACCGTGCTGCCGTCGAGGAAGGTGATGAGGGCGAGGCCTCCCGCGCCCGTCTTGATCCGGTCGCCCTCGGCGAGGTTCATGCCGTCGACGCCGGCAGATGTCCCGGCGGCGCCGGCCGCGACGCGCTCGACGGGCGGGGCCAGCACGCTGAGGGTCGCCGCGGCCCCGGTCTGGGCCGGGGACGTGACGGGCAAGGTTACCAGGGTTACGAGACTGATCAGCATCGCCACTGTCAGCTTGCCCATTCGCCACACCATGATTGGCCTCCTGGCTCGCGAGACGTGCCTCGGCGACGAAATGTGCCGGGTCTCGGCGAGCATTCGTTCGATCGAGAGCAAACGCCGCGCCAAGTCGACAGGTTCCGCGATTCGCGGGTTGGCATATCGATTCAGTTGCGAGGCGCATCGATTCGGTCCGGACTCGCGGAGCCCGCCGGGCAGGATGCCCGCGCGCGAAGCGATCGACCAAGGCACTCCGCGCCCGCGAGCGCGCAACGGCGCGCGCCGACGCTGAATTGGCCCGGCGCCGCGGCGCGCCGGAGTATAAGGACAGGGAACGTCGACTCGGGCCGGGGCGTGGAGGGTGAGGGTGTGAAGGTCGCGCTTGGACTGGACATCGGCACGACAGCGGTGAAGGCCATTGCCCTCGACGAGGAGGGCCGGGTCGTCGCCCGCGCCGGCGCCGCCCACGATCTGATGACGCCGCATCCCGGCTGGGCCGAGGGCGATCCCGACGCCTGGTGGGCGAATGCCGTCGCGTGCATCCGCCGCGTGGGCCAGGACGTGCCGCTGGCGGAGGTGGCCTCGGTGGGCGTGAGCGGCATGGTCCCCGCCCTCGTGCTGCTGGGCGCCGGCAACCGCCCGCTCCGCCCCTCGATCCAGCAGAACGACGGGCGCACGGGCGAGGAGATCGCCGCGCTCCGCGAGCGGCTCGACGCTGAGGCCTTCTTCGCCGCGACGGGCCAGCCGTTCAGCCAGCAGCTCATCGGCCCGAAGCTCCTCTGGCTCGCCCGCCACGAGGGCGCCGTCGCCGGCGCGATCCGGCGCGTGCTCGGCTCCTACGACTACGTCACGTGGCGGCTCGCGGGCGAGTGGAGCCTCGAGCAGAACTGGGCGCTCGAGTCGGGCTCTGGGACGCCCGGCGGCGCGACTGGTATCGCCCCGCGCTTCACGCGGCCGGGATCGACGAGGACTGGCTCGCCCCGGTGCGCGCGCCCCACGAGGTGGTGGGCGGGGTGACGCGCGGCGCGGCGCGCGAGACGGGGCTCTCCGCGGGCACGCCGGTGGTCGCGGGCAGCGCCGACCACGTGGCCGCGGCGCTCGCCGCCCAGGCGGCGCCGGGCGAGGTCGTCCTCAAGATCGGCGGGGCGGGCGACGTCCTCTTCGCCGTCGATCGGTTTGCGCCCGATCCGCGGCTGTACATCGACTACCACGACGTGCCCGGGCTCTTCCTCCTGAACGGCTGCATGGCGACGAGCGGCTCGCTCGTGAAATGGCTCGCCGCCGAGTGCGCGCGGGAGCTCGGGGCGGGCGAGGATGCCTACGCGCGGCTCGACGCCGAGGCCGCCGCCACGCCCGCGGGCAGCGATGGCCTCGTGGCGCTGCCGTACTTCCTCGGCGAGAAGACCCCGCTCTTCGACCCGGCGGCGCGCGGGGTGTTCTTCGGGCTCACGCTCTCTCATCGCCGCGGTCACCTGCACCGGGCCCTGCTCGAGGGGGTGGCCTACGGATTTCGCCACCACGTCGAGGTGCTGGAGGCGGGCGGGCACCGGATCGCGGGCGTGCGCATCATGGACGGGGGCGCGCGGAGCGCCCTCTGGCGCCAGATCGTCGCCGACGTGCTCGGCCGCGCGGTGGCGCATGCGCCCGGCGCCGACCTCGGCAGCGCGCACGGCGTGGCGCGGGTGGCCGGCGTCGCGGCCGGCCTCTGGGGCTGGGAGGGCGGGCGCCGCGCGGAGGCCGGCGCCGTATTGCACGAGCCCGCGGCCGCGTCGGCCGCCACGGTATCGCGAGCGCTACGGCGTCTACCGGGATCTCTACACGCGTCTGGCGCCGGCCTTCGCCGCCGCGGCACGGGGCTGAGCCGGCCATGAACGGTCGCGTCGAGCGGGTGCTCTGCTGGGCGCTCATCGGCCTCGTCGCGCTCGTCGCGGTGGTCGCCCTCCGCGATAGCTGGCTGCGCGTGGGCCGCGTCGCGCCGGGCTTCGCCCTGATGGAAAACGGTCAGGCCGGTGCCGGGCGGCGCGCCCCGCCGCGGTCTCGCGCCGCTCGACGTCATCACCGCGGTGAACGGCCGCCCGGTGTCCGGAGCGACGGAGATCCTGGCCGAGGTCGAGCGGCATCCGTCCGGGACCTCGCTCACCTACGCCCTCCGGCGAGGCGGCCAGCGCCTGGTGGCCTCGCTTCCCACGCGCACGATCACGCTCGGGGATTTCGGTGGGTCGTTGGTCGACGGCACGCTGCCGGGGCTGCTCGTGCTGGCGCTCGGCGCCCTGGTCTTCGTCCTCCGCCCGGGCACGCCCGAGAGCCGCCTTTTCCTGGCGTTCTGTCTCGTCAACGCCACGATCAACCTGACCTACAACGACCTCGTGACCACGCACCGCTTCACGCGCCTGCTCCTCGCGCTGTGGGCGTTCACGCCGGCCCTGTTGCTGCACCTGGCGCTGACGTTCCCGGAGCGCCGGACGTGTGGTGGACCGGTGGCCCTGGGTCATCCCGCTGCCGTATGCCGTCTCCGCGGGGCTCGCCGCGTGGCTCCTCGCCAACTTCATGCGCTTCAACGCGCCGGTCGGCGAGATCGTCGCGGGCTATGCCGGGCTCGCCGCGCTCGCGCTGATCGCCTCGCTCGGATGGACGGTGCTCGCGAGCCCGACGCTCGCCGCCCGGCGCCGCGCCCGGGTGCTGCTGTGGGGCGTGGGGATCGGCTACGTGCTGCCGCTCCTCGGCACCTCCGCGGAGATCGTCACCGGCGCCACCGTGCCGCACCTGCACCTCGTGTGGCAGCTCAACTTCGTCTTCCCGGCCGCCGTGGCCTACGCCATCGTGCGCTACCAGCTCTTCGACGTCCGCGCGGTGGTCCGCATGGGAGCGGTCTACTCGGTGGTGACGGGCCTGGTGGCGCTCGTCTATGTCGGGCTCTTGACCGGCCTCGATCTCTTCCTCGCGCGCATGCATCTGGATGTCGCGCCCGTGGTGTCCTCCGCCGGGGTCGCGCTCGCCGTGGTGCTCCTCATGAACCCGGTCTACGGCCGGGTGCGGAGGTTCGTCGACCGCCTCTTCTTCCGGGACCGCTACGACGCCCAGCGCGCGCTCGAGTCGCTCGCGCACCAGATGACCACGGTGCTCGAGCTGGACCGGCTGGAGGCGCTCGTCACCCGGACGGCCGACGAGATCTTTCGCCCGGAGGACGTGGTGCTGCTCCTGCCGGCCGACGGCGCGCGCGGGCTGCGCGGCCTCAGCCGGGCCGGGCGCGCGGCGCACCTGGCGGATGACGGCCCCCTGATGCGCGTCCTGGCCCGTCTCCGGTCGCCGCTGACGCGGGCGCGCCTGCGGGAGGATCCCGACCTCGCCGCGATGCGCGAGACGGCTCTCGGCGACCTCGAGGCGGCGGGCGCGGAGGCGGTGGCGCCCATTTTCTTCCGCGACCGGGTCACCGCCGTCCTCGCGCTCGGGCGCCGGCGCGGGGATGCCGAATATCTGGGGGAGGATCTGCGCGTGCTCCGCACGCTCGCCGATCAGAGCGCGGTGGCGCTCGAAAATGCCCGCGCCTACCACGCCCTCGAGGCGGCGCTGCGCCGCGTGCAGATCCTCGAGTCGATCCGCGCGAACTTGTCCAAGTTCGTGCCGCGGGTCGTCCAGGACCTGATCGAGCGCGCGCCCGAGGCGCCCGCGCTCGCCAAGCGCGACGTCGACGTGTCCGTGCTCTTCGTCGACATCGTGGGCTATAGCCGGCTGAGCGACCGCCTCGATGCGGCCCGCCTGAACCACCTCGTCGAGCGGTACTTCGGCGCCTTCCTCGACGAGATCCTCGGGCAGGGCGGCGACGTCAACGAGACGGCGGGCGACGGCCTCATGGTGATCTTCCAGGACCCGGATCCGCGCCGTCACGCGGTGGCGGCCGCCCTCGCCGGGCTCGGAGTGCTCCGGCGCACCGCGGAGATCAATGCGGCGATGGATGCCGAGCCCGGGCCGCCCGCCGAGCCCATCGGCGTGCACGTCGGCGTCAACTCGGGCGTGGCGGCGGTGGGCGCGACGCGCATCGAGGGCCTGGCGGGGACGCGCTGGACCTATACCGCCTCGGGGCCGGTGACCAATGTGGCCGCGCGCCTGGCGGCCCTCGGCGAGGGGGATGCCGTCATGCTGGGCGGGCAGACGCGGCGGCGGCTCGGTCCCGAGTTCGCCCCGGAGGATCTCGGCGAGACGGAGCTGCGCAATATCGACGAGCCGGTGCGGGTGTTCCGGCTCCGCCCGCCGCCCGAGGAGGCGAGCGCGCGGGCGGTTCCCGCAGCCGGCCGCCGCGATTGACGGTAAGATCCGGGGATCATGACGCCGGCTGACGCACCCGTGCTCGACGCGATCGCCGAGCTCCTGTCCCCGCTGCTGGGCGCCCTCGAGCGCATCGGCTGGGTGCAGCGGCATCTCTATCCCCCGCTCGCAGCGAAGCTGGCGGAGACGCTGGCCCCGCACGCGGACGCGCTCGCGGCGCCGCTCGCCGCCCTGGAAGGCCTGGCGTGCCCGGACGATCTCGCCTTCATGCGGGACCGGCTCGCCGCGGTGGCGCGCGAGACCGTCGAGCTCATCCGCGATTTCACGGCGGCGGCGGGATCGGCCGAGGACGTCATCGGCCTGTACCGGGCGCTGCGCCGCGCGGCGCGCGTGCAGGAGGCGCTCTACCCGCTGGCGCCCGTGCTCGAGCCCGTGAGCCGGTGGTTCCTCGAGCCCGCGCGCCGCGGTGACGACGCCTTGATCGCGTGGCTGCGGGACGCGGCGCTGCGCGACGATGGCGTGAAGGCCGGCGTCCTGCACGCCGACAATGAGCGCGGGAGCCGGGGAGGGTTCTCGCTCTACGTGCCGGAGGCCTCTGACGCGCGGACGCCGATGCCGCTCGTCGTGGCGCTCCACGGCGGCAGCGGCCACGGGCGCGACTTCCTGTGGAGCTGGCTCGCCGACGCGCGCTCGCGGCAGATGCTGCTGCTGTCGCCCACCGCGCGGGACCGCACCTGGTCGATCATGGGCGGCGAGGACGTCGATGCCGAGCCGCTCGCGCAGATGGTCGAGTCGGTGGCCGCGCGGTACCCCGTCGACCGCGAGCGCGTGCTCCTCACCGGCATGTCGGACGGCGCCACCTATGCGCTGCTGTGCGGCCTCCGCGACGGGATGCCGTTCACCCATCTGGCGCCGGTCTGCGGCGTGCTGCATCCGTTCCTCTTCGCCGAGGGCGGGATCGAGCGGGCGCGCGGGCGGCCGATCTACCTGGTCAACGGCGCGCTCGACTGGATGTTCCCCGTCCACACGGCCCGGATGGCGCAGCAGGCGCTGGCCGCGGTCGGCGCGCGGATCGTCTACCGCGAGATCGAGGACCTGTCCCACACCTATCCGCGCGACGAGAACCCGAAGATGCTCGACTGGCTCATGAGCGCGTCGGCGAGATCGTGGCGGGGTATGCCGGGCTCGCCGCGCTTGCGCTGATCGTCTCGCTCGGCTGGACGGTGCTCGCGAGCCCGACGCTCGCCGCCCGGCGCCGCGCCCGGGTGCTGCTGTGGGGCGTGGGGATCGGCTACGTGCTGCCGCTCCTCGGGACCTCCGCGGAGATCGTCACCGGCGCCACCGTGCCGCACCTGCACCTCGTGTGGCAGCTCAACTTCGTGTTCCCGGCCGCCGTGGCCTACGCCATCGTGCGCTACCAGCTCTTCGACGTCCGCGCGGTGGTGCGCATGGGAGCGGTCTACTCGGTGGTGACGGGCCTGGTGGCGCTCGCCTATATCGGGCTCCTGACGGGGCTCGATCTCTTCCTCGCGCGCATGCATCTGGATGTCGCGCCCGTGGTGTCCTCCGCCGGGGTCGCGCTCGCCGTGGTGCTCCTCATGAACCCGGTCTACGGCCGGGTGCGGACGTTCGTCGACCGCCTCTTCTTCCGGGACCGCTACGACGCCCAGCGCGCGCTCGAGTCGCTCGCGCACCAGATGACCACGGTGCTCGAGCTGGACCGGCTGGAGGCGCTCGTCACCCGGACGGCCGACGAGATCTTTCGCCCGGAGGACGTGGTGCTGCTCCTGCCGGCCGACGGCGCGCGCGGGCTGCGCGGCCTCAGCCGGGCCGGACGCGCGGCGCACCTGGCGGATGACGGCCCTCTGATGCGCGTCCTGGCCCGTCTCCGGTTGCCGCTGACGCGGGCGCGCCTGCGCGAGGATCCCGACCTCGCCGCGATGCGCGAGACGGGCCTCGCCGAGCTCGAGGCGGCGGGCGCGGAGGCGGCGGCGCCCGTTTTCTTTCGCGACCGGGTCACCGCCGTCCTCGCGCTGGGGCGCCGGCGCGGGGATGCCGACTATCTGGGGGAGGATCTGCGCGTGCTCCGCACGCTCGCCGATCAGAGCGCGGTGGCGCTCGAGAACGCCCGCGCCTACCGCGCCCTCGAGGCGGCGCTGCGCCGCGTGCAGATCCTCGAGTCCATCCGCGCGAACCTGGCCAAGTTCGTGCCGCGGGTCGTCCAGGACCTGATCGAGCGCGCGCCCGAGGCGCCCGCGCTCGCCAAGCGCGACGTCGACGTGTCCGTGCTCTTCGTCGACATCGTGGGCTATAGCCGGCTGAGCGACCGCCTCGATGCGGCCCGCCTGAACCACCTCGTCGAGCGGTACTTCGGCGCCTTCCTCGACGAGATCCTCGGGCAGGGCGGCGACGTCAACGAGACGGCGGGCGACGGCCTCATGGTGATCTTCCAGGACCCGGATCCGCGGCGCCACGCGGTGGCGGCCGCCCTCGCCGGGCTCGGCGTGCTCCGGCGCACCGCGGAGATCAATGCGGCGATGGAGGCCGAGCCCGGGCCGCCCGCCGAGCCCATCGGCGTGCACGTCGGGGTGAACTCGGGCGTGGCGGCGGTGGGCGCGACGCGCATCGAGGGCCTGGCGGGGACGCGCTGGACCTATACCGCCTCCGGGCCGGTGACCAATGTGGCCGCGCGCCTGGCGGCCCTCGGCGAGGGCGACGCCGTCATGCTGGGCGGGCAGACGCGGCGGCGGCTCGGTCCCGAGTTCGCCCCGGAGGATCTCGGCGAGACGGAGCTGCGCAATATCGACGAGCCGGTGCGGGTGTTCCGGCTCCGCCCGCCGCGCGAGGAGGCGAGCGCGCCGGCGGTTCCCGCAGCCGGTCGCCGCGATTGACGGTAAGATCCGGGGATCATGACACCGGCTGGCGCAGCCGTGCTCGACGCGATCGCCGAGCTCTTGTCCCCGCTGCTGGGCGCCCTCGAGCGCATCGGCTGGGTGCAGCGGCATCTCTATCCCCCGCTCGCGGGGAGGCTGGCGGAGACGCTGGCCCCGCACGCGGACGCGCTCGCGGCGCCGCTCGCCGCCCTGGAAGGCCTCGCGTGCCCGGACGATCTCGCCTTCATGCGGGACCGGCTCGCCGCGGTGGCGCGCGAGACCGTCGAGCTCGTCCGGGCCTTCACGGAGGCGGCGGGATCGCCCGAGGACGTCATCGGCCTGTACCGGGCGCTGCGCCGCGCGGCGCGCATGCAGGAGGCGCTCTACCCGCTGGCGCCCGTGCTCGAGCCCGTGAGCCGGTGGTTCCTCGAGCCCGCGCGCCGCGGTGACGACGCCTTGATCGCGTCGCTGCGGGACGCGGCGCTGCGCGACGATGGCGTGAAGGCCGGCGTCCTGCACGCCGACAATGAGCGCGGGAGCCGGGGAGGGTTCTCCCTCTACGTGCCGGAGGCCTCTGACGCGCGGACGCCGATGCCGCTCGTCGTGGCGCTCCACGGCGGCAGCGGCCACGGGCGCGACTTCCTGTGGAGCTGGCTCGCCGACGCGCGCTCGCGGCAGATGCTGCTGCTGTCGCCGACCGCGCGGGACCGCACCTGGTCGATCATGGGCGGCCCGGACGTGGATGCCGAGCCGCTCGCGCAGATGGTCGCATCGGTGGCCGCGCGGTACCCCGTCGACCGCGAGCGCGTGCTCCTCACCGGCATGTCGGACGGCGCCACCTATGCGCTCTTGTGCGGCCTCCGCGACGGGATGCCGTTCACCCATCTGGCGCCCGTCTGCGGCGTGCTGCATCCGTTCCTCCTCGCCGAGGGCGGGATCGAGCGGGCGCGCGGGCGGCCGATCTACCTGGTCAACGGCGCGCTCGACTGGATGTTCCCCGTCCACACGGCCCGGATGGCGCAGCAGGCGCTGGCCGCGGTCGGCGCGCGGATCGTCTACCGCGAGATCGAGGACCTGTCCCACACCTATCCGCGCGACGAGAACCCGAAGATGCTCGACTGGCTTATGAGCGCGTGAGGCTCTGATCACCACGACAGATGACCATGCACGATTCGGGAGCCGGCACGCGACATCCCGGTGTTCCGCACCTGTGAAGTGCTCGTCGTCGGCGGCGGGCCCGCGGGAACGGCGGCGGCGGCCTCGGCGGCCCAGCTCGGCGCCGATACGATGCTGGTGGAGCGCTACGGCCATCTGGGCGGCATGTCGACCGGCGGCTAAGTCCTCTGGATCGACGGCATGACCGATTGGCACGGTCGTCCGTTCTTCCACGCGGCTTCGCCAACGATGTGCTCGACCGCCTGCCCGGCGACGCGGTCCTCGGTCCGCCGCCCGCGCTGTGGGGATCGAAGGACGCGGCCGCCGTGGCGTACTGGAAGGACCGCCACTCGAGCCTTTCAAGGCACCGTGACCTGGGCGCCCACGGTCGACTCCGAGATGCTCAAGATGGCCTCCCTCGACCTCGTGCTGGCGCGCGGCGTGTCGCTCCTGCTGCACGCCTGGGTGGTCGCCGCGGTGCAGGAGGAGGGCCGGGTCCGTGGCGTCGTCTTCGAGAGCAAGTCCGGGCGGCAGGCCATCCTGGCCCACGTGGTCATTGATGCCACGGGTGACGGCGACGTCTTCGCGCTGGCCGGCGCGCCGTACGACACGGAGGTTGTTTCCCGCCGACGCGCGCGAGGAGCACGAGTTCGTCGTGGCGCCGAACATCCACGATCGGATGACGCTGTCCTCCCGCTGGGGCGGCGTCGACATGGAGCGATATCTCGCCTTTCGCCGCGACGAGCCCGCGCGGCACGCGGCGGTCATGCTGCGCGGGACGGAGAAGAGGGTCGTGGTCGATCGGCCCCATGCGATGCCGCGGAATGATGTCGCGCTGTTCATGGCGCCGAAGATGGCGGGGTATAGCTGTCTGGACGTGGAGCACCTGACGGCCGTCGAGATCGAGGGGCGCCGCCGCATGCGGCGGATGCTCGACTTCTATCGCCGCGTCGGACGATTTCCGCCATCGCCAGGCTGGCACAGAGATTGCCGATTCGAGGGCCAATGGACAGCTCCGAGACGCCGCCGCTTCGCTCGCTCTCCACGCTCGAGCTCGTGCGCCAGATCTTACAGACGGGGTCCCTCCTCGTGAAGAAGGAGATCGAGCTCGCCCGCGCCGAGCTCAAGGCGGATCTGCAGGCGCAACTTCTGATGGCGAAGGGGCTCGCCGTCGCGGCCGTCCTGGCCCTGCTCGGGATCAATCTGCTGCTCGTCGCGGTGGTGTTCGCCCTGGCCCACGTGATGCCCGGCTGGCTCGCCGCGCTCGCGCTCGGCGTGCTGCTGCTGGCGGTGGGCGGCGCCATCGGACTCACGGCGTGGCGCCGGCGAGTGAGCGCGCCGCTCGCCGTGACCCGGAAGAAGGTGAAGGAGGATCTCGAATGGGCGAAGGAACACCTCACGTAGCCGGGCCCGACGGGGCGAGCGCCCGCGTTGTCGCGCTGGGCGCCGAGGCCACCGCGGCCCGCGACCGGCTCGACGCGCTCGTCGCGGAGCTGGGCCGGCGCCGCGATGAGGTGATGGACTGGCGGACGCAGCTCCGCCGGCATCGCCGCGGGCTGACCATCGTCCTCGGCGGGGTGGTCGCGCTGGCGGCCGCCGGGCTCACCGTGCACGTCGCGCGCAGCCGGCGTCAGGTCGGGCTCGCCGCACGAGTCGCGGAGCTCACCGACAAGGCCGAGCGCCTGCAGCACGCCCTCGGACGGGTCGTCGGGGACCCCGATCGCCTGGCGCTGGTCCCGCCGCCGAAGAGGAAGCGGCGAGGTCGTCGTGGGCGGCGCTGTCGCTGGTCGGTCGCCCGTGGTCCGCGTCTCGTGCTCCCTCACATCGCCGCCGCGCTCGCCCCGCCGCTCCGCCGACGCCAGGCGACCGGCAGTTCGCGCTCGACTATCCAGGGGCCGCCGGCGCGCTTGACCTGGTCGGTGGGCGGCGCTAGTCTGCCCCATTCCTCGACAAAGGAGATGGGGATGATGCGAGCGCTTGCCGGTGCGGTGCTGGTCGTCGCGATGGCCCTGGGCGTGGCGCAGGCGGAGGATCCGTATCCGACGCGCCCGGTGTCGATGATGGTGGCGTTCCCGCCGGGCGGCGTCGCCGACAATACCGCGCGGCCGGTGGCCGCGGTGCTCGAGCGCCTCCTGAAGCAGCCGGTGGTCGTGGTCAACAAGGCCGGCGCGGCGGGCGCGGTGGGCTACCAGACCGCGGCGAGCAGCAAGCCCGACGGGTATACCGTGCTCATGGCGCTCGTCAGCGTCTCCGTCCTGCCCGAGGTCGACAAGCTCTTCGGGCGCCCGCCGAACTACACGCGCGATCAGTTCACGGGCATCGCCCGCATCAATGCCGACCCGTCCATGCTGGTGGTCCGCGCCGACACGCCGTGGAAGACCCTCAAGGACTTCGTCGACGACGCCAAGAAGAGGCCGGGCGAGATCGTCTTCACCTCCTCCGGCCTCTACGGCGCGGCGCATATCCCGATGGAGATGTTCATGCTGGCCTCCGGCATCGAAGCTGCGCCACCTGCCGACGACGGGCGGCGGGCCGATGATGAACGCCATCCTCGGCGGTCACGCGCAGGCGGTGATGACGCCGGTGAGCCTCGCCGCGGCCCAGGTGAAGGCGGGCAAGCTGCGGCTCCTCGCCCACACGGGGACGGCGCCGGTGGCCGCGTATCCCGACGTGCCGTCGTTCAAGTCGCAGGGCTACGACGTCGAGTACACCGCCTGGGCGGGGCTCGTGGCCCCGAAGAGCACGCCGCCCCACGTCATCAAGATCCTGCGCGATGCGACGCGGCAGGCGGTGAAGGAGCCCGAGGTGGTGGGCTCCCACGCCAAGCTCGAGACGCCCATCGCCTACATGGACGCCGACGAGTTCAATGCCTGGTGGGCGCAGGACGCGGCGCGGCTCGCCGAGGTGGTGAAGAAGATCGGCAAGGTGGAGAGCGCGCAGTAGCCGGATGACCACCGATCGCCTCGCCGGCGCGGCGCTCGTGCTGATCGGGATCGTCGCGATCTGGGAGAGCCGCGCGTTTCCGCTGGGGTCGCTGCACCGGCCCGGGCCCGCCTTCATGCCGGTGCTCCTCGCCGCGCTCCTCATCCTGTTCGGCCTGGCCGTGGCGGCGATGGGGGCGGACGCCCGCCGGCTCCTCGTCGCGGACTGGTCCGACTGGCGGCACGCGGCGGCGATCTTCGGCTGCTGCGCCTTCGCCGCGTGGGGGCTCGACCGGCTCGGCTACCGGCTCACGATGGCCGTCGTGCTCGCCGTGCTGTTCCTGGCGCTCGAGCGCCTGGGGGTGGTGACGAGCCTCGTCCTGACGGTCGGCATGGCGTGGGGCTCGTTCTATCTCTTCGACACGCTGCTCAAGGTGCCGCTGCCGCGCGGGCCGTTCGGGCTCTGACCGTTGCTCGAGACGCTCCAGAATCTCGGCCTCGGCTTCTCGGTGGCGCTCGCGCCCGGCGTCCTCTGGTACGGCTTCATCGGCTGCCTGGTGGGGACGCTGGTCGGCGTCCTGCCCGGCGTGGGGCCGCTCGCCGGGATCAGCCTGCTGCTGCCCGCGACGTATGGCCTCGACGCACGCGCGCGCTGGTGATGCTCGCCGGGATCTACTACGGCGCCATGTACGGCGGCTCGACGACGTCGATCCTGATGCGCATTCCCGGCGAGGCGGCCTCGGTCATGACGTGCATCGACGGCTACGCGATGGCGCGCAAGGGGCGCGCGGGCCCGGCGCTCACGATCGCCGCCGTGGGCTCCTACGTCGCGGGGACGGTGAGCGTGGTCGCGCTGATGCTGCTGGCCCCGCCGCTCGCCTCGTTCGCGCTCCGGTTCGGGCCGCCCGAGTATTTCTCGCTCCTGCTGCTCGGCCTGCTCGTCCTCGCGTACATGAACACCGGCTCGATGCTGAAGGGGCTGGCCATGGCGGCGCTGGGGCTGCTCCTGGGCATGATCGGCATCGACCAGATGAGCGGCTACTTCCGCTTCGCCTACGGCGTGACGGAGCTGGGCGACGGCATCGGGGTGGTGCCGGTGGCCGTCGGGCTCTTCGGGCTCGCCGAGATCCTCCTCACCGCCGGGCAGCGCGATCGGCCGGAGGTGATCCGCCCGCGGCTCGCCGATCTCCTTCCGTCCCGGCAGGAATGGCGGGAGGCGCACCTGCCGATCTGGCGCGGGACCGCGATCGGGTTCCTGATCGGCATCATCCCGGGCTCGGCGCACGTGATCTCGACGTTCGTCTCCTACGCCGTCGAGCGGAAGATCTCGAAGCACCCGGAGGAGTTCGGCCGCGGCGCGGTGGCGGGCGTGGCGGGCCCGGAGTCGGCGAACAATGCCGCGACCTCCGGCGCCTTCGTGCCCATGCTGGCGCTGGGCGTGCCCGGCGTGCCCATCGCGGCGCTCCTCCTCGCGGCCATGATGATCCACGGCGTGACCCCGGGGCCGCTCTGATCAACCAGGACCCGAAGCTCTTCTGGGGCTTCATCGCCTCGATGTACGTGGGCAATGTCATCCTGCTCATCCTCAACCTGCCGCTGGTCGGGCTCTTCGTGAACCTGCTGCGCGTGCCGTACCCGGTGCTGTATCCGCTCATCGTCGTGTGCTCGATCCTGGGGGTCTACGCCGTCAACAGCAGCGTGGTCGACGTGTGGATCATGCTCGCCATGGGCATCCTGGGGTATGTCCTGCGCAAGCTCGACTTCGAGACGGCGCCCATCGTGCTCGGGCTGGTGCTCGCGCCGATGATGGAGCTGTCGCTGCGCCAGTCGCTCGCGATGTCCGCAGGAAGCTATGCGATCTTCGTGACGCGGCCCATCTCCGTGACGCTGCTCGCGGTGGGGGCGGTGCTCGTGATCCTGGCACTGCGGCCGTTCATCACGCGGTCGCTCGACTGGCGGTCGCGGCTGCCCGCCGAGACCGAGGGCTAGAGCGATGATGAGGGCCCATCTGCTGCGTTGGCGCCCTCGGCCGCACGCTCAACGTAGAGCGACTACGCCTCGCGTGCGGCCTCGGGCGCCGCCTCGCATCTGGACCCTTCTCATCGCTCTAGCCGCGTTTCTCCGACAGGCTCCTAGAGCGATGATAAGGCCCATCTGCGGAGGTTCGGCGCCGTCGACCGCAGCGCCACGTAACGCGCCACGCTCGGCCGGCGCGCTTGACCTGGTCGGTGGGCGGCGCTAGTCTGCCCCATTCCTCGCCAGCAAAGGAGATGGGGATGATGCGAGCGCTGGCCGGTGCGGTGCTGGTCGTCGCGATGGCCCTGGGCGTGGCCCAGGCGGAGGACCCGTATCCGACGCGCCCGGTGTCGATGGTGGTGGCGTTCCCGCCCGGCGGCGCTCGCCGACAACACGGCGCGGCCGGTGGCGGCGGTGCTCGAGCGCATCCTGAAGCAGCCGGTGGTCGTGGCGAACAAGGCCGGCGCGGCGGGCGCCGTGGGCTACCAGACCGCGGCGAGCAGCAAGCCGGACGGCTATACGGTGCTGATGGCGCTCGTCAGCGTGTCCGTGCTGCCCGAGGTCGACAAGCTCTTCGGGCGCCCGGCGACGTACACGCGCGATCAGTTCACGGGCATCGCGCGCATCAATGCCGACCCGTCGATGCTGGTGGTCCGCGCGGACACGCCGTGGAAGACGCTGAAGGACTTCGTCGACGACGCCAAGAGGCGGCCGGGCGAGATCGTGTTCAGCTCGTCCGGCCTCTACGGCACGGCGCATGTGCCGATGGAGATGCTCATGCACGCGTCCGGCATCGAAGCTGCGGCACCTGCCGACGACGGCGGCGGCCCGATGATGAACGCGATCCTCGGCGGTCACGCCCAGGCCGTGATGACGCCGGTGAGCCTCGCCGCGGCCCAGGTGAAGGCGGGCAAGCTGCGGCTCCTCGCCCACACCGGGACGGCGCCGGTGGCCGCCTACCCGAGGTGCCGTCGTTCAAGTCGCAGGGCTACGACGTGGAGTACACCGCGTGGGCGGGCCTCGTGGCGCCCGAAGAGCACGCCGCCGCACGTCGATCAAGATCCTGCGCGACGCGACGCGGCAGGCGGTGAAGGAGCCCGAGGTCGTGGGCGCCCACGCCAAGCTCGACACGCCCATCGCGTACATGGACGCCGACGAGTTCAACGCGTGGTGGGCGCAGGACGCGGCGCGGCTCGCCGAGGTCGTGAAGAAGATCGGCAAGGTGGAGAGCGCGCAGTACGCCCGGATGCGACCACCGATCGCCTCGCCGGCGCGGCGCTCGTGCTCGATCGGGATCGTCGCGATCTGGGAGAGCCGCGCGTTTCCGCTGGGGTCGCTGCACCGGCCCGGGCCCGCCGTTCATGCCGGTCGCTCCTCGCCGTGCTCCTCATCCTGTTCGGCCTGGCTCGTGGCGGCGATGGGCGCGCGGACGCCCGCCGGCTGCTCGCCGCGGGCTGGTCACGACTGGCGGCACGCGGCGGCGATCTTCGCTGCTGCGCCTTCGCCGCGTGGGGCCTCGACCGGCTCGGCTATCGGCTCACGATGGCCGTCGTGCTCGCCGTGCTGTTCGTGGGGCTCGAGCGCCTGGCGCGTCGTGACGAGCCTCGTGCTGACCGCCGGCATGGCGTGGGGCTCGTTCTACCTCTTCGATACGCTGCTCAAGGTGCCGCTGCCGCGCGGGCCGTTCGGGCTCTGACCGTTGCTCGAGACGCTCCAGAATCTCGGCCTCGGCTTCTCGGTGGCGCTCGCCCCCGGCGTCCTCTGGTACGGCTTCATCGGCTGCCTGGTCGGGACGCTGGTCGGCGTCCTGCCCGGCGTGGGCCCGCTCGCCGGGATCAGCCTGCTGCTGCCCGCGACGTATGGCCTCGACGCGACGCGCGCGCTGGTGATGCTCGCCGGGATCTACTACGGCGCCATGTACGGCGGCTCGACGACGTCGATCCTGATGCGCATTCCCGGCGAGGCGGCCTCGGTCATGACGTGCATCGACGGCTACGCGATGGCGCGCAAGGGGCGCGCGGGCCCGGCGCTCACGATCGCCGCCGTGGGGTCCTACGTCGCGGGGACCGTGAGCGTGGTCGCGCTGATGTTGCTGGCTCCGCCGCTCGCCTCGTTCGCGCTCCGGTTCGGGCCCGCCCGAGTATTTCTCCCTCCTGCTGCTCGGCCTGCTCGTCCTCGCGTACATGAATACCGGCTCGATGCTGAAGGGGCTGGCCATGGCCGCGCTGGGGCTGCTCCTGGGCATGATCGGCATCGACCAGATGAGCGGCTACTTCCGCTTCGCCTACGGCGTGACGGAACTGGGCGACGGCATCGGGGTGGTGCCGGTGGCCGTCGGGCTCTTCGGGCTCGCCGAGATCCTCCTCACCGCCGGGCAGCGCGACCGGCCGGAGGTGATCCGCCCGCGGCTCGCCGATCTCCTTCCGTCCCGGCAGGAATGGCGGGAGGCGCACATGCCGATCTGGCGCGGGACCGCGATCGGGTTCCTGATCGGCATCATCCCGGGCTCGGCGCACGTGATCTCGACGTTCGTCTCCTACGCCGTCGAGCGAAAGATCTCGAAGCACCCGGAGGAGTTCGGCCGCGGCGCGGTGGCGGGCGTGGCGGGCCCGGAGTCGGCGAACAATGCCGCGACCTCCGGCGCCTTCGTGCCCATGCTGGCCCTGGGCGTGCCCGGCGTGCCCATCGCGGCGCTCCTCCTCGCGGCCATGATGATCCACGGCGTGACGCCGGGCCCGCTGCTGATCAACCAGGACCCGAAGCTCTTCTGGGGCTTCATCGCCTCGATGTACGTGGGCAATGTCATCCTGCTCATCCTCAACCTGCCGCTGGTCGGGCTCTTCGTGAACCTGCTGCGCGTGCCGTACCCGGTGCTGTATCCCCTCATCGTCGTGTGCTCGATCCTGGGGGTCTACGCCGTCAACAGCAGCGTGGTCGACGTGTGGATCATGCTCGCGATGGGCATCGCTCGGGTATGTCCTGCGCAAGCTCGACTTCGAGACGGCGCCCATCGTGCTCGGGCTGGTGCTCGCGCCGATGATGGAGCTGTCGCTGCGCCAGTCGCTCGCGATGTCCGCGGGCAGCTATGCGATCTTCGTGACGCGGCCCATCTCCGTGACGCTGCTCGCGGTGGGGGCGGTGCTCGTGATCTTCGCCCTGCGGCCGTTCATCACGCGGTCGCTCGACTGGCGGTCGCGGCTGCCCGCCGAGACGGAGGGCTAACTGGGCCTGGGGGAAGGTCGCCGCTCGGTGAATATCCTCGATCCGCGTACCTCCCGGCGTCCGGTGCCTGGTGGGCCAGCCAGTACGCGTCTGATCGGCCAAGCTCCGCGGTCGGCGCGACTCCCCGACGCACTCTCCGGTTCGCAGCGGACGAGCTATGCTCGCCGCCGAAACCTGAGGAGCGTGTCTCGCGGCCAATCACGTCCTATCACCCGCAACCTCATCGGTCCCGAGGAGAAGTGCAAGGCCCTTGAGGACATCGCGCATTTTTGCCGCTCCCAAGACGCCGACTCGGTCACCGAGTCGCGTTTGATCAATGGTTCGGATCTGGGAGACGTTGACGACGCTCGCACGGGGAAGTCCTGCTTCACCTTGCCGCAGGCGCACGTTTCCCGGCATGGCTGCTAGCCGGAGGTTCGATGTGACAGCGGCGACGACGGTTGTAGAGATGGCGCTTCGATTGAAGCGGTCGTGCTGTACGACGAGAGCGGGTCGGCGCCCGGCTGGTGCTGAGCCCTCCGCCGGTCCGAAGTGGATCCAGTAGATTTCGCCCTGTCGGATCACCAGCGCTCGTGCGACCAATCGGTTCCGATGTCGTCCAGCTCGGACGCTTCTCGGCTCTGCTGCTTCCCGAGGTCAGGCGTGGCGAAGAGTTCGTTTAGCCGCCGCGTGATCTCCGCGTCGCGGCGCGCACGAACAGCGTGCCGCAAGACAGCCGTGACGAACCGATTCCGCGACTCATGCCGCTCGCGCGCTGCGCGGTCCACCGCGGCGAGCAGGTCATCGGGCACGGCTATTGCGGTCTTGCGGAGCGGCATTGGTACGCCTCCTGGTAGCGACGGAGAGCATACCACAGACGCCGGATTCCATCACTCGCTGAACCCATGCTGACCAGTTCGCGTCTCAGCCCAGTGGAGCGCACCGCGCATTGCGAGGGGCATGTCGATAGACACGGCGTGGCGGTACCACAGGAGGTCAATGCCGTGACGAGTCGCGCTTTGAACCGCTGAGCCAAGACGGAACCCGGCGGAAACGGCGGCACGATGATAGCATTCCGGCATCACAGCACGATCAACCTGGCGGCGGTTCTGCCTTGCTCAGCCGCTGCAGGTGCCGTTCGCGTTGAGCCCGGGACTCGAAGGCGACGACAGACTAAGCGGTACACCGGGGAGGTCATATGCAGACCAGGATTCAGAGGTGGGGCAATAGCCTCGGGTTGCGGATTCCGAGGTCAGTCGCGGTCGAGGCTCAGATGGAGGAGGGAGCTACCGTCGATCTGTCGGTCGAGAACGGTCGGCTTCTCGTTCGCCCGCTCCGAGTTCGAAAGTACGCCTTGAGCGCACTGCTCAGGAAGGTCAACCCGCGGAAGCTGCATGGCGAGGTCTCGACAGGTAAGGCGGTCGGCCGCGAGGCCTGGTAGTGGCCGCCTAAGCCATGGCTGAGCATGCGGGGGCCGTGCGGCGGCGGGAGGATCCTCGGCTCATCACGGGGGCGGGGGAGTTCGTCGATGATCTGCGCGTGCCGGGCTGCCTGCACGCGGCGATGTTGCGGTCGCCGCATGCGCATGCGCGTATCGTCTCGATCGACGGCTCGGCGGCGCGGCGGGCGCCCGGGGTGGTCGGGGTCTTCGCGGCGGCGGATCTGGGGGCCGTCGGGGGGCCGATTCCCATCTATGCGCCGCATCCTGCGCTGCCCGTTCCTTGCCGTATCTCGGTGCTGGCCCGGGATCGGGTGCGATTCGTGGGGGAGGCGGTGGCCGTCGTGGTGGCGGACGATCCGTATCGGGCGCACGATGCGCTCGACTTGATTCGCGTCGAGTACGAGGCGCTGCCCGCGGTGGTCGACGTCGAGGGGGCGATCGCCGCGGGGGCGACGGTCGTGCACGACGAGGTCGGGAGCAATGTCGTGGCGGAGTGGCGGCAGCAGGTGGGCGACGCGGCCGCCGCGCTCGCCGGCGCCCCGGTGGTCGTGAAGACGCGGGTGCGGCTGTCGCGGGGCGGCGCGCATCCGCTCGAGCCGCGCGGCCTCGTCGCGCGCTGGGACGGGGATTCGCTCACGGTGTGGGGCGCCGTGCAGATGGTGCATCGCCACCGGGGGGTGCTCGCCGGCCAGCTCGGCGTGCATGAGGAGCGCGTGCGGGTGATCGCGCCGCCCGACGTGGGTGGGGGCTTCGGCACCAAGGGCATGTACTACCCCGAGTACGTCGCGGTGGCCGAGCTGGCGCGGCGGCTCGACCGGCCGGTGAAATGGATCGAGACGCGGCGGGAGCACACGCTGGTCGCCTGCGTGGAGCGCGACCAGGTCCACGACGTGGAGATCGGGGCGACACGCGACGGACGGCTCCTGGCGCTTCGGGACGACTTCCTGCACGACATGGGGGCCTACACGATCTCGGGACTCAACCTGCCGCAGAACGCCATGATCCACTCGGTGGGGCCGTACGTGATTCCGAGCCTCGACCTGCGCTTCCGCGCGGTGATCACCACGACGACGCCCGTCGGCGCCTACCGCGGCGCGGGCCGCCCGTACGGCACCGCAGTCATCGAGCGCGCGATGGACGCGCTGGCCCGCCGTCTCGGCGTCGACCCCGTGGAGATCCGGCGGCGGAATCTCGTCCCCGCCGACCGGCATCCGTACGCGACCGGCCTCACCACCGCGGGGCGCGGGCCCGGTCGAGTACGACACCGGCGACTATCCGCGCTGCATGGATCTCGCGCTCGAGACCCTCGACCTCCCCGCGGCGCGCCGCGAGCAGGCGCGGCTGCGCGCCGAGGGGCGCTACCTGGGGATCGGCGTCGTCAACTACGTCGAGGCGACCGCCACCGTGCCGCTCGAGAGCGCGGTCGTGCGCGTCGGCGCCGACGGGTGCGTCACCGTCGTGAGCGGCGCCGCGCCGCAGGGCCAGGGGCACGTCACGATGTTCTCGCGGCTCGTCGGCGGCGTGCTGGGGGTGGCGCATGGACGCGATCGAGGTGCTGACCGGCGATACCGCGCTCGTGGCGCAGGGCGGCGGCACCTATGGCAGCCGCACGGCGGCGATCGGCGGCAGCGCGGCGCTGCTCGCCTCGCGCGCGGTGCGCGACAAGGCGCGGCGGATCGCCGCGCACTTGCTGGAGGCGTCGGCCGCCGACATCGTCCTCGACGAGGGCCGGTTCTCCGTGCGCGGGCTGCCGAGCCGGGCCGTCGGCTGGGTCGAGGTGGCCGCCGCGGCGCATGCGGGGCGGGTGCCGGGAGAGACGGCGGACCTGGAAGACACGCACGTCTTCGAGGTGTCGCAATCGAGCTTCGCCAATGGCACCCACGCGGTGGTCCTCGAGGTCGATCCCGAGACCGGCGCCGTGGAGATCCGGCGCTACATCGTGGCCCACGACTGCGGCCACGTGCTCGAGCCCGGCATCGTCGACGGGCAGATCCACGGCGGCGTGGTCCAGGGCCTTCCCGACGCGCTCAACCTGCAGCTCGCCTACGACGACAATGGCCAGCGCCTCACCGCGACCCTGATGGACTACACTCTCGCCACGGCCGCGGATGCGCCGCGCACCTTCGAGATCCGCCATCTCGAGTCGCCCACGCCGCTGAATCCGCTCGGGGCCAAGGGGGCAGGCGAGGGGGGTATCATGCCGGTGCATCCCCTGATCGCGCAGGCGGTGGAGGACGCGCTGTCGCCCTTCGGCGCGCGCATCGAGCGCGTGCCGGTGACGCGCGAGGAGATTTGGAGGAAGACATCCGATGCTGACTGAGGAATCGAACCGCGCCTTCACGCAGGTCGGCCCCGGCACGCTCATGGGCGAGCTGTTGCGGCGGTACTGGATGCCCATCGCCGCCGTCGCCGAGCTCGACGACACGCCGGTGAAGCCGGTGCGGCTCCTCGGCGAGGACCTCGTGCTCTACAAGGACGGCAGCGGCCAGTGTGGCCTCGTCGACCGGCACTGTGCGCATCGGCGCGCCGATCTGTCCTATGGCTGGGTCGAGGACTGCGGGCTGCGCTGCCACTATCACGGCTGGCTGTGGGATCGGGATGGCCGGTGTCTCGCGCAGCCCTTCGAGGAGACCGCGCATCCCGAGGCGCGGTTCAAGGACCGCGTGCGGATCAAGGCCTATCCGGTGGAGGTCAAGGCGGGCCTCGTGTGGGCGTATCTCGGGCCGGCGCCGGCGCCGCTCGTGCCGACGTGGGAGCCCTTCACCTGGGCCAATGGCTTCGTGCAGATCGTCTTCGCCGAGATCCCGTGCAACTGGTTCCAGTGCCAGGAGAACTCCATCGACCCCGTGCACTTCGAGTGGCTGCACGGCAACTGGGCGCGCTCGCTCAAGGGCATCCGCGGCGATCGGCCGCCCACCCATCTCAAGATCGCCTTCGACGAGTTCGAGCACGGCTTCACCTATCGGCGCGTGCTCGAGGGCCAGTCGGAGGACAGCGAGCTGTGGACGGTGGGGCGGACCTGCCTCTGGCCGAATTGCCTGTTCACCGGCGGCCACTTCGAGTGGCGCGTGCCCATCGACGACACCGCGACGCTCAGCGTCGGCTGGTTCTTCGACCGCGTGCCCAACGAGATGGAGCCCTTCGCGCAGGACCGCATCCCGTACTGGCACGGGGCGGTCAGGGACGAGAAGACGGGGCGCTTCATCAGTTCCCACGTGATGAACCAGGACTTCATCGCCTGGACGGGCCAGGGCCCGATCGCCGACCGCACGCGGGAGCATCTGGGCGAGAGCGACCGGGGCGTCATCCTGATGCGCAAGCGCCTGCTCGAGGAGGCGCACGTCGTGGCCCGCGGCGGCGAGCCCAAGGCGGTGATGCGCGACGCCGAACGGAACGCCTGCGTGGAGCTGCCCATCGTCGGCCGCGAGCACTTCGTCAAGGGCTACTCGCTGGCGGATCGCGACCGGCCGCGCGTGGGAACGCCCGGGGTCATCGTGCGCGACGACTTCGTGTTCCAGGCCGGCCAGCCCGAGGCGGTGCGGAGCGCCTACCGCAAGGCCCTGGGCCTTCCCGACGTCACCCGACTCGGGCTCGGAGGCCCGACCCCTGAACTGAGCGCGTTCGGGCCGGTCAGGGCCGGCGGGCGCGGACGAGGGCGTCGATGGCCTCGCGGAGCACGCCGCCGTCCTCGACGGATCGCCGCACGCGCTCCGCCTTCTCGACCTGGAGGTCGCCGACCTCGGCCGCGATGTCGTCGGGCGTGAACAGGACATCGGGCGTGGTGGGCCCGCCCCAGCCCTCGGTCATGTTCAGGAGATCGTGGCCGACCACGAGCAGGGTGCCGCCCGGGCGCAGGGCGTCCACGGCGTGGCGCAGTACGGCCCGGCGCTCGGGGGCGGGGAGCTGCAGGTAGAGGACGCAGACCAGGTCGAAGGCGCGCGCGGGAGGCGCCCAGCCGATCACGTCGCTCTCGACCCACTCGACCTCGACCCCGTGCGATGCGGCCAGGTCGCGCGCGATCCCGAGCGCCACGCCCGAGAAGTCCACGCCCGTCACGCGCCAGCCCCGCTCGGCCAGCCACACCGCATTGCGTCCCGCCCCACACGCGAGATCGAGCGCCGCGCCCGGAGCCAGGCCGGAGATCTCGGAGACGAGGAAGCGGTTGGGCACCGGCGTCGCGTGGATGCGATCCGCGGCGGCATAGCGGCGGTCCCAGCCCTGCCGTGTGCCGTCGGAGCGGCGGGGC
>CAWIZN010000013.1:0-120000 GCA_963840495.1 uncultured Candidatus Rokubacteria bacterium
AATGGTGACCTTCTACTGTGACGGCTGCGGTGCCCTCGTGTTCTTCGAGAGCGTGACGTGCGTCTCGTGCGGCCGCGCGCTCGGATTCCTCCCCGACGTGATGTCGATGACGGCGCTCGAGCCGGCCGGTGACGACGCCTGGAAGAGCCTGGCCGATGGATCCCACGGAAAGCGCTACCGGCCCTGCGCCAATGGCCGCGACTACGGCGTGTGCAACTGGTATGTCCCCGTCGAGGAGACCGAGAGCCTGTGCGCCGCCTGCCGGCTGAACGAGGTGATTCCCGACACGAGCGTGCCCGGGAACCGCGAGCGCTGGCATCGGGCGGAGATCGCCAAGCGCCGGCTCGTCTATACGCTCCGGCGGCTCGACCTGCCCACCGGGGCGATGGTGACGTCGCCGGAGCGCGCCCGCCGCTCCGCGTCCGCCTCCTCACCGACGTGCCCGGCGAGGCTCCCGTGATGACGGGCCACGCCAACGGGGTGATCACCCTGAACCTCGCCGAGGCCGACGACGCCGAGCGCGAGCGGCGCCGGGTGCAGCTCTTCGAGCCGCAGCGGACGCTGGTCGGCCACTTCCGCCACGAGTCGGGGCACTACTACTGGAGCGTGCTGATCGCGGGCTCCCCGTGGCACGAGCGCGTCCGCGCGCTGTTCGGCGACGAGCGCGCGGACTATGCCGCGGCCCTCGCCGCGTACTACGCCAATGGGCCGTCGGCGACCTGGGCGAACGAGTGCGTCACCGCCTATGCCAGCGCGCATCCCTGGGAGGACTGGGCGGAGACGTGGGCGCACCTGCTGCACATGACGGATTCGCTCGAGACGGCCGCGGGCTTCGGCCTGTCCGTGCGCCACCGCCATCCCGCCGCGAGGACGACGTCCGCCGAGCCCGGGAAGGCCGTGGCCGCCGGCGCCACGTTCGACACCGTGCTCGACAACTGGTTCCCTCTGACGTACGCGCTCAACTCGCTCAATCGGGGCCTCGGCCTTCCCGACCTCTACCCGTACGTGCTGTCGCCAAAGGCGATCGAGAAGCTGCGGCTGGTCCACGAGGTGATCACCGCGGCCCGTGGGGTGCCGGCAGCGGGACGCGCGCGCTCGGGGTGAAGAAGGTCCTGGTCGCGCGCTGACGGCGCTCGCTCAGCGCGCGCCCTCGCGCTGAGCGGCCCACCCTTTCCGCGTATGATGGCCGGGTGCCCGGCCTGAGCCACGCGCGCGCGTACGGGGCGCTGCTCCTGATCGTCGCCTTGTGGGGCAGCTATCCGGCCCTGGCGAAGCTGGCCCTTCACGACGTGCCGCCGGTGATCCTGGTCGCGCTGCGCGGCGTGGTCGCCTCGGCCTTCCTCGTCGCGATGCTGGCGCGGTCGGGCGCGGGCGCCGTGAACGAGATCACGCCGGCCGCGCTCCGGGCCTTCGCCGTGCTGGCCATGACCGGCGTGGTCGGCTCGATGCAGCTCACCTACCTGAGCCTCTACTACACCACCGCCACCAATGTCGTGCTCCTCCAGGTGGCGACGCCCGTCATGGTGGCGCTCGGCGCGCGCGTGTATCTCGGCGAGCGCCTGTCGCGGCAGCAGTGGATCGGTGTCTGGCTGTCGATCGCCGGCGTCCTGCTCATCATCACCCGGGGCCAGCTCGCGAACCTCCGGCCGGGGCAGCTCCAGCTCGGCGACGTGATCAACCTCGCCTCGATGGTGTGCTGGAGCTCCTATACCGTGTACGGCAAGCGGGTCTTGCGGACGTACTCGCCGGCGCTCGCGACCACGGCGGCCTATGTCCTCGGCACCGTCGTCCTGATCCCGCTCGCCGTCGTCACCGCGCCGCTCTTCCCGGCGCCGCGCCTCGGCTCTGGCATGGCCTGGGTGGTGATCGTCTATCAAGCCATCCTCGGCGCCGTGGCGCACGTGTGGTGGTACCGCGCCGTCGACGTGGTGGGCCCCAGCCTGGCCTCGGTCTTCATGAACCTGCAGACGGTGGTCGGCCTCGCGCTGGCCGCGCTGCTCCTCGGCGAGGGAGTCGGCGCCTGGCAGATCGCGGGCGGCATCCTGGTCCTGGCCGGGGTCGTGCTGACCACGGGGATCGGCCTGCGCGCCCGGTGAGGGACGAAGGTCCATCGAGCGCGCCCCGCGCGTGCCCGAGCCCGTCGGCCGCGTACCACAGCCATGGCCACCGCCGATCTGGCGGATCGCCTCGCCGCTCCGCCTCCTGCGCTGATACTGTTGGCTCGGGGGCGATCCAGGATGCCGGCCGCGCGATCAGGGGGAAGACCGACGAGCGGTGACCGGATCGTCGCCGCGCCGCACGTCGTGATCGTCGGGGGCGGCTTCGGCGGTCTGTACGCGGCGCGCCGGCTGGCCCGCCATCCCGTCCGCGTCACCGTCGTGGACCGCCGAAACCATCATCTGTTCCAGCCGCTCCTCTACCAGGTGGCCACGGCGGGGCTGTCGCCGGCGGACATCGCGAGCCCGCTCCGCTCGATCCTGCGCGATGCGCGAAACGTCGCGGTCCTCCTGGCGGAGGCCGAACGGGTGGACCTGACCGGCCGGCGGATCCTCCTCGAGGACGGCGAGCTCGCCTACGATGCCCTGATCCTCGCCACCGGCGCGAGCCACTCCTACTTCGGCCACGATGACTGGGAGCTGCTCGCCCCCGGTCTCAAGACGCTGGAAGACGCGCTCGAGATCCGGCGGCGCGTGCTGCTGGCCTACGAGGCCGCGGAACGATGCCTGGACGGGGCGGAGCGCCGCGCCCTGCTCACCTTCGTGGTGATCGGCGGCGGCCCCACGGGCGTGGAGCTGTCCGGGGCGCTTGCCGAGATCGCCCGGCAGAGCATGGCGCGCGACTTCCGGGTCATCGACCCGAGCCAGGCCCGGATCGTCCTCCTCGAGGGAGGTCCGCGCGTTCTGCCGGCCTTCGCTGACGCGCTCTCGGCGAAGGCGGCGGCGGCGCTCTCGCGCAGTGGTGTCGAGGTGCGCACCGGCGCGACGGTCACGAACGTCACGTCCGACGCCGTGTGGGTCGGCGGCGATCAGATCCGCTGCCGCACCGTGCTCTGGGCGGCGGGAGTCGAGGCGTCGCCGCTGGCCCGATCCCTCGGCGTCCCCCTGGACCGCGCCGGCCGCGTGCCCGTCGAGCCGGATCTCTCGGTGCCCGGCCATCCCGATGTCTTCGTGATCGGAGACCTCGGCACGTTCATCCATCAGACCGGAGCGCCGCTTCCCGGCGTGGCGCCGGTGGCCATGCAGCAGGGCCGCCTGGCCGCCGACAATGCCTGGCGGCGCGTCAGCGGCACGCCCACGCGGCCCTTCCATTATCGCGACAAGGGCCAGATGGCCACCATCGGCCGCGCCGCGGCCGTCGCACAGATCGGTCCGTTGCGGCTGTCCGGTGGCATCGCGTGGCTCGCCTGGCTCTTCGTGCACATCCTCTACCTGATCGAGTTCAGGAATCGCTTCGTGGTCCTCGTCAACTGGGCGTGGGCCTATGTCACCTTCAAGCGGGGCGCACGCCTCATCACGCGGCCCTGGCGCGCAGGACGCCACATCCGCGGGGACCGCCCCTGACCGGTCCGATTCAACCGGTTGCCAAGACGCGCAGGAGGCTGAGAAAGGTCCAGCTGCGAGGCGGCGCCCGAAGGCAGCACGCGAGAGCGTAGTCTCTGCTACGTTGAGCGGGCTGCCGAGGGCGCCGACGAAGCAGATGGGCCTTTATCGGCCTCCTGCGAGGCGGAGGGCTTCGGCGCGGAGCTTCACCTTCTGGATCTTGCCCGAGCTGGTCATCGGGAAATCGTCGACGAAGATGACGCGGCGGGGGATCTTGAAGCTCGCGATGCGGCCGCGGCAGTGGGCGAGCACGTCGTCCTCGGTGAGGGCCTGGCCCGGCTCCGAGCGCACGAACGCCACGCCCACCTCGCTCAGCCGCGCGTCGGGGAGGCTCACCACGGCGACCAGGTTGACGGCGGGATGGGCCATCAGGAACGCCTCGACCTCCATGGGGTCGACGTTCTCGCCGCCGATCTTGAGCATGTCCTTGTAGCGGCCCATGAAGCGCAGGTGGCCGTCGGCGCGGAGCAGGCCCATGTCGCCGGTGTGCAGCCATCCGTCGGCGTCGATCGCGGCGGCCGTGGCCTCGGGCTTTTCGTAGTAGCCGCGCATCAGGGTGTAGCCGCGCGCGAGGATCTCGCCGGGAACCTCCACGGGCTGGTCGCGCCCGGTCTCCGGATCGACGATGCGGACCTCGTAGCCGGGGGCGGGGAAGCCCGAGGCCTCGCAGCACTGCTCCTCGGTGGAGTCGAGCGCGCCGATCGCCACGCCGACGCCGATCTCGCTCATGCCGAAGCCGGAGACGAGCGGCCCGAAGACCTCGCGCGCCCGCCGGGCGATGGCCGTCGAGCTCTGCATGCCGGCGGCGGCGATGCCCGTGCGGATCCGGCCGATGTCGCGCGGGGCGCGCTCCTGGGCCTCGATCAGCTCCTTGTAGTGCGTGTCGAAGCCGTGGAGCACGGTGGCCCGCTCGCGCGCCATCAGGTCGAGGCTCTCCGCCGGGTCGAAGCCCTCGGTGAGCACCTGGCGCGCCCCGCTCACCATCGACATGAGCATCCCCTCCGAGAACGCGAAGAGGTGAAAGAGCGGGAGGTACATCATGATGACGTCGCGCTCGGTGATGGCGAGGCGGAAGGCGCGCTCGGTGACATTGCGGATCATGCGATGGCAGTGCATCGCGCCCTTGGGGAAGCCGGTGGTGCCCGAGGTGTACATGAGAAAGGCGAGGTCCTCGGGATCGACGGCGTCGGCCCGCGCCGCGAGGGCCGCGTCATCGACGGCGGCGCCGCCGGCGAGCACGGCGTTCCATGCGACGGTGTCCGGACGGGGCTCGTCCCCGAAGAGCACGATGTGCCGGAGCTTGGGCAGCCGCGTGGCCGCGGCCGCGACCCCGGGCGGCACCAGCTCGCGCACCATGGCCAGGTAGTCGATGGGGCCGGAGCGCTCGGCCAGGATCAGCGCCGTCGAGTCCGACTGGTCGGCGATGTACGCGACGTCCTCGGTGCGCAGGCGCGTGTTGATCGGCACGAGCACCGCGCCGATCTTCATCACCGCGAAGGCGGCCTCGATCCACTCGGGGCGATTGAGGAGCCAGAGCGCGACCTTGTCGCCGGGGCGGATGCCGAGGGCGATCAGCCCCTTGGCCGCGCGGTCGACGCCGGCGGCGAGGTCGGCGAACGTGAGGCGTCGCCCCTTGAAGCAGAGCGCCTCGCGCGCGCCCCAGCGCCGCGCCGCCCGCTCGGGCAGCGAGCCCAGGGTCTGCTTCTCGAACCAGTCACCCCGTTCCGCCGATGCCATGAGAGCCTCTCCTTCGCCTGGCAGCCTGTCGGAGAAATGCCGGCTAGAGCGATGAGAAGGGTCCAGCTGCGAGGCGGCGCCCGAAGGCAGCCGGCGAGGCGTACTTTCTGTACGTTGAGCCGGCTGTCGAGGGCGCCAACGAAGCAGATGGGCCCTTATCATCGCTCTAGCGGCGAGACGATGACCTTGCCGATTACCTCGCGATCCTCGATGAGGCGCAGGGCCTCGCGGGCCTGGGCGAGCGGCAGGACGCGATCGATGACCGGGTGGAGCTTGTCGCCGTCCACCAGGGCCAGGAGCGCCTCGATGTCCTCGCGCATCCAGCCGTTCGAGCCCAGGACCTGCAGCTCATAGGTCCAGATGTAGCGGATGTCGGTCTTGGGGTCGAAGCCGGCGGTGGCGCCGCAGGTGAGGAGGCGCCCGCCGCGGCGGAGGCACTTGAGCGACGGGACCCACGTGTCGCCGCCGGTGTAGTTGATGACCACGTCGACGCCGCCGGTATAGGCGCGGCGCGTGGGCTTGCCGAAGAGGCGATGGATCTCTCGCGCGAAGTCAGCCTGCGTGTAGTCGATGACGTGATCGGCGCCGAAGTCGGCGAGGCGCCGGAGCTTCTCCGCGCTGCTCGCGCAGGCGATCACCTGGGCCCCCGCGATCTTGGCGAGGAAGACGCAACACGTGCCGACGCCGCCCGCCGCGCCCAGGATCAGGACCTTCTCCCCGGCCTCGACGTGGCCCTGGGTCAGCATCATGCGGTAGGCCGTGCCGTAGGCCACCGGCAGCGCGGCGGCCTCCTCGAAGCTGACGCGGTCGGGGATGCGGATGAGCTGCGCCGCGCTCACGCGGCAGCGCTCCGCGAGCCCGCCGTGCACGGTCTCGCCCATCAGGCCGCCGCGGGCCCGATCGATCGGGTCCACGAGGACGCGGTCGCCGATCGCCCAGCCGGCGACGCCGGGGCCGAGCTCGTCGATCTCGCCCGCGATGTCGAGGCCCATGATCATCGGCATCGCGATGCTGATCCCCGGCATGCCCCGCCGCGTGAAGACGTCGTGATAGTTGAGCGACGTGGCGCGGACGCGCACGATCACCTCGCCCGGTCCCGGCACGGGGTCGGGGAAGTGCTCCTCGAGGACCAGCCGCTCGGGGCCGCCGTGCTCGTGGATGACCGCCGCTCTCATCGCGATTCGCCTTTCTCCGCGGCCGGCGCTCCGCCGGCGAGGGCCTCCGCGCGCTCGATCAGGAGCCGGCGGTCGACCTTGCCCGTGCCGGCGAGCGGCAGCTCGGCGACCAGCTCCACGTGGCGCGGGTGCGCATAGGCCGGGCCGTGCGCGAGCGCGAAATCCTTCACCATCCCGGCCGTGACGGTCGCGCCGGGTGCCGCCACGACGAAGGCCACCGGCTTCTGACCGCGCACCTCGTCCGAGACCGGCACCACCGCGGCCTGCTGGATCCCGGGATGGCGCTCGAGCATGCGCTCGACCTCGCCCGGATAGATGTTCTCCCCGCCGCACACGAACATGTCGTCGGCCCGTCCCACGAAGTAGTAGAACCCGTGCTCGTCGCGCCGCATGACGTCGCCGGTGCGGTAGTAGCCGTCTTCCGTCATCACGCCGGCGGTCTTGGCGGGCAGGTGATGATAGCCCTGCATGAGGGCCGGGGTCCAGAGCTCGAGCTCGCCCTCGTCGGCGCCGCGGTCGCCGTCGCGGACGAGCCGCACGCGGATGTCCTCGACGGGGTACCCCAGCGCGATGTCCGGGCGCGGGAGCCCGCGGGGGTGCCCGGGGCCGAAGGCGATCGGGCCGGTCTCGGTCGTGCCGTAGCCATTGGTGACGAGCGCGCCCGGGAAGATGCGCTTCACCGTCTCGATCAGCGCCTGGGTGAGCGGCGCCGAGCCCACGCCCACGCGCTCGACCGAGCGGAGATCGCTCCGGGCCAGCAGGTCGGTCTCCCGCGCCACCAGGGCGAGCATGGTGGGCACGCCGGAGAGCCAGGTGCCCCGGTAGCGCGCGATGGCCTCGATGTAGGGCGGCTGCGCGGAACTGCGGCAGCAGCACCATGCTCGCGTGGGAGGCCAGGACCGTCTTGGCCGTGCCGAGGGCATTCATGTGATAGAGCGGCGCCGCCACCAGGAACCGGTGGCGGGCGAGGTCGGATGTCGCGCGGACGCGGTGCATGACGGCCCAGAGCTGGCCCGCGTGCGAGAGCGGCACGCCCTTGGGCCGGCCGGTCGAGCCCGAGGTGTAGAGGAACATCGCGACCTCGTCCTCGACGGGCCGCACCGTGTCGAACGGGCCGGGATCGAGGAAGTCCGCGAAGCCGGCTCCGTCCAGCTCCACCACCGGCAGGCCGGGTGGACAGGCGGCCCGCCGCTCGGCATCGGCGAAGACGAGGCGGACCTCGGCGTCCTCGAGGACGTAGTGGACCGTGTCGCGCGGCAGCTTGAAGCTCACCGGCACCGCGACCATGCCCGCGCGCATGATGCCGAGATAGGCCGCGAGGTATTCCGCGCGATTGGCGGAGAGGATGGCGATGCGGTCGCCGCGCCGATGTCCGCGCGCCACCAGGCCGCGCGCCACCGCCCGCGCCGCCCGGTCGATCTCGCCGTGGGTCCACTCGCGCGGCGCCGACGGCTCGGCGAGATCGATGAGGGCGATCTTCTCGGGGTCGGCGGACCCGTCGAACAGGTCGCCGAGATTGTCGCGTGCGCTCACGCCCGCGTCGGGATGGGCGCCGCGTACCGGTTGAAGTCGAGCGGGGTGGCGACCGCCGCCCGGCACGCCGCGCCCACGTACGGGGCGAGCTGCCCGGCGAGCACCCAGGCCTGGCTGCTCTGCGCGCGCTGGCGCTCGGCCGCGGCTTGCGCGCGGGCGTAGATGCGGTCCTCGTCCACCGTGGTGACGCGGCCCCGCTCCACGACCACGCGGCCGCCGACCAGCACGGTGTCCACGCCGGCGCCGGTCTCGGCGTAGACGAGCGCAGTGACCGGATCGGCGAGCGGCTGGAGGAAGACCGAGTCCGCGCGCAGCAGGACGAGGTCCGCCAGCTTGCCCGGCGCGACCGCGCCCAGGTCTCCGGCGAGTCCGAGCACGCGGGCACTGCCCGCCGTCGCCATCTCCCACACGGTGGCGGCGTCGAGCCAGCGGCTCGTCTCGTGGGGGAAGCGGATCGTGCTGATGACCGAGGCGATGCGCAGCGCTTCGAAGAGGTTCTGGTTGTCGGCGCACACCGAGCCGTCCGTGCCGAGCCCCACCGCCACGCCGCGGTCGAGCAGCTCGCGCACCGGCGCGATGCCGCAGCCGAGCCGGAGATTGCTCCCCGGGTTGTGGGCGACGGCGGCGCCGGCATCGGCGAGCATGCGGATGTCGTCGTCGCCGAGCCAGACCCCGTGGGCGCCGACGAAGCCCGGCCCGAGCACGCCGTGCTCGGCGAGGCGCGCGACGATCGACCGGCCATGGCGGCGCCGGCTCTCGATCACCTGGACCTTGGACTCGGCGAGGTGCGTGTGGATGCCGACCCCGTGCTCGCGCGCGAGCCGGACGAAGCCGTCGAGCAGCTCGTCGGTGGCCTGGTTCGGGATGGTCGGCGACGCGGCGATGCGCACGCGGCCCTCGGCGGTGCCGTGCCAGCGCTTGATCAGCCGCGCGGTGAGGTCGAGCAGGCCCTTCGTGGGGGCCGGCGCGATGTCCTCGACGGTGCGTCGCAGGTCCGGCGGCAACAGGTCGAGCAGTCCCGGCACGGTCTCGTGGAAGACGATGTCGGCGACCGCCGGGGCCAGGACGACGCGCGCCCCGACGTCGCCGTACGCGCGGGCCACCGCCTCGAACGTCTCGTCGGTGACGGCGGGCAAGGCGATGAAGAGATCGTACGCCGCGGTGCAGCCGGTCTTGAGCATCTCGATGGCGCCGATGGCCGCCGACAGGTACTCGTCCTCCGGCGTGCGGAACGCGTAGTTCGCCGGGGTATGCGTCAGCAGATCCTCGAGCGTCCAGTTCCCGGCACGGCCGCGCACCAGGTGGCTCCCGGCATGGGTGTGCGCGTTGGCGAGGCCGGGGAGCACGATATGGTGACCGGCGTCGATCACGCCCGCTCCCTCGGGCGCGGTGAGCGCCGGGCCCACCGCCGCGATGCGGTCGCCGTCGATGAGGACGTCGGCGCGCGTGAGCGCCGGCGACGCTCCGCTCAGGATCCGGCCACCGCGAATGAGGAGTGACATGGGCGCCTCCGATCTGTGCGCTTACCTTCGATGTCGACCCGGACTGCGGTGGCCTGCGGGTGGCGGGGGAGACGGATCAGCGGCTCAGGGAGCTCCCGCGATGAGGTCTGCGGCCCTACCGCCGTCTCAGCCCACGACCGCTTGCGCGGACCCCTTTGGGCCGAGCGACGGCGATCCGGCTGACGTAGTTCGAGGCCGGCACCCATACGGCTCCCGCGAACCGGCCCAGCGGGGTCCGACACTCGACCTCGTGCGGCCCATCGGCCGACGGCATGGTCTCCATGCTCGCCAGGGAGATGCCGTGACATGTTCCACAGCGCATCACCGCCGCCCCGGCGGGCACCTCGGGCACCAGGGCGCGCTCCGAGCGCACGACGTCGATCTCTCCATCGGATCCGCGGCAGTCCCACGGGCATACCTTGCGCCACACGCTCATCGCGACGACCCCCCTGCTGGCCCTACTCTCCGGCCTCGGCTGTCGGTAAGTCAAGTCGCCCGACGCCGACGAGCAGGATTGTGCGCCCCACGACGTCAGGGGAAGTGAAGAAAAGCGCCAGAGAAGGCCTGTAAGCCGGGTCCTGTCACCTGGGTCGGTTACCCGGCCCAGGGAGACGGTCATTTCTCTAGGACGCCGGTTGCCCGGCGCCTCAAGCAGCCATACCCGAGAGCGCCACGCGGGCCGCGCTTCACCCACTCTTGCGAATGGGATTGCTCTCCTATTTGGCTTTGCTCCGGGTGGGGTTTACCGAGCCGACCCGGTCACCCGGGCCGCTGGTGAGCTCTTACCTCACCGTTTCACCCTTACCGCTCTCGCGAGCGGCGGTCTGTTTTCTGTGGCACTGAGCCGTGGGGTCACCCCCCCTGGCCGTTAGCCAGCACCCTGCCCTGTGGAGCCCGGACTTTCCTCCCGCGCGAGTTGCCCCGCGCCGGCGACCATCCAGCCTTCTCTGGCGCAATCAAAGAGCGTGTGGAAGCGAGGCGAAGTATAGCACCGGGCCTCGCCGGAACGAGGCCGAGCCGTCTTACGTGCGGGCCCTGAGCTGGTCGATGGCGGCGACGGCGAGGCGGTCGGCGCGGTCGTTCAGCGGATCGCCCGAGTGTCCGGCGACCTTGTGCCAGGTGACCTGATGGCGCTCTGCCTCGGCGATCAGCGCCTCCCAGAGGTCGCGGTTCTCGACCGGCTTCTTCTGGGAGCTCTTCCAGCCGTTCCGGAGCCAGCGCTCGTACCACTTGTCGCGAAAGCAATTGACGACGTACGCGCTGTCGCTGTAGACGCCGACGCGGCGCGGGCTGTCCAGCGAGCGCAGGCCCTCGAGGGCGCCGCGGATCTCCATGCGCTGATTGGTCGTGTGGGCCTCGGCGCCGGACAGCTCGCGCTCCTCATCGCCGTCGATCACGACGGCCGCCCAGCCGCCGGGCCCGGGATTGCCCGAGCACGCGCCATCGCTGTAGATCGCGACGGGGCGATCCGCCGCCGTCATGGACGTATCACGCGCGGTTCCAGGAGGGGGACCGGGAGCGGGTCGAGCTCAGGCGGCGGTCCAGTAGAGGTAGCGACCGCAGGACTCGCAGTGGATCAGGGCGTTCTGCTGGCGCAGCTCCTGAAGGCGCTGGGGCGTGATGGTCACGCGGCAGCCGCCGCAGGAGTTGGGCTTGGTCACCTCGGCGACGGCGACGCCCCGATGCCGCAGGATCCTGTCGTAGTCGTCGAGCACCCGGGGCTGGAGCTGACGAGCCAGGTCGACCCGCTCACTCCGGACCACGGCCAGCTCGGCCTCGACGCCGCGGAGCCGCTCCACGAGGGTGGCCTCCTCGCTCTTGCCCTCGCTCTCGCGCTGCCTTCCAGTCCGCCTTCCGCGTCCTTCAGCTCGGCGGCGATGCGCTCCTGGGACTCCATGAGGCCGAGGATGTCCTCCTCGATGCGGGACTTCTCCTGCTTGACCTCCTCGATCTCGACGAGGACCGCCGAGTACTCCTTGTTCGTCTTGACCTGGTAGAGCTGGCCCTCGTACTTCTGCCGCTTCACGCGGTTGTCTTCCAGGTCTTTTTCCCGGGCGCGCTGGCTCTTGCGGGAGACGTCGACCCGGGCCTTGAGGCCGTCCATCGCCTTCCGCGCCTCGTCGACCGCGGCGTGGATGGCGGCGATCTGTGCGGGAATCTTCGCCACCTGCGCCTCGAGGCCGGCGATGCGGGAGTCCACGACCTGCAGATCGATGAGCGCTCTGAGCTGCGCGTCCACTAGATCCTCACTGTCGTCTGAGTGGGCCCACTTGGACTCGAACCAAGACCGAACCGGTTATGAGCCGGGGGCTCTGCCAATTGAGCTATGGGCCCGCGTGTCAAGGATGATAGCACCCTCACGATTCGAGGAAGCTCCGGAGCTTCTTGGAGCGCGACGGATGGCGCAGCTTTCTGAGCGCCTTGGCCTCGATCTGGCGGATGCGCTCACGGGTGACGGCGAAGTCCTGGCCGACTTCCTCGAGGGTGTGCTCGCAGCCGTCGGACAGCCCGAAGCGGAGGCGGAGCACTTTCTCCTCGCGCGGCGTCAGCGAGTTCAGCACCTTGTTGGTCTGCTCGCGCAGGGAGAGGCCGATCATGCTCTCGACGGGCGAGCCGACCTGCTTGTCCTCGATGAAGTCGCCGAGGTGGCTGTCCTCTTCCTCGCCGATCGGCGTCTCGAGGGAGATGGGCTCCTGCGCGATCTTCAGCACTTTGCGGACCTTGTCCACCGGCACTTCCATCTTGATGGCGATCTCCTCCGGCGTGGGCTCGCGGCCCAGCTCCTGCACGAGCTGGCGCGAGGTCCGGATGAGCTTGTTGATGGTCTCGATCATGTGCACGGGGATGCGGATGGTGCGGGCCTGGTCCGCGATGGCGCGCGTGATGGCCTGGCGGATCCACCACGTGGCGTAGGTCGAGAACTTGTAGCCGCGGCGGTACTCGAACTTGTCCACCGCCTTCATGAGGCCGATATTGCCTTCCTGGATCAGGTCGAGAAACTGCAGGCCCCGGTTGGTGTACTTCTTGGCGATGGAGATGACGAGGCGCAGGTTGGCCTCGACCATCTCCTTCTTGGCGCGCGCGGCCTTGGCCTCGCCCGACTTGATGACGGTGACGATGGTCTTGAGCTCATCGGCGCGCGCCTGGGCGGACTCCTCCGCGCGCTTGATCTTCTGCTGCGCGACCCACACCAGCCGGTCCTTGATCGAGGGGTGCTTCGACGCGGCGCGCTGATAGAGGTCGCGGTCGCCGTCGTCGTCGCCGTCGGACAGGGAGGACAGGAAGGCGTCGACCGCGGTGGGCGCGGGCCGCCGCCCGTCGGACCAGAGCGCGATCTCCCGCTCCGCGCGCTGGATCTTCTCGACCAGCTTTTTCAGATCCTGGCCCCACTCGTCGAGGAGCGAGGGCTGCAGGTGAAGGCCGCGCAGCGTCGTGAGGACCCTGGCCGACTTGCCCTGGGCCTGCCCGTCGAACTTCTTCCACGGGGGCTCGGCCTTGTCCTTCTTGCGCGTGCCGTTCTTGGCCTTGATCTGCCGGACCTGCTGCTGCAGCTTTTCCCGCTCGCGCAGGAGGCGATCGACATTGCCCAGCTCGCGGATGACGGCGCGGCGCAGCTCCGCTTCCTTCTCCTCGGTCGATTCCTCCTCGTTGTAGTCGACCACGTCCTTGATCGGGATGACGTCGTGGCGGAGCTTGTCGCGCAGGAGGCGGATCTTGTCGATGGCGAGCGTGGTGGACAGCGTGGCCCCCGTCGCCTCGTCCTTGCCCTCCTCGATGCGCTTGGCGAGCGTGATCTCGCCCTCGCGGGTGAGGAGGGAGACCTTGCCCATCTCGCGGAGGTAGAGCCGGACGGGGTCCTCGGTGCGGCCCACCGGCCCCGGCGTGAGGTCGATGCGCCGGTCGGTCGGCTCGTCGTCGTCGACCTCGGCAGGCGCCTCGATCTCGGAGGGCAGGCGGACGCCCTTGGTGGAGTCCACCAGCTCGATGTCCATGGAGCCGAACAGCAGCATGATGTCGTCGAGCTGATCGAGGGAGACGACATCCGAAGGCAAGGCGTCGTTGACCTCGTCGTAGGTGAGGAAGCCCTTTTGCTTCCCCTTGGCGATCAGCTTGTCCAGCTCTTCGATGCGCGGTTCGTCCGCCATGCTTGGCCCTTCTCCTGATGGGGGTTTCGTGATCATCGGGGGGCGCTGGAGGGCGCGTGCTCGGTGCGGTCGCGGCATCACCATGTCATGGACCTCCACGCCTGCTCGCTGGAGACGCTGCATACCGGCTTTGACCACCTCGGCCGGATCGGATCTCCCGCACCCTGAGCGTGGACGATTGCCTGCAGCACCTGACGAAGCCGCTGTTTCCGGCGCCGGATATCGTACCGCTTCTTGGTCTCGTCGACGATGACTTGCGTGTCACTCCACTGACGCTCCTCGACGAGCAGGGCGGACAGGAGCCCGCGCTCGGCTTCGGTCTCGAGATCGGCCATCAATGCCTCCGGTGGCGCCAATGGCGCGCGCCGCAGGACGGTGAGGAGCCGGCGGAGCCCGGGATGCGCCACGTCCTCGTCTTCGAGGACGGTGAGGAGCTCGGCCCGGGCGTCGTCAAAGTGCAAGAGGAGGGCCAGCAGGTCGCGCTCTGCGAAGCTGGGGGCAGCCCAGGCCACCGCCGTCGACTTCGCCGCCGTCGCCGCGGGCTCGGGCTCGACTCGGCGACCACGCGCCCGGGCGCCCTGAAGCTGTTGGGCCTCGATCCAGAGCTGGGTCGCGTCCACGCCGAGGCGCCGGCCGGCCTCGCGCGAGAGCATGGTCGCTTCCTCGGCATTGGACACCTTCGACAGCAGGAGCGCGACGCGGGCATGGGCGGTGGCGCGGCCGCGCGGGGTGCCGAGGTCGTCCTCGGCGAGCGCCTTGTCGAGGACGAAGGACAGCAGCGAGCGCGCGGCGTCGAGCCGAGCACGGAGCGCCTCGGCGCCTTCGGCCCGCAAGAGGCTGTCCGGATCGTGGCCGGCCGGGAGCACGGCGACCCTGACGGAAAACACGCCGGCCTTCTCGAACCCGCCCGTCCGCGACACCGACCAGCCCAGGTCCTGGATGTCCGGGCCGTCGGTCATCATCTCCTCGATCCGGCTCGCGGCTTTCTGGCCGGCGGCATCGGCGTCGAAGAGCGCGATGACCTCGTCGGCGTGACGCCGCAGGAGGCCGAGCTGCGCCGGGGTGAAGGCCGTGCCGAGGGCGGCCACCGTCTCGGTGAAGCCATGCTGATGCGCCATCAAGCAGTCGAGGTAGCCCTCGACGAGGATGGCCCGGCTGCGCTCGCGCATGGCCGCGCGGGCGACGTCGAGGGCGTACAGGATCTGTCCCTTGACGTAGAGCGGCGTCTCCGGGGAGTTGAGGTACTTGGGCTCTTCTCCGGCGAGGGCGCGGCCGCCGAAGGCCACGACCCGCCCCTGCGTATCCCGGATCGGGAAGAGCAGCCGGCCGCGGAAGCGATCGTAGAAGCCGCCGCCCGTCTGGCGCGGAAGCACGAGACCGGCCTGGACGAGCAGGTCGTCGCCGATGCCTTCCGCCTTCATCCGGCTGAGCAGCGCGTCCCACGACGCGGGCGCATAGCCGAGCCCGAAGCGCCGGGCGACCTCGGAATCGACGCCGCGCGTGTCGAGGTACTCGCGCGCCTTGGCGCCGCCCGCCTCCCAGAGCGATCGGCTGTAGAACTCGGCGGCCAGCGCCATCACCCGCCGCAGCGCCTCGAGCTTGCCCGCGGCCTCGGGCTCGGCCTCGCGCGAGGCGGCGAGTACCACGCCCGTGCGCTCGGCGAGGGCGCGCACGGCCTCGGGGAAGGCGAGGCGATCGTGACGCATGAGGAAGCGGAAGGCGTCGCCGCCCGCGCCACAGCCGAAGCAGTGAAAGATGCCGCGCTTGGGATTGACGGTGAACGACGGCGTCCGCTCGGTGTGGAATGGGCAGAGCCCCTTCCAGTTCTCCCCGGCGCGCTTCAAGTTCACGAACTGCCCGACGAGCTCGACGATGTCCACGCGGGCGCGGATGTCATCGAGGACGTCGGCGCCGAATCCCGCCATCAGGAGACTCGGAGGGGGGCTCCGCCCCCCTTCCGATACCTCCCCCCGAGAATCGATTGCGCCGGCGAAGCCGGCGCTCGAACCGCGATCGGATCGCGTGAGCTGTTCTTCAAGTCGCGCATTGTAGGTGCGGCCATCAGGATTGTCCGAGGGCGGCCACGGTGGCCCCGCCGCCGCCTTCCGACGCCGACCCGGGGCGATGCGTGGTGACGAGCGGGTGCGTGCTCAGCACGTCCTCGACCGCGCGGCGCACTGCGCCCGTGCCCTTGCCGTGGATGATGCGCACCGATGGCAGTCCGGCCATGAAGGCATCGTCGAGATACTCTTCTAGCAGATCGCGTGCCTCATCTGTCGTTTTTCCGATCAGGCGGAGCTCGCCCGCCACGCTGCTCTTGTCCGGAATCTCCACGCCGCCCTTGGCCGCGGGCCGTTGCCCCGTGGGACGAGACGGCCCCTGGGCGGCCGCGCGCCGCACGGCCTGCACCGGGACCTTCACCGTCACCGCTCCCGCCCGCACCGTGGCCGTGCCGCCGTCCACCGCCAGTATCTCTCCCTTGAGGCCGAGATGCGCGATCTCGACGCGATCGCCCGGCCCCAGCGGGCCCGACTCCCGGCGCGTCCGGCGGCCGACTCGCCGACGAGACGGTCCGCCTGATCCGCCGCGTCGCGCACGCGCTTGAGGCTCCGCGTGAGATCGGCGCGGGTCTTCTCGCCGCGGCGCAGGCGCTCCCACTCCTCGTTGACCGCGCGCCGGATGTCCCCGACCACCCGCTTGGCCTCGTCCCGCGCGCGCGCCAGCATGTCGCGCGCCGCCGTGCGCGCCGCCTCGAGCTCGGCCTCGGCCCGGCTGAGGAGCCCGGCGCTCTCGGCCTCGCGCCGCTCGATCGTCGCGGTGCTCTCGGCCTCGCGCCGGTCTCGATCGTCCAGGCTCGCCAAGAGCTCCTGGAGCTGGCGCTGCTGCGCCGAGCGATAGCCGTGCGCGCGCTCGATCAGCGCGGGAGCCAGGCCCAGCCGCGCGCCGATGGCGAGGGCATAGCTCTGCCCGGGGCGATCATAGACGAGGCGGAACGTCGGCGCGAGCCGCTCCTGGTCGAACTCGACGGAGGCGTTCCTCGCGCGCGGATGCGTGGAGGCGAATCCCTTGAGCGGCTCGAGGTGCGTCGAGGCGATGCAGAGGGCGCCCCGCTGCGCCAGCTCCTCGAGCACCGCCTGGGCGAGCGCCGCGCCGTCGTCGGGATCGGTGCCGGCGCCGAGCTCGTCCAGGACCACCAGCGAGCGATCGTCCACGTGCTCGAGCACGTCCCGGAGCTGCTTGACGAACGCGGAGAAGGTCGAGAGGTTCTCCGCCACGCTCTGGTCGTCGCCGACGATGGCGAAGACCTGCGAGAAGACGGGCAGGCGGGCGCCATCATCGGCGGGAATGTGCAGACCCGACTGCGCCATCAGCGCGAGCAGGGCCAAGGTCTTGAGCGTCACCGTCTTGCCGCCCGCATTGGGCCCCGTGATGACGAGCAGCGGCCGCGCGCCGTCGAGCTCGATGTCGACGGGCACGACGGCTCGGCCGGGCTCCTTCTCGGCCTGGGCGAGCAGCAGCGGGTTGCGCGCGGCGCGCAGGGCGACCACGCGCTCGGCGCTCACGCGGGGTTGTGTGGCGGCCATCCGCTCGCCGAGCTCCGCGCGCGCGAAGACGAGGTCGAGCTGCGCCATGCCCGCGAGGAGCGCCTCGAGCTCGGGCAGGGCTTCCCGCACCGCGTCGGTCAGCGCGGCGAGCACCCGCACGACCTCGCTTTCCTCCTCGCGGATCGCCTGCACCAATTCATTGTTCGCCTCCACCACGCCTTCCGGCTCGACGAAGAGCGTGGCGCCGCTCTGCGATCGGTCGTGGACGATGCCGCGCAGGCGGCTCTTCGCCGCTGCCGCCACGGGCAGGACGAAGCGGCCGTGGCGGACCGTGACGTAGCGCTCCTGGAAGATCGTGTCCGCCGCGGGCGACTGAAAGTACGCCTCGAGGGTGCGCACGATGTCCTTGCGGAGATCGCGAAGGCGCGAGCGGATGCGGCGCAGGGCGGGGCTCGCCTCGTCTACGACGCTGCCGTCTTCCGCTAGCGCTCGGCGCAACAGGTCGGCCAGGGGCTTCGGGGACGGAAAATCGGCGAAGGCGGCGGCGAGATCGGGGGCCGCCTCCCGGATGCCGCGCCCATAGCCGGTGAGGCGGGCCGCCGCGTCGAGCAGGGGAAGCATGGCGGCGAGTGCTGCGCCTTCCGCCACGGCGCCGGGCACCCGCACCGCGTCGAGGGTCGGCCGCACGTCGGGAATGATCTCCCAGGGAGGTGGTCCCGCGAGCGCGAGCGCGGCCCGGCCCTGTCGAGTCTCGTCGAGCGCGTGCGTGATCGCCTCCAGATCCTGGGTGGGCAGGAGACCGAGCGCTTGCTCTCGGCCCATCGGCGTGCGCGAGTCACGCGCCAAGAGGGCCCGCACCTGGGCCCATTCGACACCGCCGTCGCCCGCGGCTATTCGGACATACGCTGACGTTTCTGCGCCTTCTTGAATGTCGCCAACGCCTTGCACGTTCGCTCGGCGCTGGGCTTGCCGTGGTGCCGACGCTTCCTCAGCTCTGACAGGAGCCCCGACGTCTCGCATTGCGTCTTGCCCCGTCGAGCAAGCTGTCAACGTATACCACGCACCCCTACCCCGTGCAATTGATGCCGGCCCCGGGGCAAGTTCGAGACCGTGACGCGAGAGTCCAGCTGCGAGGCGCGCCCAGCAGCCGCGAGCGTACTCTGTACGCTGCGCTGCGCCGGACCTCGCCTCGCCTGGCCGCACGCCAGCGTCCGTTAGAGCGGGCGGCGCGGCCGCGCTCGACGAGCTCGAGCGCGAGGTCGGCGGCCTCGGCGCACGCCGCCTCGATCGCCTCGTGCTCCTCCGGATAGAACGGCGACAGCACGTGATCCGAGACCTGCGCCCGCTTCTCGCCGGGTGCGCCGGGGCGGCCAATGCCGATCTTGACCCGGCGGAGATCCCGCGTGCCGAGCGAGTCGATCAGGGAGAGCACGCCATTGTGCCCGCCCGCGCTGCCCGTCATCCGCATGCGGACCTTGCCGAGGGGGAGATCGAGGTCGTCGAAGACGACGATGAGATCGGCGGGACCGAGGTGGAGCTTCTTGCAGAGCCGCGCCGCCGCGGGTCCCGAGACGTTCATGTAGGACCCGAGCTTGATCAGGTAGAGCGCATCGCCGCGCCAGCGCGCCTGCGCAACCAGGTGACTGGCTTCGCGGGCGAAGCGCGTGTGGATGCGGCGGGTGAGCCCATCCACGACGCGCTGGCCCACGTTGTGACGCGTGTCCCGATACTCCGGCCCTGGGTTGCCGAGGCCGATGATGGCCTGGGCCACTTACTTCTTCTTGTCGCCGGCCTTCTCGCCCTCGGCGTGCAGCTTCCCTCGGCTTGCGCTCGGTGAGCACTTCCGGCTCGGCGCCTGCCACGGCCGTCGGCGCTCCCGGCACGGCGGCTTCCTCCGCCATCGGCGGCGCCACCATCACGACCGCCTGATTGGGGTCGTTCAGGATGCGCACGCCCTCGGGCGCCACCAGATCTTTGACGGTGAGGGCCTCGTTGATGTGGAGACCGCTGACGTCGGCCTCCAGCACGTCCGGGATATTGGCGGGGAGACAGGAGACCTGGACTTCGCGCAGGATCATCTCGAGGATCCCCTGGTTCTCCCTGACGCCGACCGGGTCACCCACGTGATGGACGGCCACCGAGACCTGGATGGGGCGGTCCATCGCGACCTCCTGGAGGTCGACGTGGATCAGGTTCTCGGAGACGGGATCGAACTGCATGTCGCGGATGATCGCCATCTTCGACTCGCTCGAGCCGGGGAAGGCGACCTTGAGGAGCCGGGTGCTGCCCTCGTGGCCGTGGATCAACCGGAGCACGTCGCGCGGGGAGACGGCGATGCTCTCCGGCGTTCCCACGCCGTACAGGACGGCGGGGACGTGCCCGGCGCGGCGCAGGCGGCCGGCCGCGCCCTTGCCCGTGCCGTCGCGCTTCTGGATCGTCAGCTCGACCATTTCCATGACGGTGTGGCTCCTTTCGAATCAAACGAACAGGTTCGAGACCGATTCTTCGCCGTGGATGCGGCGGATCGCCTCCGCCAGCAGCGGGGCCACCGAGAGCGCGTGGATCTTCGGGAGCTGCTTGTCCCGCGGCAGCGGGATGGTATTGGTGATGATCAGCTCTTCGAGCTGCGGATTGCCGATGCGCTCCATGGCCGGGCCCGAGAGGACGGGATGCACGCCGCAGGCGAGCACGCGTCGCGCCCCCTCTCGCTTGACCGCCTCGACGGCTTGCATGAGGGTCCCCGCGGTGTCGATCATGTCGTCGATGATGACGACGTCCTTGTCCTTGACGTCGCCGATCAAGTACATGAAGACCGCGACGTTGGGGCCGTCGCGGCGCTTGTCGATGATGGCCAGCCCCGCCTTGAGCCGCTTGGCGATGGCGCGCGCCCGCTCGACACCGCCCGCGTCCGGCGAGACCAGGACGGGATCCTCCAGGTCTTTCTTGGCGAGATAGTCGATCAGGACGGGGGCCGCGAAGAGGTGGTCCACCGGGATATTGAAGAAGCCCTGGATCTGACCGGCGTGCAGGTCGATCGCGAGCACCCGGCTCGCGCCCGCGGTGGTGATGAGGTCGGCCACCAGCTTGGCGGAGATGGGCACGCGCGACTGCGCCTTCCTGTCCTGCCGGCCATAGCCGTAGTACGGCACCACCGCGGTGACGCGGCGGGCGGACGCGCGCTTGAAGGCGTCCAGCATCACGAGCAGCTCCATCAGGTTCTCGTTCACCGGAGGGCACGTGGGCTGGATGATGAAGACATCCTCGCCGCGCACGTTCTCGTTGATCTGGACGTACACCTCGCCGTCGGAGAAGCGGGCGACGTCGGCATCGCCCACCTTCACGTGCAGGTGCTGGGCGATCTCCTCCGCCAGGGGACGGTGCGCGTTGCCGGAGAAGAGCTTCAGCTCATACGGCATGGCGTTTCGCTGTCCTTTCCGTTGCCCCCGGAAGACGTGGCTGGGGCGGGAGGGATCGAACCTCCGTTGCGGGGTCCAAAGCCCCGAGTCCTACCGCTGGACGACGCCCCAAGGCAACCGCACGTCCCTGCGTCACGCGTTCTCATAGCACGCGGATGGCGGGCCCGCCGTGGGTTCTCACGGCCCAACAGGCCCAGCCCGCCCGATTCACGCGGCGGCGGATCTGGCGCGCGTGGTCGAGCGAGCGCGCCATGCCGAATACCGTCGGCCCGCTGCCCGACATGATCGCGCCGAGCGCCCCCGCGGCGAGCAGCGCGGCCTTGATTCGTCCCACCACGGGCAGGACGGGCTCGACGATCCCCTCGAGGGTATTCGTGAGCGCTGACGCCACCCGCGCCGCGCTTCGCATGCGGAGGGCGTCCACCACGTGCGCCGTCCCCGTCGGCTGCGCGCACCAGCCCGCCGGCACGCGCTCATACACCTCCCGCGTGGAGAGGCCCACGCGAGGGTTCACGAGCACGAGCGCGTATCCCCCGGTCTTTCCGAGCGGCTTGAGATGCTCACCACGGCCCGTGGCAAGCGCCGGCCCGACGCCCAGGAAGAACGGCACGTCCATCCCGATTCCCACCGCCAGCTCCATCAAGCGCGCGCGCGTCCATCGCAGCTTCCAGAGTCGATTGAGGCCCCACAAGGCGGCGGCCGCATCGCTTGACCCGCCCCCCAGGCCGGCCGCGACGGGGATCCGCTTCTTGAGCTCGATCCTGGCTCCCGCCTCCACGCTCGCCGCCTCCTTCAAGAGCCTCGCCGCGCGCATGACCAGATTGCGCTCATCCGTGGGCAAGTCGGGATCGTCGGAGCTGAATGAGAGTGTCGGAGCCGCCTCCAGCGTCAACCGGTCGTACAGATCCACCGCCTGCATGACGGTGACGACCTCGTGATAGCCGTCCGGTCGCTTGCCCAGTACCTCCAGCGAGAGGTTGACCTTGGCCGAGGCCCGGAGCGTGAGACGACGGGGCCTCCGCGATGGCTTCAAAGCAAACGACCCTACCACGCAGGGCTCGGAAGTGTCAACGGAAGTCCTGGATTCGCACGTCTTTCGGGACAGTTAGACTGAGAAGCGTCGGGTCGAAGCCCGTGTTCATCACCGGGTTGCGATACCGGACGACCACCTCGAGCTTGCCGTCGAGGGTCGCCAGCGTCAGCCCCGACGGGGGCGCATCCGGGGGCGTGTCGTCATAGGTCACCCGGGCGGGATTCTTGCCACCCGTCCATTCCACCTGGCGCGCCTGTCCCGTCTCGGGATCGAGCCAGATGCGCTGCTCGCCGTCGGCATTCGCGAGCTTGAGCGAGGGGCCGAGCAGGTCCGGGGGGAGCAGGTCCACCGACGACGGGTTCTTGATCGGCCGGATGCGCCCCGACAGGATCGCGACCAGGTCCTCGGACCCGAGGGCGAGACCGAGCCACCGGCGGGTGGAGTCGGGGGAGGCCGGCAGGATGAAGGCGCGATTGTCGAGCACCTCCCAGAGCGTCACGCTCTGGGCATCACCGGCCACCAGGACGACGGGCACGCCGAAGGACGTGAGCGCCTCGAAGCGGAGCGAGGCAGGTGACCGGAGCAAGAGCACGCCGGAGAGGCGCTGGGTCTTGCCGTCTCGGCGGATGCGCAGGTCACCCAGCGTGCGGAGGTCGGTGAACCCGGCCTGCCTTTCCTGAAGACGCGCCAGGGCCGCCTCGGCCTCGGCAGAGACCGGGCGGCGGACGGGAGCCGAGGCGCAGCCGCCGAGCGCAATTGCGGTGAACAGTCCGGCAACGACGACGGCGCGCGCCGCGAGGCTACTTCTGCTCGGCCTTGGGCGCGCCACCCCGAACCCGGAGCTGATGGTCCTGTGTGTCCTTGATCTTCTTCTTCACCGCGTCGGCGGTGGTCCCGCCCCCTTCGACTCCGAGGGAGCGCTCCCACGCCGAGATGGCCTCGGACGCGAGGCCGTTCTTCAAGTACGCGTCGCCCAGGTGATCGAAGAGCACCGGATCGTCCTTGGCGAGGGCGACCGCCCGCTGCAGCTCCCGAAGCGCTTCCGGGTAGCGACCCTGCTGGTAGTAGGCCCAGCCCAGGCTATCGATGAAGTAGCCGTTGTTCGGCTCGAGGGCGAGCGCTTTCTGGATCAGCTCGATCGCCTCGGGGAGATTGACCCCCTTCTCGGCGTACATGTAGCCGATGAAGTTGTAGGACTCGGCGTGCTTGGGGTCGATCGCGATGACCCGTCGAAAGGCGCGAACCGCCTCCTCGAGGCGCTGCTGCTTCTCATAGACGACCCCGAGCTGGAAGTGCAGATCCTTCTGCTTGTCGTCGAGCGAGATGCCTTCCTGGAGCACCGATGCGGCCCGGTCGTACTGGGAGGCGCGCTGCAGCGCCGTGCCGAGGTAGAGAAAGAGCTCGGGGCGCTTCGGCTCGATATTGATCGCCTCCTGCAGCACCTTGACCGCCTCGTCATGCTTCTTCGTCCGGCCGAAGAGGAAGCCGAGCTGGACGCGCGCGTCCACCGAGCGGGGGTCGGCCCGGAGGATCTTCTCGAGCTCGATCCGCGCCTCGTCATCCTTGCCCGCATCCATGAGCGCGGTGGCGAGGAAGTAGCGCGTGCGCAGGTTGGACGGCTCGAGCATCACCGCCTGGCGAAACGCCGAGACCGCTTGCTCCCAGTGCTTCTGCTCGTAATGGATGGCGCCGAGCTTCATCCAGATGCGCGGGTCCCGGGGGATCGACTCGACGAGGAGCTCGAGCTCGGTCTGCGCCTCTTTGAGCCGGCCGAGACGGACGAGCAGGTCGCTCAGCCGTTCCACGAAGCCCGGGTTGTCCGGGTTCACCTTGATCGCGGCTTTGTAGAGGTTGATGGCCTCGTCGGGTTGGTTGCGGCTCTCGTAGACGAAGCCGAGGGCCGACCACGAGGCGTCGTGGTCCGCATCGATCTCGGTCGCGCGCTTGAGCGCGGCGATCGCCTCGTCCCACTGCTCGGTCTCGATGGCGACCCGTCCGAGCAGATAGTGCGCCTGGACGAGATTGGGCTGCACGCTGATCAGCCGCTGGAGGACCGCGCGCGCCTTGTCGTAGCTCTTCTGCTCGACGTACTGCTGAGCGAGCGCGAGATACGCGTCCTGCGCCGCGGGGGCGAGCGCGATGGCCTGCTCGAGCTCGCGCTCGGCGTCGGCCGGGCGCCGCTGGCGCCGGTACAGGTCGGCCAGGGCCAGACGGGCGGACACGCTGGTGGAATCGAGCGCGATGCCTTTCTGGGCGGCCTCGATCGCGCCCGTCACGTCCTCGGTGCGGCGCGAGCCACTGGGAGAGCTGGACCCACAATGCCGCCGTGTTCGGGTCATCCTTGATGGCCAGGCGCAGCTCGGAGACCGCGTCCTGGAGCCGGCCGTCTCGCGCCTCCATCTGGGCCTTGGAAAAATGCCAGTAGGCGCTGGCCGTCCGGCCGCCGGAGGACGGGCGCTTCACCACCGCGGCCGGGATCGGGACCTCGGCGCGGCCGGGCTCGGGGGCTGGGGCGGGCGCCGAGGTTGCGCAGCCGCCGAGGACCAACAGGAGGCCCGCGGCGGCGAGCCCGGGCGTACACGGGACGATGGACCACGTGGGGCGACTCATGTGTGTTCTCTCCGGGCCGGCGGAACAGCGGCGCGCCGCCGACGCGCGATCAGGTCCTTGGTGACGAGGCGCCGCACCGAGGCGGCGAGCACGGGGTCGGTGACCGGGGCGATGATGGTGTCGACCGCGCGCTCCTCCTCGGCGCTGAGGGGATCGGCGGGCGGAGGCCGGTCGTGCGTGACCGTCTGTCGCGGGGTGGGCAGGGTTCCAAGCGCGCAGCGCACCGACGTGACCGCGGATCCGTGACGGGCTCGGAGGCCGGCGAGGATCTCGGTCGAGCGCAGCGTCACCTCCTGGAGCCAGGGGGAATTGTCGACGAGGACGGTGAGGACGCCCGCGCGAAGCTCCCCTGGTCGCGAGCGACGCGCGATCTCCGGCCCCGCGATGTCTGCCCAGCCACTGCGGATCGTCTCCTCGAGCATCCGGTCCCGGAGCCCGGGAACGGCCGCGACGAGGAGATCTCGCACGCGGAGGGGGCGGGAAGCGAGCGCCCTAGCCATGGTGCCGCTTCATCATAACTGAGCGCCCCACCCCCACTGTCCACCCGCAAAGGCGGCCGGGGGCAAATTGACTCCGTTCTGACCGACATTTATAGTGGCGGGACCATGGCCAGGCCCAAGCGAGGGGAACGCCTGTCCCTGACCATCGACGACCTGGCATTCGGGGGCGAGGGCGTGGGTCGCGCCGACGGGTACGTGGTCTTCGTCCCCGGCGGGGTGCCCGGTGATCGGGTGCGGGTCCGCCTCGACCAGGCCCGGTCGCGCTTCGGGCGTGGCCTCATCGAGGAGATCGAGGCGCCCTCTCCCCACCGCGTGGAGGCGCCCTGCCCCTACTTCGGCCGGTGCGGCGGGTGCCGGCTCCAGCACGTGAGCTACTCCGCCCAGCTCGCGTTCAAGGCCAAGCAGGTCGCGGACGTGCTCGAGCGCGTCGGGGGGCTTCAGGGCGTCGAGATCCGGCCGATCCTGGGAGCCGAGGAGATCTACGGCTACCGCAACAAGATGGAGTTCACGGTCGCCCCGCGCGCCACGGGCGGGGTCGACATCGGGCTCCACGAGGCGGACCGCTACGACTCGGTCCTCGACATGGAGCGATGCCTGATCCAGTCGGAGGGGATGAACGCCCTCCTCGACGAGGCGCGGCGGTTCTTCGTGGAGCGGGGCTTCTCGGCCTACGAGCAGGAGACCGGCGAGGGGTTGCTCCGCTTCCTGATGCTGCGGGATGGCCGGCGGACGGGGGAGGCCATGGTCAACGTGGTGACGTCGGCGCCCGCCGTGTCGGAGCTGGCGCCGCTCGTCGAGCGGGTGCAGGCCCGGCTGCCCGGCACGAGCAGCGTCGTGATGAACGTGAACCCCAAGAAGGCGAGCGTGGCGGTGGGGGTCGAGGAGCACCTGCTGGGCGGGCGCGACCATATTCGCGAGCGCATCGGCGGGCTCACGTTTCAGATCTCCGCCAACTCCTTCTTTCAGACCAATACCGTGCAGGCCGAGCGGCTCTTCGAGCTGGTGCTCGCGGCCGCCGCCCTCGACGGGGGCGAGACGGTGATCGACCTCTACTCGGGCACGGGGGCGATCAGCCTCCTGCTGGCTCAGCGCTGCCGCTGGGTGTACGGGGTCGAGCTGGCGCAGGCCGCCGTGGACGACGCGGGCCTCAATGCCGATGCCAACGGGATCGCCAACTGCACCTTCCTCGCCGGCGAAGTTCGCTTCGTCCTGCCATCGCTGATCGCCAAGGGAGTGACCGCCGACGTCGTGGTGGCCGATCCGCCGCGCGCGGGCTTTCACCCGAAGGCGCTCGATGCCCTCGCGACGCTCGGGCCCGCGCGCATCGTCTACGTCTCCTGCAACCCGTCGACCTTGGCCCGCGATCTCGGCGAGCTCGTGCGCGGCGGCTATCGCGTGGAATGGGTGCAGCCGATCGACATGTTTCCCCACACGCCTCACATCGAGGCGGTCGCGCGCCTCGCGCGCACGCGGGCGTGAGCAGCGCTCCCCGCCGGGATGGCTGATGCAGTCGTATCTGCTCCGGCGGGCCTGGCAATCCCTGCTGGTGCTGTTCGGCGTCTCGGTGGTGGTGTTCCTCATCCTCCACTTGACGGGCGATCCGGCGCTGCTCCTCCTGCCGCCCGATGCATCATGCCGATGATATCGCCCGCTTCCGCGAGGCGATGGGCTTCAACGACCCGGTGGCCGTGCAGTACCTGCGCTTCGTGAAGGGCGCCGTCCGCGGGGATTTCGGAGAGTCGCTGCGACACGGGGAGCCGGCCATGCACCTCGTGCTCGAGCGGCTGCCCGCCACCTTCGAGCTGGCCGGCGCGGGGCTCCTGATCGCGCTCTGCCTGGCCATTCCCGCGGGGATCGTCTCGGCGGTGCGGCGCAATACGCCGGTGGACTACGTGTCGACGGTGGTCGCCCTCCTCGGCCAGGCCATGCCGACCTTCTGGCTCGGCATCATGCTGATCCTGGTCTTCTCGGTGCGGCTCAACTGGCTGCCGTCCTCCGGGCGCGGCGCCCTCGACCACCTGATCCTGCCCGCCATCACCCTCGGGCTCTTCACGACGGCGCGCATCACGCGGCTCACGCGCTCGGGGATGCTCGAGGTGCTCGGCCAGGACTATATCCGCACCGCGCGCGCCAAGGGCGTGAGCGAGTCCCCGGTGGTCTGGAAGCACGCGCTCAAGAACGCCTCCATCCCGATCGTGACCATCGTGGGGATCGAGCTCGGCACCCTGCTCGGGGGGTCGGTGATCACCGAGACCATCTTCGCCTGGCCCGGCGTCGGCCGGCTCTCCGTGCAGGCCATCTTCAACCGCGACTACCCGGTGGTGCAGGCGGCCGTGTTCATCCTCGCCAGCACCTTCGTGGTCGTCAACTTTCTCGTGGACATCGTCTACACGTATCTCGACCCGAGGATCCGATTCCGGCGTGACGTCCCCGTCCGTCGCGACCGAGTCGGTGGCCCTGGCCCCGCCGCGCCCGCTGAAGGAGCGCGAGGGGATGGTGCTGCTCCGGCGCCTCATGCGCCGCCGCACCGCGCTGTTCGGGATGCTCGTGGTCGCCGTGGTCCTCCTGACCGCCGCCTTCGCGCCCGTGATCTCCCCGTTCGACCCTCTCGCACAGGACATCAGCCAGCGCCTCCGTGAGCCGGGCTGGCAGGACGCCCAGGGCCACACGCACCTGCTCGGCACCGACCACCTGGGGCGCGACATCCTCGCCCGCATCATCTACGGCTCGCGCATCGCGCTGCTCGTGGGGCTGGCCGCGGTGCTCATCTCGGGCGTGCTCGGCATGGCCATCGGGCTCATCTCCGGCTATTTCGGAGGGCGCGTCGACGATTTCTTCATGCGCCTGGCCGACGTGCAGCTCGCCTTCCCGTTCATCCTGCTCGCCATCGCGGTGATCGGTGTGCTCGGGCCGAGCCTGCGCAATATCATCATCGTGATCGGCGTGTCGTCGTGGGTCGTCTACGCGCGGGTCGTCCGCGGCGAGGTCCTGTCCATCCGGGAGCGCGACTTCGTCCAGGCCGCCATCGCGCTCGGCAGCCGGGACACGCAGGTGCTCGTCCGCCACGTCTTGCCGAATACCTTCACGCCGTGGCTCGTGGTCGCGACGCTCGACATGGCGCGGGTCATCGTGATCGAGTCGGCGCTGTCCTTCCTCGGCCTGGGTGTCCAGCCGCCGACGCCGACCTGGGGCGGCATGCTCGCCGACGGCCGCGTGTATCTGTCCACCGCGTGGTGGCTCGCCACGTTCCCCGGGCTCGCCATTCTCGTCACCGTGCTCGGGATCAATCTCTTCGGTGACGGCCTGCGCGACACGCTCGATCCGCGCCTCAAGGTCTGAGCCTCTAGCTGAAGGCCCACTGCTCGTAGGCGCCCTCGACACGCAGCTAACGTAGAGAGAGTACGCCTCGCGGCTGCCATCGGGCGCCGCCTCGCAGCTGGACCCTTCTCATCGCTCTAGCGCTACGCAGATGGGTCCTATCATCACTCAGCGCGCGAAGAGCGCGAGGATCCGGGAGGGATCCCCGAGCGCGGCCCACGCAAGGCCCGCGAAGAAGCAGCCACAGACCAGGAGCGCCGCCTGCCGCCAGAGGGGTGGCCGCAGCTCGCGGGGCAGGAGGGTCCGGTTGACCCAGAGCGTGTGAAAGGCGAGGACGGCGAAGTTGACGGCGGCGAGGTTCGCGCCGATGAGGATGAGGGCGAGCGGCTCCGCCAGGGTGAAGGCGAAGAGCCCCGCCGCGCTGAACACGACGAGCGCGCCGTAGTAGATGACCGCGGCGCGCCGGCGGCCGTCGCCCGCACCGCTCGTCCACACGACGTCGGTGACGCTGCGGACGAAGCCGGCGGCGATGCCGAGCTGGGTCGAGAAGAGGATCCAGAACGCCGTGACGAGGGCGGGCACCCACAGGACCGCGTACTGCTCCCCGAGCGCCCCCGCCAGGACCGCCCCCGCCGCGTCGCCGCGCATCGGGGCCGACCTCGGGAAGGAACTCGAGGGCGAGGAGCGCGGGGAGCCCCATGCCGACCAGGCATCCCGCCATCCACAGCCAGCAGAGATCGGCCCGGAGATAGCGCCACCACTCGCGCCACTTGGCAAGGTTCGCCGCGGTCGGCTCGAAGACCGCTCCCTCGCGCGCGAGCAGGATCCGCTGGCGGCCGATGACGACCGGCACCGACCCGAGGGCACCCGCCATGCCGAAGCCCTTGTCGCGCAGCCAGTGCGTGAGCGTGGCGTTGATGATGCCGCCGGCGCCCGAGTAGGCGGCGAAGGCGGCGAGCAGGAGCCAGTCCGCGTCGGCGGGAAAGGCCGCGGCTCCGAGCAGCGGGCTCACGAAGCCTCCCGCGATGCGCGTCCAGGTGGACCACGGCACGAGCATGAGCGCGACCGTCAGGAGGAAGGCCACCGTCCACCCCATCATGATCAGCTCCGCGCGCTCGACCCGGCGCTGGACGCGCTCGCTGAGCAGGACGATTCCGATCGAGCCCAGGAAGACCAGGTAGCCGAGCGTCAGGACCACCGGGTGATCCTCTGCGCGCGGCATGCGCCCGAGGCAGAGCGCGGCGAGGGCCGAGCCCGCGGCGAGCGCCCAGCCGGGCCAGGCCACCTGGACCAGGTGCAGCAGCGAGTAGCTCCATCCCCAGAACGGGGCCCCCGGCGGCGTCCGCATGAAGCCCGTGAAGATGGGCTCGCCCGTGGCGAGCGTGTAGCGGGCCATCTCGGTATTGAGCACGGCCTGCAGGATGACCGACATCGTGCAGAGCCAGAGCAGGGCCGCGCCGTATGTCACGGTGACCGCGGGGCCCAGGAGCCAGTCCCCCGCGCCGAGCGAGACGCCGAGCAGGAGGGTCCCCGGCCCGATCACGCGCACGGCATTGCCGAGCGTGAACGCGGGCGGATGCGGCAGATCGCTCCGCCGCCAGGGGGGCAGCGGGCTCACGCGCGCGCCGGGCGCCGTCGCCACAGGAACAGGGCGATCCAGGCCACGGGAATGCTCGGCCAGAGCCAGGGCGCGGGCGCGGCGGCCGCCCAGTTGATCGCGAGCATCGCCGCCCCGCCGAGCGCGGCGATCCAGAGGAGTCCGCCGATCAGGCGATCGATCGCCGCGCCCCTGCCGGCGAGCAGGGCGAGCGCGGCGGCAGCGGCCGGCCGCGTCGAGGAGGACGTCCGCGATGCTGCCCGTTCGGGCAGCCGTGGTGGCCTGATGGATCTCGTCGAGCACGGCGGTCAGCGAGCGAGAGGCCGAAGGCGAGACCAGCCCGCGGCGGCCCGGGGCGCGAATGCCCAGCGCCAGAGGCCGGCGAGCACCGCGTACTCGGTCACGTGGGCGCACTTGCGGATGAGCCAGACGCCGCCTTGAATCTGCTCCGGATGCGGCCCAGGGGAGCGAGCGAGGCGAGGAGCGGGCCGAGAAATCCGGTTCCCGGCCGACGCGCTCCACGCCTCCGCGGAGAACCACGCGATGAGCGCCGTCCACAGGATGGCGGGCAAGAATCGCGACTCCCATCATCCGAACACCCTTGCACGACGGTCGAACATTGACAACCCTCGCGCACTAAACATAGGATGAGCCATGCCATTGCGGGAGCTCCTCGACGAGCTCTTGACCTCGCTCGAGACCGGCCCTCTCATCTCCGCCTACCGTCACTTCGACGCCCGGCCCGCCGTCTACGCCCCGTTTCCGTCGTCCCTCGACCCCCGGATCGTCGAGGCGCTCAAGGGTCGCGGCGTGCAGCAGCTCTACTCGCACCAGGCGCGCGCGGTCGAGGTCGTGGCCAAGGGGGAACACGTCGTCGTCGTGACGCCGACGGCCTCGGGCAAGACGCTCTGCTACAACCTGCCCGTGCTGCAGGCCCTGGTCGAGCAGCCCGAGGCGCGCGTCCTCTATCTGTTTCCGACCAAGGCGCTCGCCCAGGACCAGCTCGCGGAGCTGAACGAGCTCGCCAAGACCCTGCCCGACATGCGGATGTTCACGTACGACGGCGACACGCCGCAGGACGCGCGGCGCTCGGTGCGCGCGCGCGCCAACCTCGTGCTGACCAACCCCGACATGCTGCACTCGGGCATCCTGCCGCACCACACGAAGTGGGCGAACCTCTTCCAGAGCCTCCGCTACGTGGTGATCGACGAGCTGCACGCGTACCGGGGGGTCTTCGGCAGCCATCTCGCCAACGTGTTGCGCCGGCTCAAGCGCATCTGCCGCCACTACGGCAGCGCGCCGCAGTTCATCATGGCATCGGCGACCATCGCCAACCCGCGCGAGCTGGCCGAGCGCTTGACCGGGGAGCCGGTGTCGGAGGTCGCGGAGAGCGGCGCGCCGACGGGCGAGAAAGTCTTCCTCTGCTACAACCCGCCCGTCGTCAATCCGGAGCTCGGCATCCGCGCGCCGTATCTCGGCGAGGCGGCCAAGCTCGCCGCGCGCTTTCTCAAGAAGCAGATCGCCACGATCGTCTTCGCCCAGAGCCGGCTCGCCACCGAGGTCTTGCTCGCCACCATCAAGCGCGCGGTGGAGGACAAGACGGGCGACTCCGGGATGGTGCGCGGATACCGGGGCGGCTATCTGCCGCTGCGCCGGCGCGAGGTCGAGCAGGGGCTGCGCTCGGGCGAGGTGAAGGGCGTGGTGACGACGAGCGCGCTCGAGCTGGGGATCGACATCGGTCATCTCGACGTGGCGGTCCTCGCCGGGTATCCCGGTACCATCGCCTCCATGTGGCAGCAGGCGGGGCGCGCGGGCCGGCGGAGCGGACAGTCGCTGGCGGTGATGGTGGCCACGAGCTCGCCGATGGACCAGTACCTCGCGGCGCATCCGGACTATCTGTTCGGCGCGCCCCCCGAGCACGCCCGCATCAATCCGGAAAACCCCTTCATCCTCGTCAACCACTTGAAGTGCGGCGCCTTCGAGCTGCCGTTCGCGGCGGGCGAGCTCTTCGGCGGCGACGTGGCGCCCCACCTGGAAGCGCTCGAGCAGGAAGGGCTCCTCCACCGCGCGGCGGGCAAGTTCCACTGGACCTCGGAGACCTATCCCGCCGACCATCTCTCGCTGCGCACCGTCACGTCGGACAACTTCCTCGTGATCGACACGACGGCCGAGGATGCCAAGCAGGTCAGGCGCCGGCAGATCATCGCCGAGGTGGACTGGAAGAGCGCGTTCGCCATGATCCATCCCAAGGCCATCTACATGGTCGAGGGCGATCCCTTCGAGGTGCAGGAGCTGCACTACCGCGAGGACGAGGAGAAGGTCGCCTACGTCAAGCGCGTGGTCGTGGACTACTTCACCGACGCGGTCAGCGCCAAGGGCGTGTGGATCCTCCAGCACTTGAGCCGCCAGGACACGCCCGGCCTCACCGCCGAGCAGGGCGAAGTGCTGGTGGCGGAGAAGGTCGTCGGCTTCAAGAAGATCAAGATGGGGACGCTCGAGAACGTCGGCGCGGGCGAGGTCGAGCTGCCGCAGCAGGAGATGCAGACGACCAGCGTGTGGCTCGCCCCCGATCCCGGGCTCCTCGCCGAGATCTCGCCGAGCCGGGACGAGCTGCTCGATGGCCTGCGCGCGCTCACGTACCTGCTGCACCACCTCTCCTCCATTTTCCTGCTCGCCGACATCCGCGACGTGGGCTCCTGGCTCGGCGACGGCTCGCCGTCGGAGGCGGGCGTGGTGGTGACGCGCGAGTCGGCGTGGGCGCGGCTGCGGGACGCCGCGGAGTTCACGCCGACCATCTACCTGTACGACAACCAGCCGGGGGGCATCGGCCTCGCCGAGCGCATCTTCCAGGTGCTGCCCGATCTGCTCGCGCGCGCGCGCGAGACGCTCGAGGGCTGCGCTTGCCGCCGCGGCTGTCCGTCCTGCGTGGGGCCGGTGAACGAGGTCGGCCGCCGCGCCAAGGCGGTGGCGCTCGCACTCCTCGAGCGCCTCGCCGGCCGGCGCTGAGCCGTCGTGTCCGTGAGCCCCGATCTCTCCGTCGCCGATCTGAGCCGTGTCATCAAGCGGATCGAGGAGAAGAGCCGTCTGCGGCCGGCCGCGTCGCGGCGGGCCAGCCTCGAAGACGTCCTCGGTGGCGACGTGGAGGAGACGGAGAGCGGCCGCGTCTTCGTCGTGCGGCAGCGCTTCGACGCCGGGCATCGTCACGGGGCCGCGCCGCTCGGTCCGGCTGCCGCGCTCGTTCCCGAGAGCATGAGCCTCCTCACGCGCACCGGGACCCCGCCGCCCGCGGGGGGACGGCTTCTGTATCTGGACACCGAGACCACTGGCCTCGCCGGCGGCACCGGGACCTATGTCTTCCTGGTCGGGGCCGGCTTCTTCGACGGCGACGCGTTCGAGGTGCGGCAGTACTTCATGCGTGACCTCGACGAGGAGCCCGCGCTCCTCGCCGCGGTCGGTGGGTTACTGGGCCAGTTCGACGGCGTGGTGACGTACAACGGTGGCGGCTTCGACCTCCCTCTGCTCGAGACCCGCTTCGTATTGGCTCGCCGGCGCTTCCCCGCCGACGTCTTTCACCTGGACCTCCTGGGTTCCGCGCGGCGCCTCTGGAGCACACGGCTCGCCGACTGCCGCCTGGGAACGCTCGAGCGACACGTGCTCGGCTTCACCCGAGGTGACGACCTTCCCGGGGCGCTGATCCCCTCGGCGTACTTCGACTATCTCCGGCGCAAGCAACCGGGAGCGCTCCCGCGGATCTTCGAGCACAACCGCCACGACATCCTCTCTCTCGCCGCGCTCACGGGCTGGGTCACCGGCGCGGTCGCCCGGGCTCCCGTCCCCGACTGCCATCCCGAGGAGCTGGCCGGGCTTGGCCGCATCTGGGAAGCCACCGACGTCGACCGGGGCCTCGCCTGCTACCGCATGGCGCTCGAGCAGGGCCTGGCAAGCCCGGGACGGGAGCGCGTCCTCCTCCGGCTGGCCGCCGTCGAGAAGCGCCGCGCCCGCTGGGACGAGGCCCGCGCCTTCTGGGAGGCGGCCATCAGCGGCGCTCGATGGTTCGACCCGCGGCCCTGGGAGGAGATCGCCAAGGTCCACGAGCACCGCCGCCGCGACCTCCCGGCCGCGCGCGCCCTGGTCGAGGCCGCCCTCACCCGAGGCCGCCAACACAGCGCTCCCGAACACATCCTAGCGTCCTTCACCCACCGCCTAGACCGCCTAACCCGCCGCCTCACCCTAGCCTAAGAGGACCGTGCTCAGGCCCCGGCCGCGGCGCTGCGAGGCGGGCCCGAGGGCCGGGCGCCAAGGCGCGCCGAGGGGCGAGAAGGGGTCAGCTGCGAGGCGGCGCCCGAGGGGCGAGGCGTAGTCTCACGGCCCAGCCACCCGAGCCGCCGTTAGGCGGGAGGGCACGCACCGCGAGGGCCGTGGCGCCAAGGGGCGCCGAGGGGCGAGAAGGGGTCAGCTGCGAGGCGGCGCCCGAAGGCCGGGCGCGAGGCGTAGTCTCTCTACGTTGAGCGCCCGGACGAGGGCGCCAACGAAGCAGATGACCCCTTATCGCCCCTCGGCGCGGAAGGCGATGACGTGGAGGAGGTGGGCTTCAGGGCGCACCCGCATCCCCGTCGAGAACGTGGCCGACGATGGCTGGGACGAGTGCACGCGATCCCCTGAAGGCAGTCGGATGCAGTACAGGGTCTCCGAGCCGCGGAAATAGCGCCGGGTGAGGATCCCGGCGCCGTCCCATTGCGGCACGAAGGTGATGTCGTCAGGGCGAACCATCACCTGCACTCGCTCGCCCGGCTCGAGCCGATCCACGTTGTCGAAGACGCCGATCTCCGTGACGATGCCCGCGCTCGTCACCTCTCCGGGGAGGAAGTCGGCGGCGCCCACGAACTCGGCGACGAAGCGAGTGGCCGGGTGATGGTACACGTCCTCGGGGGCGGCGATTTGCTCGATCCGCCCGCGATTGAGCACGCCCACGCGGTCGGCGAGGGTGAACGCCTCCTCCTGATCGTGGGTGACGAAGATGGCCGTCGTTCCGGTGGCCCTCAAGACCTTTTCGACCTCGTCCCGCATCTGGGCTCGCAGGTCGGCGTCGAGATTCGAGAAGGGCTCGTCGAGCAGCATCAGCGCGGGCGCGGGCGCCAGCGCTCGCGCGACCGCCACGCGCTGCTGCTGGCCTCCCGACAGCTCGTGGGGGTAGCGACGCGCGAGGTCCGCAAGGTCGACCATCTCGAGGATCCGGGCCACTCGCTCTCGCCGGGCGGGGCGGGGAAGCCGCTGAAGGCCAAAGGCCACATTGTCGGCGACGGTGAGGTGGGGGAACAGCGCATAGTCCTGGAAGACGATGCCGATGCCCCGATCCTCCGGGGCGACCATGCGGCCTGGGCCCGCCACGATCGCGCCCCGGACGGCCACGGTGCCGGCGTCCGGCGCCTCGAATCCCGCGATGAGGCGAAGCGTGGTGGTCTTGCCGCACCCCGACGGCCCGAGCAGGGCCAGGATTTCCCCCTCCGCCACGGTCAAGGACAGGCCGTCGACGGCGAGGGGGGCATCGGCGGCGAAGCGCTTGCTGATCCGGTGAAGGGCGAGCAGCTCCGCCACGAGGTGTCTGCTACTTCCCTCGCGCGAGCAGGACTTCGGGATTGACCGGCGTCGGGGGCATCTTGCCCTCGAGGACGGCCAGGCAATTGTCGACGGCCAGGGTGGCCATCTTGAGCCGGGTGTCGTGGGATGCGCTGGCGATATGAGGTGCCAGCACCACGTTGGTGAGCCCGAGGAGGCCCGGATGCACCGTGGGCTCCTCCTCGAACACGTCGAGACCCGCTCCGGCGATCCAGCCTTCCCGCAGCGCCTCGACGAGGGCGGCTTCGTCGACCACGGGCCCCCGCGACGCATTGATGAGGTAGGCGGTCTTCTTCATGGCCTTGAGCGCGTCGGCGCCGATGAGATGTCTGGTCTCCGGCAGCAGGGGTGTGTGGACCGAGACGAAATCGGATTCCCGGAGGAGCGTGGGCAGGTCGGCGCGCGTGGCGTTGAGGCCGCGCTCGGTCGCGGCATCGGCGGGCGCGGCATCCTGGTACAGCACGCGCATGCCGAAGCCGAGCGCCCGCCGCGCCATCGCGCGGCCGATGCGGCCGAAGCCGATGATCCCGAGGGTCTTGCCGTGCACGTCGCCGCCGAGCAGGCGCATGTACTCCCATTGCTTGAATCGGCCTTGGCGCACGTACTGGTCGCCCTCGACCACGCGCCGGGCCGTGGCCATGAGGAGCGCCCACGCGAAGTCCGCCGTGGTCTCGGTGAGGACGTCCGGGGTATTGGTGATGACGACACCCCGCCGGGTGGCCGCCTCCACGTCGATATTGTTGAAGCCGACGGCGACATTGGCGACCACGCGCAGGTCCGGGCAGGCGGCCAGGACCTCGTCATCGATCTGGTCGGTGACGAGGCAGATCAGTCCCTGGCACCCCTTGAGCCGGGCCATCAATTCCGGTTTCGGGAGCGGCGCCTCCCCGTCATGGATGTCCACGCGCGCCCGACCGCGGGCCAGTCGCACCGCCTCATCCGGCAGCATACGAGAGATCAGAATGGCGGGCGCCGCGGAGACGTCGGTCATCGTGGGTTCCTCGTAAGTTGCTTGTACAATTGGCTAATTTGGCATTTGACATCGAGGTGTTCAGCCGCTACATTAGCAGTCGAGTCCGATGAGTGCTAAAGGCCGTCCCCGCTTTGGGATCAGCCACCAGGGTCAACATCTTACTATCGGGAGGGGCGTCAACCATGAAGATTCGTCCGTTGCACGACCGCATCATTGTCAAGCGGATGGAGGAGCAGGAAGTGAAGAAGGGGGGGATCATCATCCCCGACAGCGCCAAGGAGAAGCCGCAGGAAGGTAAGGTCATCGCGGTGGGCAATGGCAAGGTCGCCGATGACGGCAAGAAGATCCCGCTCGACGTCAAGGCCGGTGACAAGATCCTCTTCGGCAAGTATTCCGGCTCCGAGGTGAAGGTCGAGGATGAGGAGTACCTGATCCTGCGCGAGGAGGACGTGCTCGCCATCATCGAGTAGTGGTCGGCGCCGAGGCGCCGCCGGTACGAACGCGTATCCAACCTGACCGGATCGTGATCCGGTCCAATCCAGCGAACGATCGAGGAGGAGAACAAGCATGCCCAAGCAGGTGATGTTCAGTGACGAGGGACGCGCCGCCCTGCTGCGCGGAGTCAATGTCATGGCGGCCGCCGTCAAGGCCACCATGGGACCCAAGGGGCGGAACGTGGTGATCGACAAGAAGTTCGGCAGCCCCACCATCACCAAGGACGGGGTGACGGTTGCCAAGGAAATCGAGCTCAAGGACAACTACGAGGACATGGGCGCCCAGATGCTCAAGGAGGTCGCCTCCAAGACCTCCGACATCGCGGGTGACGGGACGACGACGGCGACCGTGCTGGCCCAGGCCATCGTCCGCGAGGGTCTCAAGAACGTGACGGCGGGCGCCAATCCCGATGGGGCTCAAGCGCGGTATCGACAAGGCCGTCGAGGTGGTGGTCGAAGAGCTGAAGAAGATGTCGAAGTCGACCAAGGACAAGAAGGAGATCGCCCAGGTCGCCACCATCGCCTCGAACAATGACAAGACGATCGGCAACCTGATCGCCGAGGCCATGGAGAAGGTGGGCAAGGACGGCGTCATCACGGTCGAGGAGTCCAAGTCCTCGGAGACCGTGCTCGACGTGGTCGAGGGCATGCAGTTCGACCGCGGCTACCTCTCGCCGTACTTCGTCACGGACGCCGAGCGCATGGAGTGCGTGCTCGAGGACGCGCTCGTCCTGATCCACGAGAAGAAGATCAGCGTGATGAAGGACATGCTCCCGCTGCTCGAGCAAGTGGCGCGGGCGGGCAAGCCCTTCCTCGTGATCGCCGAGGACATCGAGGGCGAGGCGCTCGCCACCCTCGTCGTCAACAAGCTGCGCGGCACCCTGCACTGCGCCGCCGTGAAGGCGCCCGGCTTCGGCGACCGCCGCAAGGCCATGCTCGAGGACATCGCGATCCTGACGGGCGGCAAGGCCATCACCGAGGATCTCGGCATCAAGCTGGAGAACATCAAGCTGGAGGACCTCGGCAAGGCCAAGAAGATCGTGGTCGACAAGGACAATACGACCATCGTCGAGGGCGCGGGCAAGACGGCGTCCATCGAGGGGCGTATCAAGCAGATCCGGGCGCAGATCGAGGAGACCACCTCGGACTACGACCGTGAGAAGCTGCAGGAGCGGCTCGCCAAGCTGGCGGGCGGCGTCGCCGTGATCAAGGTCGGCGCGGCCACCGAGACGGCCATGAAGGAGAAGAAGGCTCGGGTCGAGGACGCGCTCAACGCCACCCGCGCCGCGGTCGAGGAAGGCATCGTGCCCGGCGGCGGTGTCGCGCTCCTTCGCGCGTCGGTGAGCATCGAAGGGCTCAAGCTCGAGGGTGACGAGAAGGTCGGTGCCAATATCGTCAAGCGCGCGCTCGAGGAGCCCATCCGGAACATCGTCGAGAACGCCGGCCTCGAGGGCAGCGTGATCGTGGAGAAGGTCAAGGCGGAGAAGGTTGCCACCCGCGGCTTCGACGCCGAGTCGCTGGAGTTCGTGGACATGATCCAGGCGGGCATCATCGACCCGACCAAGGTGGAGCGCGTGGCGCTGCAGAACGCGGCGTCGGTGGCCTCCCTGCTGTTGACCACGGAGGCTCTCATCTGCGATCTGCCCGAGGAGAAGCCCGCAGCGGCGCCCGCGATGCCGCACGGGGACATGTACTAAACCCAACCCGTTCCGGCGGGATCACCGGCACAGCCCCTGTCCACACGGCAGGGGCTGTGCCATTTTGTCCACGTCTTGACGACTTCCCGGCGCTCTCCTACTGTCGGAGATGGGCAAGTTGCCTTGTGGGACCGCCTTTGGTAACGTAGCGGCTTCGAGTCAGGCCGGCATCCGAGTCATCTGACCGGAGCGGCCCAACTGTTCCGATGGGAGGTGAGTGCTCTGTATCCTTACGAGATTCTCGTGATTTTCGACCCCCGTCCGTCGGACGAGGACGTGGCCGCGCTCCTCATCAAGCTCCAGGAGAACCTGAAAACCCTCGGCGCGGAAGTCGGCAAGGCCGAGAGCTGGGGCAAGCGCCGCTTGGCCTATGACATTCGCAAGCAGCGCGAAGGCACGTACGCGGTCCTCGAGTGTTCGGCGGTCCCGGCCGTGATCAAGGAGTTCGAGCGGCAGCTCGGTCTGAACGAGCAAATCCTGCGCTTCCTCACGACCCGCATCCCGGCAAAGAAGCGGGTTCGATCGGCACCAAAACAGCAGGCGGCGGCAGTGGCGGCCGTGGAGGAGGTTGTCTGATGGCGAGCCTGAACAAGGTATTCCTCATCGGGAACCTGACGCGTGCCCCCGAGCTGCGCTATACGCCGAGCGGCACGGCGGTGGCCGACTTGCGGCTGGCGGTGAACCGCAACTACACGACCCAGGGTGGTGAGAAGCGAGAGGAGACGTGCTTCCTCACCGTGGTGGTGTGGGGGAAGCAGGCGGAGAGCAGCGGCGAGTATCTGGACAAGGGCAGTCCCGTGATGGTCGAGGGGCGCCTCCAGACCCGGGACTGGGAGACGAAGGACGGTCAGAAGCGCAATGTCGTCGAGGTGGTCGCCGAGCGGGTCCAGTTCATGGGGCGCGGGAAGACAGCGGGAGGGGCACCCACGGTGCCCGAGGCCGTGGAGGCGCATGGCGAAGGGGACGACGAGGTGCCCTTCTAGGAGGGGACCGACGGCGCCCCCTCCGATTTCAATACGAGGGAGGAGAGAACCATTCCACCTGCAAGCAAGCCCACGAAGCGGCGCCGATTCGGTCGCCGCAAGGTCTGCAAGTTCTGCATCGACAAGTTGAGCGTGATCGACTACAAGGACGTCCGCCGCCTCAAGGGGTTTGTCTCGGAGCGAGGCAAGATCACACCCCGGCGCATTTCCGGGAGCTGCGCACGGCACCAGCGCCAGCTCACCCGCGCCGTCCGGCGTGCCCGCACGGTCGCGCTGCTCGCCCAGACGTCCGACTGAGGATGAACGGAGCCTCCCGATGAAGATCATCCTGCTCGACGATGTCAGCACGCTCGGTCGGCGTGGAGACGTTCGTGACGTGGCCGACGGATACGCCCGCAATTATCTCCTGCCTCAGAAGCTTGCCCTGCACGCCACCGCGGCGAATATGAAGAACCTCGAGGGCATCAAGGCGCGGCAGGAGAGTCGGGCCAGCAAGCTCAAAGCCGACGCCCAGGCGCAGGCGCAGGCCATCGAGGCGCTGCACTTTGCCCAGAGCCGCCAGGCTTCCGACGAGGCGCGCCTGTTCGGATCGGTGGGACGCGCCGACGTGGCGGAGTTCCTCAGCCAGCACGGGCTCGAGATCGAGCGCCGGCGCATCGGGCTCGAGGAGCCGATCAAGGCCCTGGGAGAGTTCAGCGTGCCTATCCGGTTGCATCCGGAAGTGACCGCCCAGCTCAAGGTATCGGTCACGCGCGAATAGCGCGCGATACGCGCACACCCTGCCGAGCTCAGGTGTGGCGACACTCAACGATCTTCTGACCGCTCGGATCCCGCCCCATAGCCTGGAAGCCGAGCGCGCCGTGCTCGGTGCCATCCTGCTCGAGCGCGAGAGCCTGCCCAAGGCCGTCGAGCTATTGCAGGCGCTCGATTTCTACAAGGAGGGCCATCGCAAGATCTTCCACGCGATGCTCGGGCTCTTCGAGCGCAATGAGCCGGTGGATCTGCTCACGGTGTCGGAAGAGCTGCGGCGGCGCACCGAGCTCGAGGAGGTCGGCGGCCCTGCGGCCCTGGCGGGGCTGGTGGAAGAGGCCGCGACCGCGGCCCATCTCCTGTCCTACGGGGGCATCGTCCGCGAGAAGGCCGTCCTGCGGGAGCTCATCCGCATCTCGACGGAGATCATCGGCCAGAGCTACGAGGCGCGCGAACCGGTCGACAAGCTGCTCGATGACGCCGAGCGATTGATCTTCCAGATCTCCGAGCGCCGCATGCAGGGCTCGGCGGTGCCCGTCCGAGTCATCCTCAAGGACACCTTCGAGCACATCGAGCGGCTCTACGATCGCAAGGAGCATATCACCGGCCTCGCCAGTGGCTTCGACGACCTCGACCGGATGACGTCCGGGTTCCAGCCGAGCGACTTCATCATCATCGCGGGACGGCCGTCGATGGGCAAGACCGCCTTCGCCCTCAATATCGCCAAGCACGCCGGCGTCGAAGACCACAAGAAGATCCTGGTGCTGAGCCTCGAGATGTCCAAGGAGCAGCTCGTCCAGCGCCTGCTCTGCGCCGAGGCCAAGGTCGATTCGCACAAGGTGCGCACAGGGTATCTCGACCCGCGGGACTGGACGCGCATGACCAATGCGGCCGGGCGATTGGCAGAGGCGCCCATCTACATCGATGATTCGGCCGCCCTCACCGTTCTCGAGGCGCGCGCCAAGGCCCGCCGGATGAAGGCCGAGCACGGGCTCGACCTCATCGTCATCGACTATCTGCAGCTCATGCGGGGGAGAAACCCGGACAATCGCCAGCAGGAGATCTCGGAGATCTCCCGCTCCCTCAAGGCGCTCGCCAAGGAGATCAATGTGCCCGTCGTCGCCCTCTCCCAGCTCTCCCGAGCGGTCGAGGCCCGCCAGAGCAAGGAGCCCCAGCTCTCCGACCTTCGCGAGTCGGGCGCCCTCGAGCAGGATGCCGACGTCATCCTCTTCCTCTACCGTCCCGAGCGCTACGGGCTGCAATCCGACGACGGCGACCGGGTCGCCGACATCATCATCGGCAAGCAGCGCAATGGGCCGACCGGCAAGGTGCAGGTGACCTTCATTCCCGAGTACGCGTCCTTCGAGCGACTCGCCCGGCGCGAGCCCCAACCCTTCTGATTGTGGTGCCGCGCGCCACAAGCGGCCAACGCGCATGACCAAGGTCGTCATCGTCGGAGCCGGCAAGGGTGGCCGGGCCCTGCTCGAGATGTTCAGGGACGATCCCACCGTGACCCTCCTGGGGATCGCCGACGTGAACCCGTGGGCGCCCGGCCTCGAACTGGCACGCCGGCTCGATATCCCGGTGGCCACCGATCCGAAGCAGCTCATCGCCGACCCGCGCCTCGACTTGATCATCGACGTGACGGGCAATGCGGACGTGCAGCGCTCGATCCTCGAGTTCAAGGCGCCGCGTGCCGAGGTCATGGGTGGGGCGAGTGCCAAGTTCATGTGGGACCTGCTCGCCGAGCGCAAGCGCTCCGGTGAGCTGGAGGATCGCTACTCGCTGATGCTGCGCGAGCTTCAAGCGCAGTCGGAAGGCGACTTCATCCTCGGGCAGAACCCCAAGATGAAGGAGATCGCCGAGCAGATCGCGCGGGTGGCTCCGACGCCGACCACCGTGCTGATCCGCGGCGAGTCCGGGACCGGGAAGGAGCTGGTCGCCCGCGCCATCCACCGCTACTCACACCTGCGCGACAAGCCGCTGATCACCGTGAACTGCACCGCGCTCACGCCGACCCTCATGGAGTCCGAGCTCTTCGGTCACAAGCGGGGCGCCTTCACGGGGGCCGTGGCCGACAAAGTGGGCCTGTTCGAGAAGGCGGACGGGGGCACGATCTTTCTCGACGAGGTGGGAGATATGCCCGTCGAGATGCAGGGGAAGCTCCTGAGGGTGCTCCAGGCCGGTGAGAGCAAGCCGGTAGGAGACGTCGTGACCCGGCGGGTGCGGGTGCGCGTCATTGCCGCGACGAACCGCGACCTGGAGAAGGCGCTCGCGGCGGGTGAGTTCCGGCAGGATCTCTTCTACCGTTTCAACACGTTCACCATCGTCCTTCCGCCCCTTCGGGAGCGCGCGGAGGACATTCCCGTCCTCGCCCATCACTTCCTCCGCAAGGCGGAGGCGAAGGTGAACAAGAAGGTCGAGCGATTCTCTCCGGAAGCGCTGGATCTGATGAAGCGCTACGCGTGGCCGGGCAATCTGAGGGAGCTCGAGAACAGCATCGAGCGGGCTGTCGTGCTGGCGCCGGGCCGCCAAGTCGAGGTGGCGCATCTGCCATTCGACCGGCAAGAGTCGAGCCCCATTGGCGTCACCACGAAGGAGACCTTCCTGGATGGAAAGGCGCGCGTGGTTGCCTTGTTCGAGCGGGAGGCGGTCTCGCGCTTCCTGGCCGAATCGCGCGGGAACATCTCCCTGGCCGCGCAACGCTCTGGGATCACGCGAAGAAACTTCCATCGCCTGATCTCGAAGTACATGATTAAAAGAAGAGATTACACAGATGAGTCATAGAAGACACATATATGTGTCTGTGATGTCTCATATATATTATTGGAACTACTAGCTTATTAATTAGTAAGTTAATGACATAATTGCTTAAAATTGTAGCCAATAATAGAGACATATGTGTCTCACTAGTCAATTTGGACTCCGGCAGACAGTACCTAATAAAATCAGATAGTTATATCTTACTACTCCTTTGGATCGCTTCTTGCCTTGCTTCTTGGCCATTCTGGCTCAAGGAGGCGGTCAATGGAGACGCGATGCCGTTGCGGGACTGAGTTCCGGTTTTCCTTCGATCAACTGGGTTGCATCGAGTGCGGTGCTCCGTGCTGCCCAACCTGCTCGTACCAGCTCGAATCAGCCAACTATTGCTCGCGCTGTGCCGAGGTCTTGCTCGAGCTGCCCTGGGCGGCCGCGCTGGCGCCGGCCCGGTATGTGGCCAACGCGACCCCCGACCTGCGGCTAGGCTCCCGGCGACCCCACGGGCGAATCCAATGACGACGTGTGAATGCAGCCTGCTCCATCGCGAGCGGTCGCGGGCGAGTGCCTGCCAGGACCGCGGGATGGCGTGCTGCCCGAACTGTGCCGTCGAAGTCGATCGCGGCACGTACTGCCGCTGGTGCGCGACCGCGCTCCAGCCGGCGATTTCATAGCCGGCCGCCGACGGCCAAGGAGGATCTGAGTCGTGCAATCCAAGGGAAGAACGTTCAGACAGCTGCTGCAGGACGAGCCGTACCTGTTCACCGGAGGCATCTACTCCCCGCTCGACGCCCAGATCGCCGAGAGCGCCGGGATGAAGTCCATCTATCTCAGCGGCTACTCCTTGGCCATGCTCAACGGATGGCCGGACATGGGGCTGTTGACGATGACCGAGGTGACGAAGGCCGCCTCCATGGTGGCGAGCGCCGTGGAGGTGCCGATCATCGCCGACGCCGATGACGGCTATGGCAACGCGCTCAGCACGATGCGCACGGTCCAGGAGTTCGTCAAGACGGGCGTCGCGGGCATCCACATCGAGGATCAGCGATTTCCGAAGCGCTGTGGGCATATCGCGGGCAAGACCATCGTGTCGCGCGAGGAGGCGCTCGGGAAGTACCGGGCCGCCCTGGCCGAGCGCGACCGTCTCGATCGCGATTTCGTCATCATCGCGCGGACCGACGCGTATGGCGCCGTCGGGGGCAGCATGGAGGAAGCCATCTGGCGGGGGCGGGCCTACGCCGACGCCGGTGTCGACTCGGTCTGGTGTGAGCTGTCGAGCTCCGATCGGGGTCCGGCGATCGAGTTCGCCCGGGCGATGAGGCAGACGCACCCGAAGCTGCCGCTGTCCTTCAACTACTCGTCATCGTTCCGGTGGCACCAGGACGCCGATCCGCTCACGTTTCGCGAGCTGGGCGAGCTGGGTTACAAGTTCATCTTCATCACCCTCTACGGCGCCCATGCGTCGATGTTCGCGGTGTGGAACGCGATGCAGGAGCTCGTCAAGAACGAAGAGCAGGGCCAGTGGACGCTCGAGCGGACGAAGGTGGGGCACCCGACGGAGAGCCATCACGTGATGGCGCGCGTCGCCCACTTCCAGGAATTCGAGCGCAAGTACATTCCGGGCACGGAGGAGCGCCTGAAGGGCTCGGCCGGCTTCGGGGATTCCACGGGCCACTGAGTCGATGGCGGCCGGGCGACCGTCGCCCGGCCGGCAGCCGTCAGATCATCGGCCCCTTCTGTCCCCGCAGGGCGTGGACGATGCGCCAGCCGATGAGCGCCAGCGCGCTGACGAGCGCGACGGCCAGGATCACTCGTTCGACCTGGCCGACGAACTTCTGCAACCGTTCCACGTACTCGCCCAGACCGTAGCCGATGGCGTAGCCCGCGCCGACCACCGTCGGGACGTAGACCAATGCCCCCAGCACATTGGCCGCGAAGAATCGCGTGAAGCGCATCCCGAGCCCGCCCGCGAGTGGGCCGGCCATGAACCGGATGCCGGGAATGAAGCGGGCGACGAACACCGCGAAGGGCCCGCGCTCAAGGATCTGCTCAAGGCGCCGCTCGTCGACGGCCTCCTCGTCGAGGTCATCGAGCCGGGGAGCCCTGCCGAAGGCGCGGGCCTCCTGGGCGGGCGGCTCGAGCTGGAGATCGATGGCCGCGCGTACCTGATCGGCGGCGACGTGATCACCGGCATCAACGGCCGCGCGCTGGACTCGCCGGCGGCGCTCGCCGAGGTGATGCGGAAGCTGGCGGTGGGGGCGAGCGTCCGCCTGAACGTGTACCGCGAGGGCCAGCGGCGAGAGGTCGTCTACACGCTGCCGGAGCGGCCGCTGCTGCCGTCGGACGTCTCGGAAGGCCGCACGCTCTCGCCGACGGGCGGCCGCGCGCGCCGCGCCCGGCTCCGCTGACCCGGCAGGGCCGCGACCGGGCGCGGCACGACCGGGCGACGGTGCTTGACAGCGCCGTCGCAAGGAATCTAGCGTAGGGCCTTCGGAGGCGTCCAGACGGTGAAAATCAGTACGCTCAAGAAGGTCTTCGTCGGCCGGCCGCTCGCGACGGCTCAGGCCCGACACGAGCGGCTGTCCAAGGCGAAGCGCGCTCGCGGTGTTCGCGTCGGACGCCCTGTCCTCCGTCGCCTACGCGACCGAGGAGATCCTGCTCATCCTGGTGCTCGCGGGCACCGCCGCGCTCGGCTATGCGGTGCCCATCGGCGTCGCGATCTGCCTCTTGATCGCCGTCGTCACCAGCTCGTATCGCCAGACCATCCTGGCCTATCCGCAGGGTGGGGGCGCCTACATCGTCACGAAGGACAACCTCGGCACGCTGCCGAGCCTGGTCGCGGGCGCTGCGCTCCTCGTCGACTACGTGCTCACCGTCGCGGTGAGCGTGGCGGCGGGGATCGCCGCGCTCACCTCCGCGTTCCCGGCGCTCTACGACTATCGCGTGCTGCTCGGCGTGCTCTGCATCGCCGCGATCGCCACGGCCAACTTGCGGGGCATCCGCGAGTCGGGGGCGCTCTTCGCCCTGCCGACCTATCTCTTCATCGCGAGCTTTCTCGGCATGCTCGGGTACGGATACGTCCGCTGGCTCTTCGGCTGGGAGCTGCCGCCACCGCCCGAGCGCGTGCCCGCCGGGGCGCAGGCGGTGACGACGTTCTTCCTTCTCCGCGCGTTCGCCCAGGGGTGTACGGCCCTGACCGGTGTGGAGGCGGTGTCCGACGGCGTGCCCGCGTTCAAGCCGCCCGAGGCGAAGAACGCGCGCATCGTGCTCGCCTGGCTCGGCGTGATCCTGGTCACGCTGTTCATGGGCATCACGTTTCTCGCCCGGCACTATCACCTGACCCCGATTCCCGAAGAGACGGTGGTCTCCCAGCTCGCCCGACAGATCTTCGGGGGTGGCCTCCTCTACTACGAGATCCAGGCGGTGACGATGCTCATCCTGATCCTCGCCGCCAATACGTCGTTCGCGGACTTCCCGAGGCTGTCGTACTTTCTCGCCCGCGACGGGTTCATCCCGCGGCAGTTCGGCACCCGGGGCGACCGGCTCGTCTTCTCCAACGGCATCCTCATCCTCGGGGGCACCGCCGCCGGGCTCGTCATCGTGTTCGGCGGCGAGACGCATGCGCTGATCCCGCTGTACGCGCTCGGCGTCTTCATCTCGTTCACCCTCTCCCAGGCGAGCATGGTCCGGCGCTGGCTCGTGCTCCGCGAGGGGGGCTGGTGGTGGCGCTGGTGGCTGAACGCGGTGGGCGCGGCGACGACGGGCGTCGTCATGCTCGTGATCGGCGCGACCAAGTTCACCGACGGCGCATGGATCGTCATGCTCCTGATCCCGATCCTCGTCCTCACCTTCCTGATGGTCCACCGCCACTACGCGGACGTCGCTCGCCAGCTCTCGCTGGAGGGGTACGCGGGGCCGCCGCCGATCGAGCACACCGTCCTCGTGCTCGTCGGCGACCTGCACAAGGGCGTGGCCGCGGCCCTGCGCTATGCCCAGGCGCTATCGCTGTCCGTCAAGGCCGTCTACGTCGAGCTCGACCCCGATCGGACGGCGCGGCTCGAGGAGAAGTGGGGCAAGTACGGGCTCGGCATCCCGCTCGTCGTCCTGACCTCGCCGTACCGGTCGCTGCTCGCGCCCTTCCTCGACTACGTCAACCACCTGCTCGCGCTCGGCCCGAACCACGTCGTGACGATCGTGATCCCCGAGTTCGTCCCCGCCCGCTGGTGGCAGCACCTGCTGCACAACCAGACGGCGCTCCTGATCAAGGGCGCGCTGCTGTTCCGCAAGGGGGTGGTCGTCGTCGACGTGCCGTTTCACCTCAAGCAGTGAAGCGTGGGGCTCGGCGCTCCGCGAGCGCGCGCACGCCCTCCGCGAAATCCTCGGTGCGAAAGCACGCGAGCTGCTGGTCGAGGGTCGCGGCCATCTCTCCCGCGAAGGTCCCCGAGAGTCCTCGGTTGAGCGCGGCCTTGGCCGCGGCGATGGCGCCGGCGGGGCCATGAGCCAGGCGCAGCGCGAGCTCCTCCGCCGCGGTGGCCAGGTCCGGCGGCATGACGACCTTGTTGACGAGCCCGATGCGCAGGGCTTCCCGGGCGTCGATGATCTCTCCGGTCAGAACGAGCTCGGTGGCCTTGGCGAGGCCGACGATGCGGGGCAGCAGGAACATCCCGCCGAGCGCGGGCACGCAGCCGATGCTGATCCACACCTCGCCGAAGCGAGCCTTGTCCGAGGCGATGCGGAAGTCGCACGCGACGGCGATCTCGCAGCCGGCTCCGACGGCGGGACCGTTGACCGCGGCGATCACCGGTTTGTCCATCGCGCGGATGGCGCGGGGGACGCGCTGGAAGGCGCCGTAGACGATGTCCTTGATCCGGTCCGGTGCCATGGTGGGGATCTCCTGGAGAAAGGCGATGTCACCGCCCGCGGAGAACGCGCTTCCCGCCCCCGTGATGACGACCGCCCGCACCGAGGAATCGGCGGCGGCATCCTCGAGCCGATCGGCGAGCCGGTTCATCGCGTCCACGGTGAGCGCGTTCAGCGCCTCGGGACGGTTGAGGGTGAGCGTCAGAACTCCGTAGGACCGGTCGGCGAGAACGGCGTCGCTCATGAGCCCCTCCCTGGGACAGTGCGCTCGGTCGGCGGCCCCCACCATACCCGACGGGCGCGAGAAGCGGGCAAGCGCGGGCCGGTGTGCGGCTGCCGCCGATCGCGAGATCGGCAACGCCGCGGATGCCCTCTGACCGGAACCTGCTACACTCTAGCTTCGCGATGAACGTCAGTCTCTCCGCCCCTGGCCCCCTCGACGTCGCGTCGACGCTCTCCCGGTACCGCCGCTGGGGCGAAGATCCCGTCAACCGGCTCGAGGACGGACGATTTCGCCGAGCCCTTCAGGTGGATGGGCGCTGGCATGGGTATGACCTGAGCTTGGACGGATGACGCCGACCGGGCGCAGCTCACGATCGCGGTCCCGGGGACACGCAGTCGCCGCGTGGTGGATGCCGCCGTCGCCGAAGCACGGCACGTCTTCGGGCTCGATCTGGACGTGATGGCGTTTTATCGCGCCGCGGCCGCCGACCCCGTCTTGACCGGGTTGATCCGGCGGCTTCGCGGGCTGCGGCCCACGCTCTCACCCCGGCCCTTCGAGATGCTGGTGGGCTCGGTGTGCGCCCAGCAGGTCAATCTGGCCTTCGCCTTCACGGTCCGAGCTCGGCTCGTGCGGCGCTTCGGCGTGCCGGTCGAGGTCGCCGGCGCGACGGTCTACGCGTTCCCGGAGCCCGCGGCGCTCGCGCAGGCGGCGGTGGAGGAGCTGCGCGCCATGCAGTTCACCGTCCGCAAAGGCGGAGTACATCATCGGATTGGCACAGGAGGTGACGGCGAGCCGGCTCGATCTGGACGCCCTCGGCGGGCGCTAAAACGAAGAGGTCATCGAGACGCTGACGAGGGTGCGGGGCTTCGGCCGCTGGACGGCGGAGTGGTTTCTCGCGCGGGGCCTCGGCCGTGGCGACGTCTGTCCCGCCGGCGATCTCGCCGTGCGCCGGGCGTTCGAGCACTTCTACAATCGGGGACGCGCGCTGTCCGAGCCCGCCATCCGCCGGCGCGCGTCCAGATGGGGAGAGCACCAGAACATGGCGATCCACTATCTCCTGGCGGGGCAGCGGCTCGCCGCGCCGAGCACCGGGGGCGGCGCATGACCATCAAGGGGCTCCGCTTGCCCATCCTCGGGCAGCCCAACCCGAACGAGCCGAAGGACGTCCATCTGGTCGGCCGCTATGCGCTTGGAGTGACCTGGGGGGACAGCCACTCGAGCATCTATCCGTTCGATCGGCTGCGCCGGGACGACCCTGCCGGCGGTCACGAGCCGAGTGCCGCGCTGACGGAGGCGATGGGCTGGCCGCGTGACATCAAGAAGCTGACCGAGGGCCTGCGCGTCACCTGGACGGATGGGCATGAGAGCCTCTATCCCTATGCCGATCTGCGCGCGCTGTGCCGGTGCGCCGGTTGCACCGGCGGTCACTGAGATTCCTCGTGGCCTCCGACGCGCCTCTGCTCGATCGGCTCGCGAGACTGCCGGCGGTCCCCATCGCCGAGCTGGTGGAGCTGCTCGAGCGCATGCCCGACCTCGCCCGCGACCCCCTGTTCGCCGGGCTCGCCGGCGTGGACGAAGAGGGCAACCCCGGCGTCCATCCATTGCTCGCCGCGGTCGTCGAGCATCTCAGACAGAAGCCGGACGCGACGTGCTACGCGGCGCTGCTCGAGGCGCTCACGGGGATCTGGAACGCCGCCGTGCGCGGCGCGGTGGTCGCGCGGCTGCGCGCGGCCGGCCTGCCCGCCGACGATCTGCTCCTCCGCCTCCAGGCGCTGTCGCCCACGCTCGGCTTCCAGGCGGAGAAGCGGGAGTGGGCGCGCCAGTGGATGGCCGACCCCACCGCCCAGGACGCGCAGCTCGTCCAGCAATGCCTCGTGCGTCTTCTCCTCGCCCTGCGCGGCCTCGCCGAAGCGCGGGCCCGCGCGCTCACCGACCCCGGCCCGCCCTCGCCCGACGCGACCGCGGCTCCGGGGGATGTCACCGCCTGACGTCATCGAAAAGGAGCACCCTGATGCCCGCATTTCCCGAGTCGTTCAAGGATCTCTTGCAGAAGAAGGCCTTCGCCGTGCTCGCCACCGTCAATGCCGATGGCGCCCCTCAAGTGACGCCCGTCTGGTTCGACTTCGATGGGACCCACATCCGGTTCAATACCGCGCGAGGGCGGGTGAAGGAGAAGAACCTCGCGCAGAATCCGAAGGTGGCGCTCGCCATCATGGATCCGGACAATCCCTATCGCTATGTCCAGGTCCGAGGGCGGATCGCGGAGGTCACCGAGACAGGCGCCGATGCGCACATCGACGCGCTCGCGAAGAAGTACACCGGCCAGGACAGGTATGGCAACCGCAAGCCCGGAGAGGTGCGGGTCACCTACAAGATCCTCCCCGAGCGCGTGCAGACCATGGGGTAGGCGGCCGCTGTGATCGCACTAGAGACCGTCTCGAAGGGATACGGGGGCCAGACGCTCCTCACCGACTGCTCGTGGCGGATCGGGCGGGGCGAGCGCATCGGCCTCGTCGGTCCGAACGGCGCGGGCAAGACCACGCTCTGCCGCATTCTCGCCGGGGTGGAGGAGCCGGACGCCGGGCGCGTGCACACCGACAGCGGCGTGAGCGTGGGCTATCTGGCGCAGGATGTCGCGAGCAGTGAGGCGCCGACCGTGCTGGCGGAGGCGCTGTCGGGCTTCGACGAGGTCTGGCGCCTCGAGGCCCAGCTCGAGCGGCTTGCCGCCGACATGGCCCGGTCCCGAGGCCGACCCGGCCCTGCTCGACCGGTATGGCGAGGTCCAGCACCGCTTCGAAGCCCTGGGCGGGTATCGCCTCGAGGCCCAGGCCAAGGTGATCCTCAGCGGGCTCGGGTTCAAGCCGGAGGAGGCCCATCGTCCGCTCGCGCAGTTCTCCGGCGGATGGCGCATGCGGGCGGCGCTGGCACGCCTGCTCCTGCTCCGCCCGGACCTCCTGCTGCTCGACGAGCCGACCAATCACCTGGATCTCGAGTCCCTCGGGTGGCTGGAGAGCTTTCTCGCCTCCTACGACGGCACCGTGGTGCTCGTCTCCCACGACCGGTACTTCTTGAACCGCATGGTGACGGCGATCGCCGACCTGGTCGGGGGCACCGTCGCCGTCTACCCCGGCGACTACGATCATTTCCTCGTCGAGCGCGAGGCCCGGCACGCGCTCCTCGAGGCGCGCGCGCGCAACCAGGCCAAGCGCGTGGCCGAGATCGAGCGCTTCATCGACCGCTTCCGCTATCAGGCGACGAAGGCGCGCCAGGTCCAGAGCCGGATCAAGATGCTCGACAAGGTGGATCGGATCGAGGTCGACGCGGGCGCTCGGCGGATCCATTTCAAGTTTCCCCAGCCCCCGCGCACGGGGCGGATGGTCGCCCGCCTCACCGACATCCACAAGGCCTATGGAGACAAGGTCGTGTACCGGGGCGCGGACTTCGCCGTCGAGCGCGGCGAGCGCGTGGCGCTCGTCGGGGTGAACGGGGCGGGGAAGTCCACGCTGCTCAAGGTCCTGGCGGGCGCCCTGCCCTTCGACAGCGGCGAGCGGGCCCTCGGCACCCACGTCGAGGTGCACTACTACGCGCAGCACCAGCTCGACGCGCTCGATCCGAGCCGGACGGTGTTCGAAGAGCTGGAGCAGGCGGATCCCGACTCGACCATCGGGCGCCTGCGCAATATCCTCGGCTCCTTTCTCTTCAGCGGCGACACGGTCGACAAGCGGATCTCCGTGCTGTCGGGCGGCGAGAAGGCGCGGGTGGCGCTCGCCAAGATGCTCGTCCGTCCCGCCGCGCTCCTGTGCATGGACGAGCCGACCAACCACCTCGACCTCGCCTCGAAGGAAGTGCTCGAGGAGGCGCTGTCGACCTTCACCGGCACCATCGTGTTCATCTCCCACGACCGCTACTTCATCAACCGGATCGCGACGCAGGTGGTGGAAGTCGACGACGGCGCGCTCACGACGTACCTCGGCAGCTACGACGACTACCTGGCGCACAAAGCCGAGGCCGCCGCCCCGCCGCCGGCGGGTTCATCCGCGCCGCCGGCCCCCGCCCCGCCGCCGGCCCCCGCGCGGCTCGGCTCGAGCCCGGCGGCGCCTCGCGGTGATCGGCGCGAGCGCAAGGAGATCGGTCGCGAGGTCAAGGCGATCGAGGCCCGCCTGCGCACGGTCGAAACGCAGATTCACGACCTCGAAGCGCGTCTCGAGGACACGGGCCTCGCCCTCGCAGATCCGGAGCTCTATCGCGACAGCCGCCGCGCTCGTGAGATTGCCCAGACGCGCAAGGAGACGGAGGAGCGCGTCGCGCGGCTCATGAAGGAATGGGAGTCTCTCTCGCTGCAACTCACCTCGGTGAAGGAGGACGCGTGACGGACTCCGGCCGCTTCATCCCCGAGGCCGATGACGCCGACCTGCGGCGCGAGAAAGCGCGCGCCCGCGAGCTGCGGCAGAGCGCCTGGTGGAAGCGGCGCATCGCCGCAGGGATCTGCCACTATTGCCGCCGCGCCGTGGGAATCCGGGCATTGACGCTCGATCACGTCGTTCCCCTCATTCGCGGCGGCCGGTCCGTGCGGGGGAACATGGTCGCATCCTGCAAGGACTGCAACTCGAAGAAGCAATCGCTGCTGCCGTGGGAGTGGGACGCCTACCTCACCGCGCGCGCGCCCTCCGAGGCCGACTGACGAAGCACCGGCTTGGCTGCTGACGAGCGCCCCATTCGCGGGCGCCGTCGTATCTTCGCGAATACAGGGCACTGTCTCCAACTGTGGGCATTGTGCCGGGAGCGTCGGCGCGGTGAAATCGTCCTCATCGAAGCTCCAATCTCTCACGGAGGCTCCACTCTCACGAAGGAGGACGAGCGACATGCAGGCGATGCGATGGATCGGCATAGCGGTGTTGGGGGCAGGGTGTCTCTGTGGCGGCGCGGCGATGGCAGCAGAGGACAAGCCGACGAAGGCGAATCAGCGAGCGGAGGCCAAGGGCGAAGCGCCGGATGCCAAGGGTGATGTCAAGGTCAACATCAATGCCGCGTCGAAGGCGGATCTGATGAAGCTCGACGGTATTGGCGCCGGGGCGGCGCAGAAGATCATCGCCTACCGCCAGGCCAATGGCCCGTTCAAGCGGCCGCAGGATCTCGCCAAGGTCGACGGGCTGGCCGCCAAGGGCGTGGTCGAGAAGAATGCCGGCCGGATCACCGTGAAGTGAGAATCATCTTGCTTTGCTCAGCCGGATCTCTGTAGTAGCATGATCGCAAATCGGTCAGAGCGCACACAGGCTCTCTGGGCGTTCTCTCCGGCAATTCCGCCGGAGACAACGTGACCGAGCCTCGGGTCGGGAGTCGGCGTCCGATCCAAGGTTGCGGGTTTCTGGGCCGCTTTTCGGGCCGCGCCGAGAAAGGGAGGTGATCCAGCCGATGTGTACCCCTACGGTGAGCTGTGAGGTGGTCACCTCCTAGGCCCAGACACACGCAGTCGTAGGTGGCCCTGGAGGGTCCAGGAACCACCGGCCCCGACGGTCCCGCCCTTCTCACCAGCGGGGCGGCACGGCAGAAGCTGCCGCAGGCACCGTCGGGGCTATTTTTTTGCCCGGCTGGCGGGGGTTCCCGCGATGCGGGAAAACAAAAACGCGCCGCCGAGGACGGATGTCCTCGCGGCGCGTGACCGCTGGCACTCGAGCCGGTGTCAAGCCGGGTCCCGGCGGAACCGGGACCCGGCCGCTGATAGGTCGGCTGCCTACGCCTTGCGGACGTTGGCGGCTTGGAGCCCCTTGGGCCCCTTGGTGACCTCGAACTCGACCCGGTCGCCCTCCGCCAGGCTCTTGAAGCCCTGAGCCTGGATGGCGCTGAAATGCACGAACACGTCCTCGCCATTTTCCTGGGAAATGAAGCCGTACCCCTTCGCATCGTTGAACCACTTCACGCTGCCCTGAGCCATCTGTATCGACCTCTTTCTTTTGAGGCCTGCGCCTCAGTGATGCCCCGCCACCATGGCGGGGGCGTCCTTCGGGAGTGAAGGACAAAGAAAAACGCCGCGGGACCTTGAGGTCCTCGCGGCGATGGTTTCGGATCGACGGTTTCCTTGCGTATTCAACGACTGTCGGCCCCCGCGGCCAGGGGGGAGTCTATGCGGGACTCCGGGCCGTGTCAAGCAAATCTGGCCCGGCGGCTGGTGCCCAGTGCGCCGGCCGCCCCGACCTCAGAGCTAACTGGCCGGAATACGGCTCGTTTTTCGCCTTCGGCCGTGCGGGTCGTCCACCATGCCGACCTGACGCGCATGTTGCGGAAAAGCCTGATGGTTTTCTTGTCTCTCGCCGCCGTGGGTGCTACACTTCGCCTCACGCTTCTGCCGCAGTTCCCAGAAATGCCGGCATACGGGTGAGCGCATGCTGATCAGTATCCTCGCCGGACTGTTCTCGAACGATCTCGCCATCGATCTCGGGACGGCCAATACCCTCGTGTACGTGCGCGGCGAGGGCATCGTGATGAACGAGCCGTCCATTGTCGCCATTCATCTGACCGACCATTCGGTGCTGGCCGTCGGCCACGAGGCGAAGGCCATGCTGGGCCGGACGCCCGGCAATATCACGGCCATCCGGCCGCTCAAGGACGGCGTCATCGCGGACTTCGACGTCACCGAGAAGATGCTGCACCACTTCATCAACAAGGTGCACCGGCGGCGGACCCTCGTGCATCCACGCATCGTGATCGGGGTGCCGTCCGGCATCACCCAGGTGGAAAAGCGGGCCGTCCGCGACTCCGCCGTGCAGGCGGGAGCCCGCGAGGTCTATTTGATCGAAGAGCCGATGGCCGCGGCCATCGGTGCCGGACTACCGATTCAGGAACCGGGCGGCAATATGATCGTGGACGTGGGGGGCGGGACCACCGAGGTTGCGGTGATCTCTCTCAGCGGGATCGTGTACTCCAAGTCCGTCCGCATCGCCGGTGACGAGATGGACGAGGCCATCGTCCAGTACATCCGCAAGCACTACAATCTCCTGGTGGGAGAGCGGCGAGCGGAGGAGATCAAGATCAAGCTGGGGTCGGCCTATCCCGTGGGGGGCGAGCGCCTGACCATGGAGGTCAAGGGACGCGACCTGATCGACGGGATCCCCAAGACCATCGTCGTCACCGACGAGGAGATCCGGGAAGCCCTGCGGGAGCCAGTCATGGCCATCGTGGACGCGGTGCGCACGTGTCTGGAGCGGACGCCGCCAGAGCTGGCGGCGGACATCGTGGACAAGGGCATCGTCCTCACGGGCGGCGGGGCGTTGTTGCGCGGGCTCGACCTGCTCCTCCGCCAGGAGACCGACCTTCCCATCACCGTGGCCGACGATCCGCTCTCCTGCGTCGCCCTCGGTACCGGCGAGGTGCTGGACGAACTGGATCTCTTGAAGAAGGTCGCGATTCCCGCCTAGGGCGCCCTTCGCCCTATCGGCCACGGGAGTCGTCACCGCGAAGGGCAACGCGCCGGTGAGATCGCGCAGGTACGGACTGCTCGTCTCGGTGTTTCTCGCCTCGCTCTTGCTCCTGACCGTTCAGACTCGCGGCGGTGGCACGGGCGGGGCGGCGACGCCGTGGCCGCCCTCATGACGCCCGTCCAGGGCCTGCTCGTCAAGATCCATCGCGGCGCTGTCGGGATCTGGACGACCTACACGGACTGGAAAGGGGTGCGAAGTGAGAATGCGGCGCTGCGCGCCGAGGCCGAGGGTCTGCGGGTGCAGGGGCTCCAGCGCGCGGAGACCGAGCAGGAAAACGCCCGACTGCGGCGCCTTCTCGAGCTGCGCGAGCGTCTGCCGCTGTCGGCCCTGGCCGGCGAGGTCGTCGGTCGCGAGTCTGGTGGCTGGGTGCGTGCCATCACCGTGAATCGGGGCCGCGGCAGCGGGGTGGCCCAGCAGACCCCGGTGATCGTGCCCGAGGGACTGGTCGGCCGCGTGGTGCAGGTGCGCCCGGGCGCCTCGGTGGTGCAGCTCATCAATGACCCGGCATCCACGGTCGGCGCCGTCGTCCAGCGCACCCGCACTCCGGGGCTCGTCGAGGGGGATGCCGGAGGCGTCGTTCGCTTCAAGTTCATGGCGCGCGACGGCGCCCAGGTCGCCCCGGGAGACCTCATCGTGACCTCCGGACTGGGCAGCTTGTTCCCGAAGGGGCTGCCCGTGGGGCGTGTCGTGGCCATCGAGGACAAGGGCTCGGCGCTCTTTCACTTCGCCGTCGTCGCTCCGGCGGCGGACTTTCCGCGCGTGGAGGAAGTGCTGCTGCTGACGGGTCAGACGACCCAGGACATCGCCGCCCTGTTCAGGGTGGACGGATAGGCATGCGGTTCCTGCTCCTCCTGAGCACGGTCGGCGGCAGCGTCGCGCAGTCGAGCGTGGTGCCGACCCTGAGCATCGGGGGCATCGCGCCTGACGTGCCGCTGATCCTGACCGTGCTCGTGGCCCTGCGCCGGGGGCCCGAGGTCGGCTGCGTCGTGGGCTTCTTCGCCGGCTTCCTCCAGGACGTGGCGGGCGGGGGACTGATCGGGGTCCAGGCCCTCACGAAGGCCCTGGCGGGGTTCGCCATGGGGCTGCTCGTGGGCCGGTTCTGGGTCGCGAGCCCGCTCGTCCAGGTGCCGGGACTCGTCCTGCTCACGGTGGCCGAGGGCCTCACGCGATTCTTTCTCCTGCAGTTCTTCCACTACCCGGTCTCTCTCGGCGGCCTCATGATGCACGTCGTCCTGCCTCAGGCGCTGTACAACGGCTTCGTGGGCGCGGCCTGTGTGCTGTTCGCCGAAGGCGTCGAGGCCGCCCGGAAGCACGGATGGGTGTAGGGTCAGGGCCCGTCGATCGGGGCGATAGCTGGCGCCGCCGGGTGCTGGCCGTGACCGTGCTCGCCATCGTGGGCTTCGTCGGCCTGCTCGGACAGCTCTGGTATCTGCAGACGCTCGAGGGCGGGCGGCTGCAGGAAATGTCGGACAAGAATCGAATCCGCATCCGCCCGGTGGCGGCCCCTCGCGGCATTCTCTTCGACCGAAACGGGCAGCCTCTGGTCGACAACCGGCCGGCCTTCACGCTCTCACTCATTCCCCGGGAGCTCGAGGATCGCGACACGGTCCTCGCGCGGGTGTCCGTCCTGCTCAAGATCCCGCTGGCGGAATTGCAGGAGGCGGTCGACAAGGTGCCGCCCGACTCCATCCGTCCCCAGCGCGTGCGCCGCGGGCTCTCGCTCGAGGAGGTCACCAAGCTCGGGGAGCGCCGGCTCGAGTTGCCGGGGGTGGTCGTCGAAGTCGAGCCCCAGCGGGTGTATCCGACGAGTACCTTCGCCGCCCATCTCCTCGGCTACGTCCGCGAAGTGAACGACGAGCAGATGAAGCAGGGGCGGTACCGGCGGGGCGACATGATCGGGCAATCGGGGCTCGAGCGCTTGCTCGACGAGCATCTGCGCGGCCGAGACGGCGGCGAGCGCATCGAGGTGGATGCCCTCGGCCGGCAAATGAAAGTCATGCGCCGCGAGGAGCCCGACCCGGGCGCCCAGGTCATCACCACGGTCGACCGGCGCATTCAGGAGGTGGCCGAGCGCGCGATGGCCGGGCATGCCGGGGCGGTGGTCGTGATGGATCCGCGCGACGGCGACGTGCTGGCGATGACCTCGAGCCCGGCCTTTCCGCTCGACCGGTTCACCGGCACCCTCGGCCGTGACGAGTGGCTCCAGCTCGTGCGCGATCCCATGACGCCGCTCATGAACCGCGCGCTGGCGAGCCAGTACGCTCCCGGGTCCGTCTTCAAGGTGGTCGTGGCGGCCGCTGGCCTGCAGGAGGGCTCGCTCGCGCCCATGGACCGCACGTACTGCAACGGCGAGTTCCACATGGGCGGTTGGACCTTCAAGGACTGGAAGCAGGGAGGGCATGGCCACGTGAACCTGCGCTCGGCCCTCATCCAGTCCTGCAATATCTTCTTCTACCAAGGCGGGCTCAAGGTGGGCCCGGAGGCCATCACGCGCTACGCGCGCGCCTTCGGGCTGGGCGCGCCGCCGGGCGCTGATCTCGGCGGCGAAAAGCCCGGGCTCGTCCCGACGGTTGGCCCGGCGCGCGGGCGGCAGGCCCGCGGCTGGCAGGCGGGCGACACCGTGAACATCTCGATCGGACAGGGCCGCCTGCTGGTGACCCCGCTGCAGATCGCGCGGATGATGGCGGCCGTCGCCAACGGGGGGGTGCTCTGGAAGCCGCGCCTGGTCCAGCGCGTCGAGCGCGCGGACGGCACGATCGCGTACGAGTCGTCGAGCAAGATGACGGGGCAGGTCGACCTGTCGCCCGCGGTCTGGGCCTTTCTGCGCCACGCGCTCACGGGCGCCGTCAACGAGGGTGGCACCGGCGCCGCCGCGCGGATTCCCGGCGTCCTCGTGGCCGGCAAGACGGGGACGGCCCAGAGCGTCGCCAAGAGCGATTCCTCCAAGGGACAGGACCACGCCTGGTTCGCGTCCTTCGCGCCCGCCGATGATCCCCAGGTCGTCGTCGTCGTCCTCGTCGAGCGCGGGGGCAAGGGCGGACAGGTGGCGGCCCCGATCGCGCGCCAGATCTACCAGGCGCTATTCCTCGACAAGGTCGCGATGGTGAGGCTCGGCGAGGGCTCCTGATGCTCCGATTCGACCGCCGGCTCCTTCTGAACGTGGACTGGCTCCTGGTGGCCGCCGCCGCATTCATCATCGCGCTCTCGGTGCTCTCCCTGTGGTCGCTCGCGCCCGGCCGGGGGGGCGGCGCGCTCGCCTGGCGCCAGCTCTCGTGGGTCGGCGTCGGGCTCGTCGCCATGCTCGTCATGGTCAGCGTGGACTACCGGCACCTCGTGCGGGCGGCGCCCGCCTTCTACGTGATGGGCGTGGCCCTGCTCCTGACGGTGTTCATCCTCGGGCGCACGGTCTCGGGTGCCCGCCGCTGGATCCACCTCGGCCCGCTCACCTTCCAGCCATCGGAGCTCTTCAAGCTCATCTTCGTGCTGGTGCTGGCGTGGGCGCTGACCACGTGGCGGACGCCGTCGTCCTCGCGGGGCGGCGTGCTCGTGACGTTCGCCATCCTGGCGGTGCCGTTCGTCCTCGTCGTCCGGCAGCCGGACCTGGGGACCGCGCTCGTGCTCGTTCCCGTCGCCATCGCCATCCTCGTCGGCATCGGCGTGCGCCTGCGCGTCCTCGGCATGCTCGCGCTCGCGGGAGTGTCCGCGCTGCCGCTGTTCTGGCTCGTGCTCAAGCCGTATCAGCGGGACCGACTGCTCGTCTATCTGGACCCGTTTCGGGACCCGCTCGGGACGGCCTACAACGTGATTCAGGCCAAGATCGCCATCGGTTCAGGGCAGCTCTTCGGGAAAGGTCCGAGCGGCGCGACGCAGAGCCGCCTCGCCTTTCTCCCCGAGCGCCACACTGACTTCATTTTTGCCGTATTCGCCGAGATGTGGGGGTTCATCGGTTGCCTCGTGCTGATCGCGGCGTACGGACTCCTGGTGCTCCGGGGGTTCGAGATCGCCGCCAGCGCACGGGAGCCCCGGGGGCGGATTCTTGCCCTCGGGGTGACCGCGGTCTTCGCCACCCAAACCCTGGTCAACCTGGGGATGGTGACGGGTCTCTTGCCCGTCGTGGGGATTCCCCTGCCGCTGATGAGTTACGGCGGGTCCTCCATGGTGGTGTCGCTGATGGGGCTGGGGCTCCTGCTCTCGATCCGAATGCGGCAGTTCTACTAAACGCAGGATTGCCGCCGGGCCCTTGCCGCGCCCGGGATCGAGGTTCCACGTGGGAAAGCGGATCGTCGTCAACGCCGGTCTCATCGAAACGCGCGTCGCCGTGCAGGACGGCAACGTGCTCACCGAGCTGTACGTCGAGCGCGAGGGGCGGCGCTCCATCGTCGGGAGCATCTACAAGGGTGTCGTCACGAACGTGCTGCCGGGGATGCAGGCGGCGTTCGTCGACATCGGGCTCGCGAAGGACGCGTTTCTCTACGCCGGCGACTACACGGCCAAGCGGGGGGAGGAGGAGGGCGCTGACCTCGCGCCCGACGAGGAAGAGGATGCCGCCGATCTCGACGTCGGGGAGGCGGAGTCCGAGCCGCGCGTGCACGCGCCCGCTCCGCCGATCGAGGAGCTTCTGCGGCGCGGTCAGGAGGTCCTCGTCCAGGTCTCCAAGGAGTCGCTCGGGACCAAGGGGGCGCGCGTCACGTCCTTCGTGTCGATTCCCGGCCGCTCCATCGTCTACATGCCGCAGTCCCGCCATGTCGGCGTCTCGCGCCGCATCCACGACGACGAGGAGCGAGAGCGCCTCCGCGACATCGTCAAGGGCCTGCGCCCGCCCACCGGCGGATTCATCGTCCGCACGGTCGCCGAGGGCAAGGGCGAGGAGGACCTGGCCTCCGACATCCAGTTCCTCGCGCGCCTGTGGAGCCAGGTCCAGGAGCGCTTCGAGCGCGCGCCGGCGCCATCGCTCCTGCACGAGGAGATGGATCTCACGTTCCGGGTGGTGCGGGACCTCTTCTCGCCCCAGATCGACGAGTTCCTCGTCGACAGCCCGGAGGCGCACGCCAAGTGTGTGCAGTTTGCCTCGACCTACGTGCCTCAGCTCGCCGGCCGCGTCAAGCTCTGGGACAAGGACGAGCCGATCTTCGAGGCGACGGGCATCGAGAAGGAGATCGAGAAGGCCTTGCGCCGGCGGGTGTGGCTCAAGTCGGGCGGCTACATCGTCATCGACCACACGGAGGCGCTCGTCGCCATCGACGTCAACACCGGCAAGTACGTGGGCAAGCGCGACTTCGAGGAGACCGTGCTGAAGATCAACCTGGAGGCCGTCGGCGAGGTGGTGCGCCAGATCCGCCTGCGGGATCTCGGCGGGATCATCATCATCGACTTCATCGACATGGACCGGCTGGATCACCGCGACCAGGTGTTCAAGGCGCTCTTGAAGGCCCTCGCCGACGACAAGGCGCGCACCAACGTGCTCGAGATCTCCGAGCTCGGGCTCGTCGAGATGACGCGAAAGCGCGTGCGGCAGAGCCTGCAGTCCCTGTACTGCGCCCCCTGCCCGGCGTGCAAGGGCAGCGGGATGATCAAGTCGGATGCCGCGATCGCCGCGGAGATCCTCCGCAAGATGCAGGCCGGTGTGCGCGACGCGGCGGGCACGGAGGTGGTCGTGCGCGTGCACCCGGAGACGGCGCATCATCTGGAAATGGACCGGCGGGACGCCGTCGACCGATTCCAGGCCATGATCGGGCGGAAGATCGTCGTCCAGGCGGTGCCGTCCTATCATCGCGAGCAGTACGACGTGACGTTCAAGTAGCGGTCGACGTGACGCGGTCCTCTCGCCTGAGCCGCGCCGCCATCCTGACCGAGCTCAAGCTCGCCGCCCGCAAGGGCGACCGCGTCGCGCTCACGCTGGCGATCGAGCAGATGAAGCTCTGGGCCTTGTCGCCGCGCTACTGGGAGAGATACCTCGATCTGCTCGGCCACCCGCTGGCGCGCCTCATCGACATGACGGTGATCAAGCAGGGCGAGAAGATTGCCCGTCAGAAGGGCTGGGTCAAGACCCGGCGCGAGCGCGCCAAGCCCGCGCGCGGCGTCAAGGGCCCTGCCGCGCGCCCGGCGCGGGCCAAGCCGGTCCGCCCCGCCGCGGCCGCTCAGGCGTCGCTCTTTCCCGACCTTCGCTGACAGCCATGTCTCGCGCGCGACGCGTGGCGATCGTGCTCGGGCTGCTCGGCGCCGCCGTGATGGCGGCGGTCATGGCCCCGCCGATCCCCCAGGACCCGGCGTATCACCGCCTGGCCGACGCTCGCGCGTTCTTCGGTATTCCGAACGCGCTCAATGTGATTTCCAATGTGCCGTTCGTGCTCGTCGGCGCCCTCGGCGCCTGGGCCGTCCGGCCCGGCGGCGGGGGAACGGCCCGCTTCATCGACGGGCGCGAGCGATGGCCGTGGATGGTCTTCTTCGCGGGTCTTCTGCTGACCGGCTTCGGCTCCGCCTACTACCACCTGGAGCCGAACAACCAGCGCCTCGTGTGGGACCGGCTGCCCCTGGCGGCGGCACTGATGGGCCTCTTCGCCGCGGTCATCGCGGAGCGGATCGGGGTGCGCGCCGGCATGGCCTTGCTGGCGCCCCTGGTCATGGCCGGCCTCGGGAGCGTGCTGTGGTGGCATGGCGGCGAGGTGCGGGGGCACGGCGACCTGCGGCCCTATGCGCTGGTGCAATTCTATCCCCTCGTGGCGGTGCCGCTCATGCTGTATCTGTTCGGGCCCCGGTACACCCTGGGCGGTGCCGTTCTGACGACGCTCGCGGTGTACGGATTGGCCAAGGTGTTCGAGTTGCTCGACGGGCCCATTCTCGCGATGGGCTCGGTGGTGAGCGGTCACACGCTCAAGCACCTGGCCGCGGGGGCCGCCGGATACGTGATCGTGTGGATGTTGACGACGCGCCGGCCCGGTCCCCGATTCGAGCGAGGCGTGCGATGATCGGTACGGAGACGACGGCCTACGCTCGACAAGCGATGACTTCACCCAGAGGAGGATAGGCGATGGCGAAGGATCCGGTTTGCCACATGGATGTCGACCCGAAGAGGGCCGCGGCGCAGTCGAGCTACAAGGGCGAGGTGATCTACTTCTGTGCGATCGGCTGCAAGACCAAGTTCGACGCCGACCCCGGGAGGTACCTGCCCGCCTCCAAGTGATCGCCTCTCCGTATCTCGAGGGGCGCGATCGCTACGAGCGCGCGATCGAGGGGTGGGTGGACAATACCCACGAGGATGCCTTCACCCATACCGTGCGGCTGACCGATCCGGACCACACCGTCGAGGTGAGTGCCGTGTGCACGGCGTCGCCGGGCTACGAGGTGCGCCAGGCGCGCGCGCGGATCGTCCGGGGCGACGCCGATCCCGCGATCGCCGCGGACTTTTCCGGTCTCAGCGGGGCTCGGATGGTCGCGGGGTTCACGCGGCGGCTGGCCGACCTGTGCGGGCCGCGCGCCGGCGCCGGTCTCTTCGTCGATGCCGGCGTCGAGATCGCCCGGCTGGCTCGCCAGACCGCGAAGGTGCCCGCGGCCATGACCGCGGGGTTCGCTCATGGCGACGCGCGACGGTGCTGGGAGCTCGACACCGCGAGCTGGGAAGACCTCCCCAACTCGTGCTTCACTTACAGCGCCGCCGGGCGGGCGCTCCTCAGCAGCCGCTCGGTGACCGCTTCGGCGACGCTCGAGCTGTACACGCCGCCGCCCGGTGCTCGGAAGATCTTCGTCCGGAGGAGGCTGTCGCGTCTGGTCCGGACGGGGCGCCGCCTTCACCTGTTTCACTCCCTGCACGACAACGTTCATGGCTTCGACGTCCACTACGAGATCGACCTCGACTCGGGCCGCATCGCGGCCGCGGACTCGGTCACGTCCCGGTTGCCCTATCTCGGCATCTGCAACGAGCCGCAGGCGAAGATCGCCGCGCTGATCGGGCAGCCGGCCGACCGAGCGCTTCGCCGGGGCATCCAGGGGTTGATCGGGGGCGAAGCGGGCTGTGCCCAGCTCTACGACCTGACCGCCGATCTCCTCAAGCTCCTGGTACTGGACTGACCTGGCGCACCGACCAGCGCCGGTGCGAGGCCGCATTCCTCCGGGTCTATTGACGCACTGCGAAGCCGATGGGATACTTTTTGTACCAACCGGTTGGTAAAGATCATAGAGAGGAACGGCGCGGGGTCCTACAGATGGCCGAGGCGAAGAGCGCGATGAGCGAGGCGAGGAGTGCCAAGGGGGCGGCCACGCGGGACCAGATCCTGGACGCCGCGTCCCGGCTCATCTATCTGCGGGGCTACCACTGCACGTCGCTCGACGATGTGCTGAGGGAAAGCGGGGTCGGCAAAGGCAATTTTTACTACTACTTCAGGAGCAAGGAGGAGCTGGGCTTCGCCATCATCGACCGACTCGTCCACGGCTTCGCGGAGCGCACGCTCGAGCCGGCATTCGCGGATGCCCATGCTGATCCCGTCGCGCAGATCCACGACTTTCTCGATCGGCTGCTGGAAAACCAGCGGCAGCGCAAGTGTGTCGGGGGCTGTCCGATGGGCAATCTCGCCTCCGAGCTGTCCGATGTGCACGAGGGATTCCGCCAGCGGCTGGCGGGGATCTTCCTGCGCTGGCGTGCGCGGCTGACCGACGCGCTCGAACGGGGCCAGGCGACGGGACGCCTTCGGCCGGACTCGGACGCAGCGGGCCTCGCGCAGTTTGTCGTCGCCGCGCTCGAAGGCGCGATCTTGCTGACCAAGGTGACCAAGGACATCGCGGTGATGGAGCAGTGCGTGCAGCATCTCAAGCATCACCTGACGTTGTACACGACGAGCCGGCTCTCCGACGGACCTCATGCCGCGGAGCTGGTGCAGGGGAGGGCGATATGAGCGCCCGGACCGTGGAGGAGATGAAGCAGCCCGAGGAAGGCGCCGCGGCCGGCGCGGCTCGAGTCGATCGGGACGCGGAGCTGGTGGCGGCACTGCGCCGGCAGGATCCCACCGCGCCCGAGGCCCTCGTCACCACCTTTGGCGACCGCGTGTATCGGCTGGCCATCCGCATCACCGGCAATGAGCAGGATGCCGAGGAAGTCGTCCAGGATGCGCTCTGGACCGCGGCTCGGAAGATCGACACGTTCAAGGGCGAGTCGGCGTTCGGGAGCTGGCTCTACCGCATCACGGCCAATGCCGCCTACCAGAAGCTCCGCAGCCGTCAAAGCAAGCGGCAGGAGATCTCGTGGGAGGACCTCTTGCCGACCTTCGACGAGATGGGGGCCCACGCCGAGCCGGTGAGGGATTGGTCGGCCCGCGCGGAGGAGCCGGCGCTGCAAACCGAGCTGCGCACGGTGCTCACGACGGCGATCAACGATCTGCCGGGTGACTATCGAACCGCCTTCCTGCTGCACGACGTCGAGGGGCTCTCGAATCCCGAGATCGCCGAGACGCTGCACATCAGCCTGCCCGCGGTGAAGTCCCGCGTGCATCGCTCGCGGCTGTTTCTCCGCAACCGGCTGTCCGACTATCTGCGCCCCGCCTAGGATCACTCGGAGGGGGCCTCGACGGCCCCCTCCGAGCCTCCCCAGACCGGATTGCGCCGGCGAAGCCGGCGCTCGAACGGCGGTTACTCCGAACGCCCTAGCCGGGTCTCAGGGCTCCAGACGACGGTAAGCGGAGCGGCAGTTGCATCGGCATGGGCAGTTGCGAGCCAGGCGAGGCCTCGCAACAATGCAAGGGCGTCCGTCTAAGGGGCGTTCGCGCTTGACTCTGCGGGCCGGGGTGTGGTCTCATAGGCGCTCGCGTCGACTTCATTCGAGGAGAGCGCTGTGGCCATGGAAGCGGTGATCGCGACGGGTGGCAAGCAGTATCGAGTGGCCCCAGGCCAGGTGATCAAGGTCGAGCGCCTCGGCGTGGCCAAGGGCGGCTCGGTCGCGTTCGACAAGGTCCTGCTCCTCAACAACGAGGGGCAGGTGACGGTGGAGCCGACGGCGTTGTCCGGTGCCCGGGTCACCGGCGAGGTGGTCGCCGAGCGAAAGGGCGCCAAGGTGCTGGTCGTCAAGTTCAAGCGCCGGAAGAACTACCGGCGGCATCGCGGTCATCGCCAGACGATGACCACCGTGCGCATCACCGGGATCGAGGTCTAGGGTCATGGCGCACAAAAAGGGTGTCGGCAGCTCCAGGAATGGCCGCGACTCCAATGCCCAGATGCTCGGGGTCAAGCGGTTCGGCGGCCAATTCGTCACCGCCGGAAGCATCCTCGTGCGGCAGCGCGGGACCCGGTTCAGGCCGGGGACCAATGTCGGTCTCGGCGTGGACCACACGCTGTTCGCCAAGTCCGACGGATACGTCCGCTTCGAGCGCAAGGGCGATCACAAGTTCATCAGCGTCGCCCAGCAGCCCGCCTGATCTTCCGGCCTCGCCGGCGCGTCGGGGCCCTCGATGTTCGTTGACGAGATCGACGTGTTCGTCAAGGGCGGCGACGGCGGTGCCGGGTGTGTCAGCTTCCGGCGCGAGAGCTACGTGCCACGCGGCGGGCCCGACGGCGGCGACGGCGGTGCCGGCGGTGACGTCGTCCTCGAGGCCGATCGATCCATCACCACGCTGCTCGACTTCCACTACCGGCGCCACTACACCGCGGAGCGGGGCCAGCACGGCAAGGGCGCGAACAAGCAGGGCAAGAGCGGTGCCGACACCGTCCTGCGCGTGCCCCTCGGAACCATCGTCTCCGACCGGGACAGGGGCGAGCCCCTCGGAGACCTGACCACCCCGGGTCAGCGGCTCCTCGTCGCCCGGGGCGCTCGCGGCGGCCGGGGCAATGCGCGATTCGTCAGCTCGACCAACCGCGCCCCGCGCCGCGCCGATCTCGGGCGCGCGGGCGAGGAGCGGTGGATCCACCTCGAGCTCAAGCTCCTGGCCGACGTGGGGGTCGTGGGCTTTCCCAATGCGGGCAAGTCCACGCTCGTGTCCCGGCTGTCCGCCGCCACGCCGAAGATCGCGGACTATCCGTTCACCACGCTCGTGCCCGCGCTGGGCATCGTCCGGGTGGACGAGCATTCGACCTTCGTCATCGCCGACCTGCCCGGGCTCATTGCCGGCGCCGCGCAGGGCAAGGGGCTCGGGCACCGCTTCCTCCGCCACACCGAGCGCACCCGATTGCTCGTCCATCTCGTCGATCTCGACCCGATGAATGGCCGCGAGCCGATCCAGGACTGGCAGACCATCCAGGATGAGCTCGCCGCCTACTCGGATGACCTAGCATGGCGCCCGCAGATCGTCGCCGCGAACAAGAGCGAGCTGCCCGGGACGGAGGAGCGACGGCGCGCCATCGAAGACTTCTGCGCCGTCCGCGGATTGTCCTTCCACGCGATCTCCGCGGTGACCGGCCTCGGGCTCTCGGCGCTGGTGCGAGACATTGCCGGCCACCTGGCAAGCGAGCGATGGGTCGCAGCCGAGCCCTGATCGGTGCGCGGCGCATCGTGGTCAAGGTGGGCAGCGGGCTCATCACCGCGCCCGGCGAGGGGCCGGTCGCCCCGCGCATCTCGGCACTCGCCGCCGACCTCGCCGCGCTCGTCAAGGACGGGCGCGAGGTCGCCCTCGTGTCCTCCGGCGCCATTGCGACGGGGATGGCGCGACTCGGCCTGCCGGCGAGGCCCCGCTCCATCCCGGAGAAGCAGGCGGCCGCCGCCGTGGGGCAATCGGCGTTGATGTGGCAGTACGAGCAGGCCTTCAAGCGCCACGGGATCCAGGTGGGCCAAGTCCTGCTCACGCGTGAGGACATCGGCGATCGCTCGCGCTACCTCAACGCGCGCAATACGCTCCTCGCGCTGCTCGACTTCGGCGTCTTGCCCATCATCAACGAGAACGACACGGTGGCCGTGGACGAGATCAAGGTCGGCGACAACGACAATCTCGCCGCCCTCGTGGCGCATCTGATCGACGCCGACCTCCTGGTCCTGCTCACCGACGTGGACGGGCTCTACACGGGCGACCCGCGGCGCGACCCCACCGCCCGGCGCCTCGAAACCGTGGAGGCCGTCACCGAGGACATCCAGCGGCTCGTCTTCGACACGGCGGCCCGCGTGTCCGTCGGGGGGATGAGCACCAAGCTCGAGGCCGCGCAGAAGGCCAATGCGTCGGGGATCCCCATGGTGATCGCGAGCGGCAAGGAGGCGGGGACGCTCGATCGGCTGCTCAAGGGGGAGGACATCGGGACGTACTTCCAGCCAAGGGATGACCGCCTCGCCTCCCGGAAGCGCTGGATCGCCTTCGCCGTGCCGCTTCAGGGACGGCTGATGGTTGACGCCGGGGCGCGGAGGGCCTTAACTGAAAGGGGCAAGAGCCTCTTGCCCTCCGGGCTCGTGGACGTGGAAGGGGAGTTCGCGGCGGGCGCGGCCGTCGGCCTCGCCGAGGGCGACGGGCCGGAGTTCGCGCGGGGACTCGTCAACTACGACGCGGATGAGCTGAGGAAGATCCGCGGGGCGAAGACGACGGACATCGAAAAGGCACTGGGCTACAAGGGACTGGACGAGGTGGTCCACCGGGACAACCTCGTCGTCCTCTGATGGACATCGAAGGAGAGGACAGCATGGACGTCGCGGCGCATGTCGAGGCCAAGGCCCGGGCGGCGAAGGAGGCGGCGGCAGCCCTCGCGCTGGCTCCGACACGGGCGAAGAACGAGGCTCTGCAGCAGATGGCGCGTGGGCTCGAGGAGAAGACCCCCGCGGTGCTCGAGGCCAACCGCGCGGATCTCGACCGGGCGCGGTCGGCGGGGCTGACCCGCGCCTCTCTCGATCGCCTCACCCTCACCGAGGCGCGGATCGAGGAGATGGCCGTCGGCCTCCGGCACGTGGCGGGGCTGCCCGACCCCGTCGGCGAGACCGTCGAAGTCTGGCGGCGACCGAGCGGCGTCGAGATCGCGCGGGTTCGCGTCCCCCTCGGCGTCATCGGCTTCATCTACGAGTCCCGCCCCAATGTCACCGCGGATGCCGCCGGGCTCTGCCTCAAGTCCGGCAATGCGGTGCTGCTGCGTGGAGGCAGCGAGGCGCTCGAGTCCAACACGATCATCGCGCACATCCTGGCCAAGGCGGTCGAGAAGGCGGGCCTGCCGGCCGACGCCATCCAGTACGTCGACACGCCCGACCGCGCCGCCGTCATGGCGATGCTCACGCTCGATCGCTACCTCGACCTCATCATTCCTCGGGGCGGGGAGGAGTTCGTGCGGTTGGTCGCGGAACGCGCGACGGTGCCCGTCCTCAAGCACGACAAGGGGCTCTGCCACGTCTACGTCGACGAGGGCGCCGATCTCGACATGGCGCTTGCCATCGTCCTGAATGCCAAGACCCATCGGGTGAGCGTGTGCAATGCGATGGAGACGCTGCTCGTCCACGCCGCCGTCGCCCCGGCCTTCCTGCCCATGGCGGCGGCGCGCCTCGGCGAGGCCGGGGTCGAGCTGCGCGCCGACGAGCGGGCGCGCATCCTCGTGCCGGGCGCCGTGCCCGCCACGGCCGCCGACTGGGATACCGAGTACCTCGACTATGTCCTCGCGGTGAAGGTCGTGACGACCTTCGAGGAAGCCATCGCCCATATCAGGCGCCACGGGTCCGGCCTCGCCGAGGCCATCGTGACCCGGGACATCCGCCGCGCGCGGCGATTCACCCAGCAGGTCGACGCGGCGGCGGTGCTCGTGAATGCCTCCACGCGGCTGGTGGATGGCTCGGCGTTCGGCATGGGCGCCGAGATGGGGATCTCGACCTCCAAGCTCCACGCGCGCGGCCCGGTCGGCGTGCGAGAGCTGACGACGACCAAGTTCGTCGTGTGGGGAGACGGGCACCTGCGTGAGTAGCCGCCCAGTCCCGCGCGTGGGCGTGTTCGGCGGCTCCTTCAACCCGATCCACTTTGGCCATCTGCTCGTCGCCGACGAGATCGTCGAGGCGCTGGATCTGGACCGCCTGCTCCTGGTGCCCGCGGCATTGCCCCCCCACAAGCCGGAGTGGCGACCTGGCTCCCGCCCGTGCCCGCTTCGAGATGACGGCGCTCGCCGTGCGCGAGCATGAGCGCTTCGAGGTGTGCGACCTCGAGCTCCGGCGACCGGGGCCGTCCTACACCGTCGATACCCTCGAGGCGCTCCGCGGGCGCGGAGAGCTCCATTTGGTGATCGGGTCCGAGACCTTTCTCGATCTTCTCTCCTGGAAGGAGCCGTCGCGCGTGGCCCGCCTGGCGCGGCTCGTCGTCGTGCCGCGTATCGGCACGGGTTTCGATCCCGAGGCGCCGGCCGCCCAGAAGGTGCTGGCCGAGCTCGGGCTGCCCGGCTTTGCTCAGGTGCGCGCCGGGGCGGATGGGTCCGCGACCGCGGGGCCGCTGCTCGTCGCGGCGTCGTCGCTGCCCATCTCCGCCTCCGAGATCCGGCGGCGGGCACGGGAGGGCCGGAGCCTCGCGTACCGGCTGCCCGACAGCGTCGTCGGCTATATCCGCGAGCACCATCTGTATCGTTCGGAGCATCGATGAGCGCGCCGAACGCCGAGACCGCCGTCCGGGTGGCCGCCCGCGCGGCGCTCGAAAAGAACGCGCTCGACGTGGCCGTGCTCGACCTGCAGGGACTCTCGGGGATCGCCGACTACTTCCTCGTCTGCAGCGCGCGATCGACGACGCAGGCCGACACGATCACCGACGCCGTGCGCGTCGCCCTGCGCGCCGAGGGCGTGCGCCCGCGCCACAGCGAGGGCAGCGCGGAGAGCGGCTGGCTCCTGCTCGACTATGGCGACATCGTCGTCCACGTGTTTCTCGAGGCGACGCGCGCGTTCTACGCGCTCGATCGGCTCTGGGGAGACGCGCCCCTGCTCATCGTCGAAGGCTGAGCCGGCAGGGGGGCAATTTACTTCGCCATACTTCGTTGACTCGATCGCCACGCGACGCTCAACGAGGCTCGCTCACGCTCGTCCGGATCTCCATATCCGCTCGCCTCGCCTACGGCTGCGGCTTGCCCAGCCCACAGTACGCCTCGGGCTGCGCGGGCTCGCTCGCGCCTCGTCTGGCTCGCAACTTGACCCCAGCGCCAAGGCCAATCGACCACACCCGGATGAAGCCCGGTCGGATTGATTTCGCGCAAACCCCGTGGTAGCCTGCGCGTCTAGCGCGGCCGGATTTGTGGTGCGCGTTGACTTTTTGGTGCGGGTTGAAGGAGGCGGCGATGAGGAAGGATCGGCTGGCCCACTTCCGCAAGAAGCTGGAAGAGAAGCAGCACCAGCTCGTCGAGGAAGTGGGGAGGAACGTCATGTACGGCAAGGGGCCCGAGGACGATTCCATCAAGGACTTGGGTGACCAGGCGAGCTCGGCGTACAACCGGGAGTTCCTGTTCGAGCTGGGCAACGGCGATCGGCGTCTCCTCAAGGAAGTGGTCTCCGCGCTGCAGAAGATCAACGAGGGCGGCTTCGGTGACTGCGAGCGCTGTGGCGAGGCCATCGCCGAGAAGCGGCTCGAGGCGCTGCCCTTCGCCCGCTACTGCATCGAGTGTCAGCGTGCGGTCGAGGAGGAAGAGCGGACCGCCGCCCACTAGCACGCGTCGCGCCGGGCGCCCCCCGTGCCGCCTCGTGTGAATCCCCTCCCCCCGCCGCCCGTCGCGCCGCCGGAACACGTGGGGCCGGCGGCCGCCTCCTGGCGTGCCGGGCTCACTGCGCTCCTCGACCTGGCCTTCCCGCCGTTCTGCGCGGTGTGTCGCGGCCGGCTTGGCGAAGGCCGCCGGGACCCGCTGTGCGGCGGGTGCTGGGGCCGCATGCCGCGATTGGCTCCCCCGTGGTGTCATGTCTGTGGGCTGGCCCTCGGCCAGTTCGCGACCGGCCACGCGCCCGCGCTCGGGGTGGAGGCGGCACATCTGCGCTGCGGCCCGTGTCGGAGCCGGCCGCCCGCGTTCACGTATGCGCGCTCGGCCGCACGATACGAGGATCCCCTGCGCGAGGCCCTGCGTGCGTTCAAGTTTGCCGGTCGCCGCGCGCTCGCCGCGCCGCTCGCCGATCTCATCATCGAGATGGGGCCGTCGTGTCTGGCCGTGGCGGCGCCTGACCTGCTCGTCCCCGTGCCGCTCTATCCCCGACGCGAGCGGGAACGGGGCTTCAACCAGGCGCTCCTGCTCGCGCGCCGCCTGAGCCGCGGCTGGAACGTGCCGGTCCGGGCCGACGTGCTGACTCGGGCCGCCGCGACCCGTCCCCAAACCGATCTCACCGCGGCGGAGCGCCGGGCCAATGTGCGCGATGCGTTCGCGCTCCGACGACCCGATCTGGTGACCGGGCGTCACGTCGTCGTCGTCGACGATATCCTCACCACGGGCTCCACGGCGAGCGCGTGCGCGCTTCGCCTCCGCGAGGCCGGCGCGGCCGTGGTGGGCGTGATCACCGTCGCTCGAGCGGGCTGAGCCGGGGGCGGCCGGGTTACCTTGCACCTGCCGGGGCCCTGCCCCTATAATCGAGGACTCCGGCACGGTCTGAACGTGCCGATCATCTCCACTCATGCGAAAGGGAGACCGGCATGCGTGTGCGGGTCGGAGTCAACGGGTTCGGACGGATCGGCCGCGTGTTCTTCCGGGCCGCCCTCCAGGCGAGCGACATGGAGGTCGTGGCCGTCAATGACCTGGCCGACGCCAAGACGCTCGCGCACCTGCTCAAGCACGACTCGGTGCACGGCGCGCTCGACGCCGAGGTCACGGCCAAGGGGGAGGCGATCTTCGTCGACGGCCGCGAGATCCGGGTCTGCTCCGTGAAGGATCCGGCCGCGCTGCCGTGGGGCGAGATGGGCGTCGACATCGTCGTGGAGTCCACGGGGGTCTTCCGGGACAAGCTGACCTCGTCCAAGCATCTGCAGGCCGGGGCGAAGAAGGTCGTGATCACGGCGGTCGCGAAGGATCCGGACATCACGGTGGTCCTCGGCGTCAACGAGCAGAAGTACGATCCGCTGCGGCACGAGCTGGTCTCGAACGCCTCGTGCACGACCAACTGTCTCGCGACGGTGGCCAAGGTCCTGCTCGACAACTTCGGCATTCGCCGCGGCTTCGCGTCCACCATCCACTCCTACACGAACGATCAGCCCATCCACGACTTCCCCCACAAGGATCTCCGCCGCGCGCGGGCGGGCGCCGTGAGCATGATCCCGACGACCACGGGAGCCGCCACCGCGGTCGGTCTCGTCCTGCCCGAGCTCAAGGGGCGGCTCGACGGGATCGCCATCCGGGTGCCGACCGCCAACGTGTCCGTGGTGGACCTCACCGTCGAGCTCGGCAAGCCCGCGTCGCCTGCCGCCATCAACGATGCCTTCCGCGCCGCGGCCGCCGGACCCCTCAAGGGCATCCTCGACGCCACCGACGAGGAGCTGGTGTCGGTGGACTTCAACGGCAACCCACACTCGTCCATCGTCGACCTGCCTTCGACCGCCATCGTCGACGGCAATCTCGTCAAGGTGCTGGCCTGGTACGACAACGAGTGGGGGTACTCCTGCCGCGTGCGGGACCTGATCCGCTACATGGCCCGGTCGCTCTAGAGCGATGATAAGGGTCCATCTGTCGTTGGCGCCCTCGGCAGCCGTGCCACTAACGCGCGAGACGATCGGGCTGACGAACTTTCGTCTGCGGGGCCCAGACATGGCCCCGCACTCCCCTACGCGAGTACGCCTCGCCTGCTGCCTTCGGGCGCCGCCTCGCAGCTGAACCCTTCTCATCGCTCTAGCCGGTTTTCTCCGACCGGCTCCTAGCGCGATCCTGGGGAGGGGAGCGGCATTGGCGAAGGTGAGCGTCGAACAGGTCGACCTTGCAGGGAAGCGGGTCTTTCTTCGGGTGGACTTCAATGTCCCCCTCGACGGCGCGCGCATCACCGACGACACGCGGATCACCGCGGCCTTGCCGACGGTCCGTCACTGCCTCGAGGCCGGGGCGTCGGTGATCCTCGCCTCCCATCTCGGGCGCCCCAAGGGCAAGCCCGATCCCAAGTACTCGCTCGCGGCCTGCGGCGACGCGACTCGCCGAGCTCCTCGGTCGGCCCGTGCCGCTGGCGCCGGACTGCATCGGGCCCGAGGTCGAGGCGGCGGCCCATGCCCTCGGGCCGGGCCAGCTCCTGATGCTCGAGAACCTGCGCTTCCATGCGGAAGAGGAGAACAACGACGCGGCGTTCGCCCAGGCCCTGGCCGGACTGGCCCAGGTCTACGTCGACGACGCGTTCGCCGCCGCCCACCGCGCGCACGCCTCGATCGAGGCCATCACCCGCTACCTGCGCCCGGCGGTGGCGGGACTGCTCATGGCGAGGGAGCTTGCGGCGCTCGGCCGCATCTTCGACAAGCCGGAGCGTCCGGTCTGGGCCATTCTCGGAGGCGCCAAGGTCTCCGACAAGCTGGCCCTCGTGGACAACCTCACGACCAAGGTCGAGGGGCTCCTGGTCGGCGGCGGGATGGCGTTCACGTTCCTCGCCTCGCTCGGGCACGGTATCGGGCGCTCCCTCGTGGAGCCCGATCGGCTCGGAGCGGCGAGGGCCGTGCTCGAGCGGGCGCGGAGCGCCGGAATTCCGCTGCGGCTTCCCGTCGACGTGGTCGTCGCCGCCGGGCCCGAGGCGACCACCGGGCTTCGCACCGTGGGCATCCGCGAGATTCCCTCCGATCTGATGGGCCTCGACATCGGCCCGGCGACCGTCGGGCAGTTCGCGGCCGCGCTCAAGGGGGCGGGCACGGTGATCTGGAACGGGCCCATGGGGGTGTTCGAGAAGGAGCCCTTCGCCGCGGGCACGCTCGGCGTGGCGCGGGCGGTCAGCGAGTGCGGCGGCTTCTCCGTGATCGGCGGCGGGGACACCATCGCCGCCGTCCAGCAGGCCGGCGTGACGTCCCGCATCGGCTACATCTCCACCGCGGGCGGCGCCTTTCTCGAGTTTCTCGAGGGCCGCGTGCTGCCGGGCGTCGCCGCGCTCGACGACGCCTGAGCGCCATGCGGACCCCGTTCGTCGTCGGCAACTGGAAGATGCACGGAACCATCGCGGAAGCTAAGGACCTCGCCGAGGCGATCCGGGACGGGCTCAAGCGGCCGCGCGGCGTCGAGGTGGCGGTCTGCCCTCCGTTCACGGCGCTGGCCGCGGTGAGCGAGGTCCTCGCCGGCTCGCCGGTCCTGCTCGGCGCGCAGAACTGTCACTGGGAGGACAAAGGCGCGTTCACCGGTGAGATCTCACCGCCGATGCTGGTCGACCTGGGGTGCCGCCTCGTCCTCGTCGGCCACTCCGAGCGGCGGCATCTCTTCCACGAGACGGACGACGAGATCAACAAGCGGGTGGGAGCGGCGCTGCGGCACGGTCTCCGGCCGCTGCTCTGCGTCGGAGAGACGGCCGACGAGCGCCGGCAAGGGCTGACGTTCACCGTGGTCGAAGGGCAGCTCCGCGCGGGGTGGGCGGGACTGAGCCCGGAGGCGATCGGCCGGTGCTGCCTCGCCTACGAGCCCGTCTGGGCGATCGGCACAGGCCTCACCGCGACGCCGAGTCAGGCCGGTGAGGTCCACGGCTACTTGCGGGGGCTGATCTCCGAGCTGGGATCGAGAGAGCTCGCCCAATCCGTCCGCATCCTCTACGGAGGCAGTGTCAAGCCCGACAATGCCGCGGCCTTCACCGAGGAGCCGGACATCGACGGCGTCCTCGTGGGCGGCGCCAGCCTGGAGGCCCCGGGCTTCATCTCCATCGCGAAGAAGTCCGCCGCCAAGGGCGGCGCTCTCAAGGAGTAAGCGCGGCATGTTCATCCTCATCGTGATCATTCACATCATCGTCAGCCTCATCATCATCGCCCTCGTGCTGCTGCAGGCGGGCAAGGGCGCGGATATCGGCTCCGCCTTCGGCGGCTCGGGCAGCCAGGCCGTCTTCGGGTCGATGAGCACGCCGACCGTGCTCGGCAAGCTCACGACGGCCGTGGCCGTCGTGTTCATGCTGACGTCGTTCACTCTGGCGATACTCGCGCACCGCCGGGCCACGACGATCATGCCCGCGACGGCTCCGGCGGCCGCGCCCGCCGCCGCCCCGGGATCGTCGCCGGCTGGGGCACCCCCGGTGGCCTCGCCCCCGGCGGCGGCGCCGGGCGGGCCGGCGGCCCCCGCAGCTTCCTCACCGCCCGCGCCGGCCCCGGCCACGAAGTAGGATGCCGCCGGGCGGGCGCCTCGTCGCGCTGGCGCTGGCGGGCGTCGCCGCGCTCCTGACCGGTTGCGGGCCAGACGCGGCGAGCCTCGTCGAGGAGTCATCGGTAGGAGCCGGCGCTCCGGCCCACGGCGACACGTTCATCGAGGCCACCATCGGCGACATCGCCGGGCTCATTCCCAATATCACGAGCGACGGCGCATCGCACGAAGTGGGCAACATGATCTACGACGGCCTCGTCAAGGCCGACAAGGACCTGAACTTCGTCGGCGCCATGGCGGAGTCGTGGGAGTTCAGCCCGGACTGCCTCGAGCTGACGTGGAAGTTGAAGCGGAACATCAAGTGGCACGACGGTCACCCGTTCACGGCCGAGGACGTGCTGTTCACCTATCAGGCGATGATCAATCCGAAGACTCCGACGGCCTACAAGGAGGACTTCCTGGCCGTCAAGAGCGCCGAGGTCATCGATCCCTACACGTTCCGCGTCAGGTACACGCGTCCCCTGGCCAAGGCCGTGCAGAGCTGGAGCATGTGGATGCTGCCCAAGCACCTGCTCGAGAAGTACGTCGCGGACGGCAAGCTCAAGGAGTCGCCGGAGAACAGCCGGCCGGTCGGAACGGGACCGTACCGATTTCAGGAGTGGAAGAGCGGCGAGAAGGTCGTGCTCGTCTCGAACAACGAGTACTACCAGGGCCGCCCGTATCTGGGCCGCGTCGTCTACCGCGTGATCCCGAACCAGGGGACGATCTTTCTCGAGCTCAAGGCCAAGGGGGTCGACCTGGCCTCGCTGACCGCCATCCAGTACGCGCGGCAGACCGAGTACCCCGCCTTCCGCAAGGCGTTCCGGAAGTACCGCTATCCCTCGAGCGCCTACACGTACTTCGGCTTCAACTTGAAGGATCCGCGCTTCGCCGACCGGCGCGTGCGCCAGGCCTTTGCCCACGCCATCGACAAGCAGGAGCTCATGGAGGGTGTCCTCATGGGCCTGGCGCGGGAGGCGACGGGACCGATCCGGCCGGGGTCCTGGGCCTACACCAACAAGGTGACGCGCTACGACTACAGCCCCGAGAAGGCCAAGGCGCTCCTCGCCGAGGCGGGTTGGAAAGACAATGGCGACGGCGTCCTGCGGGACAAGGACGGCAAGGCGTTCTCCTTCACCATCCGGACGAACCAGGGCAATGAGGAGCGCAAGAAGGTCGCCGAGATCCTCCAGCAGCGCCTGGCCGCGATCGGCGTGAAGACGGAGATCCAGGTCATCGAGTGGGCGTCCTTCATCAAGGAGTTCATCAAGAAGAAGCGCTTCGAGGCCGTCGTCCTCGGCTGGGGTGTCGGGACCGACCCCGATCAGTACAGCGTCTGGCACTCGAGCCAGATGGGACCGGATCAGCTCAACCAGATCTCCTACGCCAATCCGGAGGTGGACCACCTGCTCGAGGAGGGACGTGCCTCCTGCCACCAGCAGGAGCGCATCAAGTACTACCACCGATTCCAGGAGGTCCTCGCCGAGGACCAGCCGCTCGTCTTCCTCTACTTCCGGGATGCGCTCCCGGTGGTGTCCTCGCGCGTTCAGGGCATTCAGCCCGCCCCGTCCGGGATCTTCTACAATTTCATTCAGTGGTATGTGCCGAAGCAGGTCCAGCGGTACACCTCCGGCTAGATGCTCCTCTTCGCGCTCCGCCGACTCTTGCTCGCCATCCCTTTGCTCCTCGGCATCACCTTCGTCTCGTTCATCGTGATCCACCTGGCGCCCGGCGAGCCGGTGCCGGGTGGCGAGGAGGATCTGGGCCGGCAGCTCCCCAAGGAGGTCGTCGAGAAGATCCGCGAGCTCTACGGGCTCGACAAGCCGCTGCACGTGCAGTACTGGAACTGGCTGACGCGGGTCGTGCGCCTGGACTTCGGCAAGTCCTTCCAGCCCGACGGCCGGCCGGTCCTGACCAAGATCCGCGAGCGGCTGCCCATCACGCTGTTCCTGAACGTCGTGGAGCTGATCATCATCGTGGCCCTGGCGGTGCCCATCGGCGTGCTGTCGGCCACCCGCCAGTATTCGACCTTCGACAAGGTCACCACGCTGTTCGTGTTCGTCGGCTTCGCCACGCCGGACTTCTGGCTCGCGCTGCTCCTCATGATCCTCTTCGGCGTGCAGCTCGGGTGGCTGCCCATCTCGGGTCTCAGATCGCTCAACTGGGAGTACCTGTCGTTCTGGCAGCAGCAGTGGGACTTCCTGAGCCACTTGATCCTTCCGATCGCCGTGGTCACCTTCGGCGGGCTCGCCGGGCTCAGCCGCTACATGCGGCAGAGCATGCTCGAGACCGTGCGCCAGGACTACGTGCAGACGGCACGCGCCAAGGGGCTGTCCGAGGGGACGGTGATCGGCAAGCACGCGCTCCGCAATGCGCTCCTGCCCGTGGTGACCGTCCTCGGCTTGTCGCTGCCGGGACTGATCGGCGGGAGCGTGATCATCGAGTCGATCTTCGCCATTCCCGGCATGGGCTTGCTCATGGTGCAAGGGGTCTTCGCCCGCGACTACCCGCTCATCATGGGCAACCTCGTCATCGTCTCGACGCTCACGCTCTTCGCCAACCTGTTCGCCGACATCACATACGGGCTCGTGGATCCGCGCATCCGTCTGGGCGGCCGGCGGAGACGCTGAGCGTGGCCGGCGCGACGAGGCGCGGGGAGATGCGCCAGTTCTGGCGCACGTTCCGCCGCAACCAGCTCGCCGTGGGCGGGGGCTTCGTGGTGGCGGTGCTCGTCCTCTTCGCCATCTTCGCGCCCGCCATCGCGCCGTGGGACCCCAACCGGCCCGACACGAAGCGGGTCTTCGCGCCGCCCTCGATGAGCCACTGGTTCGGCACCGACCAGCTCGGCCGCGACGTCCTCTCCCGCGTGCTCTACGGCTCGCGGATTTCCCTCGCGGTGGGCTTCGTGTCCGTCGGCATCGCCACCGTGATCGGTCTCCTCCTCGGCGCCGCCGCGGGCTATCACGGGGGCGCCATCGACTCGGGCATCATGCGCCTCGTCGACCTCATGCTGGTGTTTCCCCGATTCTTCCTGCTGCTCGCGGTGCTCGCGTTCTTGCAGCCGTCGATCTGGACCATCATGGCGGTCATCGGCCTCACGGGCTGGATGGGGGTGGCGCGCCTCGTGCGCGCCGAGTTTCTGACGCTGCGCGAGCGCGAGTTCGTCATCTGGTCGGAGTCGGTCGGCGCCAGCGCGCTGCGGGTCGTGTTTCGCCACATCCTGCCCAATGCCATCGCGCCCGTCCTCGTCGCGATGACCCTCGGTATTCCCGCGGCCATCCTGACGGAGTCGGGGCTGTCGTTCCTGGGGCTGGGCGTCCAGCCCCCGTACGCGACCTGGGGCAATATCCTGAACGACGGCAAGGACTCCATCGAGATCGCGTGGTGGATGACGCTGTATCCCGGCTTGGCGATCCTGGTCACGGTGCTCTCGTACAATCTCCTCGGAGAAGGCATCCGCGACGCCCTCGATCCGCGGCTCAGGCAGTCTCGCGTGGGGCGGATGATCCGTCTCGGGCGCTGAGACGCGGCAACGGCAAGCGGCGTCGGGCTCCTCTGACGCGCTTGGATTGACAAGCTCCGCGCGTCCACGGCATACTTCGACTTCGCTGGAGCCGAAGTGGCGGAATTGGCAGACGCGCACGTTTGAGGGGCGTGTGGGGCAACCCGTGGGGGTTCGAGTCCCCCCTTCGGCACCAATCCTTCCTCGAGAGAGCCCCGTGAGCAGTGTCTTTCGGTTGCTGCGGCGCACTCGAAGCGAGGGAGCGGGCGGCGCGGGGGATCGCCGGCCGCGGTCCGTCTGGCGCACCGCTCGAACGGTCGGGGGCTTCACCTTGATCGGCGTGGGGATCGTCGGCACGCTGCTGCCCATCATCCCCGGCATACCGATGGTCATCGCCGGGGTCGCTCTCGTGGGCCCCGGTCATCCAGTGCTCAGGCCCGTGATGACTCGGATCGAGCGCTGGCGGCGCCGGAAGCAGGTCCTGATCGCTGCAATGGCCGAGAGAGTCCGCGAGGGCGCGCAGCCCGTTGGCGGCTTGTGAAAGATGTGCCATAATGCCGCCGAGGAATTCCCTAAGGATAGACGCGATGGGTGTATCCCTGCCTCTCCTCGAGCCGTTGCGCCCGACCGACTCGCCCAAGCCGCCGTGGCTCAAGGTGCGCGCGCCGGGTGGGCCGCAGTACCTGCGCCTGAAGGGCCTGATGAAGGAGTGGAATCTCCACTCCGTCTGCGAGGAAGCTCGCTGCCCGAACATCGGCGAGTGCTGGGAAGATCTCACGGCCACCTTCATGATCCTGGGCGATATCTGCACGCGGAACTGCGGCTACTGTGCCGTTCGGCACGGTCGGCCTGCCTGGGAGGACCGCGAGGAGCCGCTGCGGGTCGGGCGCGCGGTCGCGGAGCTCGGCCTCGAGCACGTGGTGATCACGTCGGTGAATCGCGACGATCTGGCGGACGGCGGCGCGGCCCACTTTGCGGCGACCGTCCGCGCCGTGCGACACGAGGCGCCGGGATGCCGGATCGAGCTGTTGATCCCCGATTTCCAGGGCCATGCCGGGGCGCTTGCCGAGGTGATCGATGCCGGACCGGACGTCTTGAACCACAACACCGAGACCGTGCCGCGGCTCTACAAGGTCGCGCGGCATGGCGGGCGCTACGAGCGGACGCTCGAGCTGTTCCGGCGCGCCCGCGAGAGGGCGCCCCGCCTGCTGACGAAATCCGGGATCATCCTCGGCCTGGGTGAAGAGCGTCAAGAGCTGCTCGACACCATGCGGGATCTGCGGGTCGTCGACGTCAACGTCCTCACGCTGGGACAGTATCTGCGGCCCTCCGCCGGACATCTGCCCGTTGCCCGCTACTACCGGCCTGAAGAGTTCGCCGACCTCGCGGAGGCCGGCCGAGCCCTCGGCTTCGACCATGTCGAGGCGGGGCCGCTCGTCCGCTCCTCCTATCACGCCAAGCGACAGGTGCAGGGGCTGTCGGCCGGCGGGCGCGTCGAGGGCAAGTGACCATGGACTATGTCTCGATCCTGATGGTCTTCGCGGTGGCCGCGCTGGTGGCGGGGGCGCTCCTGGGCATTCCCTGCTCTCATCGCACCGCGGCGATACTCCGCGATCAAGATGGCGCCCTTCGAATGCGGGAAGGATCCGATCGCGCTGCCCGAAGGCCGCTTCGCCATCAAGTTCTCGACCATCGCGATCTTCTTCATCCTCTTCGACATCGAGCTCTTGTTCGTCTGGCCATGGGCCACCCTCTACCGGCGGCTCGGCTGGTTCGGCTTCGTCGAGATGATGGTGTTCCTCGGCGTGCTCATGCTCGGCTTCGTCTACATCTGGCGGAAGAAAGGACTGCAATGGGAGTAGGCACGTTCTTCACGTCCAAGCTCGACGAGGCCATCGGCTGGGCGCGGAAGTACTCGATCTTCCAGTACCCCTTCGTCACGGCGTGCTGCGGCATGGAGTACATGGCCACGGCGTGCTCGCACTATGACGTCGATCGCTTCGGCGCGGGCCTGCCCCGCTTCTCTCCCCGGCAGGCCGACGTCCTGTTCGTGGTGGGGACCATCAGCCACAAGATGGCGCCCGTCCTCAAGCGGATCTATGACCAGATGTGCGAGCCCAAGTGGGTGGTGGCGTTCGGCGTCTGCACGTGCACCGGCGGCTTCTACGACAACTACGCGACCGTGCAGGGCATCGACACGATCATTCCCGTCGACGTGTATATCCCCGGGTGCCCGCCTCGTCCCGAGAGCGTCATCGATGGACTGATGAAGCTCCAGGACAAGATCGCCTCGGGCATCCAGCGGTTCTAGCGGTACCGAGCCGGGCCAGGGAGGGCGCAATCCCAGTGGACGGACAGGCGATTCTCGCGCGGGTGCGCGAGCGTCTCGGCGCGGGCGTGCTCGACACGCATGCGTATCGCGGGGATCACACGGCGATCTTGGCCCGCGCGGCCTTGACCGAGGCGCTGGCATTCTGCCGCGACGACGCGGCGCTCCGGTTCGACATGCTGATCGATCTGACGGCGGTCGACTACCTCAAGTATCCCGGGCGCGAGGATGGTCCCCGCTTCGACGTCGTCTACCACCTCTACTCCGTCGACCACAACCACCGGCTGCGCCTGAAGGTGCCGGTGGAGCAAGACGACGCCTCGGTCCCGACGGCGAGCGGTGTCTGGCCCATCGCCAACTGGCTCGAGCGGGAGGTGTGGGACATGTACGGCATCCGCTTCGAGGGGCATCCCGACCTGCGCCGCCTCCTCATGTACGAGGAGTTCGTCGGGCACGCGCTGCGCAAGGACTATCCCATCAACCGGCGCCAGCCCCTGATCGGACCGAAGGTATGATCGGCGAGCGGAGCGAGCCCCATGGCGGTTGAGCGGGCGACGCGGGAGCTGTTCCTGGGGGAGGGCGGGGCGGGCAGCCAGAATCTCTACGTCAACATGGGTCCGGCCCACCCGGCCATGCACGGCATCATCCGCATCTTCGCGGAGCTCGACGGGGAAATGGTGGTGAAGGCCGACGTGGAGATCGGCTATCTGCACCGGGCCTTCGAGAAGGACTGCGAAGCCCACGTGTATGGCAATGCCATCCCCTACACGGATCGGCTGAACTACGTCTCCCCCCTCATCAACAACTTCGGCTACGCGTCCGCCGTGGAGAAGCTCCTCGGCATCGAGATCACCGAGCGCTGCAAGTACATTCGCGTGATCATGAGCGAGATCTCCCGGATCTGCGACCACCTGACGTGCGTGGGCGCGAGCGCGATGGAGCTGGGCGCCTTCACCGTCTTCCTCTACATGATCAAGGCGCGCGAGTTCCTGTGGGAGCTCGTCGAGGACGTGACGGGGGCGCGGCTCACGATCTCGTACGGCCGGATCGGTGGCGTCAAGGCGGACCTCCCGGCGGGCTTCGACCTCAAGGTGAAGAAGGCCTTCGCGGAGACGCGCCAGGTGCTGGAGGAAGTCCACAAGCTGATCACCGGCAACCGCATCTTCATGGACCGGATGGTCGGCGTCGGTGCGCTCTCCCGCGCCGACACCATCGCGTGGGGGATCACGGGACCGCTCCTGCGGGCGGCCGGCGTTCCGTTCGATCTTCGGAAGACGCAGCCGTACTGGGCGTACGACCGGATGGAGTTTGAAGTCCCGCTGGGCGTGAACGGAGACAACTTCGACCGCTACCTCGTGCGCATGGCCGAGATGGAGCAGGCGATGCGGATCGCCGAGCAGGGGCTCGAGGGCATTCCCGGGGGCTCCATCCAGGTGGATTGGGAGGGGCGGGCGATCGATCCCGACATCTACGTCGACCTCGGCAAGCAGGGGAAGACCGAGGGCCTCCTCCTCATCCCGATCACGCTCTCGCCGAATCTCCAGGGCCAGGACCGAGGCGCTCACGCGCGCGTCGACGTGTCGGACAAGCGCGTCGTGCTGCCGCCGAAGGAAGCCGCCTACGGATCCATCGAGGGACTGATGAACCACTTCATGCTCGTCATGGACGGGTACGGTGTCCGGCCCCCGCCCGGGGAAGCGTACGTTCCCGTGGAGGGCGCCAATGGCGAGCTCGGCTTCTACGTGGTGTCCGACGGCTCGGACCGGCCCTATCGGCTGCGCTGCCGGCCGCCATGCCTGCCCCCGGTGGCCGCGCTGCCGCGGATGATCGAGGGGCAGATGATCGCCGACGTGATCCCGACCTTCGGCTCGGTGAACATGATCGGCGGGGAGCTGGATCGCTGACCATGGCCGACGCCAAGCACCCTCTGTTCACGGCCGAGCAATTGGCCGAAGCGCGGCGGCTGATGGCGCTCTATCCGGACAAGCGCGGGGCGCTCCTGCCCGTGCTGCACCTGGCGCAGGACACGTTCGGCTACGTCTCCCTCGAGGTGGAGGAGTACGTCGCGGGCCTCTTCGAGCTGTCGCCCGCACACGTGCACGAGGTGGCGACGTTCTACACGATGTTCTTCAAGGAGCCCGTGGGACGGCACGTGGTGGCGGTCTGCCACAACCTGACCTGCCACCTGCTCGGCGCCAAGGGCATCATCGAGCACTTGAAGGAGCGGCTCGGCGTCGAGTCCGGGCGAGACGACCGCCGACGGCCGTGTCACCCTGCTGACCGTCGAGTGCCTGTGCGCCTGCGAGCAGGCGCCCATGATGCAGGTGGACGATCGCTACGAGGGGCTCCTGACGTCGGGCAAGGTCGACCAGATCCTGGGGGCGCTCCGGTGACCACGACCGAGAAGATCTTCACGCGGAACTTCCATCTCGCCGACTCGCATACCCTCGAGCGCTATCGCGCCACCGGCGGGTATACGGCCCTCGGCAAGGCGCTGTCGATGGAGCCGGCGGCCATCACCGAAGAGGTGAAGAAATCCAACCTGCGCGGGCTCGGGGGGGCGGCCTTTCCGACGGGCGTCAAGTGGGGGTTCATCCCCAAGGGCTCGACCGCGCCCAAGTACCTCGTGATCAATGCCGACGAGGGCGAGCCCGGCACCTTCAAGGATCGCTATCTCCTCGAGCGCGATCCCCATGCCCTCGTCGAAGGCATGATCATCGCGGCGCGCGCCATCGGATCGCATCTCGGCTTCGTCTACATCCGGGGGGAGTACGTGCAGCCGTGGCGCATCTTCAGCGGCGCCGTCAAGGAGGCGTACGCCGCCGGGCTCCTGGGCAAGAACATCCAGGGGTCGGGCTTCGACTTCGACATCGTGATCCATCGCGGCGCGGGCGCGTATATCTGCGGCGAGGAGACGGGGCTCCTGTCCTCGCTCGAAGGCAAGAAGGGCTGGCCCAAGATCAAGCCGCCGTTCCCGGCCGTCAAGGGGGCCTTTGGCCACCCGACCATCGTCAACAATGTCGAGACGATCGCCGCGGTGCCCCACATCATCAACCGGGGCGCCGAATGGTTCGCCGGTCTCGGAACCAAGACGCAGGGGGGCACCCGGCTCTATTCCGTCTCCGGCCACGTGGTCAAGCCCGGGGTCGTGGAGGCGTCGGTGTCGACCACGCTCCGATCGCTCATCTACGATCATTCGGGAGGCATCCGGGACGGGCGCCGGCTCAAGGCCGTCGTGCCCGGGGGCTCCTCGGCGCCGATCCTGACCGCGGACGAGATCGACGTGGTCATGGACGCCGACGGGCTCAAGACCGCGGGGAGCATGATCGGCTCGGCCGGCGTCATCGTGTTCGACGACACCGTCTCGATCCCGGAGGCGCTCATGGTCGTGGCGCGCTTCTACGCCCACGAGTCGTGCGGCCAGTGCACGCCGTGCCGGGAGTCGACAGGGTGGATCTACAAGATGGCGCACCGGATCGTCGAGGGGAAGGGGCGGAAGGAAGACCTGGACACCATCCTCGACATCGCCAAGCGGGGTGCGGGCACCACGATCTGTGCCTTCTACGACGGCGCCGTCGGACCCTACGTGAGCTACATCGAGAAGTTTCGCGAGGAGTTCGAGTCGCTCATCAGGAGCGGGGCCCGTGCCTAAGCTGACGATCGACGGGGTGGAGATCGAGGTCGCCGCGGGCACGAGCGTCCTCGAGGCGGCGAAACAGGCCGGGGCCGAGGTGCCCCACTACTGCTATCACCCCGGGCTCAGCATCGCCGGGCAGTGCCGGCTGTGCATGGTGGACGTCGACAAGGTGCCGCGCCCCCAGATCAGCTGCAACATGACGGTGGCCGACGGCATGGTCGTCCACACGAAGACGGAGCGGGTCGTGGAGACGCGGCGCTCCGTCATGGAGTTCCACCTGATCAACCACCCGCTCGACTGCCCGGTCTGCGACCAGGCGGGCGAGTGCTGGCTGCAGATCTACTACATGCGCCACGGCCTCTACGATCCGCGGATGGCCGACGAGAAGGTGCACAAGCCCAAGGCCATGCCGCTGGGGCCGCATGTCATCCTGGACGCGGAGCGCTGCATCCTGTGCTCGCGCTGCGTCCGGTTCTGCGACGAGGTCACGGGCACCGGCGAGCTCGGCATCTTCCACCGCGGGGATCACTCCGAGATCGGCCTCTTCCCCGGCAAGACCCTCGAGAACAAGTACGCGAGCAATGTGATCGACATCTGCCCGGTGGGCGCGCTCACCGACCGCGACTTCCGGTTCCAGGTGCGCGTCTGGTACCTCGACTCGGCCAAGTCGGTGTGCAATGGCTGCGCCCGCGGGTGCAATGTCGAGATCCACACGAGCCGCCGGCGCCCGCATCACAACCAGGGCAAGCGGGTGGCCCGGATCAAGCCGCGCGAGAATGCCCAGGTCAACAAGTGGTGGATCTGCGACGCGGGCCGCTACGGCTTCGACTGGATCGACGACGAGTCCCGGCTCACCGCGCCGACCGCCCGGGAAGCGGGCCGCGCCGTCGCGACCACCTGGGACGCGGCACTCGCCGCGCTCGGCGCCGCGCTCCGGCGCTACCGGCCCGAGGAGATCGGTGTCCTCGCCTCGCCCCAGATGTCGAACGAGGATCTGTTCGCGCTGAAGCGGCTGGCCGATCAGCTCCACCTCGCGAACGTCGACCATCGAGTGCCTCCGGCCGCTCCCGGGGACCAGGACGACTTCTTGATCCGCGCCGACAAGAATCCGAACACGCGGGGCGCCGAGCTCATCGGCCTCTCACCGGGGGCCGGCGGGCTCGACGGGGCGGGGATGATCGCGGCGGCGGCAGCGGGGCGGCTCAAGCTCCTGTGGATCTTCCATCACGACCTGTCCCGGTCCGCGTGGGCTCCCGCACAGGTCGAGGCGGCCCTCGCGACGGCGGAGATGGTCGTCTTTCAGGGCACCAATGCCAATAGCACGAGCGCGGCGGCCCATCTCGTGCTGCCGAGCGCGGCGTATGTCGAGCGCGAAGGCACCTTCACCAATTTCGAGGGTCGCGTCCAGCGCTTCCGGACCGCGCTCGATGCGCTCGGCGAGGCGCGGCCGGACTGGGAGGTCTTCTCGGGGCTCGCGGTGGTGCTTGGCCTGCCCGACCCGGCGCTCACCTCCTCGCGCGCCGACCAGGTGTTCCAGGGGCTCGCCGGGGCGGTGCCCGCGTATGCCGGCATGAGCTACCGCGCCCTCGGCGATGGCGGACTGGTGGCCGGGTCATGAGGGTGGCGGGCGACCTCCTCGCGCGCTTCGGTCCCGTCGCCTTCACGATGTTCGTGGTGCTGAACCTGGGCGGCATCTTGACGTGGGTGGAGCGCAAGCAGTCGGCGATCATGCAGGATCGCATCGGCGCCAACCGGGCCTCGATCTTCGGCATCCGCGCCATGGGGCTGCTCCACCCCCTCGCGGACGCGGTCAAGATGCTGACGAAGGAAGACTTCATGCCCACCCACGCGGACCGCCTGCTCTTCGTGCTGGCGCCGTTCGTGTCGGTCTTCTTCGCGCTCGCGGCCTTCGCCTCCATCCCCTTCGGCGACACCCTGACCGTCGCGGGGCGAACGATCGAGCTGCAGGCGGTGACGCTCAACGTGGGGATCCTCTACGTGCTCGCCATGCTGTCGATGGGCGTCTACGGGCTCATGATGGCGGGCTGGGCCTCGGCCAATAACTACGCGCTGCTCGGCGGGCAGCGGGCGGCCGCCCTGATGATCTCCGCGGAGATCGCCATCGGGGCGTCCCTCATGGGCGTCGTGATGGTCTACGGCTCGCTCAACATGCAGGACATCACCCGCGCCCAGGGCCAGCCCCTCCTGCCGCAGTTGTTCGGGAGCTGGATCCCCGCCTGGGGCATCCTGACGCAGCCGCTCGCCTTCGTGATCTTCCTCACCGCGGGGATCGCCGCCACGAAGCGCATTCCATTCGACATGCCCGAGGGCGAATCGGAGATCATCGGCTACTTCGTCGAGTACAGCGGGATGAAGTTCGGCATGTTCGCCATGGCCGACTTCCTCGAGACGGTCGTCATCGCCGGCATGTCGACGGCGCTGTTCCTCGGCGGCTGGCAGATCCCGTATCTCCAATCGGGCGGCTTCGCGTTCCCCTGGGGCCAGAGCCTTGCGCTTCCCGCGCTCGTCGTGACGGTGCTCCAGGTCGGGGCCTTCCTCACGAAGGTCGTGGTGATGATCTGGTTTCTGATGCTGGTCCGGTGGACGCTGCCGCGCTTCCGCTACGACCAGGCCATGCGCCTCGGGTGGCTCGGACTGTTCCCGCTGTGCATTCTCAACCTCGTCGTCACGGCCATAGTCCTCCTGGCCCTCGGAAAGGCCTGAGCGATGGCGTCGCCGTATCAGAGCTCGAACACCCCCGCGGATCTGCGCCACTCGAGCAAGCTGTCGTGGCGCCAGCGCCTCTATGTCGTGGAGGTGCTCGCCGGGCTCGCGCTGACGGCCAACCACTTCTTCACGAACATGTGGCGGCATACGCTGCACACGGTGTTTCGGGTGAAGAGCGCGCACGGCTCCGTCACCATCCAGTACCCGGAAGAGCGCCGCCCGTACTCCCCGAGGCTGCGGACCCTGCACCGCCTCGTCCGCCGGGAGGACGGCTCTCCGCGCTGCGTCGCCTGCATGATGTGCGAGACGGTGTGCCCCGCGCACTGCATCTACATCGTGGCGACCGAGCATCCGAATCCCGAGATCGAGAAGGTTCCCGCGCGCTTCGACATCGACCTCGGCAAGTGCGTGTTCTGCGGATTCTGCGTGGAGGCCTGCCCCGAGGACGCCATCCGGATGGATACGGGCATCCTCGAGTTCGCGTCGTTCAGCCGCGGCGGCATGGTGTACACGAAGGAGATGCTGCTGGCCCACGAGCCCGCCCGCGCCGACGGCGGCCCGGCGACTCCCGTGCCCATCCCCGCGGACCGCAAGCTCATCCTCGAGATGTGACGTGCAGCTCGGCGCGTTCGTCATCCTGGCGGTGCTGGTCGTGGGCTCGGCGGCGGGGCTCATCCTGAAGCGGAACCCCATTCACGGCGCGCTCTTCCTGGTGCTCAACCTCGCGAGCGTCGCCGGGCTCTACCTCACGCTGCGCGCGGAGTTCCTCGCCACCGCCCAGGTCATCGTGTACGCGGGGGCCATCGCCGTGCTCTTCGTGTTCGCCATCATGGTGCTCATCCCGGGCAAGGAGGAGACGGGGCCCGATCCCCTGCGCGGCCAGCGCTGGCTGGCGGTGCCGGTGGTGGGCGTCTTCCTCCTCCTCAGCGCGCTGATCTTGCGCTCCGCGGCGCTCAAGGGACCGGGCCCAGCCGCTCACGTTCCCGGGGGCATCGAGGCGGTGGGCCGACTGCTCTTCACCGACTATCTGTTCCCATTCGAGGTCACCTCCTTCCTCCTGCTCGCCGCCATCGTGGGCGTCCTCACCCTGGCGAAGCGGAAGGCCTGAGCCGCTCAATGGTTCCCGAGTCCTACTACGTCGCGCTGTCCGCGGTGCTCTTCAGCATGGGCGTGCTGGGCGTGCTCGTCCGCCGGAACCCGCTCGTGATCTTCATGTCCATCGAGATGATGCTCAATGCCGCCAATGTCGCCCTCGTCGCGTTCGGGCAGCGCTACAACACGGCCGAGGGGCAGGTGCTCGTGTTCTTCGTGATGTGCGTGGCGGCGGCGGAAGTGGCGGTGGGCCTCGCCATCATCGTGGTCATCTTCCGGCTCCGCCGGCGGCTGTCCGTCGACGAGCTGAGCCTCATGCGCTGGTAGCCGTAGCCGCATCTCCGGTCGTCGCGTACAGTAAATCGGGGAGGAGATGATCTTCATGGCGCAAACCAAGACGGCGGCGCCGTCCACGCGGCTCGAGCCCGAGCTCGCCCGGCGGCTCCTCACCCAGATGCAGCTCATCCGGCGCTTCGAGGAGAAGGCGGCCGAGATGTACGCGCTGGGCAAGATCGGCGGCTTCCTGCATCTCTACATCGGGCAGGAGGCCGTGGCCGTCGGCGCCATCTCCACCCTCCGCCCGGACGACTATGCCATCGCCTCCTACCGCGAGCACGGCCACTGCCTCGCGAAGGGCTCGGATCCCCGACGGGTCATGGCCGAGCTCTTCGGCCGCCGGGACGGCCTCAGCAAGGGCAAGGGCGGCTCCATGCACCTCTTCGACAAGAGCGTCAATTTCCTCGGCGGGCACGGGATCGTCGCCGCCCACTTGCCCCTCGCCGCCGGCGCCGCGTTCGCGGTGAAGTACCAGGGCGGTGACCAGGTCGTGCAGTGCTACTTCGGCGACGGCGCCGTGCCCGAGGGCGAGTTCCACGAGGCCATGAACCTCGCCGCGCTCTGGAAGCTGCCCGTGATCTTCATCTGCGAGAACAACCGCTACGCGATGGGGACCGCCATCCACCGCGCGCTCGCGCAGACGGAGATCTGGCGCTTCGCCGAGAACTACGGCATGTATGCCGAGGCCGTCGATGGGATGGACGTGCTCGCCGTCCGCGACGTGGTGGCGCGGGCGGTCGAGCGGGCGAGGCGCGACAAGGCCCCCGCGCTGATCGAGGCGCGCACCTACCGGTTCCGCGGCCACTCCATGCGCGACCCCGCGGGAGCGGTCTACCGCACGCGCGAGGAGGTCGAGCGGGAGCGGCAGCGGGATCCCATCGCGCTGTTCACCGAGCGATGCGCGCGCGACGGTGTCCTGACCGAGGCGGACCTCGCCGCCATCGAGAAGGCGATCAACGACACCGTGGACGAGGCGGTGGCGTTCGCGGAAGGCTCCCCGGAGCCGCCCGCGGAGTGGCTGCTCACCGACGTGTACAAGGACTAGCGGCATGGCCGTCATGACGTATCGGGAGGCGCTGAACCTGGCGCTCCGCGAGGAGATGCGCCGCGACCCCCGGGTCTTCGTGATCGGGGAGGAGGTCGGGCTCTACGACGGCGCCTACAAGGTGACGCAGGGACTGCTCAAGGAATTCGGGGAACAGCGCATCGTCGACACGCCGATCGCGGAGTCGGGCTTCACCGGCATCGGCGTGGGCGCCGCGATGCTCGGGCTCCGGCCCGTCGTCGAGATGATGACGTTCAACTTCTCCATTCTCGCCCTCGACCAGATCGTCAACTCGGCGGCGAAGATGCTCTACATGTCGGGCGGTCAGTACAATATCCCGCTCGTCGTCCGCGGGCCGGGAGGACCGGCGGCCCAGCTCGCCGCCCAGCACTCCCAGAGCATGGAGACGTACTTCTACCACGTGCCCGGGCTCAAGGTCGTGCGGCCTTCGACACCCGCCGACGCCAAGGGCCTCCTGAAGTCGGCCATCCGCGACGACAACCCCGTCATCTTCATCGAGGCGGAGACGCTCTACGCCGTCAAGGGCGAGGTGCCGGAGGACCCCGATTTCACCATCCCGCTCGGCAAGGCCATCGTCCGGCGCGAGGGCACCGACGTCACGGTGGTCGCCTACATGGGGATGATGTACCGCGCCCTCGAGGTCGCGGAGGACCTCGCCAAGGACGGCATCTCGATCGAGATCGTCGACCCGAGGACCTTGCGGCCGATGGATACCGAGACCATCATCGGCTCCGTCCGGAAGACGCACCGCGCGGTCGTGCTGGAAGCGGGGGCGGGCTTCGCGGGCATGGGCTCGGAGATCTCCGCCTTCATCACCGAGAGCGCATTCGACGATCTGGATGCGCCGGTGGAGCGCGTCACCGGCGAGAATGCGCCGATGCCGTACGCGCGCAACCTCGAGCTGCTGAAGACGCCGTCCAAGGCCAAGATCGCCGCGGCCATTCGCAGGGTGTGCGGCGCATGATCACCAAGGTGCTGATGCCGAAGCTGTCCGAGGCGATGGAGACGGGCAAGGTCATCCAGTGGCTGAAGAAGGAAGGAGACCCGGTCAAGGGCGGTGACGTCATCGCCGAGATCGAGACCGACAAGGCCAACGTCGAGGTCGAGGCCTTCGGCTCGGGTGTCCTGCGCAAGATCCTCGTCGGCCCGGGCGGCACGGTGCCGGTGGGCGAGATGATCGGCGTCATTGCGGATCCGGCGGACGACGTGTCCGGCCTCGCTGCCGCGCCCTCGAAGCCGGCTGCGCCCGCGGCCCGGCGCCGGACCGCCCGCGCCCGCCCCGGTGGGCCCAGCCCCGGCCATCCCCGCGATGGAGACGTACCGGTCGACACCGGCCACGACCGCGGTCGTGCCGATGACGCCGGCACCGGCCGCCGCCGCTGTCCGGGCGCCGGGCGAGCGCGTGAAGGCGTCCCCGCTGGCCCGGAAGATCGCCGCGCAGTCGGGGGTCGATTTGCACCTCGTGCAGGGCAGCGGTCCGGGCGGCCGCATCGTGCGGCGCGACGTCGAGGCGGCATCGGCGCAGGGGCCGGCGGCCGCGCCGGCGGATTCCGCGGCGCCCGTCGCGGCCGCTGGACGACCCACCTTCGCGATTCCCCCCGGACGGACGCGGAGTTCGAGGACGTGGCGCTCACGCCCATGCGCGCCATCATCGCCAAGCGGATGCCGCTGTCGAAGGCGCCGGTCCCTCACTTCTACGTCACCACCGAGGTGGCGATGGACCGCGCCATGGATCTGCGCGCGGAGCTGAACGGGCTCGAGGGACAGCCCAAGATCTCGGTGACGGATCTCGTGATCAAGGCGGTTGCGCTCGCGCTGATCAAGAATCCGGGCGTGAACGCGTCGCTCGTCTCGAGCCCTCAGGCGCCGACCGCGCCCGGGGCCCCGCCGACGCAGGTGATCCGCAAGTATCATCGCGCGCACCTCGGGATCGCGGTGGCGCTCGACGAGGGGCTGATCACGCCGGTCCTGCGCGATTGCGACGCAAAGCCCCTCAGCCGGATCGCGGTGGAGGCGCGGGATCTGGCCGAGCGCGCGCGGGCCGGCAAGCTGCGGGTCCCGGAGATGAGCGGAGCGACGTTCAGCATCTCGAACCTCGGGATGTACGACGTGGACGAGTTCTCGGCCATCATCAATCCCCCCGAGGGCGCCATCCTCGCCGTGGGCTCGGTCGTCGAAACGCCCGTCGTGGACAAGGGCGAGATCCGCGTGGGCCGGCGGATGAAGATGACGATCTCCTGCGACCACCGGGTGATGGACGGCGCCATGGGCGCCCGCTTCCTCCAGGACGTGAAGCGGCTCCTCGAGGAGCCGTTGCGCCTGCTCGCATGACCGGCCGGACCGCGCGTCGGCCGCTGGCACCGAGACACGTCGGCGGTGAGCCAGCACTACGACGTCGTCGTCGTCGGCACCGGGCCCGGCGGCTACGTGGCCGCGATCCGCTGCGCGCAGCTCGGTCTCACCGTGGCCGCGGTGGAGGACGACCGGGCAGGCGGGGTCTGCCTCAACTGGGGGTGCATCCCGACCAAGGCGCTCTTGCGCAATGCCGAGGTGGTCGGCCTCTTCCACCGCGCCCAGGAATTCGGCATCACGGTCGCGGAGTGGAGCGCCGACTATGCCCAGGCCGTGCAGCGCTCGCGCCGCGTCGCCGATCGGATGGCCAAGGGCGTCGAATTCCTCTTCCGCAAGAACAAGATCACGCTGTACGCCGGGGTGGGCGTCCTGACGGGCCGGAACACGGTCGAAGTCAAGGGCGTGGACGGGGCCCAGACGCTCGAGGGCAAGGCCATCATCCTCGCCACCGGCTCCGAGCCCAAGTCGCTGCCCGGCGTGGCGCTCGACGAGAAACAGGTCATCTCTTCCAATGGCGCGGTCAGGAGCGAGGTGCGGCCGGGCTCCCTCGTCGTCATCGGGGCGGGGGCGGTCGGGATGGAGTTCGCCGACGTCTTCGCCTCGTACGGCACCAACGTGACGGTGCTCGAAGCCCTGCCCAAGGTCCTGCCCCTCGAGGACGACGAAGTGTCGGCGCAGCTCGCGCGCCTCTTCACCCGTCGCGGCATCGCCATCCGCACGGGTGTCCGGGTCAAGACCGTGACACCTGGCGGCGCCGGGGTCACCGTGGAGGTGGAGGCGGAGGGCAAGGCGGAATCGCTGCAGGCCGATCAGGTCCTGATGGCGGTGGGGCGCGCCGCGCGCACCAAAGGAGTCGGGCTCGATGCGCTCGGCATCGCCATGGAGAAGGGCTTCGTCACGGTCTCGTCCACCATGGAGTCCTCGGTGAAGGGCATCTACGCCGTCGGCGACATGACGGGCCGTCAGCTCCTCGCTCACAAGGCGATGGCCGAGGGCGTGGTCGCCGCCGAGGCCATCGCGGGCCGCGATCCGAGGCCGGTGGACTACGGCAACGTGCCGTCGTGTACCTACTGCCGTCCGCAGGTGGCGTCGATCGGAGCCAGCGAGGCGGCCGCCCGCGCGGGTGGACGCGAGGTGTCGGTCGGCCGCTTTCCCTTCACGGCCAATGGCAAGGCCGTGGCGCTGGGGGAGACCGAGGGCTTCCTCAAGGTGGTCGCCGACAAGACCACCGGCGAGATTCTCGGGGTCCACATCCTGGGCCCGGAGGCGACGGAGATGATCCACGAGTTTGCGGTGGGGCGCACGCTCGAGGCGACGCTCGAGGAGATCATCCACACCATCCACGCGCACCCGACGCTCTCCGAGGCGGCACTCGAGGCCACGCTGGCCGCCCTCGGCCAGGCCATCCACATCTGATGGACTTCCAGCTCGATGCTGCGCAGCAGGCGCTCAAGGCGCGCGCCCGCACGCTGGCCGACGGGGTGTTTCGTGAGCGCGCCGCGCGCTGGGACGCCGACGAGGAGTATCCCTGGGACAACGTGAAGGATCTGGTGGCGGCCGGCTTCATGGGGCTCGCCATTCCCGGGAGCACGGCGGATCAGGAGGCTCGCTCCTCGACGTGCTCCTGGTCGTCGAGGAGATCGCCCGGGTCTGCGGCGTCACGGCCCGGATCGTCGTCGAGGGCAATGTCGGGGCGGTCGGCGCGCTCATCGCGTACGGCACCGAGGCGCAGAAGCGCCGGTACCTGCCCTGGGTGCTCGAAGGGGACAAGCCGGCCATCGCCATCACGGAGCCCGAGGCGGGCTCGGCCGCCACCGATCTGGTGACCCGCGCCGACGAGGCTCCCGACGGGTGGGCGCTCCACGGTGAGAAGCGGTGGATCACGGGGGCGGGGGTCTCGCGGCTGCACCTCGTGTATTGCCGGATGAGCGCGGCGCCGGGCGCCGAGGGGATCGGCGGCATTCTGGTGGAGCGCGACACGCCGGGCTTCCGAGTCGGCGAGCGCGACCGCACGATGGGGCTTCGGGGGATTCCCGAGGGACGGCTGCACTTCGACGCGTGTCGGGTATCCAGGGAGCAGGTGCTCGTCGCTCCGCCCGACGGCTTCAAGAAGCTGATGAGCGCCTACAATAGCCAGCGGCTCGGCGCCGCCACGGTGGCCCTCGGGCTCGCCCAGGGCGCGTATGAGCTGGCGCTGGCCTACGCCATGGAGCGCCGGCAATTCGGGCGCGCCATCGGCGACTTCCAGGGCATTCGCTGGAAGCTCGCCGACATGGCGATCAAGCTCGACGCGGCCCGCCTGCTCATCCATCGCGCCGCCGTCAACGCGGGCTCGCGGTTTCCCGATGCGCTCGAGGCGGCCAAGGCCAAGACCTTCGCCGCCGAGATGGCCCAGGAGGTGACGGGCCAGGCCCTTCAGGTCCATGGCGCGGCGGGCTATGGACGCGCGCTTCCGATCGAGCGCATGGTCCGCGACGCCCGGATGTTCGCCATCGGCGGCGGCACCGTCGAGATGATGCGCAACCTCATCGCCGATCGCATCCTGCCGACGCGCGCCGACTTCCGGCGCTGAGCGCCGTCCATCGATCCGGGGCGGAGACCCTGAGGGCCTGAGTGCAGCGCGGCTTCAATGGCCGCCGGGCATCAGCGGGAAGTGGAAGAAGGAGAAGTATCCGTTGAGGGTGAGGAGGGCGCCCGCCACGGCCAGCAGCAGGCCGAAGCTGAAGATCGCTCCGGAGCGCGCGAGAATGGACACGGAGGCCATCACGATGGCGATTTGTAAGATCGCCTCGGCGAAGAGGAAGTACGGATCCTTGGCCTGCCAGACGTCGCGCTCGTGCTCGAGCTTCTTGGCCTCCTTCTCGATATCTTTCTTCTCGTCGTTGTAGCGCTTCTCTTCCTCCGCGAAGCGCTTCATGAGCGCGTCGAGCTTGTCGCGGACTTCCGGCTTGACGGAGTCGCCGCGCTCGAGCAGGTCCACCTCCAACCGGAGCTTCTGCCCCCGGTACTGGTGCTCGCGGATCACCTTGGCCTGGTAGAACGCCCACTGGTCGGAGGACTTCTGCTGGGCGAGGAGCATCTCCTTCATGGCGTGGTTGCCGCCGAGGGCGGCGATGGCGAGGAGCACCGCAAAGACGGCGGTGACGAGGGCGACGCGCCGGGAGAAATGGTCCTCCCGGCGCTCGTGCAGCTCTTCGGGATTGGGGAGCTCGACCTCCGCCATGGCCGCGGCTCAGACGCCGCTTTGACCGCGATCGATCTCCTCTTTCATGGCGGCGCGCCCGGCTTCGAACGCCGACGTGAGCCGCTGCGTCTGCTCCTCGAAGTACTCGCGTCCCTTGTCGAAGATGTCGCCGGCTCGCGATTGCGTATCGCCCGCCGCGTCCTGCGCCTTCTTGAACCAGTCGCCCCCGCGCTCGGCCAAGAGCTCGCGCGTCTCGCGCCCGCTCTTCGGTGCCATCAACAGGGCGGCGGCGGCGCCGGCCACGGCGCCGAGAAAGAACCAGCCCAGATAGCCTGCCGCATCAGGTCCACGCTCCCCCGACATGGTCAATCCCTTCCTTTCCGGCTCGCGTTGCCTACCGCGCGGCCTTGAGTCTTCGGACGAAGACGTCGAGCCCCTTCTTCACTCCGGCGGCCAGGCTCACGTACTGGCCGAATCGGGTGAGGCCGCCCACGGCGACGACCACCTTCGAGACCTTGATCGACACGTCCTCCGCCCGCCGCACGACCACCCTGATCCTCCTCAGTTCCTCGTTGGCGCCCTGAGAAAGGTCCCGCAGGTCCGCGATCAGGGACTCGAGCTGGCTCAGCATGGGCCGAATCTCGCGCTCGACCACGTGCAAGACACTCTCCGCCCGGAGCGCCGTCTTCCTGAGTGCCAGGAGTGTCCAGACGAGGACGGCGCTCACCACCACGACGCAGAGGACGATGATGGCCACGGCGAGGGGCGTCATAGGCCTCGGAGTATGGCGTCGACGGGTGCGTGAAGTCAATCGACGGCTCGTGAAAAATGCCTGCATTCATTGACTTTCCCGCCATCTGGCCGCTATACTCGGCCGTCGCTAACGCACCCGTTGGCACCTCCGTAAGGAGCACCGAGCGCATGGCCCTCCAGGACCGCTTCGAAGACCTCCGTCGGCGCAACCAAGCCGCCTTGCTGGCGGGCGGCGTCGAGCGGATTGCCCGCCAGCACAAGGCCGGCAAGAAGACGGCGCACGAGCGGCTCGAGCTCTTGCTCGACAAGGGCTCGTTTGCGGAGATGGATCGGCTCGTCGTCCACACCGGCCGGGACTTCGGCATGGACGAGCAGCGAGTGCCGGGCGACGGCGTCGTCACCGGGTCCGGCCGCATCCACGGCCGGCCGGTGTTCGTCTTCGCCCAGGACTTCACGGTGTTCGGCGGCTCGCTCTCCGAGGCGTATGCGCGGAAGATCTGCAAGATCATGGACCTCGCCATGAAGACGGGTGTGCCCATCATCGGGCTCAACGATTCGGGGGGTGCGCGCATCCAGGAGGGCGTCGTCTCCCTTGCCGGCTACGCCGACATCTTCCTGCGCAATACCCTGGCCTCGGGCGTCGTCCCCCAGATCTCCGCGATCATGGGGCCCTGCGCCGGCGGTGCGGTCTACTCACCCGCCATCACCGACTTCGTGTTCATGGTCAAGCACAGCTCCTACATGTTCGTGACGGGGCCGGACGTGATCAAGGCGGTGACGCACGAGGAGGTCTCCCTCGAGGAGCTGGGGGGCGCGTCCACGCATGTCGCCACCTCCGGGGTGGCGCATTTCGCGGCGGAGAGCGAGGAAGAGTGCCTGGCCCTCATCCGCGAGCTGTTGACCTTCCTCCCCCAGAACAACTCGGAAGACCCGCCCGTGCGCGCGTCGCTCGATCCTCCGGATCGGGCCGACGAGGCGCTGCAGTCGGCGGTGCCCGAGCAGCCGAACAAGCCCTACGACATCAGGGACATCATCGGGGCGGTGCTCGACGACCGGTATCTCTTCGAGGTCCAGGCGGAGTACGCGCCCAATATCCTGATCGGCTTCGGGCGTCTGAACGGCCGGCCCGTGGGCATCGTCGCCAACCAGCCCGCCCATCTCGCCGGGTGCCTCGACATCAATGCCTCGCTCAAGGGCGCGCGCTTCGTGCGCTTCTGCGACTGCTTCAATATTCCCATCGTGACGTTCGAGGACGTGCCGGGCTTTCTCCCGGGGACGACGCAGGAGTACGGTGGCATCATCAAGCACGGGGCCAAGCTGCTCTTCGCGTTCTGCGAGGCCACGGTGCCGAAGCTCACCGTGATCACGCGCAAGGCCTATGGCGGGGCCTATTGCGTCATGTCGTCGAAGCACATCCGCGGCGACGTGAACTTCGCGTTCCCGACGGCGGAGATCGCCGTCATGGGACCGGAGGGGGCGGTGAATATCCTCTACCGGCGCGAGATGGATCACGCCTCGGATCCGGCCGCGCTCAGGGAGGAGAAGACGCGGGAGTACCGGGACAAGTTCGCCAACCCGTACGTGGCCGCGGAGCGCGGCTACATCGACGAGGTCATCGAGCCCCGGGACACCCGGAAGAAGCTCATCCAGGCGCTGGAGATCCTCGCCACCAAGCGCGACCAGAACCCGCCGAAGAAGCACGGGAACATCCCCCTATGACACCGCCCGATATCGGTCCCGAAGCCCGCCGGCGCATCGAGGACGCCAGGAGGTCGTGGGAGGAGCGCACGCTCAAGCCCGCGCTGGCGAAGTCGCCCGACCGCCCGGCACTGTTCACGGGATCGGGCGGGGCACCCGCGGAGCGCCTCGGGACCCCCGCCGAGGTGGGCGACCTCGACTACCTCGGCGATCTCGGGTTTCCGGGGGAGTTTCCGTATACGCGCGGCGTCCAGCCCACGGGCTACCGAGGGCGGCTCTGGACCATGCGGCAGTATGCGGGCTTCGGCGCAGCAGGGGAGACCAACAAGCGCTTCCGCTACCTCCTCGCCCAGGGCCAGAGCGGGCTCAGCGTGGCGTTCGACCTGCCGACCCAGATGGGGTATGACGCCGACCATCCGATGGCGCAGAGCGAAGCGGGCAAGGTCGGGGTGGCGATCTCGAGCGTGGCCGACATGCAGGAGCTTCTCGAGGCGATTCCTCTCGACCGCGTGTCGACCTCGATGACGATCAATGCCACCGCGTCCATCCTGCTCTGCCTGTACATCGCGGTGGCCGAGCGCCAGGGGGTGCCGTCCGAGAAGCTCTCCGGGACCGTGCAGAACGACATCCTGAAGGAATACATCGCCCGCGGCACCTACGTGTTCCCGCCGGGGCCGTCCATGCGGCTGATCACCGACACGTTCGCCTTCTGCCGTGAGCGCGCCCCGCGCTGGAACACGATCTCGATCTCCGGCTATCACGTCCGCGAGGCGGGGTGCACGGCGGCCCAGGAGGTCGCGTTCACCCTGGCCAACGGCATCGCGTACGTCGCCGCCGCTCGGGATGCGGGGCAGGACGTCGATGACTTCGCGCCGCAGCTCTCGTTCTTCTTCAACGCCCACAACAATCTCCTCGAGGAGGTGGCCAAGTTCCGGGCGGCCCGCCGGATGTGGGCGCGCATCATGCGCGAGCGCTTCAAGGCCCGGGACCCGCGCTCCCAGATGCTTCGCTTCCATGCCCAGACCGCGGGGAGCACGCTCACCGCCCAGCAGCCGGAGAACAACATCGTCCGCGTCGCCGTCCAGGCCCTCGCCGCGGTCCTCGGCGGCTGCCAGTCGCTCCACACCAACTCGATGGACGAGGCGCTCTCGCTGCCCAGCGAAGCGGCCGTGCGCATCGCGCTTCGCACCCAGCAGGTGCTCGCCCACGAGTCGGGGGTCGCCGATACCGTGGACCCTCTCGGAGGCGCCTACTCCGTCGAGCGGCTGACTCGCGACATCGAAGAGGAAGCCCTTGCCTACATCGCGAAGATCGATGGGCTCGGCGGCTCCGTGCACGCCATCGCCTTCATGCAGCGCGAGATCCAGGAAGCCGCCTACCGCTACCAGCAAGAGGTGGAGTCGCGCGCGCGCGTGGTGGTGGGCGTCAACGACTTCGTCATGGAGGAGCCGCCGCCGGGCAACCTCTTCCAGGTGGACCCGAGCCTCGGTGTCGCGCTCGCCGAGCGCCTCGATCGCTTGCGCAAGACGCGGGACGCCGGCGAGGCCGAGCGAGCGCTGGAGGCGGTGGATCGCGCGGCGCGCGGACCGGTCAATCTCCTCCCGCCCATCCTCGATGCCGTCCGGGCGCAGGTGACGCTCGGCGAGCTCTGCCAGACCCTGCGAGGTGTCTTCGGTGTCCATCAGCCGTCCGTCGTCATCTAAGGTGTTCACGGCGGCCCGGCTCGTCGCGTCGGCGCTGGCGGTCGCAATGCTCGTGTCCCCCTCGGCGGCGTCGGCGGGGGCTGCCGATCAGGTGGGCGCGACGTTCGGGCTCATGATCCAGGACGTCGTCGCGGCGTTTCCGGCCGTTGAAGGAATGGTGGTCGCGGTGGAGGGCGACCGCATCTACCTCGACCTGACCGGGAAGGACGGTGTGCAGCCGGGCCAGGAGTTCACCATCTTCCGCAAGGGCGACGTGTTTCGGCACCCGATCAACGGCCGCCCGTTGGGCCGCTACGAGCAGGTGCTGGGTCATGCCCAGGTTCAGCGGGTGCTGCCGCAATTCTCCGAGGCCGTCTACGTCGCTGCCGACGGCCAGTCGATAGCCCGGGCGGAGGACGGCGTGCGCATTACCAAGGGCAGGATCCGCGTGGCCGTGGCCCCGACCACCGATCTCACCAGCGCCAATGCCGACCTGCGCCGGGTGCCGTTCATGATCGCCCATGCGCTCAGTGAGACGAAGCGCTTTCAGTCCGCCGATCCCTCCGCGGTCCAGGAGCTTCTGTTGACCCAGAAGACGCGGAGCGAGGAGCTCCTCGTGCGTCCGGACAAGGCGGTGGCGGTCGCCAAGCCGCTCGAGATCACGGGATGGCTGGTGCCCGTTCTCATCGAGCGCCGGGGAGTGACCTATCTCGACATCACGTGGGTGTCGGCGGTCACGGGAGCGGCGCTCTTCTCGCGGCGACTCGCCTTGACTCGGGCGGAGGCAGCGGCTGAGCAGCGATTCCCCTGGGAGCCGGTGCCTCAAGACTAGGCCGGACGAATCTGCTATGCTTGCGCCGCGTCATGAAGGGTTCCACCACCACCGTCCGCCTGATCGCGGGCCTCTGCACGGTCGGCTTGCTTTCGGGCGGCTGCGTCAGCGTGCGCGAGCTGGCCGGCTTTGCGCCTCAAGGGGATCCGAGCGTCGCGCTCCGCCCAAGCGAGCCCAAGTGGCTCTTGATCAAGAATCCGCGCTTCGGGGAGGTCGCGAGCGAGCCGGAGTACATCTGGGTCGAAGAGGACAAGGTCCCCACCACCATGAAGAGCCTGATCTTCGGGAAGTCGAGCATGATCGCGCCGCCGGAGATCGTCGCGAAGTATGGCGCCCCTCCGGGTGGTGGGAGGATCAGCCCGCGGCAGGGCGGGGCCTACAAGCTCGAGAACCTGGCGCCGCTCGCCGACGCGCCGCGCAGCTCCGTGGCCGCCGCATCCACCTCGACGCGCACCGATGCCGTCCGGGGCCCCGCGCCCGGCGGTAAACGCGGGTACGTCGTCTTCGTCGATACCTCGCGCGTCGTCATCGACCTGGCGGCCGCCGATGGCGTGAGGCTCGGCAGCACCGTGAGCCTTCGCCGCGACAAGGTCGCCATCGTGCACCCGATCACCGGCGAGCTCCTCGGGGAGCTGGACGAGGAAGTCGCTTCGGGGAAAGTCGTGGAAATCCAGGACAAGTTCTCGGTGGTCGAGCTCCAGAGCCTTCCATCGGGAGCGCAGGTCAAGGTGAAAGACCGCGTCGTCGTCCGTTGACCCTCCCTTCCCCCTCCCGTTCCGTGAAGGCCCCGACGCCGCTCGAGGCATTGCTGAAGGACCGCGTCGCCCTCGCCGTGGGCGGAGAGCTCCGGGCCATCGAGGACGCGATCACCGCGGAGATCGCCTCGTCCGTCCCTCTCGTTCCGAGATGGGCGAGTTCATCGCGGGCGCGGGTGGCAAGCGCCTGCGCCCCATCCTCCTCCTGATCGCCGCTCGCCTCGCCGGATACCAGGGGCCACGCGCCGTCCGCATGGGCTGTGTCGTCGAGTTGTTGCACACGGCGACGCTCATCCACGACGACGTCGTGGACCAGGCACCCCTCCGCCGCGGCCGCCCTTCCGCCAACGCGCGCTGGGGAGACGACGCCTCCATCCTCGTCGGCGATCATTTGTACTCGAAGTCCTTTGCGCTCATGGTGGGAGACGGCGATCCGCGCGTGCTGGACACCCTGGCCCGCGCCACGGTTTCGATGACCGAGGCGGAGGTGTTCCAGCTCGAGCGCAAGCGCAGCGGCACGACCAGCGAAGCCGACTACCTGCGGATCATCACGCAGAAGACGGCGTCCTTCATGTCGGCCTGCTGCCGGATCGGAGGCATGCTCGGCGGGGCGGAACCCGAGCAGGTGGACGGGCTCACGCGCTACGGACTCGACATCGGCATTGCGTTTCAGATCAGCGACGATTCGCTCGACTTCGTCGCTGATCAGGCGCGCCTCGGCAAGGCGGTGGGAGCGGACCTCAAGGAAGGCAAGCGCACGCTGCCCCTCATCGCCACCCTCGATCGCGCCGAGCCGGCCGAGCGCGAGCGAATCCAGTCCCTGCTCAAGAGCCACGCCCTCGATCCCGCGGAGATCGAGGAGATCCGCCGCCTCGTGGTCAAGTACGAGGGCATCGAATACGCGCTGGCGCGCGCTCACGCGTACGCGCAGACGGCGAAAGAGGCGCTGGCGCCCTTCCCCGACTCCGAGGACAGGGACACGCTCGTGCTCGTCGCCGATTTCGTCGTCGATCGCGATCGCTGAGCGGGCGCGTCGCCCGAGGGGCGAGCCCGGAGGATCGGCCGCACGCACACCATCGGCCTCGACGTTGGGAGTGCTTTGGGGGGCGTGCTTCGGGGCCTTCGCTGACCGACGCGGGATTGCATCGCCGTCGGGACGCGTCGGCGCTGATCGGTCGGTGGACGCCTTCGGGAGCAACCGCTCCCAGAACGTGCTCGCAGGCGCGCCACCCGCGGCGGATTCGGGCCGAGCGGCGGTCCTACTCGGTCCCGGAGGACTTCGCGGGCGTGCTCGGCTTCGGCGTGCTCTTCGCGGCTTCCCCCGAGGCGCCCGAGTTCCCGGAGGAGGGGGAGCTGGACGAGGAGCTCCCGTCGCCCGTGCTGGGCTTCGACTCCGACGACGATGACGAAGTTCCTCCGGACTCGCTGCTGAGCGCCTTCTTGCGGGACTCGGACGGGTAGTCGGTCACGTACCACCCGCCCCCCTTGAGGATGAACGGGGTGGCGTTCAGCAAACGATGGATGGGCCCGCCGCAGCGGTCACACGTGGTGAAAGCGGGCTCCGAGATCCGCTGCTTCACTTCAAAGACGCGCGGACACTTGGGGCACTCGTATTCGTAGGTCGGCACGGATCTCAGAGTTAACATGTGGCAAATGACCGTGTCAAGGCGATGGGGATGTCTCTGCCTCTTCGCGCTCGGCTCGGCGCTCGCTCTCGCCGGCTGCGCCTCGACCCAGGATCGAGAGGTGCAGCGCCTGCGCGCGCGCGCCACCTACGAGCAGGGACTGAGCCATCTGAGCGACAAGCGCGTGTCGCTCGGCCTGGCCTCGTTCCAGGAGGCCGCCCGCCTGGATCCGAGCGCGCCGCTCTACCACAACACCCTGGGTGTGGTGTACCTGCACTATCTCTCCAAGCCGATCGAGGCGCAGGCGGAGTTCCAGCGGGCGATCGACCTCGATCCCTCGTATGCCGAGGCCCTGACGAACCTGGGGGTGACCCTGGCCCAGCAGGGGCGGTGGGAGGACGCCATTGCCGCCTATCGCAAGGCCATCTCACTCCCCATCTACCCGAGCCCTGAGGTCGCCTATGCCAATCTGGGGTGGGCCTACCTCAACCTCAATAAGCCCAGGGAAGCCGAGGAGTCCTATCGGGCGGCCGTACAGCTCCAGCCGAGGTTTTCCCAGGCCTACTACTTCCTCGGGGTCGTTCTGGACCGCCAAGGCCGAAAAGACGAGGCCAAGGCGGCGTTTCGGAGCGCCAGGGACCTCGATCCCGACTCCCCGTTCGGCCAAAAGGCCGGGGACCTCCTGAAGGCCATGGGGGAAGGGGGGTGACTCGCCGGAGGCCGAGCGGAATGGCTGGGGCGCCCCTGTTTTTCCTTGACGCCATTCGGGGTTCCGAGTTAAAACTGTGCAGCGTTTTGGGGTCCCTGCTCCCCCTCTGTCCATGGGGGGCACGCGAAGGTTGTCTGTACTGAGTCACAAGAGAGGAGGGTGTCGGAGGCAAGCGCGGAACACCTCCCGCGTGCTGCACCGTCGTTGCGCGTACGGTTCACTCAAGCAGACAAGCCAGTCGTGAGGCAGTTAAACCGCACAGATGAGGAGGCGGTAATGAGAAGGATTTTCGTTCTCGCTCTCGCCGCATTAGCCCTCCTCGGGGTGGTCACGCCCGACGCGTTTGCTCAGGCGCCGACCCCGACCTTCAAGATCAACGGGCTAATCGACCAGGTGACGTCTTACACGCGTAATATCAGCCTCTACGATTCAAACCTAGCCACCAACGACACGCAATGGTATGGCCGTACCCGTGGCCGCCTCGACTTCATCGGCGAAGTGGGCAAGGCCAAGGGCGTGGTCGGGATCGAGATGGACCTGGCCTACGGCCAGACGGGAGCGGGCGACAACAACATCCAAACGACTGGCGCCCAGGTCTGTAACGGGTGCACCGGCAGCTTTGACCTCAACACTGACGTCCGGACCGTCATCGAGTTGAAGTGGCTCTACACGGAATTCGAGGTGCCGTTGATTCCCGTGCCGACCGTGGCCCGGATCGGTGCCCAGCCCTTCGGCTCGGCGGCCACCTACAAGGTGGGCACGTACGCCACCGGTGACTTCGCCGGCGTGAACCTTGTCACCACGATCACGCCTAACGTGAAGCTCGACTTCACCTACGTGCAGGTGGAGGAACAGCTCACGGGTTGCACGGAGCCCCCCTGCACGGGCACCGTGGGTGGGATTTCTTTCGCCCAGCTCCGCGGCGATGACTTCTCGATCATCGCGTCGCCGGAGATCACGCCGATCAAGGGCCTCGACCTCAAGCCGATCTACTCGTACTTCTACGCCAGCGGCACCACCAACGTCGCTTCGCGCTCAGGGGCGTGGCGGGGTCAACACCACCACCGCTTTCACCGCTCCCAATGGCAACTGGAGGGCCGGCATCAACGAGAACCGCCATACGGTCGGCCTCGATTCGCGGCTGCGCATGGGGCCGTTCTCGCTTGACACGGCCCTGATATATCAGTTCGGCAACCGCAACGTCGTCGTGCCGGGCGTGCCAGGGGGCGTGTGTACTGCGACCAACGGCCAGAACTGCTTGGCCTTCGCCTCCGGCAAGGCGCCGGGATCGATTGCCAAGGCCGACATTTCCGCCGGGCTCTTCGACGCTCGGGCGGGCTTCCAGATCGGTCCGTTGCTCCTGGAAGCCATGTACATGTTCACCTCGGGTAATAAGGCGAAGGATACCACGCTCAACAACGTCTATTATTACCAGCCGCTCTCCACGGACACGGGCTACCTGGCTGACTGGGGCACGCAGATCAGCTCCCTGGGTCTGGACTACTTCAACGGGAACGCCGCGGGGGCCAGCTATCCCGGGGTAACCATCGGCTGGGACAAGTACGGCCGGCAGCAGGTCTCTGCCAAGGCCAGCTATTTCTTGACGCCGACCCTGACCATGATGGGCGGCGCAGCCGTGCTCCTCACGCATCGGAAGATCGACACGGACGCCATCACCGGAGTCAGCCCCGGTGGTATCCCGGGCGGTGGTCTCCTCCCGGCGTATGCGACCGGTCAGCAGGCCGGTGATACCAACTACCTGGGCACCGAGCTCTTCGGTGAAGTGACCTGGAATTTCGCTCCGGGTCTGTCCTGGGGCAACGCCGCCGGCTACGTGTTCACCGGCTCGGGCCTGGATGCCTTCACGACTGGCGGGCGGCTCGCGCACTGCGAAGGACATCTTCATCATGTCGTCCCGCCTGCGCTTCACGTTCTAGCTCGGACAAGCTGCGCCGCGGCGGGCCCGGAGGAAACTCCGGGCCCGTTGTCGTTCCGCAGGGGGTTCGCTCTGTTGCCGTTGGCACCTCTCGAGGGGTATAGTGGCGTATGCCCGCTGTCCGCTCGTTTCTCATTCTATTGGGCTGCCTGGTTCTGTCCCTCCCTGCAGCGAGTGCGGAGGAGTACCGGCTCCAGGTGGCGAATCTCTATCGCGATAGCTTCGCTCACTTCATCGACGGCCCCATCCGGACGGGCTCGGGAGAGCTCGCGATGTCCAACCTCGAGCGCGCGCTCGACTCCGGCGATATCAGTCCCGGGGCCCTGCTCACCGATCGTGTCTTTCGCTATGGCTGGGATGAGATCCTCCGCGGCTTTGGAGCCGTGAAGGTTCGTGCATCCGTGAATCCTGGCGAAGGCCGGCGTCGGTGGGATGAGGCGGTCTGGGAAGGCAAGCCCGGGGAGAGGAGCGTGTTCGTGATCGCCGCCTCGGCGACGAACCACCAGGAGGTGTTCCAGGTCGCGCTCAATGCCAAAGCCGAGGGCTCGACCTTGCGGTACTACGTGCCGTACAAGGTGACCGGGAACCCGCAACCTCGCCCCCAGGTCGCCTATCCGCTCGTGTTTCTTAGCTTTCACGCGGATCGCGGCGATCTCTGGAACCGCTATCTCTCTCGGTCCGTGTCGCTGGCCGATGGTCTGGCGGCCGTGATCGGTATCAACGAGAACCCGAGCTTCGCCGACTGGGTCTACTTCGTCGTGGAGCATCCGCCGAGGCCGGCCACTTTCAAGGCCGCCATCGGGTGGGAACGTCGGCGGTCAGGAGACAGGTCCAACTTTGAGGGCTGGAGGCCTTAGCGCCGTGTCCATGAAGTGGGCCGGGGCGTTCCTGACCCTGGTACTGGCCCTCTTCGCAGGAGCCCAGCATTGCGGGGGCGCAGGTCGCGCCGCCGCCTGCCGCACCAGGAACCGTGCCGCCCGGCGCCGGTGGTGCGCCGCTTACGGCCCTCGTGGATCAGCTCGTCGACATGTTCCCGAAGGTCGCCGGCGAAGTCATCGAGGTGCTCGGCAATACACTGACCCTCGACAAAGGGCGGAAGGACGGCGTTCTTCCCGGGCTCGAGCTCGAAGTGTACCGGGAGGGCCGAGAGATCAAGCACCCGAAGACGGGAGAGCTCCTGGGGCGCGCCGAGGAGCCCCTCGGACGGACACGCATCACGTCGGTCCAGGAGGCCTTCTCGCAGGCCACGACGGCGTCGGCGGGCATCAAGCCGGGGGATCGCTACCGGGTCCCCTCCGCGAAGGTGAACCTCGTCCTTCTCCCGCTCCTTGGCGGCGTCCGCGAGGGCCTGGTGGAGGCCGCGATTCAGGAGCTGGTCGAGCGACTGGGAGCGACCGGGCGCTTCCGGGTGTCCATGGGCGATCCCATCAATGTCTATCTGACCCAGGAGGGCATCAAGGCCGAGGAGTTCCTCCAGGGCAAGGGCGTCCAGCAGGCGGCGCAGCGGTTCAAGCTCGAGAACCTCCTGGCCATCTATTTCAAGCGCGTTCAGAACAAGCCCTACATGGAGGTCCGCTTCTACAGCCTCCCCCAGCTGGATCCCGCGATCAGCACGGCGTTCTTCGTGCCGCCCTCCATCAGAGCGGCGGCCGCGCCGGGCGGCAAGTTCTCCTCGGGAGGCGGGCCCGCGAATCCACCGCAGGCCAAGCAGCGGTCGCTCCTGGCCCGACTTCTTGGGGGCGATCTGGAGGCCGGCAGCTACTCGAGCGGGGAGGGGACGATTCCGCTGCGCCAGGTGGCCCGATTCGCCTTCCCGGTTCTGGCCATGGACGTGGCGATCGCTCCGGCTGATCGCATCCCTCGCATGGTGGTGAGCGACGGCGATCAGATTTACATGTACAAGATCATCGAGCAGCGCATGGAGCCGGAGTGGACGAAGTCCGTGCGCTTTCTCGGCCGCACCATCTCGGTGCAGCTCGCCGACCTCGACGGTGATGGCGTCCTCGAGGTCGTCGGCAATCGGTATAACGAGAAGGTGGGTCTGAACTCCTTCGTGCTCGGCGCCAAGAACGGCAAGCCCACGTTCCTGGTGGACAGCGTCGATGACTTCCTCTTCGCCGTCGATCTCAACGGCGACGGTGTCAAGCAGACCCTGTGGACGCAGCGATTCAGCAAGACGACGTTCTTCACACCCGGCCAGGCGGACCAGGTCATCATCAAGAAGGGCAAGCTGATCGTGGAGAAGCCGGTGCGGGTGCCACCGGCCTTCCGGCCCATGGGTGCCGCCTTCTGCAATATCACGGGGAAGGACACCCGATCTCTCGCCTTCGTCGACGAATACAATCGCCTGCAGGTCTCCACCGAGGGCGAGGAGCTGTGGCGGTCGACGACCTCGGTGGGTGGCGGCTACATGGAGATCGAGCAGGAGTACCTCTTCAGCTCGCGCGTCGCCCGGGTAAAGTTCTACAAGATCGAGCCCACGCCCTTGGCCGTCGACCTCGACGGAGACGGGGTGGAGGAGCTCATCGTCCCTCAGAACCAGGTGAAGGAAGGGCTGGTCGCGGTCGTCTTCAAGGGGCCGGCCGGATTCCGGCTGCAGTCCGTGAACACGGGCTTCGAGGGCGGCATCACCGCGCTCGGTGCGTTCAAGACGGGAGACGCCTCTCAGCCGACGCTCGTCGCCTCGGTGGTCCGCTTCACGAACTTCCTCAAGACTTCCGGCGAGACGCAGATCATCATGACCGTCCCGCAGGACTGATCAGCTCCGAGCCCTGTCGGGTGCCCCGCCGATGATCAAGGCCGTTCGCGGCGTCCGCGACATCCTGCCCTCGGAGACTCCGCGCTGGCAGCGTGTTGAGGCGGCAGCCCGCGGGATCTTCGAAGCGTATGGTTATCGCGAGATCCGCGTGCCCCTCTTCGAGCGCACCGAGCTGTTCGCACGAGGGATCGGAGACGAGACGGACATCGTCAAGAAGGAGATGTACACGTTCGAGGACCGGGGCGGGGACTCCCTCACGCTTCGGCCCGAGGCGACGGCCGGCGTGCTGCGCGCCTATATCGAGCATGGCTTCCACGTCGAGCCGAAGCCCGTGCGGCTGTACACCATGGGACCGATGTTCCGCTACGAGCGCCCTCAGGCCGGCCGCTACCGGCAGTTCCATCAGGCCAATGTCGAGGCGCTCGGCGAGACGCACCCGGCGCTCGATGCCGAGGTGATCGCCATGCTGATGGACTTCTTCGGCGCCCTCGGATTGGCCGACCGTCTCGAGCTACGCGTCAACTCGATTGGGGATACGGGGACGCGGCCCGTCTATGTTGCGAGGCTCGTCGAGTACCTCGGCCCGCACCGGTCGGAGCTTTGCGGCGAATGCCAGGCGCGGATAGATCGAAACCCGCTCCGGATCCTCGACTGCAAGACACCCGGCTGTCAGCCGATCATCGAGAAGGCCCCTTCGATCCTCGACTCGCTCTCGCCCGAGGCGACGGAGCACTTCGACAGCGTGCGGCGCAGCCTCGACGCCATGGGGGTCGATTACAAGGTCGACCCGAGGCTCGTGAGGGGACTCGACTACTACGTGCGCACGACCTTCGAGGTGCTCACCACGGAGCTGGGCTCACAGAACGCCGTGGCCGGCGGAGGGCGCTACGACGGCCTCATCGCCCAGCTTGACGGCCCGGCTGACCCCGGAATCGGCTTCGCGATCGGTCTCGAGCGGGTCGTGCTACTCCTCGGCGACGAGGCCCGAGCTGCAGGCCCAGTCGCCCTGCTCATCCCCCTCGGCGAGGCCGCGCTGCAACGCCTCCTGCCCGCGGCGCGCCGGGCCCGCCAGGGCGGCGTGCCGGTGGAGCTGGGTTACGGCATCCGGAAGCTGCCCAGAGAGCTCGAGCGGGCCAATCGTCTGGGCGCGGCGTGGGCGGTGATCGCGGGGGACAATGAGCTTGCCCGGGGCGAGGCGGTCGTGCGGGAGATGAGCTCTGGCGCGCAGCGGCACGTGCCCCTGGAGACCCTCGCCGAGGAGCTTTTGCGGTTGGGGGGCGCGCGGACGGAGCCGAGGTACACTTGAGCGCCATGCATCCGTATCGGACGCATACCTGCGGGGAGTTGCGACCGAGTCACGTGGGTGAGACCGCCCGCATCTCCGGGTGGGTTCATCGCAAGCGCGACCACGGCAACCTCGTCTTCGTCGACCTGCGCGACCACCACGGGTTGACGCAGTGTGTGATCGACGCTGCCAGCCCGGTATTTCCCCAGGCAGACACGCTGCGGCCGGAGACAGTGATCACGGTGAAGGGCGAGGTCGTGCCCCGTGCGCCTGACGCCGTCAACCCGCGCCTCGCCACGGGTGCGGTCGAGCTTGCCGTGCGCGAGTTGACCGTGCTGTCGGGCGCCGAGCCGCTCCCTCTTCAGGTCGCGAGCGACGCGGACTTCCCCGAAGAGACACGGTTGCGCTATCGCTTCCTCGACCTGAGGCGCGAGAAGCTCCACGCCAATATCGTCCTTCGCTCCCGGGTGATCTCCAGCATCCGCCGGCGCATGATCGAGGCGGGGTTCACCGAATTCCAGACGCCGATATTGACCTCGAGCTCGCCGGAGGGTGCGCGGGACTACCTCGTGCCGAGCCGCGTGCATCCGGGCATGTTCTACGCGCTCCCGCAGGCGCCACAGCAGTTCAAGCAGCTCCTGATGGTTGCGGGGTTCGACCGGTACTTCCAGATCGCGCCCTGTTTCCGGGACGAAGATGGCCGGGCCGACCGATCGCCAGGCGAGTTCTACCAGCTGGACTTCGAGATGTCGTTCGTCACTCAGGAGGATGTCTGGCAGGCCATCGAGCCGGTGCTGCACGGCGTGTTCGAGGAATTCGCGGACGGCCGGGCCGTCTCGCCCGCACCGTTCCCGCGCATTCCCTTTGACGAGGCGATGGCAAAGTACGGGACGGACAAGCCTGACCTGAGGAATCCGCTCGAGATCGCCGACGTGGGCGAGGTCTTCGCGGGCTCGGGATTCGGGTTGTTCGCCAACGCGGCTTCTCGTGGCGCGGTCGTGCGCGCGGTAACTGGACCGGGAGCGGCGGGGCGGCCGAGGAGCTTCTTCGATCGCCTGGAGGGATGGGCGAAGGAACAGGGCGCTCCGGGGCTCGGCTGGCTCGCCCTCGGCGAAGGTGCCGCGCGCGGCCCGATCGCGAAGTTCCTCGACGCCGACCGCCTCGGCCGGCTCTCCCAGGTCACCGGGGCGAAATCGGGCGACTGCATCTTCTTCGTATGCGACCGGCGCGACGTTGCCGACCCATTGGCGGGGAAGCTCCGGACCAAGCTCGGCGAGGAGCTCGCCCTCGTCGAGAAGAATGCCTTTCGCTTCTGCTGGATCACGGATTTTCCGATGTACGAGTGGGACGAGGACGCCAAGAAGATCGTCTTCAGCCACAATCCGTTCTCGATGCCGCAGGGTGAGCTCGAAGCGCTCGAGACTCAGGATCCGCTCACGATCAAGGCCTTCCAGTATGACATCGTGTGCAATGGTGTCGAGCTGTCGAGTGGGGCTATCCGAAACCACCGGCCGGACATCATGTACAAGGCCTTCGAGATCGCGGGCTACCGCCGGGACGAGGTCGAGGCGCGGTTCGGCGGCATGCTGAACGCCTTCCGCTACGGGGCGCCCCCTCATGGCGGGTCGGCCCCGGGAATCGACCGCATCGTCATGCTTCTGGCCGACGAACGGAATATTCGCGAGGTGATCGCGTTTCCGATGAACCAGCAGGCGCAGGATCTGCTGATGCAAGCGCCCTCATCCGTCGATCCCCGCCGGCTGAAGGAGCTTCACCTCAAGCTCGATCTGCCGCCGGAGGCGGCTGGCCCTGGCGACCGGTGACCGCCGACGTGGGCGGTCCGCTCGATCCCCGTTTCCCAAGGGAGGTATGAGCCTTCATTGACTGAAGCGACCCACGCGACGCGCCGGATCGTTCTGCCCCCTGATCTCAATCATCTCGCTCTCCTCGGCCGGAACGACGAGCATCTGCGATCCCTCGAAGCCAGATACGACGTGCGCATCACCGCGCGCGGACATGACGTGACCCTCCGGGGCGAGGAACGCCAGGTGAGCGAGGCGGAGCGCGTGCTGCGCGATCTCGTCCAGATGTTGCGGGAGCGGCCCTCATTGGGGGCCTCCGAGATCCGGTCGGCGCTGAGACTGACCGCCACGGAGCCGACGGCCGACGTGAAAGGACTTCTCGCCGAGGCCATCGCCGTGCCCTCGCGGCGCAAGCAGATCACACCGAAGACATTGAATCAGAAGCGCTATCTCGACGCCGTCCGCGGCCACGATCTGGTGATCGCCATCGGTCCCGCGGGGACGGGCAAGTCCTATCTCGCCGTGGCGATGGCCGTGTCGGCCCTCGTCAAGCGCGAGGTTGCGCGCATCATCCTGACGCGTCCCGCCGTGGAGGCGGGTGAGCGTCTCGGCTTCCTCCCGGGCGATCTCATCGAGAAGGTGCATCCCTATCTGAGGCCGCTGTACGATGCCCTCTACGACATGCTCGAGCCCGAGAAGGTCGCGGCGCTGACCGAGAAAGGCGCCATCGAGATTGCTCCCCTCGCCTACATGCGCGGCCGCACGCTGAACGATGCCTTCATCATCCTCGATGAGGCGCAGAACACGACCTCCGAGCAGATGAAGATGTTCCTCACGAGGCTCGGCTTCAACGCCAAGATGGTGATCACCGGCGACATCACGCAGGTCGATTTGCCCCACAACCGCCCGTCCGGCCTCATCGAGATCCAGGGCGTGCTGCAGGGAATCGACGGCATCCGGTTTCGTCTACTTCGACGACCGCGACGTGGTACGGCACGACCTGGTGTCGGCGATCATCCGCGCCTACGACCGCCTCCCGCCGGGTGCCGCCGCCCGCCGGCCAGGCGTGCCGGACAGCGCGCCGCCCGCTCCATCATCCGGTTGAGCGTCAGCGTTCAGAACTGCCAGCGGTGCGTTCGCGTCTCCCTTCCCAGGCTGCGCGCCCTTGGCCAGCGTGCGCTCGCGGCGCTCGACCGTGGGGACCGCGAGATCCACGTGAGCATCGTCGATGACCGGAGTATCCGTCGTCTCCACGCGCGCTACCTTGGCTCGCGCCGGACCACCGACGTCATCGCATTCAATCTCGAAGGCCCTGCATCATCGCCACTCCTCGGCGAGGTGGTGATCTCGGCGGAGACCGCCGCGCGTCAATCGCGACAGGTCGGAGTGCCGGTCGCGCTCGAGATCGATCTCCTGTTGGTGCATGGCCTCCTGCACTTGGCCGGCTGGGACGACCACTCTCCAGGTGAGGCGCGGCTCATGCACGAGCGCGCGCGGGCGATTCTTTCGGCCGGCGCGCGCCGGCCGGTCCCTGAGCGGCTTTGGGAAGGCCTCCTGTCCACGCCGTGAGTAGGGGTGAGAACCGCTCTGGTCCTCCACCGGAGCGACCGGTTGCGATGCCGGCCGGGCACGGCAAGGGCGCTCACTTCAAGGCCGGATTCGTGGCGCTCGTCGGCCGACCCAACGTGGGCAAGTCGACCCTGCTGAATCGGCTCGTCGGGGAGAAGATGGCGATCGTCTCTCGCCGTCCTCAGAGCACACGCACCCGCATCAGCGGAATCAGGCATTTGCCAAATGCCCAAATCGTCTTCGTGGATACGCCTGGCCTTCATCCGTCTTCGGGTCGGCTCGACCAGCTCATGCAGCGGACGGCCGAACGCGCCCTCGAGGATGTGGACGTCGTGTGTTGGGTCGCCGATGCCGCTGCGCGGTCCATGGACGCGGATGGCATCGGCCTGGACCGACTGCGCGGCTCTACCGTGCCCGTGTACTGTTGCCTGAACAAGATCGACTTGCTGGCGTCGAAGTCACGACTGCTGCCGGCGATCAGCGCATATGGCGCACGCTATCCCTTCGCCGAGATCATCCCGATCTCCGCGGAGCAAGGCACCAATTGCGACCGTCTCCTCGACCTGCTCCTCGAAGCCATGCCAGAACGCCCCGCGTACTTTCCCACCGACACCCTCACCGACCAGCCGGAGACCTTCTACGTCGCGGAGGTAATCCGCGAGCAGATCTTTCACCTGACCCACCAGGAGATCCCCTACGCGTGCGCGGTACGCGTGAGCGAGCTCATCGAGCGCAAGCGTCCGGAATGCCTCTACATTCGCTCGCGGATCTTCGTCGAGCACGATTCCCAGAAGGGCATCGTCATCGGCAAGGGCGGCACCATGCTCAAGCGGATCGGTGCGTCGGCGCGCGAGAATCTCGAGCGTTTTTTTGGCATCAAGGTCTACCTGGAACTGACCGTGCAGGTCCGCCGCAACTGGCGCCGCGACGACAAGGCGCTGAGGGAGTTCGGCTTCCTCCTGACCTCGTAGCGGCGGCCACCATGGCCATCCACAAGACACCGGCGATCGTGATCGGCCGCCGCGAGCTCGGCGAGAGCGATCGGCTCGTCGACTTCTACACGCTGGAGTTCGGCAAGCTGCGGGGCGTGGCCAAGGCAGCCCGGCGAGTGCGCTCTCGATTCGGCAGTGCCCTCGAGCTGTTCACCCTGGGCGAGCTGGTCTTCTTCGACACCGGGCGGAGCGAGCTCGTTCGAGTGGATCATTTCGACATCGTGACGCCATTCGTCGGCCTACGCGAACACCTCGAGCGGTTGGGGCAAGGGGCGTGGGCCATCGAGTGTGTGGCCCGGCTGTCGGCCGATCGCGATCCTCACCCGGCGCTGTTCCGGCTCCTCGTTCGCGACCTTCGGGCGCTCGAGGGCTCCGGGCGGCCGGCCTGGATTTCGGTGTGCTTCGCGCTTCGGGCCGTCGACCTTCTCGGCCACCGCCCACGCATCGATCGATGCCTCGCCTGTGGCCGTGCCTACCCGTTCGCGGAGGCCGTCCTCGATATTACGTTGGGTGGCCTCGTCTGTGCGCTCTGCGCTCCGAGTGCGGACGCCCTGCCTGTCTCGGGTGGGGTCGTGGGTGTGCTCACCAGGCTGAGAGGCCTGCGGTGGGACGAAGCGCTTCGGCTGACGCTCGCCCCGTCCCTCGACCGCGAGATGGGGGCGCTCGTCGAAGGGTTGATCGCGCGGCTCGTGGGGCAGCCCCCAAGGGCGTCGCGCTTTCTCGGCCAAGTACGCCGGTCCCTTTCGCGTGTCGCCGAGCCTCCGGCGCCCCGCGTCCGGCGCTGATTGCCGAACCGGTCGGCGTCTCCCGGACCTCCTACCCGGGCACCGTGTATACCCTTCGGCTTGAAAGTACATTCGTCTAGGCCGGTGTCCGAGAAAGGTTGACGAAATATGCCGGTGAGCATGGATACGCTCGTTTCGCTCTGCAAGCGGCGTGGCTTCGTGTTTCAGTCCAGCGAGATCTACGGCGGCATCGGGTCCTGTTGGGACTACGGCCCGCTCGGTATCGAGCTGAAGAACAAGATCAAGCGAGTGTGGTGGCGGGAATTCATCCAGCGCCGTGCCGACATGGTCGGTCTCGATGCCTCCATCATCATGCATCCAGCCGTGTGGAAAGCCAGCGGCCATGTCGATCACTTCACCGATCCGATGGTCGACTGCCGTGAATGCCGCCACCGGTTCCGAGCCGACAAGGTCGACGAGACTCCCTGGATTCACTATTGCCCGGCCACCAAGGGCAATAAGTTCACGATCCCAGCGGGTGAGGCGTGCGGCCATTGCGAGGCGCACCGCACACTGTGCCCCGACTGCGGAAAGGGCGAGTTGACGGCCCCGCGTCAGTTCAACTTGATGTTCAAGACCTTCATGGGCCCAGTCGAGGAGGACGCCGCCCTCACCTACTTGCGCCCGGAGACGGCCCAGGGCATCTTCGTCAATTTCGACAATGTCCTTCAGTCCATGCGGAAGAAGCTGCCGTTCGGGATCGGACAGATCGGGAAATCGTTCCGCAACGAGATCACGCCCGGAAACTTCATCTTCCGAACCCGCGAGTTCGAGCAGATGGAGATCGAGTACTTCGTCAATCCCGGGGATGTTGTCGAGGGGCGGCCCGCGGACGAGTACTGGCACGAGCGCTGGATCGCGGACTGCATGGATTTCTTCCGGCGCTACGGTCTGCAGCCCGAGAACCTGCGCCTGCGGGAGCACGAGAAGGACGAGCTGGCCCACTACGCCAAGCGCACGGTGGACGTCGAGTATCGCTTTCCCATCGGATGGAGCGAGCTGATGGGCATCGCCAACCGCACGGATTTCGACCTCCGCCAGCATTCGAAGGGCAGCGGTAAGTCGCTCACGTACTTCGATGAGGAGAAGAAGGAGCACGTGGTGCCTTACGTCATCGAGCCGGCGGCCGGCGTCGACCGGATGCTCCTTGCCTTTCTCGTCGAGGCGTACCGGGAGGAGGAGGTCCGAGGGGAGAAGCGCGTCGTCCTCCGCTTCCATCCAGAACTGGCGCCCGTCTCCGTCGCCGTGTTGCCGCTGCTCAAGAAGCGGGAGGAGATCGTGCGCACGGCCCAGGCGCTCCGGGACGATCTCGCGCGTTACTGGACAGCTCACTACGACGACACCGCTGCCATCGGGCGGCTCTATCGCCGCCAGGACGAGATCGGTACCGCGTATTGCGTCACCGTAGACGTGCAGACCGTCGGCGATACGGGCAAGGGGGAGCACGGAGACGGCCGGGTCACCATCCGAGATCGCGATTCCATGGAGCAAGTTCGCGTGCCGATACCCGCGCTCGTTCCTGTGCTGAAGGATCTCCTCGAGGGTGGCGACTGGACGGCCGTCGCTGGTCGATTTGGAGGCGTGCCGGCCACTCCGGCCTAGTTGCCCGCGCCGCCAGGCGGGTAGCCAAATGTGGCGGCCGTCACGGGCTTTGCGCTTGCGGGCGAGCCGGCAGCGAGGGGCTCGTCGGTGCTGGGATACTGGGCGGCGGCAGGGCCGGGACGGTCGCACTCGGCGCGGCGGCCGTTGGAATCGGCGCGGGGGTGACCGGCTGTGGAGTTGGCGGCGTTGGCCCGACTGCCGAGGCAGCTTGTCCTTGATCAGTGGGCTCCGGGCGTGGTGGTGCGGCCAACGCTGGCGTGTGTTTGGCTGGGCCGCAGGTGACTTTCGGCTCGGTCCCGGCTACGAATGCCATCATCACAGGGCGAGCGCACGCGCCGGCCGCAGCCAAATCTACCGGCGCCATGACCACCCGATCGGGAATGGGGAACTCTTCGATCGGTGTGCCCGCCAGCGCTTGGGTCATGAAGGCCGTCCAGATCGGCACCGCGACCCGGGAGCCCGTCTCATCGCGGCCCAGGCTTCGAGGCCGGTCATAGCCGACCCATACCCCCGTGGCGAGCCTTGGGGTGTAGCCCACGAACCACGCATTGGAGTAGTCGTTGGTCGTGCCCGTTTTTGCCGCCGCAGGTCGCCCCAAGGCCTTGGCGGCGGCGCCGGTGCCCCGCTCGATGGTTCCCCTCAGCATCTGCGTGGCCACGAAGGCGATCTCGGGGGAGAGCACCTGCTTGCCCTGCGGAGCGTTTTCCTCGAGCAGCTTGCGCTGCGCGTCGAGGACATAGCGGATGGCCGTCGGCCGCATCCACGTGCCCTGATTGGCGATCGTCCCATAGGCCGACGTCAGTTCGAGCAGCGTGAGGTCGGAGGTGCCGAGGGCGATGGAGAGATTCTCACCCAGAGGGCTTTCCACGCCAAGGCGACGGGCCACTTCCACCGTACGGCGGATGCCGATTTGTTCCTGCACTTTGACCGCCGCCACGTTGATCGAGTCCTCGATCGCCTGCTGCAAGGTGATGGGGCCGCGGAACTTCCGATCATAGTTGTCCGGCTTCCACGTCTTTCCACTCTTGCCGGCGGGATACTCGATCGGCGAATCGTCGACTACGCTGGCGGGGGTGAGCCCGGACTCGAGGGCCGCGATGAAGACGAAGGGCTTGAACGCCGACCCGGGCTGGCGTCGGGCCTGGATGGCGCGGTTGAACTCGCTCTTGAAGAAATCGTACCCGCCGACCATCGCCTTGATGTAGCCGGTCTGCGGTTCGAGGGAGAGGATCGCGCCCTCCGGTCGGTCGACGCCTACGGGTGCCCCCTGGGCGGACTTGGCGGCGACCGCGGCCCTTCGGGACTCCAGCGCTCGAAGGCCCTCTCGTAGGGCGTGCTCGGCTTTGAGCTGCATGGTCGGCGACAGGCTGGTGTAGACGTGAAGCCCACCCTTGAACACAATGTCTGCTCCGAACTGCTGCTCGAGGAGGTGCTGGACATACTCGAGAAAATACTGGCCGGTGGTGCGACGTCGCTCGGGCGGAACCAGCGCCAGCTCCGCGCCGCCGGCACGCTTTGCTTGATCAGGTTTCAGAATACCGGTCTCCACCATGCGTCCGAGCACGATCACGCGCCGACGCTTGGCGGCGTCGGGATGCTCGAATGGTGAGTAGATAGCGGGGGCCTTGGGCAATCCCGCCAGGAGCGCCGACTCCGACAGCGTCAACTCGCCCACTCCTTTGCCGAAGAACGTTCTCGCCGCCGCTTCCACTCCGAACGCGCCGTGTCCGAAGTAGATCTGGTTGAGGTATAGCTCGAGAATGCGGTTCTTCGAGTAGCGCCGCTCGAGCTCCATCGCAAGGATCGCTTCCTTGAACTTTCTCTCGAGGCTCTTGTCCGGCGTGAGAAAGAGCACCTTGGCGAGTTGCTGCGTTATCGTGCTGCCGCCCTCGACGATTCGACCGCGCCGGAAGTTCTGGTAGATGGCCCGAGCGATTCCCATGGGGTCGACGCCGTAGTGTGAGTAGAAGCGAGCGTCCTCGGTGGCGATGATGGCCTCGCGGAGCGGTTTGGGCATCTGCGCGAGGGGTACGAAGATGCGCCGTTCGACGTGAAACTCGGTGATGAGCTCGTCATTGTCGTCGTAGACCTTGCTGCCCTCGCTGGGGTCGAATCGCTCGAGAGCGGCAACCGAGGGCAGTGTTCGCGACAACATGGTGTAGGCCCAAATCGCGGCGGTGCCAGCGCCGATGAGACCGACGAGCAGGACGACGAGACAGGTCGCCAGAATGAAGCGACCCCATCGACGGCCCGGTTTAGCCGCTCCTTTCCCGCGTCGCCGCCGCGCCATACGTTGCTATTATACAGACGTGAAAAGCGGCGGTCCTTCCGTTGACCTTTGGGAAGATCTCGCGTGGCGGGGCCTCATCGCCGACAGCACGAAGCCGCACGAGCTCCGCGAGCACCTCCTGGGGGGATCGCGCACGGCATACGTCGGTTTTGACCCCACGGCGGATAGCCTACACATCGGAAGCTTGCTCCCGCTGCTAGCCCTCAGGCGCGTCCAGCGGGCCGGCCATAGGCCCATCGTCCTCATCGGCGGTGGCACCGGTCTGATCGGCGATCCGAGTGGCAAGGCGGGGGAGCGTCAGCTGAACCCCCAGGAGCAGGTTGCGGCGTGGGCGGATCGATTGAAGGCGCAGGTGAGGGTGTTCCTTGATTTCGACCACGCTGTCCTCGCCGACAACTACGAATGGCTTTCAAAGCTTCAGCTCATCCCGTTCCTTCGAGATGTCGGCAAGCACTTTCCGCTCGGTGCCATGATCGCGAAGGAATCGGTGCGGTCACGCATGACGGGTTCCGACGAAGGCATTTCGTTCACGGAGTTCAGCTATCAAGTATTGCAGGCGTATGACTTCATGGCGCTTCACGAACGCCACGGCTGCACGGTCCAACTCGGTGGAACTGACCAATGGGGGAACATCACGGCAGGGGTGGAGCTCGTCCGTCGCGTAAGGGGAGCAGCCGTCTACGGCATGACCCTCCCCCTGGTCACCAAGACCGATGGGACCAAGTTCGGAAAGACTGAGGGTGGGACAATCTGGCTTGATGCGTCGAAGACGTCGCCGTATGAGATGTACCAATTCTGGCTCAACACCGCGGACGATGATGTTGCTAAGTACCTGAGATATTTCACATTTCTCGATAGGGACGAGGTTGAAGCGTTGGAGACCGCGACTCGCGCAGCGCCGGAACGAGGACGCGCGAGGCACAGCGCGTGCTCGCTCGGGAGGTGACCGCCCTCGTCCACGGTACTCCGGTCGTGAACGAGGCAGACGCAATTAGTCGGGCGTTGTTCAGCGGCGATCTCGG
>CAWIZN010000013.1:125000-146368 GCA_963840495.1 uncultured Candidatus Rokubacteria bacterium
AAGGGCAGAAGCCGGCTTAACTGCGAGACCTACAAGTCGAGCAGGTGCGAAAGCAGGACCTAGTGATCCGGTGGTTCCGAGTGGAAGGGCCATCGCTCAACGGATAAAAGGTACTCCGGGGATAACAGGCTGATCTCCCCCAAGAGTTCACATCGACGGGGAGGTTTGGCACCTCGATGTCGGCTCATCGCATCCTGGGGCTGGAGCAGGTCCCAAGGGTTGGGCTGTTCGCCCATTAAAGCGGTACGTGAGCTGGGTTTAGAACGTCGTGAGACAGTTCGGTCCCTATCTGACGCGGGCGTAGGAGGTTTGAGGGGAGCTGCCCCTAGTACGAGAGGACCGGGGTGGACGGACCGCTAGTGTGCCAGCTGTTCCGCCAGGAGCACCGCTGGGTAGCTATGTCCGGCAGGGATAAGCGCTGAAAGCATCTAAGTGCGAAACCCGCCTCAAGATGAGACCTCCCAGGGCGTAAGCCCTCTGAAGGCCCCTGGAAGATTACCAGGTTGATAGGCCGCAGGTGTAAGCGCTGTAAGGCGTTCAGCTTAGCGGTACTAATCGGCCGTGCGGCTTGACCACGTTGCACTCATAAATTGATCGCGACATCGCTTGGCTGCACTCGAGAATCAACGTATTCAATTGCCACTCGATTCCCGGTGGCGATGCCGGAGGGGCCACACCCGTTCCCATCCCGAACACGGAAGTTAAGCCCTCCAGGGCCGATGGTACTGCGCTGGTAACGGCGTGGGAGAGTAGGTCGTTGCCGGGGTAATTTAGCGCCCGGATCTAGCAATAGGTCCGGGCGCTTTCGTGTTTCCGCCAACGCTGGCCGGCCGTCAGCCTCTGCTGAATTGGCCCGTGGGACGGGATGGCCGCGTAGGCGAGACAGGGAACCAGGAGGCCCTGGCGCAACGAGTCGGCTGTCGAGTAGAATTCGCGAGACTTCACCGAATGGCGGCGTGGGTGGAGCGCAACGAAACGACCGGGAAGGAGAGGTCATCATGAAGGACGGCCTTCGGTTCGTCGACTGCGACATGCACATCATGGAGCCACCAGACCTGTTTGAGCGGTACTTGGACCCTCGGTATCGGAGCCGGGTCATTTTGCCGATCGGAGTGGATGGCCGGCCGAAGCGAGGCACGATCGTCATTGACGACTTGCCAACAACCATGGACGCCGAGCTGCAGCAGTATCGGAAGCGGACGCGGCCTGGCGGCACGCATAGCACACAGCCGTTATCCGGGTCACGCATGGCTGAGTCGGGGCGTCTGGACTTCGCGATCGAGCGCAACTACGATCCCGAAGCTCAGATCATGGGCATGGAGATGGAGGGCGTCGACATCGCCGTTCTCTTCCCCACAACGGGCCTGAGCCTCATCGCGCGCGACAATCTGGACCCGCATCTATCGGTGGCGCTCTGTGAGGCGTACAACAACTGGATCCACGAGTTCTGCCAGGCCAGTCCCGACCGGCTCAAGTGGGTGGCCATGCTGCCGGTGCACGATGTCAGCCTCGCCTGCCGGGAGCTCCTTGCGCTGCGTGCGAGAGCTCGGTGCCGTAGGTTCGTTTGTTCGGCCCAATCTCGTGAATGGACACTACTGGCACTCGAACTACTGGGATCCCCTCTACAGCCTGCACGAGGATCTGGACGTCGCCTGGGGGTTCCACGAAGGTACCGGTGCGTGGTACTCGCACATGAATGTGCTCTACGGGGAGAATCGATTTTATCGCCACGTCGCCAGTCACTGGATCGAGATGCAGCAGGCGCTGATCGCCATGATCATCGCAGGGGTCTTCGAGTTTCATCCGAGACTCCGGGTGGGTTTTCTCGAGGCCCAGAACTCGTGGGTCCCAGGAATTCTGTCCCGGATCGAGTGGGACTATTCGCAATACCGTGACTCCCACGCACCCTACCTGACGCTCACGCCGAAGGAATACTTCCGACGCAACTGCTGGGCGGCGGTCGAGGGGAGCGAGCCGGAGATCGAAGCCACGGCACAGCTAATCGGTGCCGATCGCATGTGCATTTCGACCGACTACCCCCATTTCGATTCCAACTTTCCGAACGTGTCGACCAATCTGCTCGAAGGTGTCCCGAGAGACATCGCCGCCGACATCTTCCTCGGAGGCGCAGGCCTCTACGGGTTCACGGAGACGGAATTCGCGAGGGCCGACATCGCGGCGAGGCGGACTCTAGCCGCGGTCGCCTCGGGCTCCTGACGCTCGCTGGCGGGGGACCCGTCGGGGCGCCGGCGGGTCTCTTCCGATCAGGAAGCTGGGCGGCGGAGGCCGTGGCCGAAGAACCCGCCCTTGGGACGGCCGTGCGCGTGATAGTGGTCGGGGATATTGCGCATGTGATCGTCCACGTAGATCTCGCCGAGCTGGCGGGTCGCGATCTCGCGGAGCCGCTCGTGCATGTGCGTCAGATGCTCCGTGGGCGGCTCCGTGCCGTGGAAGCGCCACACCACCATCGGCACATCGCACACATCGCACTCGGCGACCCAGCAAATATCATCTTCGTGGTACCACGGCGTGATGCGGGCTGCTCGACAGAGATCACATCCGTCGACCTTGACGAAGGAAGGGTCGGGAGCTGTCACGGCGACCTGAGAATAGACCGGGAGAGGGTGTCGCGTCAACGAAGCCGAGTGTCCTGGATAGGTCTGCCGAGCCCGCTGAGGGGGTGGCGATATCCTGTCGCTGTCCCGTGCGGGCTGGCAGTGGCCGGCGGCGGCCAAGGAGGCCTGATGACCCCCAGACGATCTACGAAGCGGCCCCGTATTCCGGCGAGACCCGGCGAAGAAATCGTTCCGAGCACTTGCGGTCATAATGCGGCGGTCGCTGCGTCGTGAACGCCCACGTACAGGAGGATGCGTGCCGACGTCGCGCCGTCGCGGCGCTGCTGCTTCCGCGACTGATCGCGCAGGCCCAGCTGTTCGTCGGATGACCTCGGATTTCATGAGCCCGTCATCACCAACGCCCGAGAACCGAGCGCCCGTCGAGAGGTCCGCGGCCATCGCAATGCTTCGGACTTGACAAGTGATCGGTAGCAGCCGAGTGTAAGCCGAGCCGGGAACGACATCCGTCGAGGAACGCCATGCCTTTGGAGATGCGGGAACATTGCGAGAAGTGCCGCGTGGCTTTGCCGCATGAGGCCGCCGCATGCATCTGCAGTTACGAGTGCACATTTTGCCCGGCGTGCAGCCAATGCGATGGCGACCACGTGTCCGAACTGTGGTGGTGAGCTGGTGGCGCGGCCGCGGCGCCGCCCGAAGCGGTGAGAGCCCGCCCATGGACTTCCTCACGGACGAAGTGCCCTCGGCGGTCGGTCTCATCGTCATCGCGGCCCGGGACGAGCGCCTCGTGAGCCTCGACTTTGGCGATTGCCGTCGCCGCATGCTCGCCGGGCTCGCCGCGCGCTATGGCCCCGCGCGACTCAAGCCGGCCCGCGATCCGTTCGGCGTCAGCGGTCGGATCAACGCCTATCTCGCGGGTGACCTCGGCGCCGTGGACGACATCTTGGTCGAGCCGGGCGGCACTCCCTTCCAGCGCGATGTATGGATGGCGCTTCGCCGAGTGCCCGCCGGGACGACCGTGACCTACGCCCAGCTCGCGCGGACCGTCGGGCGGCCGGCCGCCTCGCGCGCGGTTGGCGCCGCGAACGGCAAGAACCCGGTGTCGATCGTCATCCCCTGCCATCGGATGATCGGTAGCGACGGTTCGCTGACGGGGTATGGGGGCGGCCTGCACAGGAAGCGGTGGCTGCTCGGGCACGAGGGGGCGATCCCTCGCGCGACCGACGTCGACGTGCGCGCCGGAGCCCGGCGACCACTCGACGCTCGCCCCGTTTAGCGCCCCTCGGCAAGCGCCGTGTATCCTCATCAGACCGAGCGACTGACCGAGGCCCTGATGCGCGGTCGTCTCGGCGCGCTGGTCGCGACCTCGCCCGACAACGTCGCCTACCTCACGGGGCGCAGTGGCTTCACGGAAGGCCTCCACGATGCGCGGACGCTCGCCGTCTTCACGCCCAAGGCTACCGCGCTCGTGGTGCCGGCGATCGACGTGCCGGCTGTCGTTGCGGAGGCCGTCGATGTCGATCACGTTGTCTGCCATGGCGAACTGGCCGCGGCGTTCCCCGAGCGCCAGAGCGCCGAGGTTCGGCGAATTCAGGAGATCGTGTCGGCGACCGCATCGAGCCCGGCCGATGCCCTCGTGGCGGCCCTCGCCCTGACCGGCATTCGCGGGGAGTCGGTTGGTCTCGACGAGAGCCGCCTCGGCCCTGCCGCGTGGCAGGATCTCGTCGGACACCTCTCCGGGCTCGAGGCTGTCCCCGCCGCCGAGCATCTCGCGGAGGCGCGGAGGGTCAAGAGCCCGTACGAGATCGAGTGCCTCGATCGGGCCCTTCGCATCGCCGAGGAGGCGCTGGATGTGGTCATCCAGGCGCTCGAGCGGGGCATGACCGAGCGCGATGCGGCCATGCTCTATGCGGGCGAGATCGTCAAGCGCGGGGCTTCGCCGTTGCGCGCCGTCGTCGCCATGGGAGACCGGACGTGGATCCCAGCGCCACGGCCGACGGATCGCGCGCTGCGGTCGGGCGACCTCGTGCGCTTCGACGTGGGCGCGATGCACAGGGGCTACTGCGGAAGCGTGGCGCGGACGGCGGTGTTCGGCGAGCCCACGCCCCAGGTGGAGCGGGCCTACCTCGCCCTCCAGGCGGGCCTCGAGGCGGCAAGTGACGCGGTCCGCCCGGGAGCCAGCGCCGGCCACATCGTCGAGACGGCCGCCCGCGCCGTCAGCGCCGAGGGCCTTCCTCGCGACGCGTGCCGCCTCCTGGGCCATGGCATCGGTCTCGCCTCCCTCGAGCGGCCCGAGCTCGCCGCCGGCGGCGTGGCGATCATCGAGGCCGGCGAGGTCCTGTGTGTCGAAGCGCCGTACTACGACATCGGCTCGATAGGGCTCGCCGTCAGGGATACGCTTCTGATCACGAGCGCGGGGGCCCGTGCGATGAACCGATCGCGCCACGACCTCGTCGTCCTGGATTGATCGGGATGCGCGTCGCCATCTCCCTCCGACTCGCCAACGAGGACTGGACGATGGCGAGCGCCTATGTCGTGGAGGCCGAGCGCCTCGGCGTCGACTGCGTCTGGGCCGCGGAGGCCTGGGGCCATGATGCCGTGACGCCGCTCGCCTTCATGGCGGCCCGCACCTCGCGCATCCGGCTCGGGACCGGCATCATGCAGGCGGGCACGCGCACGCCGGCCCTGATCGCCATGACGGCCATGAGTCTCGCCGCGATGTCCGACAACCGCTTCATCCTGGGACTCGGCGTGAGCGGACCCCAGGTCATCGAGGGCTGGCACGGCCTCCGGTTCGAGCGGCCGGTGCTTCGCATGCGTGAGACGGTCGATATCGTGAGGCGGGCCATCCGCGGCGAGCGGCTCGAGTACCACGGAGCCGTCTACGAGCTGCCGCTGCCCGGCGGTGAGGGGAAGGCCCTCCGCTCGGCGGCCAAGCCCCGGCCCGACATTCCCGTGTATCTCGCGACGCTCAGCCCGCGAAGCCTCGAGCTCACCGGCGAGATCGCCGATGGCTGGCTCGGCACGTCGTTCATGCCCGAGCACGCCGATGTCTTCCTTCGGCACATCGCGGCGGGCGCCGCCCGCGCGGGACGATCGATCGCCGCCCTCGACCTGCACGCGGGAGGCACCGTGGCCTTCGGCGACGATCTCGCATCGCTGATCGCGCCCCGAAAGCCCGGCCTCGCGTTCAGCCTGGGCGCGATGGGCTCACGCCAGCACAACTTCTACAATGACGCATACCGGCGCGCGGGTTACGAGGACGCCGCCGCCGAGGTCCAGCGGCTCTGGCTCGACGGGCGGCGCGACGAGGCGACGGCGCGGGTGCCCGACGAGATGGTGCTCGCGACCAACTTGCTCGGCACCGACGCCATGGTCCGCCAGCGCATCCGCGCCTACCGGGACGCCGGTATCACCACCCTGCGCGTCGAGCCCGCCGGCACGACCCTCGACGAGCGCATCGGGACCCTCGCCCGCCTCATGGACCTGGTCGAGAGCGTCGGCGACGGTCGGACGCCCGCTCCGCCAACCTAGAAGCGTGTCGGAGTAACCGCCGTTCGAGCGCCGGCTTTTGCCGGCGCAACCAATTTCGGGGGGAGGCTCGGAGGGGGCCGTCGAGGCCCCCTTCGATGATCTAGAAGAGGAGCCGCACGAACCAGAGGTAGAAGCCGTTGATGATCGCCAGCGCCGGTCCCATGATGTAGCGGGTGGCGCCCGTCATCACGAGCAGGATCAGGATGAAGGGCCCGTACTGCTCGAGCTGATGCACGAACGTCCACGACGCGCGAGGGAAGATGTACGGCAGGAAGTGGCCGCCATCGAGCGGCGGCAGCGGGATCAGGTTGAAGATGCCGAGGCCGAGATTGAACCAGTAGACCCAGAAGAGCACACCCAGGATAGGCTCGCCGAGAAGCGGTGTCTCGATGGTTCGTTTAACGATCAGGAGGGCGATGAGCCCGACCAGGGCCACGGCGAAGTTCATGATCGGGCCCGCCACCGCAACCATCGCCATATCCCGGCGCGGGTTGCGCAAATTGTGGGCGTTGACCGGGACCGGCTTCGCCCAGCCGAAGCCCGCGACGACGAAGGCCAGCGCCCCGAGCGGATCGATATGGGGCAGCGGATTGAGCGTGATGCGCCCTTGGAGCCTGGCCGTCGGATCGCCGAGGCGATCGGCGACGAGGGCATGAGCCAGCTCGTGCAGCGTCACGGCGATCAAAAGCGCCGGAATTTGCAGAATGAGCCGCTGGATGAAGGCGGCGGGATCGCCGCCGAAGAGATCGCCCATCAGCTCCTGGAGGAGACCCGCTTGTCGGGAGCTGATTCGCCCGGAGCCGACTCGTCGGGAAGCTCGGGACCGGGGATGCGGTAGCGCTCGTCGAGCCACGCACCGAGGTCGATCAATCGGCAGGTGAGCGAGCAGAATGGGCGATTCGGATTGCCGGCCCAGGCGACGGCGGTACCGCAACGAGGGCAACGGGCACGGCGCGCGCTCGCGGATCCGCTCGGATTCACGGCGCCATCGTAGCCATGGGCTTGCACCCTGTCAACCGCTTGGGGGTAGCCGGCTCGCGTCGCGTTGACATCCCGTTGGCCGTTCGCTAGAGTCGCCTCAGTGGCGGTCATCGTTGCCATCGTGGACGGGCCAAGAGCCGTCCTCCCCCCGGTTGTACCGAGGAGGTAGTCACCGCGTGTTCAGCCTGCTTCCCCGCGAGGAGAAATTCTTCGACCTGTTCGAGCAGCAGGCCGGGCACATCGTGTCGGCGTCTCGTGTGCTCGAAGAGTTGACCCTCGATTATCCGGACGCCAAGGCAAAGGCCGAGCGAATCAAGGACATCGAGCACGCCGGCGACACGCTCACCCACGAGATCGTGCGCCGGCTCAACACCACCTTCGTCACGCCGATCGACCGCGAGGACATCTACGCGATGGCCAGCCGGCTGGACGACGTGCTCGACCTCATCGACGCGGTGGCTGATCGGCTCCTCGTCTACAAGATCGACAGCCCGACCGACGGGGCCATCGCGATGGCCAAGATCATCGTGAAGGCGTCGGAGGAGACGGATCGCGCGGTCCGCTGTCTGCGCACGCTGTCGCCCTTCTATCACAAGCACGCCGTCGAGGTGAACCGGCTCGAGAACGAAGCCGACCGCCTGCTTCGCGACCAGCTCGTCGCCCTGTTCGAGGGCACCACGGACGCCATCGAGGTGATCAAGTGGAAGGAGCTGTACGAGACGATGGAGGCGGTCACCGATCGCTGCGAAGACGTGGTCAACGTGATCGAGGGCATCGTGTTGAAGATGGCCTGACGCGGCGGCCGCCTCCTCTCGCATGACTCTCGCGGCGATTGCCTCGCTCGCCCTGCCCCACGGATGACGGAGGCGCGCGTCACGCCGCGCTCCGTGGTGGCGGGGCTCGCCCTCGTATTGCTCCTCCCCCTCGGCTGGCTCCTCGCCCACCTTCCCATTCGCGGTAGGACTCTGGCTCGGCCGGCGCCTGGGTGACCTCGGATGGTGGGTGCTCCCGCGCCGCCGTGCCGTGACCCGTGACAACCTCGCGCGCGCCTTCGGGAACGAGCTGCGACCGGCCGAGCTCGAGGGCCTCGCGCGGCGGTCCTTCGAGCACCTCGGCATGAACCTCGCCGAGGTCTGCGTGCTGCTCTTCCGCCCGCGGTCCGTCGCGCTCGCCCGCCTGGAGCTGGCCGGCCATGAGCACATCGACAAGGCCGCGGCGGAGGGCAAAGGCGTGCTGCTGCTGAGCGCGCACCTCGGCAACTGGGAGCTGTTCGCAGCGGCGCATGCGCTCACTTCGTTCGAGCTGTCCGTCGTGGTCCGGCCCCTCGACGAGCCGCTGCTCCACCGGCTCGCCGAGCGCTTGCGGCGGCGCAGTGGAGTCGAGCTCATCGGGAAGCAGCGGGGGTTGCGGGAGGTCCTCGAAGCCCTCCGGCGCGGCCGGCTGGTCGGCGTCCTCCTCGACCAGAACAGCTCGCGGGCGGAGGGGGTGTTCGTGCCCTTCTTCGGGGTCCCCGCCTCGACGTCGAAGGGGCTCGCCGTGATCTCCCTGCGCACCGGGGCGCCGGTGGTGCCCGTCTTCATCCGCCGGATCGGAGGCGGCCGGCATCGCGTCGAGTTCGACGCGCCGGTGCCGCGTCCCGACGATGGAGACGTCCTGAGCTACACCGCGGCGTTCAACCGCGCCATCGAGTCCGGGATCCGCCGCGCGCCGGAGCAGTGGTTCTGGATGCACGAGCGCTGGCGCACGCGGCCACGCCTGGAGACGTCGTGACGCGCCGGACGCTGCTTGCCTTCGCCTCGGCCCTCGCCGCGCTCGTCGCGGCGGGCGGCGTCCCGCCCGGCGCCGAGGACCGGCGCGAGCAGGTGTCCCCGTACCTCCGCGCGCTCGAGGCGCGTGCGGTGGGCGAGATCGACGGCCGCGCGTCTGGAGAGCCCCGCCGGCCGAGCGTCCCGGCGCCGCCGTACGAGGGCGTATCCCTGCTCGCATTCCCCTATGCCGCCGACGTCGACGCCCATCTCGACGCGATCAAGCGGCAGCAGCGTGACTCGATCGCCAACTACACGGAGGCGCATGCGGATGTGACCGCGGTGCGCGAGGCCTACGAGCGAGAGTTGCTCGCGGCGGGGGCGGGCGAGCTGATTCGCGGAGCCGTGTCGGACGCGACGGGGAGGCTGCGCCTCGAGGGCGTGCCCGCCGGCGAGTGGCTCCTGCTCGGATGGCGCGAGGAATCGCATGCAGTCAAGGCGGCCAGGACACCGGCCAAGGACGCGGGCCGCTTTGCCACGGCGCCGACCATGACGGGATACGGCGCCGTGAGCTATTGGCGCATGCGCGTCTCGCTGCGCGCGGGCGAAACGACGGAGGTGAGCCTGAGCGATCGCAGCGTCTGGCTCACCGCGGTGCGCGAAGAGTTTACCTACCCCGACGAGGGGGTCAAGAAGCCCGGGTCGTCCAAAAAACGCCGTTAGGGCGCCACCCTCTCGGGTGACGCCCTAAGCGGTTTCACTCGCGGCGGCGGCGCAGATCGGCTACTTCTTCGGCGGCGTCGTCCTTCTTCGCGGCGTCGGTCTTCGCCGCGGCCTTCTTGGCGGCGGCGTCGGCCTTCTTCTGGCAGTCGGCCTTCTTGGCGTCGTCGGTGCCCGCCTTGGCCATGCAGTCGGCCATCTTCTTGTCGGCCTTCTTCTTCGTGTCGTCCTTCTTCTCGGCTGCGGGCGGCGCCGGCGCCGCGGGGGTCTGGGCGGCGGCAAAGCCGACCATGCCGAAGGCGAAGGCAATGCTTGCTACGAGCGCAATCATCTTCTTCATGAGCTTTCACCTCCTTTCCGTGTCTGGATTCGCACCACCATGATAAATGCCTTTCTTTCAAGCGAGTTAGAATATGAAGCAATCGAATCCGCTGTCAAGTTCTATCTCCGCGCAAGGGCACCCGGAGGCCCTATCGGATTGACCCGGGCGGCTCTGCCGTGTTACAACCTCCGCACTGCCCGATTCCCATGCTGATCCCGTTCAGGTCGATCCTCGTAGGAGCGCTCCTGATCGCCACCCACCTGGGAATCCCAGGCGGCGCGACAGCCGAGTACTCCTCTGCCATGACTCCGGCGCAGCCGCACGTGACCCCGGGCGCCCCAGCCGAACTGGGCAACTGGCGTGTCGACAGCGCCATCGGGCTTCCCGGCGACCTTGATCCAGCTTCTCCACCCGTGAAACAGCCCGAGTTGTCAGATGGTTCCGCGGGCTTGCCGGACCCGGGCCTGCCTCGGACGCCGACGCCCACGTATGTCCTGGCCCCTACGCCGTCGACAGAGCAAAGTGCGCCGCCGGCGGTCGCCGTCGCCATCTCGACCGTCAGGAAGTACGAGGTCGAGGAAAACCATCACGTCCGCGACTTCGTCGATCGGTTTCAGACGGGATACCGGCGGGCGGTGGTCGAGAAATGGCTGACGCGGTCCGGGCAGTACCTGCCCATGATCCTCGACGTATTCCGTCAGAAGGGCCTGCCCGACGAGCTGGTGTTCACCGCGATGATCGAGAGCGGCTTCAACCCGGTGGCCGTCTCGCGCGCGGGCGCAAAGGGCCTGTGGCAATTCATGGCGCCCACCGCGCGGCGCTATGGCCTTCGGATCGACGATTGGCTCGACGAGCGCCTCGACCCCGAGAAGTCGACGATGGCCGCGGCCCGTCACCTGCTCGACCTCTATGCCGTCTTCGGCTCCTGGAACTTGGTGCAGGCGGCCTACAATGCCGGCGAGATGAGGGTGATTCAGGCAATCCGCGCGATGGGAACGAGCGACTTCTGGACGCTCCGGGGTGGACAGGTCCTCGCGGATGAGACCAAGAATTTCATCCCCGCCATTCAGGCGGCCACCCTGATCGCCCGCGAGCCGGAGCGCTACGGATTCGTGTTCACGCCGGCCGAGCCCCTGTCCTACGAGGTGGTCATGGTGCCGCGCGGGACGAGCCTCAAGCGCCTGGCCGCTCGGTCGGACATTCCCATCGACGAGCTCGAGCGGCTCAACACCGAGCTCAAGCTCAAGCAGACTCCACCTGACGGCCCCTATCCGCTCAAGGTGCCGGTCGGCGTGGCCAAGCTGGTCCGGGCGGCCCTCGAGCGCGAGGCGCCCGCGCCATGCCACCCCGTCATTGCGCGCGTCCGACGTTCGTCTCGCCAAGGCAACCCAGCCGCCGACGGTGCACGTCGTCAAGCCCCACGAGACCGTGGTCGTGATCGCGAAGCGCTACGGCGTGTCCGTGGCTGATCTGTCCCGCTGGAATGACCTGGACGCGACCGCGCGCATACGTCCGGGGGATCGACTCCGGGTGACCGCCATCTCACGCCGCGAGGAGGGGCAGGGCGGCTTCAAGTGAAGGTGGAGGTCTGCCTGTTCGCCACCCTCGGGCGCTATCTTCCCCCTGGGGCGTCCGGCGACCGGGTGACTCTCGAGGTGCCGGACCGTACCACGGTCGGCCAAGTCATGGCATCGCTTCACGTTCCGGATGACCTCGATCGCCTGCAGGTCGTCAACGGCCACGACGCGGTGCCCGAGCACATTCTGAAAGACGGAGACGTCCTCTCCGCCTTCCCGCCGCTTGCCGGCGGCGCCTAGCTCCCCGCAGCCCGCCGGGTCCGCGCCCCGCTACATGAGCGGGACGTCGCGGTCGAAGATGACGAACGCCGACCGCCGCGTCGCGTCGAGTGCCTCGCGGATCTGCGCCTCTCCGTCGCCCGCGCCGTTGTCGAGGAGGGATTCGAAGAACCCCGTGTAGAAGTGGTCCGGGAACACCGTGACGCTCACGCGGAGACGGAGTCCCGGGCGATCGAGCTGACGGGCATAGTCGAGCGTGAACCGCCCCCCGGCGGGAATCCGCGTATCGGCGATCTCACGCGAGAGGTCGAGCGGCACCTCGCGTCCGATGGCCCGCTCCTCCAGGCTTCCCGGAACCGGCTCGCCCGCGGCATCGAGGAGCTGCGCCCGCACGAGCACGCGCGGCGTGACGTAGGTCGGAAAGTCGTGCCCCACCCCGGTGCTCGTGATGGTGAGCCGCGCCGTGAGCTTCTCACCCGGCCGGTAGCGCGCCCGTCCCGTGACCAGCTTGATCTGCACGCCGGACTTCACCATCTCCGGATCGTGGATGCCGCGCCAGAGATGGCGGCGATCCGGCATATGGCAGTCCTGGCATTGCTGCCCGCGCCGCGCCGCCGGGCTCGCCCGCCACTCCTCGAACGTGTTCTCGAGCAGCTTGCCGTTCAGCGCGAGGCCGTTCGGGGCGAACTGGTGGCAGCTCGCGCAGAATTCCGAGCGGAGAAAGGCCGTCGTCCGCGTGAGGCCATTGTGAGGGAGGCTCTCACGCGGGGCACGGCTCGCCACCGTCCCATCGCGCCGCGGTGGGCCGAAGCGCTGATGCCCTCGCACGTGGCAGCTTGCGCAGACGACGCCCTGGGACTGAAGATGCGTGTCCAGATCGGGGTTGGGCACGAGCCCCTCGCTGCCGCGGATCAGCGGGGCCTGCTCGGCAAGCGGGGCATGGCAGGTAAAACAGGAGCGCGCGGCCGCCGGCTCGCTCTTGATCATCTCGGCGAGCTGGCCCGAGATGCCCGGCCCCATGCTCTTGGCGTGCAAGCTCGACTGCCAATCCCGGAACTGATCGGGATGACACGTGCCGCAGGAGACGGGCGCAAGCGAGCGCTCGAGCGGTGAGAAGCGCGCGGGGGCCGCCCCCTGCGGCGGGATGGGGCGTCGCCAGTGGTCGCGGATGAAGTCCTGCTCGGCGGGCGAGATCCTCGCCGGCCGTCCTCCATTGCCAAGGGCGGGCCGGTCGGAGGACACGAGCAGGAGGAGCGCGGTCAACGCGAGGAGCCGCCAGAGCATGCCGCCCGTGAATGCGGAGGCCATCACGCGGCACAGCGCTACTCCGCGGCGCGTCCCTTGGTCGCGAATTGACGCTCGTAGAGCCGGCGAAGCTCGTCGAGGCTGGTCGCCTGCGGGGGCGCCTTGTCGTCGCGAACGCGCGTGATGCGCGCGAACCGCAGGGCGAATCCGGACGGATAGGACGGGCTCTTCTGGATCTCGTTATAGGCGACTTCGACGACGACTTCGGGCCGCACGCGCACCGTGTAGCCGTCGTCGGCGACCGCGAGGGCGCCCAGCCGCTCGGTCATCTCCGCGAACTGCCGGTCGGTCAGGCCCTTGAAGGTCTTGCCCACGTCGGCGAAGCCGTCGCCCTGCCGCACGGCCAGGTGATAGTTCGACAGCCAGCCGCGGCGGCGTCCCGATCCCCGATCGGCGGCGATGATCACGCAGTCCACGCTCTGCGCTTCCTTGACCTTGAACCAGCGCTTGCCGCGGCCGCCGGGCTCGTACGCGCTGCGCAGGTCCTTCGCGATCACCCCCTCGTGGCCATCCGCCACCGCGCGAGCGTGAAAGGCGTGCGCCGCCTCCGCCGTGTCCACGACGAGCCGCTCGGCCAGGTAGCGGCCCCCGGTGATCTCGGCCAGCGCACGCCCGCGCGCCTCATACGGCTCATCGACGAGGGGGCGGCCGCCCGCGACCAGACAGTCGAAGAAGAAGAGCCCGAGCGGCATCTCGCGCACGAGCGCCTCGACGCCGTGCACCCGCCGGAAGCGCCGCATCAGCTCCTGGAACGGCAGGGGTCGTCCGGCGGGATCGAGGGCGACGACCTCGCCGTCCAGGATGAAGGGTGCGCCGCGTAGCTCATTGCGCGCGACCATGGCCACGTCCGGCAAGCTCGGCGTCACGTCGGACAGGCGGCGCGTCCAGACCCCCACCCGGTCTCCGTCGGAGTGGAGCTGAATGCGCGCCCCGTCGTACTTGTACTCGAGCCCCGTCCGGCCGCCGTGAGCGGCCAGGACCTGATCCCAGTCGGTCGTGGGCTCGGCGAGCATCGGCGACAGCGGCACGAAGAGCCGGGGCGCAGCCGCGGCCAGAGCCGCGGCGCCGCCGGCACGCGCGATCGCCGCGACCAGCGAGAGGTCGCCGAGGAAGAGGGCGGCCCGCCTCACCGCTGCGGGATCGGCGCCGGCCGCCCGGCCGATCGCCTCGAGCACGAGCCCATCCGACACGCCCGTGCGCATCTCGCCCGTGATGATTCTGCGGAGCCAGGCCTGCTCGGGGCCCGTCGCGCGCGCGGCCAGCGCGGTGAGCCGCTCCTCGCGCAGGCGGCGCGATCCGGTCCCGGTTGCCGTCGCGACGGCGGCGAAAGCCTCGTCCACGTCGGCGAGGGTCAGGGATGACACGGCCGCAGGCCCGGCGGGCGGCAGATCGCGCACGCCGAGCACCCGAGGATCGGACGCGGAAAACGCCCGACCCGTGAGGTACGCCACCGCCCCGGCCGCTTCGTCCGGGCCGAGGGCGCTCAGGAAGTCCGTGACGAGCCGCAGCTTGTCCAGCCGGCCGGGCGTGGACTCGAGGGCGAGGCAGAGCGTGACGAGGGCGGACAGGCTGGTCATGCCATCAGTGTACCGGGCCCGTCTCCTCCTCCGGCCCGGGGCCCGATCGTTTCCGGAAAGGCGGGAATCAGTCCTCGTGCAGGCGCATGAGACGGAAGGACTCCGCCGCGGCGAGCCCGCGCTCGGCCCCCTGAAGGCCAGCCCATCCCGTGATCATCTCCGTGGGATCCCACTTGCCCATCTGCGTCCGGTGCTCCTTGAGGGCAGCGAGCTTGGCGCCGAGCGTATCGGCGATGTCGATGAAGGTATCGGGCCGCTCGGCCCCGTGGATGAACACCCACCGGACCTTGTGCGGCTCGAGGCCCTCGGCGAGCAGCTCGGGGAAGATGAGCCGCGTCTCCGCGGAGGGGAACACCGCGTCGAGCGTCACGTCGGCCGCCGCGCGATGGTCGGGATGGTTCAGGTAGTTGGCGCCGTAGTAGCGCACGGTGGGATCCCCGCACAGCACCGCGTCGGGGCGGTGGCGGCGGATCAGCCGCGTCAGCTCTCGCCGAAGCGCGATCGACGGCTCGAGCATCCCGTCTTCATAGCGGAGGAAGATCACCTCGGGGATCCCGAGCACACGGCAGGCGTTCGTCTGCTCTTCCTCCCGGATGGGCGCCAGGGCCTCGCGCGTCATGCTCGCCGGCGTGTACTCGTTGGAGCCGGCATTGCCGCTGGTGATGCACACGGTCACGACGGCGCTGCCCGCGCGCGCCCACTTCGCCAGCGTGCCGCCCACCGTGAATTCCTGGTCATCGGGATGCGCGTGGATGCTCATGACCCGCGCGGGGGCGGCGGGCTCCGCCGGGGCGGGCGGGCTTTGCGGCGGGACGTCCGGTGCTGCGCCTTCAGACTCGGGATTGGTCGCCATGGCTTCCGATTATCCACCAAACGCGCGCTCGCCGCCGCGCCTTGACATTTCTGGCGCGCTGGCCGAAGGTGGCAGCCGTGATCGAGTTCTTCAATCCTCCGGACGCGCCGGCTCCCGGCGCCTTCTCGCGCGCGACGCGGGCGGCGGGCCTGGTCTTCGTGTCGGGGACGGGTGCGGGCAATGACGTCGGCGGCCACGCCCCGGCGGGCTCGGCGGCGGCGCAGACGCGGCAGGCATTGAAGAACGTGGAGGCGATCCTGAAGGCGGCCGGATCCTCGCTCGACCGCGTCGTTCAGATGACGCTTCTGATCACCGACCCCGCCGACTACCGCGAGATCAATGCCGAGTACGTCACGCACTTCCCGAATGGCCTGCCCGCCCGACACACCGCCCGCTTCGGGGTACCCACCACGGCGAAAGTCGCCTTCGCCTGCATCGCCCTGGCGGGCGACTGAGGAATAGACCGGGCGGGCTATTGTCCGCCGGTCACGTCGATGGTGACGCCGGTGACGAAGTCGGCGTCGGACGAGGCCAGGAAGCAGATGACCCGGGCCTGATCCTCCGGGGTGGCCACCCGACCCAGCGGGGTGCGCTCGATCTCGGCGGCCTTGCCCTCGGCGGACCGCGCTCGCCAATGGGGCAGCAACCGCTCCGACAAGGTGAGGCTGGGCGCGATGGCATTGACCGTGATCCCGTGCGGGCCCAGCTCCAGGGACAGCTTCCGCGTCAGCGCGATGATGCCGCCCTTGGCCGTGGCATAGGCGCTGCTGCTCGCCCGCGAGACCCCGCGCCCGGCGATCGACGCGAGGTTGACGATCTTGCCGCTCTTCTGCCGCTTCATCACCGGGATCACGGCGTGCGAGAAGAGGAAGGTTCCGGTGAGGTTGAAGTGCAGGAGCTTCTGCCACTCCTCCAGGGTCAGCTCGTCGATATTGGCGGCCGGGCGGGGGATGATGGTGCTGCCGCCCACCGCATTGACGAGGATGTCGATGCGGCCGTGGGTGTCCAGGGCGCGCCGGACGGTGTCCTCGACGGACGCGGCGTCGAGCGCGTCGGCCCGGATCCCGACCGCCCGGCCGCCCGCGCCGGCGATCTCCGTGGTGAGCCGGTCGAGCGCGCCTTGTTCCACATCGACCGCCACCACCGTGCCACCCTCACGGCCGATGATACCCGCCGTGGCCCGGCCGATGCCCGCTCCAGCCGCCGAGATCAATGCGACTTTGCCTTCGAATCTCATCGGGGGTCCCCGCTTTCCTCGGCGATGAAGGGTTTGAAGCCGCGCGATGCGAGCTCGCGAAGGTTGGAGGTGGCTTCGGCGCGGTCGGCGAATGGTCCGACGCGCACCCGCGCCAGGGCGGGTCCCGGTCCATGACGACGGCCCACCGATCGGGCGCCACGGCTTCCGCTCGCAGGAGGATGCCAGGCGCATGGCCGCCCGAAGCTCTTGAACGCCGCGACGTGGACCGCAGATGACGAACGCCGGAGCTCGGCGTCGCGTCGTGCCTGGGCCTCGTGAAAGGACGGAGGGCGAGGGCATGGGGATCAGGCGGGTCATCCGACGTCACGATAGACCGGCGGCAGCTCACCGGCAGCGTGATCGGCCCAGTCGGCGCCGAAGGGGCGTGATAGGAACCGTCCAGTCCGGACCGATCCAATGACGAGGCCCCGTGTATCCACCCCGGTCGAGCTGAGCGACGCGCCGTGATGACCGCTTCCGAGCCGTTCGCTACACCGACCTGGTCCTCGCGCATTGCGCCGATTCACGGGCCGATGGCATTCGGCGCGCCGGGGCTTGCCATCGAGCTGCTCGACGCCCTGCCCCTGACGCCGGTGGGCATGCCCGACAAGAAGGTGCTGCGGGCGCGGTACTGGACCGGTCACGCGCGTCGGGTCAACTGAAGGTGCCACGGGCGGCCCGGTCGCCCGGGAAGGACTGATCCATGTACGATCGCGGACGATTGTTCGATCTCACCGGCAAGGTGGCCGTCGTGACCGGTGGCAGCCGGGGCCTGGGGCGCGCGATGGTCCTCGCCTTCGCCCACGCCGGCGCCGACGTCGTGGTGGCGAGCCGCAAGCTTCCAAGCTGCGAGGCGACCGCCGACGAGGTCAGACGGCTCACCGGCCGCCGCGCGCTGCCCGTCGCCTGCCACGTCGGCGACTGGAAGCAGGTGGAGGCGCTCGCGGCCGCCGCCTACCGCGAGTTCGGCACGATCGACGTCCTCGTCAACAATGCCGGCATGTCGCCGCTCTACGATCGCATCGACGGCGTGACCGAGGAGCTGTACGACAAGGTCCTCGGCGTGAACCTGAAGGGCCCCTTCCGCCTCACCGCGCTCGTCGGCGCGCGCATGGCGGCCGGTGACGGCGGGTCGATCATCCTCGTGTCGAGCACCTCGGCGGTGCGGCCGACGCCCGACACGATTCCATATTCCGCGGCCAAGGCCGGCGTCAATGCGATGACCGTGGGATTCGCCCGCGCCTTCGGCCCCAAGGTGCGCGTCAACTGCATCCAGCCGGGCCCGTTTCTCACCGATATCTCCAAGGCCTGGGATCTCGAGAAGTTCCGCGAGCGCGCCCGCGCGACGATCGCGCTCGGCCGCGGCGGCGAGCCGGAGGAGGTCGTGGGGGCGGCGCTTTATTTCGCCTCGAGCGCGTCGAGCTTCACGACGGGGTCCGTCCTCGCGATCGACGGAGGTGTGCCCTGACCGGCGCGGCGGCCCAGGGAGACGCGCCGCCCGAGGTTGCGCCGGTCCGCGCAGGTGAGGGCCTGGACTGGTCGGCACTCGAGGCCTGGATGCGCCCGCGACTCGCCGAGGTATTGCCTGCCGCCGACGGCCCCTTGACGGTGCTCCAGTTCCCGAACGGCTCGGCCAACCTGACGTACCTGCTGCGGCTGGGCGATCACGAGCTGGTGCTTCGCCGGCCGCCCATGGGCCAGATTGCCCCGGGCGCCCACGACATGAAGCGTGAGTACAAGGTGCTGTCGCACCTCTGGCGCCGGTTCGACCGGGCGCCGCGCGCCTATCTCTTCTGCAACGACCCCGCCGTCCTCGGCGCCGACTTTTTTGTCATGGAGCGGCGGCGCGGCGAGGTGGTGCGCGAGGACCTTCCCGAGTCGATGCGCGCGCATCCCGAGGTGGGCCGTCGCATCGCCTTCGCCCTCGTCGACGCGATGGCCGACCTGCACGCCCTCGACCCCTCGGCCTGCGGGCTCGCCGACCTCGGCCGGCCCGAGGGCTTCGTCGAGCGCCAGGTCTCCGGCTGGGCCAAGCGGTGGGAGCTCTCGAAATTCGACGATTCGCCGCCGGCGATGGACGAGATCCACCGCCGCCTCGTCGGCCGCCTGCCCGCCATGAGCCGCGTGTCCATCGTGCACAATGACCTGAAGCTCGACAATTGCCAGTTCGACCCCCTCGATCCGGACCGCGTCGTGTCCATCTTCGACTGGGACATGACGACGCTCGGCGACCCCCTCATCGACCTCGGGACCCTCCTCAACTACTGGCCCGACCCGGGTGACTCGGAGGCGACATCGCGCGGGACGCGGCCGGGCCTGGCCCGGATGGGCTTGCCGTCCCGCGCCGAGATCGCCGCGCGCTACGCCGCGAGGAGCGGTGGGGATGTGGCGGCCGTTCCCTGGTGGGAGGCGTTCGCGCTGTGGAAGACGGTCGTAGTGGTCCAGCAGCTTCACCGCCGCTGGGTGCGCGGGGAAAGCACCGATCCCCGCATGGCGCGGATCGCCGACCGCATCCCGTCCATGATCGCCGCTGCCCGCGCCGTCCTCGACCGCGGCGGATTGTGATCCGAAAGACGCGCCGGTTCCCGCCTTCGCGCGCGTGGACGGCGAGACCTGTCGGAGCGAGCGCCGATCGACGCCGGCTTCGCCGGCGCAACCCGATTCTGGGGGAGGCTCGGAAGGGGCCGTGAGCCCCCCTCCGATGATCTAGCTGGTATCATGCGCAGGGCGTGGAGCGCTGTGATAGATGCGCTCCCGGAGCGCTGCTCATCTCTGCCGAGGAGACAGACAATGGTGTCACGTCGCGACCGGGTGGAGATGTTCGTCGACGAGGACAATGCCTCCCGCATCGCGGCGTTCCTCAGCAGCAGCGCGACCTCGGCTGGGGAGTTCCCGGGCACGATCCAACGTACGGACTGGGTGCAGATCGCCGAGGCTCTAAAGAAACGGCGCCCCAATCTGAAGACCCTGGAATACCCCTCCAACGTGATGAACACCATTGACATGAGGACGGACAAGCCGCCGTTCAACGACGTCCGCGTGCGGCAGGCCATCTCGCTGGCGATGGACCGCAAGGACATGATTGACGCGGTGCTCGAGGGGCAGGGCGCGATCAACGGCCCGATCCCCGCCGCGCTCTCGGAGTGGGCGCTGCCCATCGGGGAGCTCGGCGAAGGCGCCAAGTACTACCGGCACGATCCCGCGGAGGCCAAGCGGCTGCTCGCCGCTGCCGGCCACCCGACGGCTTCTCGGCGAGCGTCTGCTTCTCGACGTACGGGTCCACGGTCCTCGTCGACAGCATGCAGCTCCTGCTCAAGGACTTGAAGGCGGTGGGAATCGTTTTTCAGATGGGCCACAGTCGGGAGGTCGTCGACATTGCCCGCACGGGCCAGTTCTGCACAAGCACATCGCAGGGCATCAGCCTGGCCCATTGCGACGGCCCGCGTGAGCGGGAGATCGTCGTGGACCTCCGCTGACGAGCGGGCCCCCTGCATGGCGAGCCCCCCCGGAAGGCTACGGTACGCCGCTCAAGATCGTCTCGGGCGGTCAGAGACGGACGCCATCGACCAGGAGGGCGCTTCTCGTCCAGTGAAGCTCTTCGGGTCGGATCCGAGCGCCCTTTGCTACGATGTCTCCATGCCTGATAGCGCGCCCGGGACGATGGATGCGCTCGCCGGCATTGGTGCGGGAGACCCCCTTCTGCGTCTGCTCGTTCTGTTCGGCTCGCGGGCGCGGGGCGATGCGCGGCCGGAGTCCGACTGGGATCTCGGCTATCTGGCCGAGACAGGGTTCGAGCCCGATGCGCTCCTGCTCGATCTCGTGACCCGGCTCGGCACCGATCGCGTTGACCTCGTCGACCTCGCGTGCGCCGGGGCGCAGCTCCCGGTTCCGTGTGGCCGGCGAAGGGCGCGTGCTCCACGAAGGACAGGCGGGATGCTTCGAGCGGTTCTGGCTAGAAGCCGTTCACTTCTGGTGCGATGCCGGGCATGAGATTCGCGACGGCTATGCCCGGGTGCTCGCTCGCCTGCGTCCGTGAGCGGCCTCGACCGGGACATCCTCGCCGAGCGCGCCATGGTGATCCGCCGCCATCTGGCGCGCGTGGCCGAGCGCCTGCCCGACCAGGTCGTCGAGCTGCGGCCGGCCACGGATGCTTCCGATGTCGTCATCCTCCACCTCTGGCAGGCGGTCCAGGTCGTCATCGACCTCGCCGTGGCCGCCTGTGTCACGTGGGACCTCGGAGCGCCGCCGAGCTATGCCGAGGCCTTCCGCCGCCTGGCCGGCGCCGGCTTCATCGACGAGGCCCTGGCGGAGCGATTGGCCCGCGCGGCGGGGTTTCGCAACGTCGTCGCCCACGCGTATGACCAGCTCGACATGAGCCGCGTGTTCCGCCGCGAGTGAAGGCCCGCGTGACCTGGAGCGGTTCCTGTCCGCGCTCGCCGAGCGTCTCTAGCGCAACTGGCTTTTTGCCACCTGCGATCATGGCAGGCATCAGGCTGGTGCGATGCGACGGCCCGCGCGAGCGGGAGATCGTCGTGGATCTCCGCTGACGATCGGGCCCGCTGCATGGCTAACCCCTCGACAGGCCGTGAAGCGCCACTCAAGATCGTCTCGGGCGGTCAGACGGGCGCCGACCGCGCCGCACTGGACTGGGCCATCGAGCGCGGACTCGAGCACGGCGGGTGGTGTCCCCGGGGGCGAAGGGCGGAGGATGGCGTTGTTCCGCTG
>CAWIZN010000014.1:0-71824 GCA_963840495.1 uncultured Candidatus Rokubacteria bacterium
CGCCGAGGTACGCGCGCTTCACCTCGGCGTTGTCCAGCAGGTCCCGCGCGGCCGGACAGCGCGATGCGGCCGCTCTCCATCACGTAGGCGCGGTCGGCCATGCGGAGCGCGAGCGCCGCGTTCTGCTCGACCATGAGCACGGTGACGCCCTGCCGCCGGATCTCCTGGATGACGCGGAACACCGTCGCGACCATCGTCGGGGCGAGGCCCAGCGAGGGCTCGTCCAGCAGCAGGAGCTTGGGGCTCGACATGAGCGCCCGCGCGATGGCGAGCATCTGCTGCTCGCCGCCCGACAGCGTGCCGCCGAGCTGCTGCGCCCGCTCGGCGAGCCGCGGGAAGTGGTGAAAGACGCGGTCGAGGTCGTCCGGCGCGCGCCCCCGCGCCCGCGCACGTAGGCGCCCATCTCGAGGTTCTCGCGCACGGTCATCTCCGGGAAGATGCGCCGGCCCTCCGGGCACTGGGCGATGCCCGACGCGAGCACGGCGTGCGCGGGCCGGCCGTCGAGGCGCTCGCCGAGAAAGCTGATGCGGCCCGCCGGCGGCTGCAGGAGCCCGGAGATCGCCCGCACCGTGGTGCTCTTCCCCGCCCCATTGGCGCCGAGCAGACAGACCAGCTCGCCCGGCTCGACCGTCAGGGAGACGCCGTGGAGCACCTCCACCGCACCGTAGGCCACGGTGACCTCGTCAAGCGTGAGCAAGGGTCTCGTCCGATCCGAGATAGGCGCGGATGACTTCGGGATGGCGCTGGATCTCCGCGGGCGTGCCCTCCGCGATCTTCTGGCCGTAGTTCAGGACGACGATCCGGTCGCAGAGGCCCATCACCAGCTTCATGTCGTGCTCCACGAGCAGCACGCTCATCCCGCGGGCCCGCAGATCCGCGATGAGCCGCATGAGGCGCCGGTCTCGACGGCATTGAGCCCCGCCGCCGGCTCGTCGAGGAGCAGGACTGCCGGCGCGGGCGCGAGCGCGATGGCCAGGCCGAGGAGCCGCTGCTCGCCGCACGAGAGGTTCCTGGCGAGGACGTCCGCCTTGGCGCCGAGGCCGACGAAGTCGAGGATGGCGCGGGCGCGCGCGGCCAGCTCGCGCTCGTCGCGCCGGGCCGCGGAGGTCGCCGCGATCACCTGCCCGAGCGACGTCCGGGACAGGCGATGGCACGCGGTCAGGACATTGTCGAACGCCGGGGCTTCCGCGAAGACGCTGGTCCGCTGGAACATGCGCACGAGCCGCCGCTCGGCGATGCGATACGGCGGCAGCCCGGTGATCGGCGCGCCGTCGAGCTCGACCCGGCCGCGGTCCGGCGGCTGGAACCCCGTGATCACGTTGAAGGCGGTGGACTTGCCGGCGCCATTGGGGCCGATCAGCGCGAGGATCTCGCCGCGCCCCAGCTCGAGGCTCAGGCCCTCGACGGCGGCGAGGCCGCCGAACCGCACCGTGACGTCGCGCACGGCGAGCGCCGGACCGCCCCGCGCGCCATCCGCATCCTCGACCCCGAGCGCGGCCATCGCCTCATCATGCGCGGCATCCGGGATGGGCGCGCCCGCGCGCAGCCGGAAGTAGTGCACGAGGCCCTTGGGCATGAACATGACCACGAGGAGCAGGATGACGCCGTACAGGAGCATGCGGTAGAACGCGGCCATCCGGAGCAGCTCGGGAATGAAGGTGAAGACGAGGGCGCCCACCGCGGGGCCCAGCACCACGCCCTGCCCGCCCGCCACCACCATGACCGCCATCGTGACGGTATTGTGAAAGCCGAACAGCTCCGGCGAGAGAAACGTGATGTAGTGCGCGTAGAACGCCCCGGCCACGCCGGCGAGCCCGCAGGCCACGACCATGGCGAGCATGGTGTGGCGATAGGCGCTGATCCCCGAGGACTCGGCCAGGCCCTCGTTGCTGCGGATCGCGGCGAGCGCCCGTCCGACGCGCGAGCCGAGCAGGCGCGCCGTGAGATAGAGCGTGCCCGCCGCCAGGAGCGCCATGAAGTAGTAGTAGTCGCGCTTGGACTCCAGCGTCCACCGCGCGGTGCCGAGATCGAACGGCGGCACGCCGGCCAGGCCCATCGGCCCCTGCGTCAGATCCATCCAGTTGGTGGCGACGAGCCGGATGACCTCGGCGAAGCCCGTGGTGACGAGCACGAAGTAGGCGCCGCGCAGCTTCAGGGTGAGCCGGCCCACCGCCACGCCGACCAGCGCGGTGAACGCGGCGGCCAGCGGCATGGTCAGGAGCGGCGTGAGCCCGAAGTGCAGCGCGAGGAGGCCCGAGGCATAGGCGCCGATGCCGAAGAAGGCCGTGTGGCCCAGGTTGAGCTGGCCCGCGGCGAGCAAGAGGTTCATGCCGGCGGCGAGGAGGAAGAAGAGCCCGGCCATGATCAGCAGGTGCAGATAGTAGTCGTCGACGCCGAGGAGCGGCAGCAGCAGGAAGAGGCCGCCGATGCCCGCGCCCGCCCACGCGCGCCGGCTCATCGCGGCACGCTCTTCTTGCCGAAGAGCCCCTGCGGGCGCCACAGGAGCAGGATGATGATCAGCACGAAGCCGATGGCGTCCTTGTAGCCCGAGGACACGTAGCCCGCGCCGAGGCTCTCGGACACGCCGAGCAGCAGGCCGCCGACGATGGCGCCGAGGAAGTTGCCGAGGCCGCCCATGATGACCACGGCGAAGGACTTGAGCGCGGCGAGGTCCCCCATCGCCGGGTAGACCCAGAACACCGCGCCGAGCAGCGCCCCCGATGCCCCCGCCAGCGCCGCCCCGAAGGCGAACGTGAACATGTAGACGCGGTCCACGTCGACGCCGGTGAGCCGCGCCATGTCGGTGTCCTGGAACGTGGCGCGCATGGCCCGGCCGATCCGCGTCTTCTGGATCAAGAGGTGCGAGCTCACGATGAGGGCCACGGCCATCGCGCCGGCGAAGACCCGGATCCACACCATGTGCACCGGCCCCAGCGTGAAGGGCACCGGCGAGAACACGTGCTTGATGGTCTTGGGCGACGGGTCCCAGAGCAGGATGGCGGCGTTCTGGATGATGACGGACAGCGCCACCGTGGCGAGCATCGGGATCTCGATGGGCTGGTCGCGGAGGCGGCGGAGCACGAGCCGCTCGATGACGGCCCCGACCACGCCCACGCCCACCACGGCGAGCGCGCTCGAGACGAAGAAGTTGAGCCCGGCGAGCGAGAACAGCGTGTACAGGAAGAACGCGCCCAGCATGTACAGCTCGCCGTGGGCGAAGTTCACCACGCGCATGATCCCGAAGATCAGGGTGAGGCCGATGCCCATGAGCGCATAGCCGCCGCCGACGATGAGGCCGTTGACGAGGTGCTGGACGAGCTCGGCGATCATGGACGCCGCCACACGGGACGAGGCTGGTCGGAGAAAGACCGGGCGGGCACCGGTAAGGGCGCCCGCCCCGTCAGGATCGAGCCGGAGATCACCGCCTACTTGACGGCGGCCAGCTCCCAGAGCTTGGTGCTGGGGGTGACGGCGACGACGGAGTACTTGCCGTCCTTCACCTGCGTCACGATGATGTTGCAGTAGCTCTGCCCGTTCTGGTCGAACTTGTTGAGGCCGTACAGGCCGCGCACCTCGAGGGTCTTGAGCGCGGCCTGGATCTTGGGCGCCGTCGGCTCCTTGGCGCTCTCGATGGCCTTGGCCACGACGTTGACCGCGTCGAAGCCGCGCATGCCCTCGACCACGCCGATCCACGGCAGGTTCCGCTTCTTCCACTCCTCGACGTACGCTCTGCTGGCCTCGGGGTCGCCCGCCATCGCGTAGTCGTAGGGATTGTAGAAGTTGATGAACATCGCGCCCTCGGCCGCCTTGGCGCCGGCGAGCTGCACGATGGAGTCCGGCCAGGCGGAGCCGCCCGTCACCAGCACCTTGACGTCGAGCCCCAGCTCCTTCATCTGCTGGAGCATCTTGGCCGTCTTCGGCGCGTCGTCGGTGATGACCACGCTGTCGACGCCGGCCGCCTTGAACTTGGTGAGCTGGGCGTAGAAGTCGGTGTCGGCCTGGCCCACGAACTCGACGGCCTCGACGGTGGCGCCGTTCTTCTTGAACGCCTCACCGAAGGCCGTGGCGGCGCCGCGCCCCCAGTCCGTATTGACCGCGAGGTAGCCGATCTTCTTCATCCCGAGCTTGGGGATGAGGGCGCCCGCGCCCAGGGCCTCGAGCTCGCTCGTCGGGCTGATGCGGCTCACGACCTTCTGCCCCGGCGTCTTCGGGTCGGTGATCTTCGACGAGCTCGACGTCTCGACGAGGATCGGCACGCCGTGCTGGGCGGCGAGCGGCATCATGGCGAGCGTCATGGACGAGCCCCAGGCCCCGATGATGATCGGCACCTTGTCGCGGACGATCAGCTTCTCGGCCGCATTGCGCGTCTCGGCGGGATCGGACTTATTGTCCTCGATCACCAGCTCGAGCGGCCGGCCGAGCACGCCGCCCTTGGCATTGATGCGGTCGACCGCGATCTTGGCGGCATTGGTGATGTACGAGCCGGCCGCCGCGATGGGCCCGGACAGCGGCTGGATCAGGCCGATCTTGATCGGCTCCTTGGACTGGGCGAGGGCCGGGGCGATCCCCATCGGCAGGAGCGCGACCACGGCGGCTGCCAGGGCTGCCCATACGAGCGTCTTCGATCTGTTCATGGATGTGCGTCCTCCTTGGGTCTGTGAACGTGGGCAGCCGGCTCGGAGGATCCGAGTGGCCCCAACCATAGCCGACAGGATCGAACCTAGCAAGAGGCCTGCCCGGGGCGGTCCCCAGCGATTTCGAGCGCTTGCGTGACGGCGGCGTGCCAGGTGCCCACGGCGTGAACAGCCGCGCCGCCTTCGAATCGAGCACGCGCCGGGTCGCCGCGTTTCCCGGCTACTGGGACTTGGGCTCTTCGCCGGCCGCCATCCGCGCGAGCTGCCGGATCAGCGCCATGGCCAGTTCCGGATTCGCTCGGACCATCTCCTCCAGCCGATGTTCCGGGATGACGAGGACGGTCACCGGTTCGGTCGCGATAGCGGTCGCCGAGTGCGGGGCGGACCGGAAGAGCGCGACTTCACCAAGGAGATCGCCCTTCCCCAGCCTTCGCAGGATGCGCTCCTCGCCATCTTCGCTCTTGCGCACCTCGACGGCCCCCTCCTGCACCTGGTAGGCCTCGCCGTCCGAGGCATCGCCCTGCCGAAAGATGACATCCCCCGTGTTGAATGTCCTGGAATCCATTGGTGAGGCCCATCGCAGGCTATCATGAGGATCGGACATCATGGCCGGATACGCCCTGCGCCTCACGCGCGATGACCTGCCGGCGGGCGCGACACCGCGCGCGCTTCCCGCGCTCAATCGGGTCCTGTACGTGCTGGCGGGCGACCTGACCGTCGCGGCGGGAGGGAAGGAGACGCGGCTCGCGGAGCACAGCGCCGCGTTCGCCGGAGGCGCCACCACGCCCGCCGTCGGCCCGCGCGGCGCCACCGTGCTCCGGTACGAGCTGGTGCGCGAGGGCGCGGCGCCCGACGCCGCCGGCACGCTCCTGCTCGAGCACCCGATCCAGCTCGCCGCGGGAGAGCCGTATCTGATGCGCTGCGACCGCGTCGACTTCGACCCGGGCGGCGTGGCGCTGCCGCACCGCCACAAGGGCGGCGGCATTCGCTGCCTGATCGCGGGCTCGATGGAGCTGCGCATCGAGGGGCATCCGGCGCGGACGATCGAGCCCGGGCAGGCCTGGTTCGAGAGCGGCCGCGAGCCCGTCTACGCGGCGGGCGCGCCCGACGCGCCGACGAGCTTCATCCGCGTGTCCATCCTGCCCCGCGCCATCCGCGGGCAGAGCTCGATCATGTACGTCGATCCCGAGGACGCCAAGCGCGGGCGCCCGCGCCAGTACACCGTGTTCGTGGACGAGCCGATCGACCTGGCGTAGTCCGGCCGTCGCGTCCGCTCGACGGTCGAGGCGTCGCGCGCGTCGGTCCCTCCTTGACCGTTACCCAGCCGGCGGCGCAGACTCGTCTCGGACATCGAGACTTCCCGGGAGGGCTGCGCCATGACGACCACGATCGGCAACCTCATGCTTCCACACTCCGCACGCGAGGCGGAGCGTCCAATGACCATCGCTCGGACGACTGATCTGCCTCGTGACCACAGGCGCCCTGCTGGCTGTCGGCGCCGGCACCGCCCGGGCGGACTCGACCGGTCCCGTGCCCGCCCCACCGTCGCGCCCGCAGGCCGCGCCCTCCGCCGAGGAGGAGTACAACCGCGGCCTCCGCCTGCGCGCGACCAAGGAGTGGGCCCAGGCGGCGAGCGCGTTCCGGCGCGCCACGGAGCTTCGCCAGAGCTTCCCCGAGGCCTGGAACGAGCTCGGCTATGCCCTGCGCCACGTGGGCCGGTACCCCGACTCGGTCGCCGCCTATGAGCAGGCGCTGCGTCTCCGGCCGGCCTTTCCCGAGGCCCTCGAGTACCTGGGCGAGGCCTACGTGATGATGGGCCGGCCCGACGACGCGCGCCGCGTCCTCGACCGCCTCAAGCCGCTCGATGCGGCGCGCGCCAAGGAGCTGGCCGAGGTCATCGACAAGGGGCGGTGACCGGGTCGCCGCTGCGTGTCGTCTGCCATATCCGGATGTCCCCCGGGCAGAGCACGTATTGCCCATTTTGAGCTAAATGGCTATAATGGGCCAGCTTGACAGGAGGGACACCCGTGAAGGCGTCGACGATCTCCAGAGACAATGCAGTGATCGCGTTCCGCAACCGCCGAGGCGAGACCGTCGACACCTCCTCCGTCACCGCGACCGACGCGAAGAAGGAATTCGCCCGGGTGCTCGAGATGGTCATCCAGGGGGGCGTGGTGGTCATCACCAAGCACGATGCGCCCAAGGCCGTCCTGCTCTCCGTCGACGAGTTCAATGCGCTCGCGCACGCGCCGTCGCTGAAGCTCGACGCGCTGAGCGGCCAGTTCGACGCGCTGCTCGCCCGGATGCAGACGCCGAAGGCGCGGGCCGGGATGAAGGCCGCGTTCGCGGCATCGCCGAAGCAGCTCGGACGGGCTGCGGTGGCGGCCGCCCGCAGGCGTGGCTGATCGCCCCCACGTCCCCTGCATCTCCGTGCTTGCCGGGACCAACGGCGCGGGCAAGAGCAGCATCGCGGGGGCGATGCTCCGGCAAGCGGGCGCGGAATACTTCAATCCGGATGAAGCCGCCCGGCTGATCCAGTCGGCCAATCCGGGCACGAGCCAGGAGGACGCGAACGCGGCGGCCTGGCAGCAGGGCAAGCGCCTGCTGGAGCGGGCGATCGCCGAGCGATGCGATTTCGCCTTCGAGACGACGCTCGGCGGCAAGACGATCACCGGGCTGCTCGAGCGGGCCCTGTCATCGGGCATCGAGGTGCGCGTCTGGTACGTCGGCCTCGACACCCCCGAGCTGCACATCGCGCGCGTGCGCGCCAGGGTCGCCCGCGGCGGACACGATATTCCCGAGGCGCGGGTGCGTGACCGCTTCGACACGAGCCGGCTGAACCTGATTCGCCTGCTTCCGCGGTTGACCGAGCTCGTCGTGTACGACAATAGCGCGGAGGCCGATCCCCGGAGCGGCGCCGCACCGGAGCCGCTGCTCGTCCTGCGCTGGGCGCGCGGCAAGATCACCGAGTCGTGCGCGCTGCCCCTCACGCCGGGCTGGGCCAAGCCGATCCTGGCCGCGGCCATGGCCTCGGTTTGACACCGGTCCCGGATGATCCCTACACTACCGGCGCCTGGCCGCGATGGGCGCCCAGGCCGAGCGTGACCGCCACCAACCCGGGAGGACGTATGCACTACGAGCGCATCTCCGCCGATTGCCACCTGGACCTTTGCTGGCTTCCCCCCGACCTCTTCACGAGCCGCGCGACCCCCGCGCTGCGCGACCGCATGCCCTATGTCACCGAGGGTCCCAAGGGCCCCATGTGGGTCACGAAGAAGGGCGGGCAATTCGGCCTCGCCAACGGCATGGGGTCGGCCGGCCGCGAGTACGTGCCCGGGCAGATCCATCGCTCGGACCGCATGGCCTCGACGGGACTCTACGAGGACGGCAAGCGCGGGATCCGGCGGCTGAGCGATCCGGAGCTCCGCCTGAAAGACCAGGACCGCGACGGCGTGCAGGCCGAGGTGCTCTACGGCATCCTCGGCTCGAGCACGCGCATGGCCGACCCCGAGGCCGCCGTCGAGGTGATCCGGATCTACAACGACTTCCTCGCCGAGTTCTGCGACACCCATCCGGAGCGCTTCGCCGGCCTCGCCTGCATCCCGAGCGCGCCCATCGAGGCGGCGATCTCCGAGGTGAAGCGCGTCGTCAAGCGCGGCGGCGTCCGCGGCCTCGACGTCGCCAATACGCTCGACATGCCGCCGCTCTACGACCCGTACTGGAATCCCCTGTGGGACGTGATCGACGACTCGGGGATGCCGCTGCACTTTCACACCGTGGGCGGGCGCATGCCCGACGGCATCCGCAAGACGCTCTGGGGCAGCGCGTGGGGCGAGAAGGTCGACGCGCCGATGGACTTTCGCGTGGCCCGCGCCGGGTTCGCCGTGCACATCAGCGGCTTCCAGATCTACATGTCCACCATCCTGATGTCGATGATCTACGGCGGCGTGCTCGAGCGCCACCCGCGCATGCGCATGATCATCGGCGAGGGCGGCATCGGCTGGATCCCCTACATCCTCGATCACATGGACCTCGAGTGGGAGGACCAGTTCGGCGACCTCGGGCTCAGCATGAAGCCGAGCGACTACTGGCGGCGGCAGTGCATGGCCACGTACCAGTCCGATCGCATCGGCATCAAGATGATCGACGAGCTGGGCGAGGACAACGTGATGTGGGGCTCCGACTTCCCGCATCCCGACGGCGTCTGGCCGGACTCGACCGAGGTGCTCGCGAAGGAGCTCGGTCACCTGCCCGCGAGCGTGCGGCACAAGATCGTCTGCGGCAACGCCGGCCGAGTCTACGGCCTGATCCCCTAGCAGGACGGCTGATAAAGGCCCATCTGCTTCGTTGGCGCCCTCGGCAGCCGGCTCAACGTACAGAGAGTACGCCTCGCCGGCTGCCTTCGGGCGCCGCCTCGCAGCTGGACCTTTCTCAGCGCCCTGCGGCGTGTTCAGCAACGCACTAGCGCACCGATCTCCGCCGCCGGCTCCCGGTGAAGCGATGCCGGAGCCGGCGGCGACACAACCCCTCCATCGTTTTCGTCTCTGACCAGGGAGCGGCCATGACCGAGCGTCACGTCGACACGGATATCGCGATCATCGGGGGTGGCGGCGCCGGGATCGCGGCGGCACTGGAGGCCAAGGCGGCGGGCGCCCGCGCGGTCCTGCTGGAGCAGGACGATGCGCTCGGCGGCACCGCGGCGACCTCCGGCGGGGGATGCTTCCTCGTCGGCACGCCGCTGCAGGAGTCGCTCGGGCATCGTCGACACGCCGGACCAGGCGTTTTCGGACTGGGTGGCGTGGGGCCGGGGCGCGGTCGATGAAGTGTGGGCGCGCTACTACATCGAGCACACCCTGCACGACCTCTACCACTGGGCCGAGAAGCACGGCGCCAAGTGGATGGACCTGAAGTTCCAGGAAGGCAACCGTGTCCATCGCTGGCATCGCCCGGACGGCAACGGCTTCGGGCTGATGCAGGCGCTGGTCAGCTCGATGACGGCGCACGCCGCGGCGGACGTCTTCACCGGCACCCGAGCGGACGGGCTCTTGACCGACCACGGGCGCGTCTCCGGGGTCCGCGCCATCGACACGAGGACGGGCGAGGTCACCGAGATCCGAAGCAAGACCGTCGTGGTCGTGACCGGCGGCTTCAACTCCAATCTCGAGATGGTGCTGGAGGCCAAGCCCGAGCTGAGAGGGTGCCGGGTCATGGAGGGCTCGGGACGCGGCGCCAACGGATCCGGCCACAAGCTCATCGCCGAGCTCGGCGGCTACCTCACCCACATGGACGAGATCTGGTTCTACGTGTACGCGACGCCCGACTACCTCGACCCCACGGGCCGGCGCGGCCTCGTCTTTCGCGGCACGCCCGGCTATATCTGGGTCAACCAGCAGGGACGGCGCTTTCACGACGAGTCGCGGACGGGCGGCGCATCGGCCTCGCCCGCGCTCATGCGCCAGGATCCCGCCCACGCCTGGGCCATCCTCGATACGCCCATGACGGCGGCGATGGGCGTCGCCGATCCGTACTACCAGGAGGGCGGCCGGATCCTGCGCGACAAGGTGCAGGAGCTGCTCGACCATTCCCCCTACATCAAGAAGGCGAACGCGCTGGATGCGCTGGCGCGCGCGATCGACGTCGACGTGCCGACCTTCCTCGGTGAGGTGACCCGCTACAACGAGGCGTTCGACGCGGGGCTCAAGCAGGACCCGTCGCTCGGCAAGTCGCTCGCGGAGTCCAAGCGATTCGACACGCCGCCGTACTACGCGATCCAGCTCTTTCCCCTCGCCCGGAAGAACTTCGGCGGCGTCAAGACCGACCTGCGCTGTCGCGTGCTGAACCGGTTCTTCGAGCGCATCCCCGGCCTGTACGCGGCCGGCGAGGTGGCGGGCATGGCGGGGGGACACATCAACGGCAAGGCGGGGCTCGAGGGGACGATGCTGGGCCCGGCCATCTTCAGCGGCCGCGTCGCCGGCGGCTGGGCGGCGCACGAGGCCGGCTTCGGCCCCGGCTTCACGGGCCGCGCGAACCGGCCGGCATAGACTCAACCGGACCATCCGCCCGGCCCCCGCCACGGCAACCCGCTCGGTCACCGGGAGGGCGCGTCTGACGAATCATGCCGGCTAGAGTCTTCACCTCGGTCGGAGGGTAAAAGCTGACATGCGCAGGTTACGCACTCAGGTGGTGATCGTCGGGGCGGGGCCGGGTGGCCTGCTGCTGTCACACCTGCTCTCCCTGCAGGGCGTGGACTCGATCGTGGTCGAGCGGCGCAGTCGGGAGTACGTCGAGCAGCGGGTGCGGGCCGGGCTGCTCGAACAGGGCACCGTCGATCTGCTCCGTGAGGCCGGGCTGGCCGACCGGCTGGATCGCGAAGGGTTGGTGCACGAGGGCTTCGAGCTGCGGTTCGACGGCAGCCAGCACCGCCTGCCGTTCGCCGAACTGACCGGGTGGACGACCTGCATGTACGGACAGCAGGAGGTGGTCAAGGATCTGATCAAGGCGCGGGAGGCCGCCGGCGGCCAGCTGCACTTCGGCGTCGACGATGTCGCGCTGTTGGATGTGGAGACCGACGCACCGCGAGTGAGCTGCACATGGAAGGGCGAGCCCGTGGAGATCATCGGTGATTTCATCGCCGGCTGCGACGGCTTCCACGGCGTCTGCCGTCGCAGCGTTCCGACCGGTACGTTCACGACGTATCAGCATGTCTACCCGTTCGCGTGGCTGGGCATCCTGGCGTCGGTCGCGCCCTCCGCCGAGGAGCTGATCTATGCCGTGCACGAGCGGGGCTTCGCCCTGGACAGCTATGCGGTCGCCCACGATCAGCCGTCTCTACCTGCAGGTCGGCCCGGAGGAGCCGCTCGAGAACTGGCCGGACGAACGGATCTGGGCTGAGCTGCGGACCCGGTTTGCCCTCGACGGCCAGGAGGTGCTGAACGAGGGGCCGATCCTGTCCCGCAGCGTCACCGCGATGCGCAGCTTCGTGGTGGAACCGATGCAGTACCGACGGCTGTTCCTGGCCGGGGATGCGGCGCACATCGTGCCGCCGAGCGCCGCCAAGGGGCTCAACCTGGCGGTGGCGGATGTCCGGCTATTGGCGGCGGCCTTCACCGCCCGGTACGTGGACGGCAGCCGGGAACTGCTGGACCGGTACTCCCAAGCCTGCCTCGCCGCAGTGTGGCAGGGACAGGAGTTCTCCGCGTTGATGACATCGTTGCTGCACCGCTTCCCGACCGAGGACGTGTACGAGGTCAAGCTGCGACAGGCCCGACTACGGGATTTGGTGACGTCGAGGGCGGCCGCGACGGCCTTCGCGGAGAGTTACGTCGGCCTGTCGCGCGCCAAGCTCGCCGGCGCGACCGGAGCGCTGGCAGCGTCGCCCCTGCGCATCCTCCCGCCGGAACCGGAGGCTGCGGATCGTCCCGCTGGCGAGAGCCCGTAATATTCGCAAACGCGCAATTCGATCACCGGGCGGGCCGTGCGTTCGCGAATGATGCGGGCCGGTTCGGGCTCGCCGGGCCGGCTCGTGTGGCATACTGCTCGGCATGCCACCGACCAGACGCCCCTTGCGCGTGCTTCACACGGCCGACGTGCATCTCGGCAGCGACGGGTACGGCAATGCCGAGCAGCGCGCGGCGCATGACGAGCGCGACCGGCAGGCGTTCCGGCGCATCGTCGATCGGGTCCTGGCGGATCGCGTCGACCTCTTCCTGATCGCCGGCGACCTCTTCGATCACAATCGCGTGCCCGACGAGACGGTGGCGTTCGTGCAGGCCGAGCTCGCTCGGCTCCGCCAGCCCGTCGTCATCCTGCCCGGGAACCATGACTCGTTCTACACCAATGCCATCCACGACCGGCACGACCTCTCGGCCGGCGCGAGCCATGTCCACGTGATCCGCCGGCTGGACGGCGAGAGCATCGACTTTCCGGAGCTCGACCTCGTCGTCTGGGGCCGCGCGATGGAGGAGCACGAGCCCGCGTTCAGCCCGCTGGCCCATATCCCCGGCCGTGACGACCGCCGCTGGTGCCTGGCGATGGCGCACGGCTTCTTCTACGAGGAGCGGCAGCGGCCGGAGCGGTCGTCGCCCATCTTCGCCGACGAGATCCGCGACACGGGCTGGGACTACGTCGCCCTCGGGCACCAGCACGTGCAGACCGACGTGAGCCAGGGGCGCGTGACCGCCTACTACGCGGGCGCTCCGGCAAGCGAGGGCGGCGGCGCGCCCCGACCGCTCGGTCCTGCACGTCGAGCTGTCGGAGGAGCACGGGGTCCGCGTCACGCCCCGCTCGATCTACTGAGGATAGAGCCATGAACGACGCCCTGACCGGACAAACCGTGGAGCTGCTCCAGCAATTGATTCGCAACCGGTGCGTGAACGACGGCACCGTCGAATCCGGCCAGGAGGTGCGCACGACCGACGTGCTGCGCACGTATCTGGAGGGCAGCGGCCTCGACGTCGAGGTGTACGAGCCCGACGGCGCGCCGGGCCGCACGAGCCTCGTCGCGCGCATCGAGGGCACCGACCCCACCGCGCCCACCCTGTGCCTCATGGGCCACACCGACGTCGTGCCGGTGAACCCCAAGACCTGGACGCGCGATCCCTTCGGCGGCGAGCTGGTGAACGGCGAGGTGTGGGGCCGCGGCGCGCTCGACATGCTGAACCTCACCGCCTCGCAGGCCGTGGCGCTCAAGGCGCTGGCCCGGCAGGGGTGGCGGCCCAAGGGCACGCTGGTGTACCTGGCCTGCGCGGATGAAGAGGCGGGCGGCACGCTCGGCGCCGGTCACGTGTGCGATCGGCACTGGGATTCGCTGGGAGCCAACTATCTGCTGACGGAGAACGGCGGCACGGTCAGCCGCGGCGGGCACTGGGACGAGCTGAACGTCACCGTGCACGTCGGCGAGAAGGGCGTGGCCTGGCGCCGGCTGCGCGTCCGCGGCACCCCTGGACATGGCTCCATGCCGTACGCGCGCGAACAATGCGCTGGTCAAGGCCGCCAAGGTGGTGGATCGCCTGGCCGACTACCGGCCGTCGCCGTACGTCGACGAGCTGTGGAGCGGCTTCGTCCACTCGCTCGACCTCGACCCGGCTCTCAAGGCCGCGCTGGTCGATCCCACCCACGTCGACGAGTCCATCGCCAGGCTCGCGCCGGGCATGGCGAAATACGCGTGGTCGGCCACCCACACCACGTTTTCACCGAACGTGTGCCACGGCGGCGTGAAGACCAACGTGATTCCCGACGTCGTCGACGTCGAGGTGGACATCCGCACCATCCCCGGCGACAACGAGGACGAGGTGCGCCGCCATATCGACAAGGCCCTGGGCGACCTGTCGGAAGAGGTCGAGGTCGACAAGCTCTTCTCCAAGCCGGCGTCGATGTCCCCGACCGGCACCCCGCTCTGGGATGTCCTGGGCCGGGTCGTGGACGCGCACTACCCGGGCGCGAAGCTCATGCCCCGCATGATCGTCGGGTTCACGGATGCGCCCTACTTCCGCGAGCGCGGCGCGGTGGCGTACGGCTTCGGCCTCTTCTCGCGGGCGCTGACCGCCGAGGCCATGGCCGGGCGGTTCCACGGCAATGACGAGCGCATCGACGTGGACTCGCTCGCGCTCACCACCCAGGCCTGGCTCGAGGTGTGCGAGCAGTTCCTGGGGTGAGCGAGGCCGCGGTCACGCCTCCGCGAGCAATCGTTCCACCCGGGTCAGCAGCGGGCTCGCCAGCAGAGCGGGCTGGTGGGCCGGCAGGTCCACCCACACCGGAAACTCCCGGCCGGTGATCTTGCGGACTTTGGTGACGCCGCCCAGGGACATCATGGCTTCCCACGAGTCCGTGAGATGCGGGTCGGCCAGCAGCAGCAGTCCACGCCCCAGATAATCATCGGCCAGGCCCGGCAAGGCGATCGCCTGCGCTCCCCAGCGCTCCGGCCCACTCGTCGGGAGCGACAAACCGCCGGTCCGGTCCCGTCTGCCACGCCAAGGCCGGAACCAAGCCTGGGCCCGTCTCCTGCAGGGCCGCCAGCCAGCGTGGCCTGGCGTGGGCGGCGAAGCGGCGGTACGCGTCGCCCAGGCCCGCCGGCGCGTCGTCATGCTCCTTGAGGAGGATCGACGGGTAGGGCGCATCCGGCAGGCTATAGGCGCGGATCAGCGACGGCGGCGGGGGGCAGCCGAAGGGAGCCACCCGATCCAGGAAGGCCGTCAGCGCCTCGCCCTCGAGCACGGCCTCCGGGATGGCGAGCAGGTAGTGGGCGGTGTGCGGGCTGGGGACGGTCGCCAGGAACACCTCCCCGGCCGGCCAGTGTTCGGCCCTCTCCGTGGTCGGCGATACCGATCTCCGGGCCATGGCAACGCCGCAACCGGAGAGCCTCCCGTGCTCGAGACCATGGGCGATGCTCCTTGCCGTAGCAACAGCAATTCGGTCGTGGCCATTGCGTCGTCGCGGGGATACCGATAACATGCGGGACACCAAATCTCCAAGGAGGACTCCCATGGCCGAAGGTAAAGTCCACGTCGAGATCGTCTACTGCGTCGTCTGAGGTTACCTCCCCGTGGCCGTCAGTGTGGCGGCTGAGCTCTCCTCGATCAACTATCGCGAAACGGCAATCACGATGACCCCCTCCGACAGCGGCCGGTTCGAAGTGTACCTCGACGGCAAGAAGCTCTACGACCGGAAGGAGCCTGGGGCCGTGGATTTCCTGCCCGCGCTCAAGGAGATCCACAAGATCCGGGACGCCATCAAAGAGGTATTCGCCGCGGCGCCGGCCTCCCCCTGAGGGCGTCGCGAGGAGAGCGACCATGACCTTTGGCACGCACCACGTGCACGTGAAGACCCGCGATCCCAAGCAGACGATGCAGTTCTACGTGGACAACCTCGGCGCGACGCTGATCGCCGAGGTTGGCACGCGGGGCTACCGCGTCAACCTGCACGGGCTGACGCTCAATATCACCACCCTCATCGACACGCAGACCCGGGAGCAGCACTACGGCCTGGAGCACATCGCGCTCGACACCGACGACTATCCGGGGACGCTGGCCAGGCTCCGCGCCAATGGAGTGCGCATCCTCGAGGAGCTGCCGCCCACCAATGGCCGGCGCGTCTGCTTCCTCGAGGCGCCCGACGGCGTGCAGATCGAGGTCATCGAGAAAGTGTAGAAGGCGCGCGGCGCGTGAAGACCGGCGTCATCTTTCCCCAGACGGAGTGCGGGACCGACGTCGAGGCCATCGGCGAGTTCGTCCGCGACGTGGAGGCGATGGGCTTCGACCACCTCTTCGTCGCGGACCACGTGCTGGGGGCCGATCCGAAGTTTCACTCCCACCCGTCGCTGGCGACCTACTCGCACGAGGCCGTGGTCCACGAGGCGCTGACGCTGATGGCGTACCTCGCGGCCATCACCACCCGGCTCACGCTGGCCACCGGCATCCTGATCCTCCCGCAGCGGCAGACGGCGCTCGTGGCCAAGCAGGCGGCCCAGATCGACGTGCTGAGCGGCGGGCGGCTGCGCCTCGGCATCGGCGTGGGCTGGAACGCCGTCGAGTTCGAGGCCCTCAACGAGACCTTCGAGAACCGCGGCCGCCGCAGCGCGGAGCAGATCGCCGTCCTGCGCGCGCTGTGGACCCAGCCGGTCGTGGACTTCCGCGGCGAGTTCCACCGCATCAGCCACGCGGGGCTCAATCCCATGCCCATCCAGCGGCCGATCCCCATCTGGTTCGGCGTGGGCAGCCGCGACCAGCCGGTGCCGCCCGAGGCCGCGCTGCGGCGGATCGCGCGGCTCGCCGACGGCTGGAGCCCGAATTTCCCACCCGACGCCCAGGGCCAGGCCCTCGTCGCCCGCGTTCACCAGTACGCTCGCGAGGCGGGCCGCGACCCCGCCTCGCTCCCGCTCGAGGGCCGCATCCGCCTCGCCGGCCAGGACACCGACGGCTGGCAGAAACAGGTGGAGGCGTGGAAAGCCCTCGGCGCGACCTCCCTCATCGCCGAGCCACGGGGGGCGGGCCTCCCCTTCCCCAATGGGCACCTGGATGTGCTGCGCAGATTCAAGGCAACGGTGAGCTGAGACCGGGACCGCATGAGCGACTGGAGCAAGGTGACGAGGCCGATTCCGGTCCCGAACGAGTGGACACAACCCTTCTGGCAAGCGGCCAAGCAGGGCGTGCTGGCGCTGCAGCGCTGCCAGGCGTGCGGGCACTTCCAGCATCCTCCGTACGCGACCTGTGTGAGCTGCATGGCGATCGATCTCAAGTTCGAGCCCGTCAGCGGCAAGGGCAGCATCTACGCCTACACGATCATGTACCACGCCGGTGACCGGCGATTTGCCTCGGCCATCCCCTACGCGAGCATCATCGTGGAGCTCGACGACGCACCCGGCGCACTGCTGGCCGGCAATCTGCTGGAGGCTCCGTATACGGAGGCGAAGGTGGGGCGGCGCGTGGAGGTGATCTTCCAGCCGCTGAACGACGACATCACGCTGCCGCAGTTCCGGCTGGCGTCCGAAGCGCCGTAGTCCCGTCGTCGCATAGGAGAGATCCGCCGCATGTGGGAGCAGAGGTGCAAGGTCGCGGTGAGCGGCGTGGGATTCTCCCAGGTCACCCGGTCGGCGGAGATTCCCCTGGCCGCGCATGCGCTTCAGGCGGTCAAGGCCGCCGTCGAAGACTCCGGGCTCGCCATGTCGGACATCGATGGGCTGGCGACATACCCGGAGCTGCCGGCGACGGGGCACGCGCTGGTGGACGGCATCACCATCGTGTCCGTCAACTGCATGATGGCGATGCTGAAGCTCCCGAACCTGAGCTGGCAGGTCCAGGTGGATACGGTCAATATCGGCGGCGCGGTCCAGCAGGCCGTCAACGCCCTGCTCGCCGGCGTGTGCACGCATGCGGTGGTGTGGCGGGCAATGCACAACCCCCGAGGCACCTATCAGAACTTGCCCGGCACCCACGCCCACGGCGCGTCGCAGTTCACCGCTCCGTACGGGTTCGGCGGTCCGGGCCAGGGCATGGCGGTCGCGTACACCCGCTGGCTGGAACGGCACAACCAGAATCGGGAGAAGATGGCCACCCTCGCCGTGACCCAGCGCAGACACGGGAACAAGAATCCCCACGCGTACTTTCACAAGGAGCCCCTGACGAGAGAAGACTATCTGAGCTCCCGAATGGTCGCGTACCCGTTTTGCCTGTACGACTGCGATATCCCCGTGCAGGGGGCCGTCGCCATCGTCCTGACGACCGCCGACCGCGCGCGCGATCTGAAGCCGCGCCCCGCGTATCTCGCGGGCTACGGTCAGCGGCTCGCCTTCGAGGTGGCGGGGCGCATCGGAAGCCTGAGCAGCTACATGGAGGGCGGCCGCAGCTCGTCGCGGCTCACCTGGGAGCGATCAGGGTTCACCCCGAAGGACGTCGACGTGGCGCAGATCTATGACGGCTTTTCCGCCTCGGTGATCTACGGCCTGGAATCCTACGGGTTCTGCAAGGAGGGAGAGGCCCTCGATTTCATCCAGGACGGACGCATGGAGCTGGACGGCGAGCTGCCCCTGAACACCTTCGGCGGGAGCCTGAGCACCGGGCGCATCCATGGCCTGTGGCACATCATCGAGGGCGCGCTGCAGGCGTCGGGCCGTGCCGGCGAGCGCCAGGTGAAGGACGTCAACGTCTCCTTCGTGGGCGCGAGCGCGCCCGTCGTGCAGGGCACCACCTTCATCTTCGTCCGGGAACCTTACTGACCGGGGGCTCAGAGCCCGGCCACGTGTCTGAGCATCATCACACCGGCCTTGGGCCGCGCGCAGGCCGAGACGGACTGGACAACGCGGGAGGCGACCATGGAGTTCGATCAACGGTTCACCGATCGCTTGCCGTTCCACGATCCTGACGAGGCAGAGCAGGCACACGCTGGCGCGACCGCGTCCTCCCGCGATGCGCGGATAGGACATCTGGAGCGAGTTCCGCTCTTCAGCGGGTTCAACGAAGACGAGCTTCGTCGAGTCGCCGAGCTCTCGAGGATCGTCGAGTCCCCGGTGGGGACGGTCATCACGCAGATTGGAGAGCCGGGCGATTCGTTCTTTGTCATCATCGACGGCATGGTGGCGGTGCGAACTCCGGTCGGAGCGGGAGCCAGCTACGGCCGGGTGACTTCTTTGGCGAGATGAGCCTGGTCGATGGGGAGCCCCGATCCGCGACAATCGTGGCGACGACCGACCTCCGGCTGCTCATCGTCGATCGCTTCCACTTCTGGCGGCTGCTGGATGAGACCCCGGACCTGACCAGGCGGATTCTCACGATCCTGTCACGTCGCGTGCGACACCTCGAGCAGACGGTGCATGCGATCCTCCACGGCACGAATCCGGGCTGACGCTGGCCGGGCGCGAAGGAGGAGCTGCTCCACACTCGTTCAGATCACGCCCTCGGCGGCCAGGGCGTCGATCTCCTGGGACGACATCCCGAGCAGCTCGCCGTACACGTAGTGGTTGTCCTCGCCATAGCACGGCGCGCCGCGGTCGATGCGCCCGCCGATGTACGCCGGACTCTGCGCTCATCTTGACGGGCACCTCGGCGAGCGGCCACCGGCCGATCTTCGTGCCCGTCACCTCGGTCAACCAGTCGAGCGCCACCAGTTGCGGGTCGTGGTCGCAGCGGTCCTCCGCCGTCTGACAGACCCCGGCCGGCACGCCGGCCTGCTGCAGGCTCCCCATCGCCTGATAGGCATCCACCGATTTCGTCCACTCGCCGACCAGGGCATCGAGGGCATCCTGGTGCCGGAGCCGCCCGGCGAGATCTCCGAACCGGCCGTCCTTCGCCCACTCCGGATGTCCCGCGACATCGGTCAGCGCGCGCCACTCACCTTCCGTGAAGCAGGCGATGGCGAGCCATCGATCCTCCCCGGCGCAGGGATAGACGCCATGGGGCGCCGCCGGCTTGTACGGCGACCGGTTGCCGTAGCGTGACCAGATCCGCCCATTCGCCGACCAGTCGAGGATGGTGGTGCCGTTGATGAAGAGCCCGACCTCGGACTGCGAGGCATCGATCCACTGCCCTTCGCCCGTCCGCGCCCGATGGAAGAGGGCGCTGAGCATGGCCAGGGCGAAGCTGTAGGCGCCCATCCAGTCCAGGTACGAGTAGCCCCACCCTGCCGGCATCGCCGGCTCGGGAAGTCCCGACATGTCCGACAAGCCGGCGAAGGAGTTCGCGATGGGGCCCACGGTGCGAAACCGGCCGTAGGTGCCCTTCGCCCCCATGCCCGACTGCTGGACGTAGATGATGTCGGGCTTGATGGCGCGCAGCGCCTCGTATCCCAGGCCCCAGCTATCGAGCACGCCCGGCGAGAACCCTTCCGCGACGACGTCCGAGAGCGCCACCAGGCGCCTGGCGATCTCGAGGCCCTTCGGATGCCTGACGTTCAGCGAGATCCCCCGCTTGCCGGGGTTCTTGTTGTTGAATTGCCCTCCCATGTCGGGGTCGGTCACCCCGGGCAGGGGCGCCGTGGCCTGTTCGCGGGCGGCACGACCTCCCACGGGCGCCATGGCGGCCAGCCGCGTGTCCGGATGGCTCTTCAGCTCGACCTTGATGCTCTCGGCGCCAAAGGCACTCATGAACCGCGTGCCGCCGGCCGAGGCCAGGAACCAGGTGAAGTCCAGGATGCGGACGCCATGCAGGGGGAACGGCTTGCCGCGGGGCGAGGGCGCCTCGGGAACCGGCGTTCGCGCGGAGGCATCGATCACCGGCAGGCCGCGATCCGGCGCAACGAGCACGGTCTTGGCGTCCTCGTTCAACGACGGCGCGCGCCGGCCAACCGACCAGGACGTGGCGGTGCCGAGCCACTTGCTCGTGGCGTAGCGGAAGGCGCGGCCCAGCTCGGGGTGTTCGACGTCGGTGCAGCTTCCCCGCGCGAGCCAGTGCGGATCGAGGGCGTTCTCGTGCGGCTTGCGCAGCGGCGCCCAGAGCATCCCCGCCTCCTGGGCTTCCCGCCACGGCACGTTGTCGTACGTGAAGGCCCGCACGAAGCGCTGAACGGCCTCCATGCCGTGATCGCGCTGTCCCTTGTCAGGCCCGGTGCCCGGAACGAACCGTCCGCCCTGGGGCGCGGCGGTCTGCTCCGCGTCGAGGCCGGCCGCCATGCCGTAGCGCTCGAGCAACGCGATCAGCCGTGCTCCTTCACCGGGGCGCGTCCCCAGATTGGCCATCACCCAGCGCCCATCCTTCGTGTGCACGATGGACGGGTGCGGCGAGACGGTTTCACGCGCGTGACGGCAGGTCTGGCGCAGGACCGGGGCGCGTCGCATCACCCATGACATGAGGTCGACCTCGGTGGACTTCGCCACCGCCTCGTGGATCGCGCACGACAGGTGCTGCCCCTTCCCCGTCCGCCAGCGATAGAGCAGCGCGGCGATGATGGCCACGGCGAGCTGCTCACCGGCGATGTGGAACGCGTGCCACATCTGGGGGGCGATCGGAGGCAGATCGTACTTGCCGCCGGGGGCCGGATCGTAGCCGCAATTCATCATGACGCCCCCCAGCGCGAGGTGCACCAGGTCCGAGGCCTTGAAGTCGGCCCAGGGCCCATGGTCACCGAAGGGAGACACCCGCGCGATGATCAGCGAGGGATGCTGCTGCATCAGCGCGTCCGCACCCAACCCAAAGCCGTCGAGCTCTCCCCTGGGCGTGGACTCCAGCAGCACGTCGGCGGTCGCGACGAGCGAGCGGAACCGCTCTCGGTCCTCCTCCTGGCGGAGATCGAGCACGATCGAGCGCTTGCCGCGGTTGTACTGCCAGAAGAACAGGGAGCGCTCGGGATCTTCCACGTCCTGGTAGAAAGGGCCGATACGGCGCGTGGGGCTGCCGCCGGGCGGCTCCACCTTGACGACGTCGGCGCCCAAGCCCGCCAGCGTCAGCCCACAGTACTCCGCCTGCTCGTCCGCCAGCTCGATGACGCGGATGCCGGTGAGAGGGCCCGGGCTGGGCGTGAGGCTGCCGGGAACGGAACGCTCGTCCTGTCCTTGCATGGCGTCAGTCCACCTCCTCTTTCCTGTGATGATCTCCGGCGATTATAGGGCCGAGACTCACCTGCGGCCTTGTGTTGACCGGAAGGAGTCCGGAGTCGTAGGCTGGACCAGCCAATCCCGGGATTCGCCGTCAGCCAAGCCGCAAAAGGAGGCCGTATGGCCAAGCTCAACATCAATGGCAGGGTCCGTGACGTGCAGGTCGAAGGCGATACGCCTCTGCTGTGGGTCATCCGCGAGCAGGTCGGCCTCACCGGCACGAAGTACGGCTGCGGCGTCGCGCAGTGCGGCGCCTGCTCCGTGCACTTCAACGGCGAGGTCGTGCGCTCCTGCGTCATCCCCGTCGGAGGCGTGAAGGCCACCGACAGGATCGTCACCATCGAGGGCCTGTCGGCCACCAGCTCGCATCCGGTGCAGAAAGCCTGGGCGGCGCTCGACGTCCCCCAGTGCGGCTATTGCCAGTCGGGACAGATCATGGCCGCCGCAGCGCTGCTGAAGAAGAACCCGAAGCCGACCGACAAGGACATCGACGATGCGATGACCAATATCTGCCGATGCGGGACCTATCAGCGCGTCCGGGCGGCCGTGCACATGGCGGCGGGAAGGAAGGGGGCCTGATATGAACACCGAGACCAACGGCCAAGGCCCGGATCTCCCGCGCCGCGCATTCATCGTCGGCTCCGTGGCCGCGGCAGGCGGCGGGCTGGCGCTCGGGCTGCGTCTGCCCTTTGGACGCGATGCCGGCATCGGATCGGCCGAGGCGCAGAGCGCGGCCACCGCCGAAGCCGAGGTCAATGCCTGGGTCGTCATCAAGCCCGACGATACCGTCGTGATCCGCATCGCGCGCTCGGAAATGGGCCAGGGCACGCGCACCGGCCTCGCCCAGCTCGTCGCCGAGGAGCTCGAGTGCGATTGGCGGAAGGTCACGACCGACTCGATCACCCCCGGCCAGAACCTCGCCCGCAAGCGCGTCTGGGGCGAGATGGGAACGGGCGGGAGCCGCGGCATCCGCACCTCCCAGGACTACGTCCGCCGCGGCGGCGCGGCGGCGCGCATGATGCTGCTGCAAGCGGCGGCCAACCAGTGGCAGGTGCCGGTGAGCGAGGTCACCGTGGCCGACGGCGTGATCACGCACGCGGCCTCGAAGCGCTCGACCACCTACGGCAAGGTCGCCGCCGCGGCGGCCAGCCTCGAGGCGCCCGACCCGAAAAGCATCACGCTCAAGGATCCGAAGGACTGGAAGCTGGCCGGCAAGCCGCTGAAGCGGCTGGACACGGCGCCCAAGCTGAACGGCAGCCTGGTCTACGCGATCGACGTCGCGCTGCCGGGCATGCTGCACGCCGCGATCAAGGCGTGCCCGGTGTTCGGCGGCACGCTCGTGAGCTACGACGAGGCGAAGATTGCGGCGATGCCCGGGGTACGCCGCGTCGTCAAGGTCAACGACACGACGGTCGCGGTCGTCGCCGATACCTGGTGGAGGGCCAAACGGGCGCTCGACGCGCTGCCGATCGTCTGGGACGAGGGCGCCGGCGCCTCGCAGTCGAGCGCGATGATCGCGGAGCATCTGAAGGAGGGCCTGACGGCGACGGTCACGAACGGCTCCCGTCAGAACGGCGACGCGCCCAAGGCGATCGAGGGCGCCGCAAGAAAGGTCGAGGCGGTCTACAGCACGCCATTCCTCGCCCACGCGACCATGGAGCCGATGAACTGCACCGCCAGGATCTCGGCCGACAAGGCCGAGGTGTGGGTGCCGACCCAGAACTCGGAGGCCTCGCTGGCCGCCCTGTCGGAGGCCTCGGGCTTGCCGCTGGCGAAATGCGAGGTCTACCGGCACGACCTCGGCGGCGGATTCGGACGGCGCGGCGGCGCGCAGGACTACGTGCGCCAGGCGGTGCCCATCGCCAAGCAGTTTCCGGGTGTCCCGATCAAGATGATCTGGAGCCGCGAAGAGGACATGGCGCACGACTTCTACCGGCCGATCTCGCAGTGTCGGATGTCCGCCGGCCTCGATGCGGACGGCAATCTCGTCGGGCTGCACGTGCGTGTGTCCGGGCAGTCGATCAACGCGTTCTCGAATCAGGCGGCCATCGTCGACGGCAAGGACATGCGCCAGCTCCAGGGGTACGCCGAGCAGCCCGGTGACGCGCAGCTCGGCTACACCGTGCCGAATCTGCTCATCGAGTACGTGATGCGCAATACGCACGTGCCGGTCGGCCCGTGGCGCGGCGTCAACACCAACCAGAACGGCGTGTACATGGAATGCTTCATCGACGAGGTGGCGCGGGCGGCCGGCAAGGACCCGCTCGAATTCCGCCGCGCCCTCATGAGCAAGCACCCCAAGCATCTCGCCGTCCTGGATGCCGCGGCGGCGCAAAGGCGACTGGGGCAAGCCGCTGCCCGCCGGCGTGCATCGCGGCATCGCCCAGTTCATGGGGTATGGCAGCTACTCGGCGGCGGTCGCCGAGGTGTCGGTGAGCGACCAGGGCAAGCTCAAGGTGCATCGCATGGTGCTGGCGCTCAACTGCGGACACGCGGTCAATCCCGACCAGATCGCGGCCCAGGTCGAAGGCTCGGTGGCCTATGGCCTCAGCGCCGCGCTCTACGGCGAGTGCACGGTGGAGAAGGGACGCATTGCGGAGCTGAACTTCAACACGTACGAGATCCTGCGGCTCGCCGAGATGCCCAAGGTCGAGACGGTGATCGTGCCGTCCTACGACTTCTGGGGCGGCGTCGGCGAGCCGACGATCTGCGTGGTGACGCCTGCCGTGCTCAACGCCATCCACGCGGCGACCGGCAAGCCGGTGCGCAGCCTGCCGCTGAAGAACGTCAAGCTCGTGTAGCGCGGCCCGGCGGGATGCCGATCGCGAGGATCGGAGGGGGCCACGGTGGCCCCCTCCGATGACCTCGCGCGGCGCGAGACTCAGGACTTCAGCGCGAACTTCTGGAACGTGTGGCAGCTCTCGGGCACGTGCCCGCGGCTGCCCGCGAACGTCCACGTGACCTCGCCCACGTAGACATCGCGGCGTGAGTCGACGGCGAGGCCGTGGGGCGCCGCGAAGCTCCCCGCGGCGACGGGGTCGGGACCACCCCACCGCGCGAGCACGCGCCCCTCACCGTCGTAGACACTGGCGCGACCGGAGCGCGTGTCGCCGGCCGGCCCGTAGCGACCCGACGTCTGCCCCGGCTGCCACCAGAGCTCGGAGACATAGGCGCGCCCTTCTCCGTCGAACACGAGGTGCGTCGGGCGTCGCGTGTCGGTCCACTCGGTGAGGTACTCGCCATCCGGGCTGAAGATCTGGATGCGGTCGTTCTCGCGGTCGCACACGAAGACGCGGCCGTCGGCGTGCACCGAGATCCCGTGCGGCAGGAAGAACTCGCCGGGTCCCTGTCCCGGCGTGCCCCACGATCGCTTCAGCTCGCCGTTCGGCCCGAACTGGTGCACGCGGCAGTTGCCGTAGCCGTCGGACACGTACAGGTCGCCCGTCGGCCCCACCGCGATATTGGTCGGACGGTTGAACGGTGCGCCCGGGCGCGACACCGTGCGCGTGTCCTTGCCGTCATAGCCCGTATCGGACGGCGTGTTCATCGTGCCGAGCGTCATCAGCAGCTTGCCGCTCGGCGTGAACTTGCGGATGGTGTGGTTGCCGTCGTCCGTGCAGTACACGGAATTGTCCGGCCCGACGGTGATCCCGTGCGTCCGGTAGGTGAAGTCGCCCTCGCCCCACGAGCCGAGGAACTTGCCCTTGCTGTCGTACATGAGGACCGGGTGATCGCCGCGGCAGATCAGGAAGACGCGATCCTCCAGGTCGACGGCGACGCCGGCGACGTCACGGTGCTGGTATCCGGAAGGAAGCTGTTCCCATCCCTCGACGACCTCGTATCGAAGCCCGCTGGTGTTCGCCATTGGTCACTCTCCTCGGCCGATCGGCCGATCGCGCTGGTCACCGCAAGTACTCCCCGCTCAGGACAACAGGATCCCGCGCCCGACATATAGAGCCCCGGCGCTCGGCGTGTCAAGGGCCGCCGCAGCGTTGACGCTGCCCGGCGGCCCTGCTAGGCTCCGCCCATTCGCTAATGCAGTGACGAGGGGAGGGCACACCGACATGCTCCCGGCTCCCGGCTTTCATCATCTTCATCTGAACTCCGTCGATCCCGACGCGGCGGTCGATTTCTACACGCGACGGTTCCCGACCACCGCGAAGACGAGCTGGGGCGGCCTGCCCGCGCTCGCGTCGCCGAACGACGTCCTGGTCCTGTTCACCAAGGTCGCCGCCGCGCCCGCCACCTCGCCGCAGACCGCGATCTGGCACTTCGGCTGGCATGTCACCGACACGCGCCAGACCCTCGAATCCTACACGGGCCGCCCGGACGTCACCCTCTTGCCGCTCTACACCACGGATGAAGGCGGCTCGGTCTTCATCAGCAGCGACACGTGGCCGGGCACGGGCGGCGTGCCGGGCCGGACGAAGGCGCAGATCGCCGAGGCCAAGGCCACGGGCGTGCAGCCAACCCGCACCGGCGGCTTCGGGTACCTGCAAGGTCCCGACAATGCCCTCGTGGAGTACGCGGGCAATCACCCGGCCGAGCGCTTCAACCACGTGCACTTCTACCAGGACGATCCGTTCTGTGCCCAGCTCTGGTACCAGAAGCACCTCAACGCGCCGGTGTTTGCAGGGCGCACCAGCAGCACGCCGCTGACCGAGGACACCTGCCGGGTGCCCCGCGGACCCGAGCGGAGCTGGCCGGCGCTCAACCGGGAAGGGATGTTCCGGGCGCCGTCGGCCGCGGTCGTGTTCGGTGACGTGGCGTTCGCCTGGTACGTGCGGCAGGGCGACCGCCCGCTCGTGGGCACGCGCGGGCAGTTGTACGACCACATCGCGCTCAGCGTCACCGATCTCGACGCCTGGGTGGCCAAGCTGCGCGGCGAGGGCGTCACCTTCCTCGAAGAGCCCTACCCGCTCGGCGACACGCGCGCCGTGATGATCGAGGGCCCGAGCCGCGAAGCGCTGGAGCTGGTCGAGGTCGCACCGTGATGTCGGCATCACCTCGCGCCGTCGGATTCATCGGGCTGGGCCAGATGGGCTTCGGCATGGCCGCCAATCTCCTCAAGGCCGGCCATGACGTGCTCGCCTACGACGTCGCCGCCGAGCCCCTCGCCCGCTTTGCCGCGCTCGGCGGCCGCGCCGCGCGCCATCCGGCGCAGATCGGCGCCGAGTGCCCGAGCGCGATGGTCATGGTGGTCAGCGGGGCGCAGGTCGACGCGGTGCTGAGCGGGCGCGACGGCCTCCTCGACACCATGACCGGCGGGCACCGTCATGATCTGCAGCACCATCGCCCTGTCCGAGCTGTTGCCCCTCGCCGAGCGCGCCCGCGCCCGCGGCGTGGCCATGATCGACTGCCCGGTCAGCGGCGGCGTGAGCGGCGCCAGCGCGGGCACGCTCACGCTGCTCTGCGGCGGCGACCCGGCTGACATCGAGGCCCAGCGGCCGTTCCTGGACGCGGTGAGCGCCAATGTCTTCCACCTGGGCCCGCTCGGGGCGGGACTGGTGGGCAAGCTCGCCAATAACCTCATCATCGGCATCGGCCGCCTCGCCGTCGGGGAGGCCTTCGCCGATGGCGAAGCAGGCCGGGGTGCCGCTGGACCGCCTCTACCACACCCTGCGCACCTGCACGGCCGATAGCTGGATGCTGCGCTCGCTGGAGGGCGCCATCCTGCGCGGCGAGCACCCGCCCGCCACGTTCCTCGGGCTCAAGGATTTGACCGCGGCCGTGGAGAGCGGGCGCAGCGTGCACCAGGCGATGCCCGTCACGTCGCTGGCCCGCGAGCTCTACCAGCTCATCGACACCAAGCTGGGCGGCCTGCACGGCTCGAACGAGGTGCTCCGGTACTATCTCGAGCCGTGACGGCGCGGGTCGTCACTCCTCTCGGCCTTGCAGCAGGGCCGAGAGTGCCTGGTGGGCGCGCTTCGCGCGCTCGACGGCGGGGAGGTCGGCGGTGGCCCGGCAGGGCGCCTCCACGGCCAGGGGCAAGGCGTCGGGCAAGGCCGCCACCAGCTCGGCCAGCGGCAGGACGCCCTCGCCGGGAAGGAGGCGGCCCGTGCGGGCCTCGCGGATGAGGCCGGGCGTGTCGCCGGGGCCGGGCATGTCCGGGGAGGCATCGCAGATCTGCGCGTACCGGAAGAGCGACGCATCGACGTGCGCGACGTGAGCGGGCATTCCTCCCGACCGGCTGAAGTGCAGGGCGTCGATCAGGACCGACGCGTTCGCCCTTCCCGACCGCGCCACGACGCGGACAGCGTCGGCGAGCGTCCGCACCCCCGTGTAGATCGCGAACTCCAGGCCGACGTGGAGCCCGTACGGGGCGGCCCGGTCGCAGAGCTCGCAGAATCGCTCGATGGTCCGTGCTTCCTGCGGCTCAGCGCTCATCACGAGCACGTTCCGCGCGCCGAGCCGCGCCGAGACCTCGAGGAATCCCTCCGGGATCGCCCAGCGGGTGCTCGGGCTCGAAGCGAAGGAATTCCGTGTCGAGCACGGACACGCCCGTATCCGCCAGACGCAGCAAGGTCTCCCGCAGGAGCGGCCCATCGCTCAGGATGTCGTACGGAGGGATGCCCACGCTCGGCGTGGCCGTCAGGCGGATACCGATGGTCCGGAAGCCCGCGGCCGCCGCCACGGTGACCAGCTCGGGCGGCGTCGTCTCCAGCACGGTCAGGTGGGCGAGGGACATCGGCCGGCGAGTCGTGCCGGTCATGCCCCGCCCCACCGCTGATCCTTGGCTGCACCGCCCCGGACGTCGTGGCCACCGGGCACATCGTAACCCAGCGCCGCGAGGTGTTGCGAACACGTATCCGTCCGGGCACATTGACCCGCGTCCAGCCTCCCGCTACCGTAGGCGCATGCAGACCCCGCTCACGCTGAGGCGCTGGCAGCGGGCGGAGTACGACCGGCTGGTGGATCTCGGGGTGTTCCAAGGCGAGCCCATCGAGCTGATCGGCGGCCAGCTCGTCGTCGCCGAGCCGCAGGGCTCGTACCACGCCTCCGCGATCACCAAGGTCGACTATGCGCTGAGGGCCATCGTGCCACCCGGATGGATCGTGCGGCTCCAGGCGCCGGTGTCCCTCGACGACGAATCGGAGCCCGAGCCTGATCTGGTCGTGGTGCCAGGACGCCCCGGGGACTATCGGGCATCGCATCCGGCGCACCCGGCGCTCGTGGTCGAGGTGGCGGAATCGAGCCTCGACTTCGATCGCACCCGCAAGGGCAGTCTCTACGCACGCGCGGCCGTCCCGGACTACTGGGTCGTGAACCTCGTCGATGGCGTCGTGGAGGTGTACCGCGACCCCGAGCCGGACGCGTCAGCGGCCTTCGGATGGCGGTATCGCTCCGTCACCCGGCTGGCGCCCCCGGCCACCGTCGCTCCGCTCGGGTTCAGCGGCGAGCGCATCGCGGTGGCCGACCTCCTGCCGTAGCGATCGCGGCGTCCGGGATCGCACGACGAGCAGCGGGACGAGCGCTACCGCCAATGCTCCGGGAGGATGCCCGGCAGGTCCATGATACCGAGCTGCTCCGCCATCCACCGTTCGGCGTAGAGGCCGTCCTTGTAGCTCGATTGCTCCGAGACATGCACGGTCACCTGGCCCCGCAGGGCCGCCACCACTCGCCCGAGGCTCGGCGCATCCGGCACGGCGCCCGGCGCTCCCGCCATGACCAGGGTCGTCGCGCTCGAGCGCGGCGCAAAGGCCTCCAGATCGTAGTAGGCCAGCGTCTGGCGCACGTTCTCGGCCCGCGAGGGAAAGGCGCGCAGATAGTCGTTGATCTCCTCCAGGGGGTACGCCCGGGTCTTGGGGGCCAGCTCCGCAGTGTCATGGAAGAGCTGCGGGGCGGTCACGACGTGCGTGGCTCCCGGCTGCAGCGCGGTGGTGATGAGCGCCATGTCGTTGCCAACCACGACCACGCGCGCGGGATCCAGCTCCCGCCGCGTCAGCAGGAATTGCAGGCCCCTCACGCTATCGGCCACGATCCCTCGAAAGATGTACGACGTGGCCCGGTCGATCCCGTCCGTGAGCAGGCCGGGGAACATCGCGGCGTAGGGCGTGTCCGCGTTGCGTTGCCCCCGCGCGGCCAGGGCGAAGGTGATGTACCGGCTGCGCTGCAGGTTTGCCGTCCCCTGGGGGATGATCTCCAGCACGCTCTGGTACTTCGGCGCGTAGTAGATGGCCGGGAAGGGACCACGCCCGGCCGGGATGCTGAGATAGCCGAACACGCGATAGGGGCCGAGGCTGGTGAGTCGCACGCCGTAGAGGGTCGCAAAGTCGGTGGTCCTGAGCGGGAGGGCGTCGATCTCGGGGCAGGCCGGATAGCCGGCCAGCGCGTCGAGGGTGTCCTGCCAGTACTGGTCGAAATCACCTGGTCGCTGGCCCATCCTGGCCTACCTCTCGGACAGCAGGTGCTGCGTGAAGAACTGGTCGATGATGGACTGCTGCTTGTATCGCCCGGCGTCGTGGCCGTGGCCGTCGTACGTGTACAGCCGCTTGTCCGTGGCCCGGATCCGGCTGAACAGCGCATAGCCGGTCTCCGGCGGACAGACGTTATCTTGCAAACCGATGTTCACGATGATGGGACACGTGATCCTGTCGGCGAAGTTGATGCCATCGAAGTAGGCGACGGTCTCCTCGACGGCGCGGCGACTCTCCGGATGGATGCGCAGGAAGTCGTTGATCTCTTCGTAGGGATACGTGTGCGTCAGCTCGATGGCGTCCATGTAGCCACAGAGATACGGCGCTCCCGCCGCCGCCGCGCGTATCTCCTGGCGCATGGCCGCCGTGGTGATGGTGAGGCCGCCGCCCTGACTGCTCCCGGTCACGCCGAGGCGCGCCGGGTCGACCTCGGGGCGCGACAGCAAGAAATCGACACCCCGCCAGGCGTCCACGTAGAACCCGCGGTAGGCATACGTATGCCGATCCACGATGTTGTAGGTCAACAGATTTGGATAGCCGGGATTGAACTGGCGGAGACTGCGCAGCTTGCCGCGCGGGGCGACGGAGAGCGCGCTGTACCCCTTGCGCGCCCACTCCTTGGGAATCGGTGGGTCCATCTGGTAGCCCGGCAAGAAGAGGATGGCGGGAGTCCGCGCGGTCAGGCGGGCCGGGCGGCAATACCAGGCGGCGATGCGCAGGTGGTCGAGGCTCGAGTAGAAGACCTGGAACACCTCGACGTCGTCCGACGTCCTGAGCGGGTCGAGGACCATCTCCGGCGCCAGCGGGACCGCGGCCGCCTGCTGCAGCACGCCCTCCCAGAAGGCGTCGAAGTCGTCTGGCTTCCGGACCTTGGACCGGTAGTCGGCGAGAACGGCGTTCGGCATGGATGCTCCCGTGCGGCGTGCTACGCCAGATAGTCGCCACCGTTGACGTGGATGACGCGGCCCGACGATATGGCGGGCGTCGCCTGACGAGACGCGATTGTCTCACGGGACCGCCACGGGACTTGTCGCGGCGATTCTGCTACCCTGGCGAGCAGCCATGACTGACATCACGCCCGCCGTCCGCGCCGACCTCGCCCCGACCGGAACGCTCCGCGCCGGGGTCAACTACGGGAACTTCATTCTCGCCACGAAGGACCGGGCGACCGGTGAGTCGCGCGGCGTGGCGGTCGACCTGATGCAGGAGCTCGGCCGGCGGCTCGGCGTGCCCGTCGAGATCGTCGCCTACGACAGCGTCGCCGTCATGGGCGACGCGGCGCCGACCGGCGCATGGGACATCGCGTTCCTCGGCTCCGATCCGGCGCGCGAGGCGCTGATGAGCTTCACCGCGGCCTATCTCGAGATCGACGCGACCTACCTCGTGCCGGGCGCCTCGCCGCTGCGGACCGCGGCGGAGGTCGATCGCGAGGGCGTGCGCGTCGCCGCCCCGGCCCGCGCCAACTACGAGCTGTTCCTGAGCCAGGAATCTCAAGCGCGCCCAGCTCGTGTCGACGCAGGGCGGCGACGCCGCGTTCGACCTGCTCGTGACCGGCAAGGTGGACGCGCTCGCCGGCTTGACGCAGGGGCTGCTCGGCCTCGCCGGGAAGCTGCCCGGATCGCGCATCGTGGAGGGGCGCTTCATGGGCGTGCAGCAGTCCATCGCCGTGCCCAAGGGCCGCGACGCCGGCCTCGCCTACCTCCGGCGCGTCGTCGAGGACGCGAAGGCATCCGGACTCGTCGCCCGCGCGATCGAGAAGACGGGCGCCCGCGGCGTCTCCGTCGCGCCCGCCGCCAAATCCAGGATGGGACGACATAGGAGACACGCGCATGAGTGACGCGCCGACGTTCGGACGCTATGCCGAGATGCCCGTCGACCGCATGACGCCGGAGCAGCGGGAAGGATACCGCTTCCTCGTCGAGGGTCCGCGCGGCCGGCTCCCCGGGCCCTACAAGGTGTGGGTGCACAATCCGAAGCTGCTGCGCGCGGCCGCGCCGCTCGGACAGCACTTCACGCCGGGCCAGTCCTCGCTGTCGGAGCGCGAGCGCGAGATCGCGGTCCTCGTCATCACCAGCCGATGGCAATCGGCCTACCCGACCGCCGCGCACGAGAAGCGCGGCAAGGAGGTCGGCTTGCCTGCCGCGGCGGTGGAGGCGATCGTCGCCAACCTTCCGACCTCGTTCTCGGACGCTCGGGAGCAGGCGGTCTACGAGGTGGCGATGGCCCTCGCCGGCCGGGCGGCTCGTCCCTCAGGGTCTGTACGACCGCGCCGTCGCGGTGCTCGGGCACGAGAGCGTCACCGACATGATCGTCCTGATGGGCTACTACACCTCGGTCTCGCTGACGATGAACTTCTATGCCGTGCCGGCCGGAAGCCCGGGCCTGGCCCGCTGAGCCGACGCGCCATGGCACACGTGCGGATCACACCCCTTCATCCCTCGCTGGGCGCCGAGGTGGCCGGCGTCGATCTGAGCGCGCCGATCGACGAGCCGACCCGGAACACACTGACGCGCGCGCTGGCCGACCATCTGGCGCTGGTGTTTCACGATCAGTCCCTGACGCCGGCGCAGTATCTCGCCGCCGCCTCGGTGTTCGGGCCGCCGATGGAGCAGCACTACTCGCAGCACAATATGCCCGACTTCCCCCTGATCGGGCTGATCTGGCACCGGAACGGCCAGCAGCCGGCCGAGATGTGGCACACCGATCACACCAACCGCGAATGCCCGCCGGCCGCCACCATCCTGTACGGGGAGGAGATTCCCTCGGCCGGCGGCGGCACCAGCGTGGCCAATATGCGCGCGGCCTATCTCGCCCTGCCCGAGGACGAGCGCCGGCGCCTCGAGTCGCTCATCACGTTCAACGGGCTCGACGGGCACGCGGACACGCGTCCGGAAGACCGGGACAAGTACGGCAAGCCGATCGAGCACCCGATGGTGCGCACCCATCCCGTGCACGGGTCGAGGGCGGTGTACTTCCACATCTCCAAGGCCACCCACATCGACGGCATGACGCCCGAGGCGAGCAAGGCCTACATGCGCGATCTGCTCGACCGGATGATCCGGCCGGAGATCGTCTATCACCACGCCTGGCGCAAGGGCGACGTCCTGGTCATCGACGACCGCGCGACGATGCACCGGGCCCACGGCGACTACGACCGGAGCCAGAGCCGCGTGCTGTGGCGGATCATCGTCGAGGGGGATCGTCCGCGGCTCGTGTGAGGGCCCGACCCGGCGGTCGGCGCGCTACTTCTGGCCGTGGCCTCCGCGATCGCCTTCATCTGCGCCAGGCCTTCGTCGAACTTGCCGCCGATCATCGTGTCCATGTTCATGACCAGGTGGAGCGCCTTGGCGACGAAGTTCTTCTCCCCGGACATGCTCCAGGTGACCACCGTTCGCTCGCCGTCCGGGGCGAAGGTGAGCTCGGCCGTGCTGGTGGACGCCATGGGCCGCTTGAAATCGAGCCTGAGCCTGACGAGCTCATGCGGGCGGCTGTCGATGATGGTCATGCGCCCCTCGCCGACATGGCTGTTGCCGGACCACGTGAAGGCGGCGCCGGGTCCGGCGGACGGCCCTTCGTAGACGGTCCTGGCCGCGGGATCGGCCTTCAGCCACGGGGACCACGCTTCCCATCTGTGGAGATCGTTCACCTCCGCGAACACTTGATCCGGAGGTGCCGTGATCGCCGCCGAGCGCGCGACACGGAACCTCGAGGGCTGCCTCGCCACGACCACGGCGAGCACGACGGCAATGGGGGCGGCGACCCCGATCAGGACTTTCGTGAGCATGGCGTCAGGCTCGGATCGTCTTCCGGATGCGGCTCATTGGCTCTTCCCCTCTCCACGACGCCGGCCCGGGGCCGGCTTCGTCCGTTCCAGGGCCGGGCGGCCCCCTCACCAAGTAGTCGAACGGCCCGGCCCGGGATCGACAGTCGCGAGCCTCACGCCCGCTCTTCGCGCCCGCGCGGGTTCCCGCTATGATGGGCACGCCATGCGCGTCGATCGGATCTTCGAAGGCGGCACCCTTCTGACCATGGACCCCGCGCGGCCGCGCGCGACGCGCTGGCGTGCTGGGCGGCCGCATCGTCGCGGTGGGCGACGGGGACGAGCTGCGCCGCCACCTCGATGCGGAGCGCGTGGTAAGCCTCCAGGGCCGCGCGGTCGTCCCCGGCTTCCACGACCGTGCCGCAGGGCCGCTTCATCAGCGAGATCGGCGACGGCATGCTCGCGGCCCTCGGCCCCGAGCGCTCGACGTGGTGCTATCGCCAGCGGAGCTTCCTCGACGCGGGCGTCCTCTTGCCCGGAAGCTCTGACCGCCCGGTGGTGCTGGGCGCCCCGCTGCTCGGCATCCACGACATGGTCAACCAGCGGACGGCGAGTGGCCGGCCCTTCAACCCCGCCGAGGCGCTCACGGCCGAGGAGGCCATCCGCTGCTACACGCTTCACTCCGCGCGCGCCGCCTTCCGCGAGGACGACCTCGGCTCCCTCGAGCCGGGCAAGCTCGCGGACTTCGCCGTGCTCTCGGCCGATCCCACCGCGATCGCGGCAGAAGACATCGGCGCGGTCGAGGTGCTGGCGACGGTCGTCGGAGGCAGCGTCACCCACGATCGCCTGGGCCTCCGCTGATCCGGCACGTCGGTCCCCCGTCGCCTCACAGCGTCACTCGTGCACGAGGCCAGGCCGCGTGCGGGCTACGGTCGCTCGTCGGCCGGTCGGAGGTAGCTTTCCCAGAGGTCGAGGTGAACCTGGTGGTTCGGCTCTGCCGACTCGCCCCAGAGCGCGCGGGCGTCGAAGCGCACGCTGTACAGCGGCTGCGGCCGCTCCCCGAGGCCGTGCGCGTTCGTGTCCGGGAAGACGTGGATGCCGTGGAGCCGGTGGATCACACCCGGCTTGCCGCGCGCGTAGCGAGGCAGTCGCGTGTGGCCCGGGGGATGGAAGCTCCGCGTGACCACCCGGTCGCCGGGGGCGTACCGCGGATTCTCGCTCGACACGCGCGCCGTCGACGGCGGGACGAAGTTGAGCGGGCTCTGGAGTCCGTCCCCATCGTCGGGAATGCGCGCGCCGCGCGGGCCTGGCCTCGCGCCGGTCGCCGGCACGTCCGGCAGCGCGCGGAGGGATGCCGCGCGCTCCTCCAGCTCCTCCAGCGTCACCACACCCTTCTCGACGAGCACGCGGGCGAGGCCGTCCAGCCAGCGCTCGTAGTAGCTCGAGCCCAGGTAGTGCGCCGGGTCCATGCGCTCGATGCCGTGACGGAACTCGTCGATGTTGAAGAAGCGCCCGATCGCCCTGGACCGCCTGATGGCCACGACCACCGCCTCCCAGGGAGCGTGGAACACGGGCTCGTCGGGCTCGCGCTCGACCGGACCGAAGCCGTGCATGCCGCCGAGATCGTGGATACCGTCCATCTGAGTTCCCTGGCGCGCCCGGTCACCCCTCGGGCAAACGTTGCTCGAGGTAGCGACGGACACCCTCGTGGGCCGCGAGAAGGTCGGGCACGGTCTCGTAGGCAGCGTTCAAGCTCGCCGCCTGGCGTCCGGGATCGTCCGGATAGGAGTGGGCGATGCGGTTCCGGATGGCGACGAGCAGACGGAAGCTTTCCGCCGACGGCAGGGCCCCGAGGCGATCCATCAATTCCGCCACTTCACGCCGCGCGAGACCGCGAACATCCTCGCCCCCGACGATCGCGACGACCTTGAACAGCTCATCCTGGATCGCGTTGACGACCTGCTCGTACCGCTTGAGAAACGCATCGAGGTCGTCTTCGACCTCAGGAGGCAGCGCCGTCACCCGTGCGGCCGACAGCAGGAACTGGGTGGACAGCTTGCCATGAGACCGCGCCAGGCGCCGGGCACAGCCCTCGGCGGAGCGAAGCGCCTGCCGGGCCAGCGCCACTTCCTCGGGGCTCACAGCGGCACGCCGTCGCGGAGCGCAATCCGCCCGAGCGGCGTGAGGGCGCCTCCCCGCTCATGAAGGATCACGTCCGTGCGGAGATCCTCGACGGCAGGGGCGATGCGGTCCCGGAGCCGTTGCTCGTTGGCGATCGATGCCTGTCCCGGCTCCACCTCGACGAAGAGGTCGATGTCGCCGCCCCGGAGATCGTCACGTGTTCGAGACCCGAAGAGGCGAGCCCGCGCGGTGGGACCGAAGACCTCGCGCACCGCGGCCCGGATCGCCTCGACCTCGTGGGGGAGTAGCCGCATGGCCCGAGTCTACCCCGGCGCCGCGCGCCGACACAGGACTTGGCGAGAGGCGGTGGCGGCGGCTCGTGGCCTTGACGGTATCGCGTTCGGGGTGCAGGATCGGCGCGGGTAGGAACAGAGCGGGCCACACGCGGAAAGGGTCGACTCCATGGCCACCGATCTTCACGACCTCTCGATCGCCGAGCTGTCCCGCCTGATCGCGGCGCGGGCGTTATCGCCCGTCGATCTGGCCGAGGCGCTGATCCAGCGCATCGAGCAGTACGACGACCAGACACACGCCTTCATCACGCGCACGTTCGATCTGGCGCGGCGGCAAGCGAGGCAGGCCGAGGCCGAGATCGCCGCGAGCCCGCCGCGCGGCCCGCTGCACGGGATCCCCTTCGGGCTCAAGGACATCTACGACACGCGGGGCATCCTCACGTCCGCGCACTCGCGCATCTTCATCGACCGGATCCCCGAAGCCGACGCCACGGCGACCACCCGCCTCTACGACGCCGGCGCCGTGCTGCTCGGCAAGCTCGCGACCCACGAGATGGCGCATGCCGGGCCGTCGTTCGATCTGCCGTGGCCGCCCGCGCGCAACCCCTGGAACCTCGCCCACTTCACCGGCGGCTCCTCCTCGGGCTCGGGGGCGGCCGTCGCGGCCGGCCTGGTCCCGGCGGCGCTCGGGTCCGATACCGGGGGATCGATCCGGGGCCCGGCATCGCTGTGCGGTGTCGTCGGCCTGATGCCCACGTTCGGTCTCGTGAGCCGCGCGGGTGTCGTCCCCAACTCCTACACGTTCGATCACTGTGGCCCGCTGGCCCGGACCGTCGAGGACTGCGCGCTGCTGCTCGAGGCCCTGGCCGGCTACGACCCGAAGGACGCGGGCAGCCTGCGGCGGCCCATTCCCCGCTATCGCGAGGCGCTCGGCCAGGATCTGCGCGGCCTCCGGATCGGTGTCCTGCGCCACCACTGGGAGGATGACATCCCGGCATCCGACGACGTCCGCAGGGCGATGGACGCCGCGCTCGACGTGCTGCGCCGGCTCGGCGCCGAGCTCGAGGAATGCCGCGTGCGCCCGATGGCGAGCTACTACGACGTCAAGATCATCATCGCCGAGAGCGAGATCTTCAGCGTCCATCAACAGAGCTTGATCGCGCGGCCGGGCGACTTCGGGGCCGACTTTCGCGCGCGCGCCCTCCCCGCCGTGCTCTTCACCGCCAACGACTATGTCCAGGCCAGCCGCGAGCACCGCCGGATGATGGTCGAGATGGCGCCGCTGTACGCGAGATTCGACGCCTTCGTCACCGCCGGCATGGGCGAGGCGCCGCGGCTGAGCGACTTCCGCAGCCTCGCGTTCTGGCAGAAGCCCAGCCTCCTCACGGCCTGGAACGTCACGGGCCAGCCCGTGCTCGCGCTGCCCAACGGCTTCGGCAGGAGCGGCCTGCCGCTCGGCATGCAGATCCTCGGCCGCCCCTTCGGCGAGGAAGCCATCCTGCGCGTCGGCCACGCCTACGAGCAGGCCACCGAGTGGCACACCCGGCGTCCCGGGCTCGTGCCCGGCGCCGAGGCGCCGGCCGTCACGCCCCCGCCCGTTCTGTCGGGCACGGCCGATCAGACCGATGCCGCGACCCGCGATCTGTGCGTCGTGGCCGCGCGGCGCGCGGGGCTCCGGCTCGACGATCTGATGCTGGCCCAGCTCTTCGAAGGCGCGCCCCATGCGCTGGGGATGGTCGAGCGCCTCCGCCGCGACCACGCCCTGCACCACGAGCCCGCGAACGTCTTCAGCTTTCCCACGCACCAAGAGAAGGAGACCCCATGAGCATTCGGCCGAATCGCGTGAAGCAACAGCTCGCCGCCGACAAGGTGGCGACCATCCTGTCCGGCACCAATGACCCGGACCTGATCGATCAGCTCGGTCCGCTCGGCGTCGACGGCATCTGGCTCGAGGGGGAGCACGGCGCCGTCGACTACGCCGATCTCGGCAACCTGACCCGCGCCTGCGACCTCTGGGGCATGACGTCCGTGGTGCGCGTGATGAACAACGACTACGCCACGATCTACCGCACCCTCGACCGCGGCGCCCAGGGCATCGTGGTGCCCCACGTCAATACGCGCCGTGAAGCCGAGGCGGTGGTCGAGGCCGGCAAGTTTGCGCCCCTCGGCGAGCGCGGCATGTTCACCAGCCGCCAGGGCTTCGGCGTGGGCGACTATCTCAAGACGGCCAACGACCAGAGCCTGCTCATCGTCCTGATCGAGGACATCGTCGCGGTGCACAATCTCGACGACATCCTCAAGGTCGACCACATCGACGTCTTCTTCGTGGCGCCCAGCGACCTGGCGACCTCGATGGGCCAGATCGGCAACATGGGCCATCCGGAGGTCCAGCAGACGATCGACGGGGCGATCGCGAAGATCGTAGAGGCCGGCCGCACCGCCGGGACTCTGGTCAGCGCCGCCAACGTGGAGCGCTACACGCAGCTCGGCGTCCGCTGCATCATGACCAGCTTCTTCCCGTGGATCCAGGCTGGCGCCAAGGACCTGATGGACCGCGCGGCGGCGGGAGCGCGCACCTGACGCGACCCCCAATGAAGACCAGCACGACGAGGATCCTGACCACCCACGTGGGCAGCCTGCCTCGCCCGCCGGAGCTGGTCCAGCTCCTCCTCGAGTCACAGGCACGGCCCGGGGCGGATCGCGCCGCGCTGGACGCGTCCGTCCACCGCGCCGTGGCCGACGTCGTGCAGCGTCAGGCCAAGAGCGGCCTCGACGTGATCAATGACGGCGAGCAAGGGCGGGTCGACTACACGGTCTATCTGAAGGATCGGCTCACCGGCTTCGACGGCCAGAGCGCCCCGCCGCTCGGCACCGGCGACGAGGAATTCCCCGAGCTGGCGGCCATCCTCCGCCAGTTCGCCTCGCCCTTCCAGCACCGGCCCGCGTGCACGGGCCCCGTGGCGTGGAAGGACTGGCCCGCCGTCGAGGCCGACATCCGCACCCTCGAGACCGCCATGGCACGCGCACCCACCGAAGAGGCCTTCATGACATCGCCGTCGCCGGGACAGATCGGCCGGTTCCTGCACAATCAGTACTACCCGAGCGACGAGGCGTATCTGTTCGCGCTCGCCGACGTGATGAAGCCCCAGTACGAAGCAATCGTCAACGCCGGCTTCGTCCTGCAGCTCGACTGCCCGGACCTCGCGCTGAGCCGTCACACCGTGTTCGCCCACCTGCCCCTCGACGCCTTCCGCACGGTGATCGCCATGCACGTCGACGCGCTCAACCACGCGGTCCGAGACCTGCCTCCCGATCGCCTGCGCATGCACATCTGCTGGGGGAGCACGCTCGGGCCCCATCACACCGACGTCCCCCTTCAGGACATCGTCGACGTCGTGCTTCGCGCGCGCCCGGCCGCCCTGTCGTTCCCTGGCGCCAACCCCCGTCACGAGCACGAGTGGAAGATCTGGAAGGACGTGGCCCTCCCCGCCGACAAGATCATCATCCCCGGCGTCATCGACTCGACCTCGAACTTCGTCGAGCACCCGGAGCTCGTGGCCGAGCGCCTCGTGCGGTACGCCTCCGTCGTCGGGCGCGAGCGCGTGATGGCCGGCGTCGATTGCGGCTTCGGCACCTTCGCGGGCCGGGTCCAGGTCGACTCCAAGATCGTGTGGCTCAAGCTGGAGGCGCTGGCGGAGGGGGCTCGCCTCGCCTCCCGCGAGCTGTGGTGAGGGCACAGGCAGCCCGCCGGCATGATTCAAACGCGTCCGCTCAGCCAAGTAGTGATACGATTGCGCAAGCGTATACGAAGGGAGGGAGAAGACGTGAGGCGAATCATTCATGCCCGCCTAGATGGAGAAACCGAGCGCCTCCTGCGAGAGATCGAGCGCCGGCTCGGCTGGAATGATTCACAGGCGGTCCGTGAGGGCATCAAGGCCCTGAACGTGCTGCTCGTGCCCCGGCGATCACGGCAGATCGTGGGGCTGGGCCGATTCCGTTCCGGTATCCGGGATCTCGGCTCGAACAAAGCGCACTTGAAGGGATTTGGCCGCTGACCCCAGTCCTCCTCGACACCGGCTGCATTGTCGCGCTGCTCGATCGATCGGAGCACCACCACCGGGAATGCGTCGACGCGGTGTCCGGCCTCGAGGCCCCGCTCATTACCTGCGAAGCAGTGATCGCGGAGAGCTGCTACCTCCTGCGCGACATCCGGGGCGCCGCCTCAGCGGTCCTGGACAACATCGAGCGCGGCATCTTCCAGATCCCCTATCGGCTTGCAGGCAATGCCGGCGGCGTGGTCAAGCTCCTGCGCAAGTACGCCGACGTGCCGATGGACTTCGCCGACGCCTGCCTCGTCGACATGGCCTCAGACTACCAGACCGGTCGGATCCTCACACTGGACGCCGATTTCCGCATCTACCGGTGGGGGCGAAACCGTCCATTCGACCTCCTGCTTGCCATCTAGCGCGCCTTCGAAGGCGCGCCGTGCCATCCTGTCGCCGCCGAACGCCAATCGGGCCTCAGCCCACCTTGGCCAGCTTTTGCAGGCTGCGCAGCCCGGGTGGCAGCGGCTGGCCCTCGTAGCGATTCCCCCAGTTCGTGTACGAGACCTCGCCCACATAGATGTCGCCGCGCGAGTCGACGGCGAGCCCGTGCGGCGAGATGAACTGGCCCGGCTCGAGCCCGGCCGGCCGGTGGCCCACTCGCGCGAGCATGTCGCCCGTGCGGCTGTAGATGCTGACCCGCGGCCCGATATTGGGCATGTCGTAGTTGACGGCCATGCCGCCGCCAATCTCGCCGACGTAGAATCGCGGGTGCGGGCCGCGCTCCATGTACAGGCCCGAGGGGCGATGCATGTTGTTCCATTGCGCCTCGTACCGGCCATTGCCATCGAACACCTGCACGCGATGGTTCTCGCGGTCGGCGACGTATACCCAGCCGTCGGCGTCGCAGCAGATATTGTGCGGAATATTGAACTGACCCGGATCGGTGCCGGGCTCGCCAAATGACCGGAGCAGCGTTCCGTCCGGCGCGAACTTGTGGACGCGCGCATTGCCGTACCCGTCGGAGACGTAGAGGTCGCCCTCCGGCGACAGCGCCGTGTGGGTGCAGCGGTGAAACGGCACACCGCTCATGTAGGGTGTCGGCGCGCCGGGGATTCCGATCGTCAGCAGCACCTTGCCGTCAAGCGTGCAGTGCCGGACGGTGTGGTCGCCGTCATCGGTCAGCCAGAGGGTGTCGTCGGGGGCCATGTGGACGCCGTGCGCGCGCCGAAACACCCCCTCGCCCCAGGAGCGCAGGAAATTCCCCTCACGGTCGAACACCACCATGGGGTGCCGGCCTCGATTGAACGCGTACACCCGATCCTGCGCGTCGACGCCGACCGCCGCGACGTCGGCGTTGAATTCTTGCTCCGGCGGCAGCTTCGCCCAGTTGTCCACGACCTCGTAGCGATACGCGCCCGTGCCCAGGATGACCGTCATTGCGTTTCCTTTCCTCCGTGGTGATTTCCCGCAGGCTACGCAACCGTCGTCACGCGCGCTCGACGATGCGCCCATGGCTGGGCCTGTTCGAGCTGGGCCGCGAGCCGAATCAACTTGGGCTCATCGCCGAGTCCACCCCCGAACTGCACCCCGATGGGGAGGCCATCGGGCGTCCAGGCCAGTGGCACGCTCATGGCGGCCCCGCCCGTCTGGTTGAAGAGCGGCGTCAGCGGCGCGAATTCGTCGAAGAGAAACGCGACGTAGCGCTCCACGTCGTCGGTGGTCATGTCCAGCTCCCCCAGCTTCAGCGGCGGTCGGGCAAGGGTGGCGGTGAGCAACAGATCATAGTTCTCGAGAAACGCCGCCATGCGCCGCCCGAGGCTGTGCATGATCGCGATCGTCTCCATGTAGTCGGCGGCGGTGAACCGTCGCCCTTCTTGCATCCAGGCCCAGGTCAGGGGCTCGACATCACCAGGCACGGGCTCGCGCCCCAAGGCGCGCGCCCTCGCGTTGACGTTCAACCACAGATTCGCGGCCGGAACCACCCGCCAGGCGCGACTCAGCGGCAGGCCGGCGAAGTCGGGCCTCGCCTCGACGACGTCATGCCCGAGTGAAGCGCACAGCTTCGCCGTGGCCTCCACGGCGGCCGTGCAGGACGGATGAATCGGCTTGCCGAGATAGTCCGTCGTGCACACGGCAATGCGCAGGCGCCCCGGCGGGGCCCCGACTTCGTCGAGCAAGGGGCGCGGCAGCGGGGGCGCGGCATAGGGATCACCCGGGGCAGGACCGTGGGTGGCGTCCAGCAGCGCGGCACTGTCCCGAACGCTGCGACTCACACAGTGTCCCGTGGCCATGCCCGCCAGCCCCTCGCCGAGGTCCGGTCCTGCAGGGTTGCGCCCACGGGAGGGCTTGAGACCGAACAGCCCGCACTTCGAGGCGGGGATGCGAATGCTGCCGCCTCCGTCGGTGGCATGGGCCATGGGCAGATACCCCGCCGCCACCGCCGCGGCAGCCCCGCCGGAGGAGCCGCCCGCCGAGTGCGCCACACTCCAGGGATTGCGCGTCGGCCCGAACAGCTGCGGCTCGGTGGTCGCGGCGATGCCGAATTCAGGCGTATTGGTCTTGGCCATGATCACCAGCCCTGCCGCCTTGTACCGCGCCACCAGCGTGCTGTCGTGATCGGCCACGAAGTCCGCAAAGATCCGACTGCCATTCGAGGTCCGCACGCCGGCATAGAGCACGCCGAGATCCTTCAGCATGAATGGCACCCCGGTGAACGGCCCGGCGGGCAGTCCCGCTGCAATGGTCGCCCTGGCCTGGTCGTACATCCTGGTGACCACCGCATTGATGGTCCCATCGCGGGCCTCGACGCGTGCCATCGCCGCCTCGAGCAGCTCCTGCGGCGTGACCTGCCGCCGGCGCACGAGCTCGGCAAGCCCCAGCGCATCGTACTGTTCGTACTCCGTCTTCTGAAACGCCATGGTCTCTCCTTCGCCGCGCGCGGCTTGAGGGGGATTGATCTAGGCCCAGACGATCTCGTGGCGAATGACAAACGGGGCGAGGCGCTCGTTCACCTGCTGCTCCAGACGCGCCCGGGCGCCCGGAGCCGCGCCCCGGATCGAGATCGTCGCGAGGCTGCCGTGGGTGGGATGGGCGGCGACCTGGACCGCGATCTCCACACCCCCGTCCGCAAAGGGCGCCAATAGCTGGGCAAACACCCGCCGTGCCGCATCCCATCGCAGCTCCGGCTTGAACACCTTGCCCACGCCCGTCAGGGGCATGGGCTGGATGGGGAAGATGTTGACAGGCACGGCAGCCCGCTCGGGCGCGCGCGGGCGGATCCACTCCATCAGTTCCCCCGACTCCACCTTCATGTCCGGCCTGAACTGGACGTAGGCGACGGGCAACTCGCCTGCATGCGCATCCGGCTGCCCCACGACGGCGGCCAGGCCAACCGCCGGGTGCTGGTAGAGGATCTCCTCGATCGGCAGGGGGTCGATGTTGTGGCCGCCCCGGATGATGATGTCCTTGGCCCGGCCCGTGATCCACAGATAGCCCTCGCGATCGAGGCGGCCCAGGTCGCCGGAATTCACCCAGCCAGGCTCCACGAACGCGTGCTGGTCGTGTGCCGGATTCAGATAGCCCGAGAACACGCCCGGACCCGCCATCGCGACCACGCCGATCTCGTCGACCTTGCAGTCGCGTTCCAGCTTGCCTTTCTCGTCGAGCCGGACGACTCGCACGCGGCTGTAGGGCAGGGCATGGCCCACGGACCCGAGGCGCACGGGCCGGTCCGGATAGCTGATCGTGTGCACGCTGGAGGTCTCCGTCATGCCGTAGACCTCCAGCGTCGGCGTGCGCGTCAGCTCCTGCAGGCCCTTGCAGACCTCCACGGGGATGGCCGACCCGCCGCCCGCCGAGCAGGTCAGCGAGCTCAAATCGCACCCCTCCGCCGGCACGGACAGGCTCGCCGCCAGCACCGTGGGCACGGCGGAGAAGGTCTGGGGCCGGTACTTCGCCACGAGCCGCCACACGTTCCGCACGACCGTCGGGTTGCGCCAGCCCGCGGGCGTCAGCATCACGATTGCGCCGCCCCCCGAGAGGGTCAGCAGCACCTGGGACAGCGCGCCGCCCACATGATAGAGGGGCAGACCCATCAGGATCGGACTGCGCGGCCGCCCCTTCAGCAACAGGCGCACGCCCCAGGCCTGGTACACCTGGTTCGCATGGGTATGCCGCACGAGCTTGGGCGTGCCGGTCGTTCCGCCCGTGTGGAAATACGCACAAGGATCCTCCGGTCGGATCGTACGTCCGCTCGTGAGCCGGTCCGCCGGATAGCGGTCCAGCGCCGCGTCGAAGGAGCGGACGCCATTCTGCTCGTCGGCCGCGCTCACGGTGCCGCCCACTTGCAGGATCGCCTTCAGCCCGGGCAGCTCCGCGCGCACGCGCAGCACCTTCTCCCAGATATCCACGCCCGGCGTGGGTCCGAGCGCCACCAGCACCTTCGTCCCCGCCGCCCTCAGGATCTCCGCGATCTGGTGGGCCTCCAGAAGAGGATTCACGGGATTCGCGATGCCCGCCGCCTCCGCCCCGAATAGAGCAAAGCAGTTCTGCGGAATGAGCGGCAGCATCAGGCTCACGGTGTCGCCCGGCCCGACGCCCAGGTCGTGCAGCAGATTGGCCGTCTGGTTCACGCGGCCCATGAACTGCCGGTAGCTCATCGTCGACGGCACCTCGTCCGGCTCGCCCGTGCGCAGAAAATGAATCGCGGGCGCGTCCGGATCGACGGCGCCCCCGAGCTGCAGCGCCTCGTAGGTGCTGCGGGCAGCGATGCGGTCCGCGTAGGGCGTCCGCTCGAAGGCGCGCACGTCCGCATCGCTCCGGAACACCGGGAACTCGTCGCCGATCAGCGTGTCAAGCGGATGCACTCTCGCCATCGTCCCTCCTCTCGTTCGTCCCCTGAGCGCGTCACTGCGCCGCCGCACGGACGAGGTCGACAACGTCGGATGGCGTTCTCGACACTGCCCATCGCCAGTGGCCGAAGCCGCCATGCGCCGTCACCGCGCGCGTCCATTCGTCCAGCGCGGCGCGCTTGGCCTGGTTCTGCGGGGAGTCCTGGCCCTTGACCTCCAGGACGAGCATGATGCCGGTCTTCAGCTTCACGAGGAAGTCGGGCCGGTACTTGCGCACGACGCCGTCGAACACGTAGACGATCTCGAAGCCCAGGTGATCGTTCTTCGCCCACGCGGCCACGTCGGGGTGCCGGTCGAGGGCGAAGGCCTCGCTCGCCTCCCACGTGCTGTCGAAGACGCATCGGTTGATGTGCGAGCGCTCGGTGTCGGCCCAGGGGCGGCCCGTGTGCCAGGGCAGCATGTCGCCCGTGCCGCGGATGGGCCGCTCGCTGTCGAATACCGGCGTGAGCGCCTGCGTGTTCTCGTGCCGGATGGCCTCCCAGAGGTGGCGGACGATCCGGTTCATGTTGAGGGTGAGCAGGATACGCCTGCGGCGGGCGTCCTGGTTGAAGAGCTCGGGGGTGATCACCACGCGATCGGAGGTGAGGAAGCGCTCGACCAGCGCCACGAGCTGGGCGAGGAGGACCTCGCGGCTGCCGTTCCACGTGGGCGCCATCTGGTCGAACACATCGCGGGCCGTCTGGAAGACGATCGTCTGCATCCGGAAGCGGCGCGCCAGATCGTCGAGGTCGATCTCGGAGATGCGGCTGACGTCCGGCTTGCCCTCCACCACGGGCGCGAGCTGGGCGAGCGTGACGGTGTCGGAGGCTTCGAGACGAAGCACGGGCACGCTGGCCCAGTCGAGCGCGAGGCGCGGCGTCCACGTGTGCTCGACGCGGACCACATTGGGCCACGTGATCTCGAACTCGCGCTTCTCGGGCACCGGCTCGATACGCGACTTGGGCGCCGGCGGCGGAGGGACGACCTCGTCGCCGCCTTCGTGCGGCAGGAACGTGAAGGGGATGCCGAAGATGTTCACGTGCTCGGGCTGGAAGAGGCCCGTGGCGGGATCCACCTCGTAGGAGGTCCGTCGCAGGCCGCGGCCGACCACCTGCTCGCAGAGGAGCTGGCTGGAGAACGCCCGGAGCCCCATGACGTGCGTCACCGTGCGGGCGTCCCAGCCCTCGGTGAGCATGCCCACCGAGATCACGTTCTGGATGCGCTCCCCAGGCTTGCCCGGCTGGCCCACGGTATCCACTTGCACCCGGAGCCACTCCGCCTGCTCTTCCCTCGTCAGCTTGCGCGCGGGCCGCTCCTCCTCGTCGCTCTCCGCGTCGTCGCCGCCGCCCGTCGCGCCGACGGTCTCCGCTTCGTCCTGGGCTTCAGCCTTCTCGAGCACCCTGGAGTCGATGTGGAGAGTCCGCTCCGGCGCCGCCAGCTCGTCGATGCGCACCTTGCCGTGAACGAAGGCGTGGTGGACACGCGCCGCCGTCTCCGTCCGGTTGGCGACGGTGATCATGACCGGCGGTGTGGGCATGCCGGCCTCGCCCCAGCGGCGGGCCGTCTCCAGCCAGTCCTTGCCGAGGAGGTAGTAGGCGTTGGTGACGAGATCGGGGAGCGGGTCGTGGGCCTCCGCCTTGCGGTTCAGGTCGTCGCGCACCCACTGGTAGATGTGGTAGAGCTTCGACCGGTAGCTCCTGGCGTCGGGCACCCCATCGTCCCGGACGACCACCCGCGGTGTCTTCACCAGCCCCGACTCGATGGCGTCGTTCAGGCTGAAGTCGCTCACGACCCAGCCGAAGAGAGCCTCCTCCGAGCTTTCCTTGCCGGAGGGCGCGAAGGGCGTGGCCGAGAAGTCGTAGCAGCCGAGAAGGCCCCGGCTGCGATGGATGCGGTCGAGCCCGCCGATCCAGCGCGTGGCCTCCTCGATGTCGGCCTTCGCCACGCCGCGGAGCTTCGACCCCGCCGGCACGCGCCAGGCATGGTGGGCCTCGTCGTTGATGACGAGGATGTTGGAGGCCGAGGCCATGTCGCCGAGCACTTCCTTGGCATAGGCGGCGTCGCTCTTGGCGCCGCGCTTGTCCACGCCGCGCTTTCGGGCGAGCTGCTCCGCGCTCTCCCAGTTGAGGACGTGCCAGTTGCGCACCAGCACCCGCCCCTGGCGCAGCCGCTCGCGCAGCGCCGACGGGACCATGTTGAACAGGTCGTAGTAGTTGCCGGAGCCGGACGGCTCGAGCACCGCCAGGCGGTTCTTCACCGTGAGCCCCGGCGCCATCACGAGCACGTGCTTCGAGAAGCGCGGATCCTGAGGATTCGCCACCCGGTTGAGGATATGCCACGCGATGGCCATGGCCATGACGAGCGTCTTGCCCGATCCCGTGGCCATCTTGGCGCAGAGCCGCGTGAAAGGCCCGCCATCGCCCGGGACATCGATGCCCTGACGCTCGCCGGCGGGCGCCTCCGTCAGCCAGATCAGCGTCTCGATCGCCTCGAGCTGGCAGAAGAAGAACCGGCGCTCGTCCCACCCCTCGGGATCGCGCCAGTGCTGGAGCAGCCGCAGGGTCGTCCCCGTGACGCCGGGATACCCCGCCTCCCGCCACGCCTGGACCCGGGGCCGGATGCGGTTGACCAGCGGCAGCTCGACGAAGAGGCCCGGGTCGTCGAAGGACTTCGAGCCCGGCGTGGCCACCACGTAGCCCGCCGGCCGCCGGCCCGCTTCCAGGCTGAACGTGCGGCTCTCGCGATCGTACCGCCAGTGCCGCTCCGGCTCCTCGTAGGGGGCGTTGACGATGAGCTGGTCGATACTCCCGGCCATCAGTCGGGCTCGCCCGCCAGGGCTCGCTCCAGAGCCGCCACCAGTGGGGGAAAGTCATCCGCGATCGTGTCCCAGACCACGTTGTAGTCGATCGTGTCGTAGCCGTGAACCAGCCGGTGTCTCGTGGTGATGGCTTCGCCCCACGGGACCTCCGAATATCGGACCCGGCCCGCGGCAGACACCCGGGTGGCCGCCTCTCCGACGGTCTGGACCAGGTGAACCAGCGCGAGCTGGAGCATCCGATTCGTTTGCAGCTCCGCCCGCGTCCGCCCGCGGATCATCTCCACTGCCTCGCGTGCGTGCTCCAGCATCTGGTGCATCGGCAGCCGATCGTCATGCTCCGTCATACAGCGCCTCGGCCTGGCCCAACACCTTGTCGCGGAGGAAGGGGTGAAGGGATTTCGACACATGCAGGTCAACTTTTCGACCCATCAGCAGGCTCGAAAGGTCATCCTCGATCTGCGCCAGGGTGAAGTACGTGTATTTCTGCTCCGGCTCGAACTCGACGAGCACGTCGATGTCGCTCTCGGGCCGGAAGTCCTCGCGGAGGACGGACCCGAACAAGGCCAGCCAGCGGATGTGGCGCTGCCGACAGAGCTCGGCGATGCGCTCCCGAGGTATCTCGATGCGTGCGCGGCTCATGACACGGGAATGATCTTGAGGCTCTCGATGCCGCGGTCGTCCACGATCTTGACGGCCACGCGCTTGTGGTCGCCCCCCTCGAAGGGCAGCGAGACCGTTCCGCGATAGGCCTCGATGCGGTCCAGGTCGATCTCCGCCTTGAGGTTGCGGGCCAGGCGCGCCCAGCCGCCGGCCTCGTCCGCCATCGGGAAGAAGACCTGGCGCGGGAAGAGGCTCCGGCCGTCGTAGTCGGGATCGAGCATCCACATGGCGATGCGCCGCGTGTCGCCCGACTCGATCTGGCCGGTCTTGGTGTTGTAGTAGTCGAAGCCGTGCACCTCGACCTGCAGCTTGCCCTTGTGCTCGCCCTTGCCGATGGTGCGCACCTCGACGTCGGGCTGGCCCATGAGCCAGAAGGACTCGTTGCTGGCCCGCTTCTTCTTGAGGTCCTCGGTGAGCAGGTCCGGGTTCATCTGGACCTTGAGGAAGGTCATCCCCGTCTTCTCGCGCGTCAGCTCGTCGATGTCCTTGGCGGCCTCCGGGTCGAACTGGAAGGCGGCGAAGGCGAGGATGCCGGGCCGGGGACTCAGCGTGCGCGCTTCCTCCCAGGCCAGCTCGACTTGCCGCTGCTCGAGTGGCGCGTGCTCAGGGCCGAAGGACACCACGACCCGCTCGGCCGACCGCGCTGCCCCTGGCCGCGGTTCACTCACCCGGTCGGCGCCACGTTCGTTCGGGACACTCTCGGCGTCGGCGTGGAGCCACCGGGTCCCCGCCAGCGGCTCCACCCGGCTGAAGAGGATCATCTGGTTGTTCTTGCCCCGGATGCCGGTCTTGAGCAGCTCGGCCCGCCACTCGGCCTGACGCAGCGTCTCGCCGGAGCGAGCCACCGAGGCGTCCGCTGGCTGCGGCTCGCCCGCCTCGGTCAGCGGGCGGACGGTCGGCGCGGGCACGGCCTCCACGGTGAACGGCCCCGTGACCCGCACCTTGCTGCCGTCCACCTTGGCTGGTCGTAGAGCGTCTCCTGCCCCGGGCGGCTCGTTGTTGGCGATGCTCTTGAGCGTAACGTGCGGCACGATCTTGTAGACGAATCCACTCCCCACGCCTTCCGCCGGATGCGCCAGCTCGTAGTAGTCGAACACAGCAGTCATCAGCCGTTGCTTGGCGAGCGTGACGGCCACGCGCGACGTGTCACACGTGATCCAGCGTCGGCCCCACTGCTCGGCCACGTATGCGGTGCTCCCCGATCCGCACGTCGGGTCGAAGACCAGATCGCCGGGGTCGGTGGTCATGAGCATGCACCGTTCGATCACGGAAGTGCTTGTCTGGACCACGTAGATCTTGGTCAGATGCCCCTGCTACGTCGTTCCAGACGTTAGTCACCTCATAGGCCGGGAAGTCGTCGAGGTAACGCACGTAGTCGGAGTTGTCCGCCCAGCCTTCTCAATCCGCCTCGACTTGGCGAGTCTATCCAGGCCCTCGGGAGTGGTCTTCCAGCAGGCATTCGGGCCAGGATGAAACGTTTCGCCCTCGAACGTGTACGGGACGGTTGTCTTCTCGCGGAACGCGCTCTGACGTGAGATTGTCGAGCTGGTATGGACGCCAGCGCCTCCGGGAGCAGCTCTGGAAAGTCGCGCTCTTCCGTCGTCATAGATCGACGCGTTTTCCCATCTGGAAGACTCGACGCTGATCGTATCGTGCGCCAGTACCGGCTCCGATACCCACGCTCTTCACTCGAAACAGTTGCCGATACTTGACACTGCTCTCGCTTTCTGCAGTACCAAACGAGGTAGTCGGCGACGACCGTCATGCCAGAAGCTGCCGAGCCCGCCCGTCTTCTGAACAACTATCAGAGCGCGACAAAGTTTGTGATGCCGAACACCTCGTCCATTAAGTTCCGCACGAGGTGAACGTTCTCGTCCGAGATCTGCACGAAGCAGGACCCGCTCTCGTGCAGCAGCTCGCGCGCCAGGAGGAGGCGGTCGCGCAGGTAGGTGAGGTACGAGTGGATGCCGAGCTCCCAGGTGTCGCGGAAGGCGCGGATCATCTCGGGCTCCTGCGTCAGGTCCTCGTCGCTGCCGTCCTTGACGTCGCGCTTGTTGACGAAGGGCTGGAAGTTCGAGCCGTAGCGGATGCCGTAGGGCGGGTCGATGTAGACCATCTGCACCTTGCCGGCCATGCCCTCCTTCTCGAGCAGGGAGTTCATGACCAGCAGCGAGTCGCCGGCGATCAGCCGATTGGACCAGGCGTGCGCGTGCTGGTAGAAGTCGATGGCCTCGCGGAGCGGCGGGTTCTCCTCGGCGCTCTCGAAGAGCGAGCCCTGGATCGGCGCCGGCGTCCCGTTGCGGCGGCGCACGGCCTCGACGATGGTCTTGGGGTCGATCCGCTCGTGGACGTGGAGGGAGACCGTCGGCACCTCGAACGAGGTGTGCTCGGCCTTGCCGGCCCAGGTCAGCGTGGGGTCGAGATGCGGGTCGTAGGCGTAGCGATGCTTGGGGGCGTCCCGGTCGGTGGCCTCGGTGACCAGCCCGACGGGCGGGTTGTTCTTCCGCTGCTGGCCCTTGTGGTCGTACTGCTCGATGCGGCGCTTACCGGTTGCTGGCTTGTCCGTGGTCTTGCGTGACCGTGCCATGCCACCTCCCGGGCCCGACCGGGACCCGTCTTCTCTCGCCCACACTCTAGCCGATGTCACGGCCGGTGGGGGTATGAGTCATCTCCTCGAGGTGCGACCCGACTCGGCTGACCGCGGCGTCGCAGTGATCCGTCGTCAGCCCTCAGGAGACGCGGCACCGCTCACGGATACTGCTTGTCAGGACGCCGCCGACCTCACGCGCGCCATCGGTCGGCGGAGGCGATCATCCCGTCGAAGGTGGTCTTCCCTCTCGCCGTGACGATCCCGGGAGTGGGTTGGCCAGCGGATGCAGGACGTCGAGCGCGTAACCCAGATCCAGACGCTCGCCCAGCCAGGACGGGCAGGCCGTCCGCGCGTGCAGGCGGAGCCCCTGCGCGTCGTGCTGCGCGCGGAGCGCCTGGACCGGATCGGCGGGCACCGCGGCCGGCGCCGGGACGTCGGGGAGCAGCTTGCCGTCCGGTCGCCGGAACTGCAGCGCGCCGTCGGGCTGGCGCTCGACCCGATAGCCCTCCTCGTGCACCGCGCGGTGATGCCGGCGACAGAGCATCGCGAGATTCGACAGCGTGGTCGGGCCCCCCTGCGCCCAATGATGGAGGTGATGGCCCTGCCCGAACGGCAGCCGGCAGCCCGGAAAGCGGCAGCCCTGGTCGCGGTGGTGGAGCGCGCGCCGCAATGCCGGCGGAATCGTGCGCGTCCGGGCCCCGACCTCCACGGTGCGCCCCTCCTCGTCGTGCCGCATCACCACCCGGCTCGCGTCGCACGCCAGGCGCTGCGACGTTTCCGCGGGAACGCGCGCCCCGTCCTCGAGCACCGACTGGCCGGGCTGCTCCGCATCGGCGAGCGCCGCGGCGTCGACATGGACCACCACCTGGTATCGCTCGCCCGGGGCGCCGGGATCGAGCCCGTGGTCGAGGGCCGCCTCCGCGAGCAGGGCCAGCGCATCGGCCTGTTGCTGCGCCATGGTCGGGCGCTCCGCGGAGGGATCGGCCGAGGGATCATTGAAGCGCGTGCGCCACCCGGGCCCGCTGGTACAGCGTCTCGCGAGCCGCGGCCAGCGCCTTCATGAACAGGGCGCCCACCTCCGGCTCCAGTCGCCCGCGGACCACGACCGTGCCGTCCTCGTCCTGGTGGACGTGCAGCGCCCGGCTCGCGTGCTGGCGCTTGGTCTCCCGCGCCTCGGCCTTGCGATCCATGCAGCGCCAGCCGCGCACGATCCGCTCGACGTGCGCGGCCGTGCCGCCGCGGCCCACCCCGAGCAGCCGCGCTTCGGTCTCCGGCGTGGCGACGCGGGTCAGGGCGCGGACCTTGGCGTACGACAGCTCGCCGCGCGCGAGCGCCTGGGCCAGCAGCGGCAGCGTCCCCAGAGCGCGCGCCACGCGGACTTTCTCCCGGGCCGTGCCGAGGTCGAGGCCGACCCGCCAGCCCAGCCAGTCGGCGCAGGAGCGGAACCCGTTACACCAGCCGCCGCGGGCATCGAACTCGCGGATGAGATCGAGGAGGCGCGCGGAGGCGGCCTCGAGATGCGCCGACAGCTCGGCGATCTCATCGCCGAGGCGGTCCAGTTCCGCGACGGGTCCGAGGGTCATGCGGATGGGTGTCGAGTGGATCTCCATGGCGAGCCTCCCTTCTACTGGGGCGACTCTACACCCGGGTTTCGGGGCCGCCCTGGAGCGTCCAGGACGCGCGATGCCTGAGCACGCGATGATTTTTGGTCCGATCCCGCGCGGCCGGCCATCACTGGGCCCGTGCGGGCCACTAGGCCGGCGGCCGTTGGAGATGGCCAACTCTCGGCCACGCCACCCGGCCCGGGCTGTCAAGCGGAAAGTGCAGGCGGCCCCGCTGGCCCGGGCGACCATCGCGTCGATGAGGTCGCCGCAGGGAATCCAACCTGTAGTACTGTGGGGGCCGGTTCTCGACCGAAGGTCTCTCCAAGGGGGCGTCCATGACATACGCGGTCCTCCTCTTGATCTCCCTGGCCATTCCCTCTCTCGCTTGGTGCCAGCCCGCGTCGCCGGTCTCGCCGCTGGTGGCGGACCGGATCCGGCTCTTCGAGGCGTGGGCCGAATCGCAGATGGCCTACCGCGGACAGCCGGGACTCGCCATCGGGATCGTTCACGATCAGGATCTCGTCTGGGCGAGAGGCTTTGGTCAGGCCGACCGGGAGCGGGGCATCCCGGCGACGCCGGAAACGCTCTTTCGCATCGCCTCCATCACGAAGACGTTCACGGCGACGGCCATCATGCAGCTCAGGGATCAGGGCAAGCTCCAGCTCGACGACCCGGTCGCGAAGCACCTTCCCTCCTTCGCCGTTCGGCCCCGCGAGCCGGGCGGGCACCCGATCACCATCCGTCACCTGTTGATGCACGTGTCGGGTCTGCCCCGGGAGGCCGACTTCCCGTACTGGACGACCCAGCAGTTTCCGACGAGGGAGGCCATCCTCAACGCGCTCCCCGACCAGGAGCAGTTCTTCCAGGCCGAAACCCGGTGGAAGTACTCCAATCTGGCCGTGACGCTTGCGGGTGAGATCGTGACGTCGGTGTCCGGAGAGCCCTGGGAGCGCTACGTCAAGCAGCACATCCTGGACCCGCTCGGGATGACGTCGACCGTGACCGATGCGCCCGCGGAGCCTCTGGCAAACCTCGCCACGGCCTATGGGCGGCGGCTCCCGGATCTGTCGCGCCCGCCGAGGATCAGCGGCGTGCAGACGCGGGGTCTGGCGCCGGCAGCGGGAATGGCGTCAAACGTACGGGATCTCGCCAAGTACGTTGCGATGCAGTTCCGGACCGGTCCGGCAGGCGGCGCACAGGTCCTGAGTGGCGCGTCCCTGCGCGAGATGCAGCGGGTGCACTGGCTCAACCCGGACTGGCAGGGCGGGCAGGGCATCGGCTTTCAGGTGCGACGCGCCGGCGACCGCACCCTCGTCGGCCACGGCGGGTCGCTGCCGGGCATGCGCACGCAGATCACGTTCGACGCGAGGGACAAGATCGGCGTCATCGTCCTGTCGAACGCGGACGATGGGAACCCCGGGCTCTACGTCGACCAGGCCTTCGGCCTCATCGCGCCCGTGCTGGCGCGAAAGACCGCCGAGGCGGCGATCGCGCCCCCACCCTCCGCCTGGAAGGTGTACGAGGGACTCTACCGGAGTGCGTCGGGAGACGCGCGGGTCATCCTGCTCAGCACGGGGCTCGTGATGTTCGACCCGTCGAGCCTCTCCAACCCCGATCGGGTTGTTCGCCTGCGGCCCCAAGGTGAACACGCGTTTCGCGTCGAGGGGGGATTCTGGGATGGGGGCCGGGATGGCGAGCCGGTGCTCTTCGAGATCGGGAGCGACGGCCGGGTCGCGAGGGTCAAGGTCGGCCCGAACTACACGATGCCAGTCCGGTAGGGGGCTGGCCGTCGGCAGACGTGAGACGTCTCGGCGACGGCGCCTGCGCGCCCGGGTCCTCCGCCAGGCGGCGAGATCCGCGTAGCGGTGCGGCAGTGTGCTGCGCGCGGGCTCCGAGATACGTCGTAGTCACACCGGTCGGCGGGCAGAGTTGCGGGCATGACGGGCCGCTGCTACAGTCCGTTCATGCCCGGAAATCAGACAGTCAGAAAGCCCGCGAGTGGCCGGACCGAGACGAGCCGGGTGGGGAAGCGAGGCGCCATCGTGGTCCCGGCCCGGATGCGCAAGAAGTTTGGAATCGAGGAGGGCTCGCTGGTCATCGCCGAGGAGCGCGATGACGGTATCCTGATTCGCCCGGCTGTCGCCGTGCCCGTCGAGATCTACACGCCCGCCCGAGTCGCAGAGTTCCTTCTTTCGAATGCCGTGGATGCGACGGACTACAAGAAGGCCGTCCGGGCCGTGAGAAAGCTCGGCATCGATCCGCGGACCATCGCGCACCCTCGCCCGCGACGCTGACGCTTTCGCGCCCGGTGGACCGGGTCTTTCTCGACGCCAATGTGCTGTTCTCGGCCGCCTATCGCTCGGACTCCGGCTTGGCTATGCTGTGGCGCCGCGCAGGCGCGGCCCTGCTCACGTCCGCGTACGCGGTGGACGAAGCGCGGCGCAATCTCTCCGAACCCGATCAGCATCGGCGCCTGGATGCGCTCGTCGGCGCTTGCCAGATCGTGCCGACCCCGGCCGCGGCCAGGCTTCCCGAGGGGCTGGTGCTGCCGGCAGACGACCAGGTGATCTTCCTAGCCGCGATGGCCGCCGGGGCGACGCATCTCCTGACCGGCGACAAGACGCATTTCGGACCGTACTACCGCCGGACTATCGCAGGCGTGCTCATCCTCCCGCCCAGTGTCTATCTCCGAGACTGAACGCGGGTGAGCGTGCCGTCATGGGTGACCAAGGTCCGAGGCAGAAGTTGGACCCAGGTGGGTTGTCGTGCTGGCAACTCGGACAGGTGATGCCGGAGCCTCCCCGCGCCGAGGCCGCAGCCCATTTCGCGAGAGGTCACGCGCCCGTCATCAGGGCCAGCGCGATCTCGGCGGTCTTCTGGAGATCCGCCACCGCGATCGACTCGTTCACCGTGTGGATGTCCGTCATCCCGATCGCCAGGTTGACGCACCGGATCCCCTTCTCGTTGAAGGTGTTCGCATCGCTGCCGCCGCCGCTGACGCCGAGCGATGGCTCGAGTCCCGCGCGGGCGATGGCGCCGGCGGCCTCGCGGACAATCGCCTCGTCCCCGGACACCTGATAGGCGGCGTACTCCTGCTTGATGGTCGCCTCCACCGTGGCGCCGGCGCTGCGCGCCCCGTCCTCGAGCGCCATCCGCAGGGAGTCGACCAGCGCCGCGAGCTTGCCGTTGTCGCGGCTCCGGGCCTCGGCCTCGATCTCGGCCAGCCCGGGCACCGAGTTCCGCGCGGTGCCGCCCCGGATGAGCCCGACATTGGACGTGGTCTCGGCGTCGATCCGCCCGAGCCTCATGCGCCCGATGGCGGCGGCCGCCGCCGCGATGGCATTGATGCCGTGCTCGGGCGCCGCCCCGGCGTGCGCGGCCCTGCCGATGAACCGCGCGTGGATCGAGCAGTAGGCCGGCGCGGACACGGTGACGTGTCCCGGCGGCCGCGTGTCATCCATCGTCACGCCCATGCGGGCCGTGAGGCGCCCGGCGTCGAAGGCCACGGCGCCCGCGTGCCCGCGCTCCTCCCCCCAGGTGAGGACGAGATCCACGTCGCGGTGCGGCAGGTTGTGCTGTGTGATCGTGCGGACAGCTTCGAGCAGCGCCGCCACGCTCGCCTTGTTGTCGGCGCCGAGTACCGTCCGGCCGTCCGTCCTGATGACGCCGTCCCGGAGCACCGGCTTGACGCCGCGGCCCGGCTCCACCGTGTCCGTGTGGGCGCACAGCATGATCGGCGGCAGGTCCGGCCGCGAGCCCGGAAAGCGCACGTGCAGGTTGCCCGCCCCGTCGCGCCCGGTGCGGTCGTTGCTCGACGGCAGGCCGAGCGCGTCGAGCTCCGCCGCGAGCCGCTCGATGATGGCGCGCTCCTCGTACGTCACCGAGTCGATCTGCACGAGCGCCAGGAACGATTGCACCAGCCGGTCGGTGTCGACGGCAATCACGCGGGTCCTCCTGTTGTGGGAAGGCTGCGCGGCGCGGCGAGGAGGCCGCGGGCCAAGATCGGGACGAGGACGATAGCCCTGATTCTCATGCCAGTTCCCGCATCTCCGCCTCCGCCTGCTCCAGCCAGAACCGCATGTCCATCTCGCGGTACATCGTCGTCGCGGTGGTGAGGTGCTCCTGAGCCTGCTCGCGTTCGCCGGTGCGCCGGTAGAGCTTGCCGAGACCGAGGTGGCAGTGGGCGACGAGCGGGCGCATGCCGCGCGGCTCGGCCAGCGCCAGCGCCTTGCGGTAGTGGGCCTCGCCGCTCTCGGCATCGAACCGGTCGGGACTGGGTCGCGAAGTCGCCGAGCAGGTGCAGGACGCATGGGCTGCGTAACCCGAGGCTCGAGACGGAGAAGATGTGAGCGCGCGGTCGCCCAGGCTCCGCGCCTCGTCGAGCCGGCCGAGCCGCAGAGCGGCACGACCCAGCGCGTGGTAGGCCTCGCCCGTGGAGGCCGACGATGCCCCTCGTCGCCTCGACGCTCGAGGAGCTGCTCGCCCTCCCGGAGCCGGGTCAGCGCCTCGCTTGCCTCGCCGACTTGCGCGAGGACCCAGGCGGAGGCGGCGACCGCGCTGGGGAAGGTTGAGGACGATGTTCCCCGTCCGGTACGCCGCGATCCCGTGCTCGATCAATGAGCGCGCCTGCGCCCAGATCACCCATTGAAGAGGTGAAGCCAGCTCGCGGCCAGGTGGGCCAGCGCCGACGGGGATACGACGATGGCGCGTCGGCTCGGCGAGCCGGAGCGCCTCGGCCTCGTACTGGGCGGCCTCGACGAATCGGCCGAGCTGGGCGAGGCTCCTGACCAGCCAGTAGCGATCGTAGATCGCTATCGGCATGGCGGCTCCGAACTACTCGTAGATCGAGTCGGCAGGCAGCGCCGCGAGGTTGTCGGTGGCCAGCTCGACCACCCGCTCGATACTCGCCCCGGACGTAGTGCGCCTGTTCGAGATAGGTCGTGGTCAGGAGGCGGAGTCTCAAGTCCCCGAGGCGCCCGGCGATCTCCAGCGCGCGGGTGCCGGTCACCAGCGCCTCGTCCAGCTCGCCGAGCTGCGAGTGGGTGTTCTGTCAGTGAACGCGCAGACCCGACCTCGCCGGCGGTCGTCGGTCAAATGTCTCGGCGAGGGCCTCGGCCTCGCGCAGGCGCTCCAGCACCCGCCGGTACTTCACCGAGCTGGCCCAGCATCGGCCGCAGCTCGAGGCGGATCTCGAAGCCCTGCTCGAGCGTGGACGGGCTCTCCGGCAGCGCCTCGAGGAGCCTCAGCGCCTGCTCGAACCAGCCCCGGCGCTTCCGGGAGTGCCGACCGCGCGGCCGCCTTGAGTCCGGCCTGCCGGAGATAGTGCACCGCCTTCTCCCACACCTCGCCGCGAAGCGCGTGATGGGCGAGCCGCTCGATCTGCTCGCCGAGGCGATCCCGGTGGAGCGTCTCGATCGCGTCGACGAGCCGCGCGTGAAGATCCCGTCGCCGCTCCTGCAGCAGGCCGCCGTACGTGACCTCGTGCGTGAGCGCGTGCTTGAAGGTGTACTCGAGATCCGGGAAGAGGCTCGTCTCGTAGAGGAACTCGGCGGCCTGGAGGTGGGCGAGCCCACGACGCAGGTCTTCTTCGGCCAGCTCGGCAATGGCGAGCAGGAGCGCGAACGGCACGTCCTTGCCGATGACCGAGGCCGCCTGGAGCAGCCGCTTGTCCTCTGGTGACAGGCGGTCGATGCGGGCCGCGAGGATCGCCTGGACCGTCGCCGGCACCTGGATCGCCGTGGCGTCTTGCGCCAGCCGGTAGGCCCCCCGTTCCCCGATCAGCGCCTTGGTCTCCGCGAGGGTCCGCACGCTCTCCTCGAGGAACAGCGGGTTGCCCTCCGTCCGCTCGATGAGGGTGCGCTTGAGCGCGTCCAGGCTCGTGTCGGTCCCGAGCAAGCTCGTGAGGAGATCGTCCGCACTCTCCGCCGGCAACGGGTCGATGCGGAGCTGCCGGTAGTAGGTCTTGCTGCCCCACCGGTGCTGGTATTCGGGGCGGTAGTTGGCGAGCAGCAGCAGCCGGGCCGTCGGCAGGCTCTCGACGAGGCTATCGAGCAGGGCCTGGGTCTCGGCGTCGATCCAGTGCAAGTCCTCGACGAGCAGCAGGAGCGGCTGGACCTGGCTCTCCCGCAGCAGCAGCCGCTTCACGGCGTCCAGCGTCCGCTGCCGGCGCTGCGCGGGATCGAGCCGCCCCCACGCCTCATCCTCTACCGGGACCTCCAGGAGCGAGAGCAGCGCCGACAGGGAGGGCTCCAGGGCACGGTCGAGGGACAGGACCTTGCCGGTCACCTTCTCGCGGATGGTCCGCGTCTCGTCTCGCCCCTCGATGTGGAAGTACGCCTTGAGCAGATCGATGACGGGGAGATAGGCCGTGGCCTTGCCGTAGGAGACGGAGCCGGACTCCAAGATGAGCCAGCCGTGGGCGCGATGGGAGTGGGTGAACTCCCAGTAGAGGCGGGACTTGCCGACGCCGGGCTCGCCGACCACCGCGACGACCTGGCCGTGCCCGGCCTGGGCCCGCTCCAGGGCCTGGCGGAGCTGATCCACCTCGCTGTCGCGGCCGACAAAGCGGGTCAGCCCCCGGGCGGCGGCGGCGTGAAGCCGGGAGCGCACGGCCCCGGCGCCGACGAGCTCGCAGACCTCCACCGGCGCGGGCAGGCCCTTCACGGGCAGGGGGCCGAGGGGCTTGACCTCGACGTAGCCTTCCGCCAGCTCCAGCGTGGCCGGGCTGAGGAGAATGCTGCCGGGCTCGGCGAGCTGCTCCATCCGGGCCGCGAGATGGGTGGTCTGGCCGACCGCCGTGTAGTCCATGTGCAGATCGCTGCCGATGGCGCGCACGACCACCTCGCCCGAGTTCAGCCCGACGCGGATGCGGACCGTCACGCCATGCTCCCGGCGCACCCCCTCGGCGTACCGCTTGACCGACTCCTGCATCCGCAGCGCCGCATAGCACGCCCGCACCGCATGGTCCTCGTGGGCCAAGGGCGCGCCGAACAGCGCCATGATCCCGTCGCCCATCACCTGGTTGACGGTGCCCTCGTACCGATGCACCGCCTCCATCATGTGCTCGAGGACCGGGTCGAGGAGCTTGCGCGCCTCCTCGGGATCGCGGTCGGCAAGCAGCTCCATCGAGCCCTTGAGGTCGGCGAAGAGCACCGTGACCTGCTTGCGCTCACCTTCCAGGGCGGCCTTGGAGGTGAGGATCTTCTCGGCGAGGTGCTTGGGGGTGTAGCTATCGGGCGTGCGCGTCGGTACCGGCGCACCGCCCAGCGGCTGACCGCAGCCGTTACAGAAGCGGCTCGCTGGTGGATTTGCCTGCCCGCACCCGGTGCAGACCGTCTCCAGCCGACCGCCACACCCGTTACAGAATCGCGCGCCGGCGGGGTTCTCGTGAGCGCACTGGGGACAGAGCATCAGCCCGCCACCGCGCGCACGAAGCGCTCCACCTCCGCCTCGTCGTTGTAGTAGTGCACGCTGGCCCGGACGAGCGCGTCGAAGCCGCGCGCGGGCAGATCCAGGCGCGAGGAGCGCGCCTGCGTGTGCGTGACGTTGATGTTCATGGCCCGGAGCCGCGCGCGGGTCGCCTCCGGCGCCTCGCCCGCCTTCAGGAAGGTGACGATCCCGCATCGCTCCGCCCCGAGGTCGTGCACGGTCACGCCCGGCACCTTCGCCAGCTCGCCCCGCAGCAGCGCCGCGAGCGCCTTGACCCGCGCCTCGATCGCGTCCATGCCGAGATTCAACGCATAGCGGACGGCGACCGCCAGTCCGATCTGGCCGGCCACGTACCGCTCCCAGTTCTCGAAGCGGCGGGCATCCTCGCGGATCACGTAGGTGTCGGCGTCGATCCAGGACGCGGCCTCGAGATCGATGAAGGGCGGCTCGAGGGTCGCGATCGTGTCGCGCCGCGCGTACAGGAAGCCCGTCCCGCGCGGGCCGCGCAGGTACTTGCGTCCGGTGGCCGAGAGCATGTGGCAGCCGATCCGGCCGACGTCGACGGCGAGCTGGCCGACCGATTGGCAGGCGTCGAGCAGATACAGGATGCCGTGCCGCGCGGCGATCTCTGCCCACCTCCGCGGCCGGATTGACGAGGCCGCCCTGTGTCGGCACGTGGGTGATCGCGATGAGCCGGGTGCGCGGCCGGATCGCGCGCTCGAGCGCGGCCACGTCCACCTGCCCCGCGGCGTCGTCGCCCACCACGTCGATCTCGATGCCCACGCGCTGCTTCATCTGCAGGAAGGCGAGATAGTTCGAGGCGTACTCGGCCCGCGCGGTGATGACGCGGTCTCCGGGACGAAAGGGGATCGAATAGAACGCCATGTCCCAGGCCCGCGTGGCGTTCTCCACGAACGCGATCTCGTCCCGGTGGGCACCGATCAGGGTGGCGACGGCGTCATAGACGTCGGCCACCCGGTCCGCCGCCTCCGCGGCGGCCTCGTATCCGCCGATGGCCGCCTCTCGCTCCAGATGGCCCGTCACCGCCTGCACGACCGGCCGCGGCGGCAAGGCCGACCCGGCATTGTTGAAGTGCAGGACATTGGCGACGCCGGGTGTGTCGGCCCGCAGGAAGGGAATGTCGAGCATCACCGCGTGCAGATCTCGAGCACGGGCTCCTCGCCGCGCAGCGCCGTCAGCATGACCGATTCGATCGCCGGCTCGCGCAGGAGACGCTCGGCCGTCTCCCGCGCCGGGGTGCGGTCCGGAAGGCGCTCCACCTTGTTGATCAGCGCGACGACCCGGGCGCCGGCGGGCACGCCCTTGCGTCCCCCCTCGGGGTGAGCCAGGACGCGGGCGACGATCTCGGGCGTGATCGGCGTGCCCAGGGCAGCGCCGCTCAGCGCGCTGACCAGCTCCGGACGGTGGACGTGCTCGGCGTCGAGGGTCTGGCCGAAGACATCGGCCCCGACCAGGACGAGGACCACCGTCGTCTCCTCGGGAATCACCGGCTCGTACGCGGCCGGGGCCTTGAAGGGGCGCATCCGAGAGCCATCGGCCTCGTTCACGATGCACACGCCCGGGCACCAGGTGCGCAGGCGCCGGAAGAGATCCAGGGAGACGCCCTCGGCCTTGCCGCTCTCGGCGTCCGTGGCTCCGATGACGAGCACGTGCCGGTGAGCGGCGAGCTCGGCCAGGACGCGCTCGCGCGTGGCGTCGGCGGCCAGGACGTGGGCGGGCGCCAGCGCGATCTGCGCGCCGAAGATGCGGGTGGTCGTGGTCGTGATCGCGCACCCGCCCTGCTCCACCATGTCACGCGCCAGCCGGAACATGGCGGTGGACTTCCCGCCTCCGCCGACCACCGCCACGATGTCGTCACCCGTCAGGCCGAGCGCCTCCGCCAGCTTCACCGACACAGAGTACCCCGGAGGATCCGAGAATCCCACCGGGGTTGCGCGGTAGGATGTGGGGCCATGGATGCGGCTTGGTCACAGATGATCGCGGCGATGCAGGCCTCCGGCCGCCAGGCCGTCCTCGCCATCACCGGCGGGGGCACCGGGGCGATCGCCGAGCTGCTCCGCGTACCCGGTGGGTCACGCCTCCTGCTCGAAGCCATCGTTCCCTATGACGCGGGCTCGCTCAGGGACTACCTCGGGGCAGATCCGGAACAAGCCTGCAGCGGGGAGACCGCCGTCGCCATGGCCGAGCGCGCGCGCAGGCGCGCCGCGGCCCTGGGAAAGCCGGACGGGGTGCCGATCGGGCTCGGCGCCACGGCAAGCCTCGCGAGCGATCGTCCGAAGCACGGCGACCATCGCTGTCACATCGCCGTGGCGACGGCCGCGGCAACATATCTGACCTCCATCGTCCTCGAAAAGGGCCGGCGCGACCGGCCCGGCGAGGAAGATCTCGTGGCCCGCGCCATCACGCTGTGCCTGGCACGCGGCTGCGACGTCGCCGCGCCCTCGCCTTCGAGCTTGCTGGCGCCCGGCGAGCGCTGCACCCACACCTCGCTGCCGTCGATCTCTCCGCTCGACGAGCTTTTGTCGGGTGCGATCGAGCGGGTCACCGTGGGCCCGGACGGCCAGCTCCGGCTGCGGGCCCCCCTGCCCTCCGCGGTCATGCCCGGCTCTTTCAACCCGCGGCACGACGGACACATTCGCCTGGCGCAGACGGCGGCGGAGATCCTCGGGAACGCCCATCCACTTCGAGCTGTCCGTGCTCAACGTGGACAAGCCGGCGCTCACCGCCGCGGAGGTCCGGCGGCGCCTCGACCAGTTCGCCGGGCGTGCCACGGTGGAGCTGACGCGGGCGCCCACCTTCCTCGAGAAGTCCCGCATCTTTCCGAACGTCACGTTCGTGATCGGAGCCGACACGGCGGAGCGTCTCGTGGCCGCCCGGTACTACGGGAACAGCGAGGCGCAGATGCACGCCGCGCTTGGAGGAGATGGCGGCGCGCGGCGCGCGCTTCCTCGTCGCGGCGCGCCGCGACGCCGCGGGGCACGTTCATTCGCTGGCCGACGCCGCCGTGCCCGCGCGATTTGCCGGGCTCTTCACGCAGATCCCGGAGAGCCGCTTCCGCGTCGACATCTCCTCCACGGAGCTCCGCGCCTCCTCCTAGGGCATGACACTGACCGGACAAGGCGCGCTCAGCGGCCTGTGCCCGTTCGGTCAGCCAAGTGGACCAAGGTCCACTTGGCTGGTCTGCACGCCAGCGGGTAGAGAAAGAGGTGCCGTCCAGACGCCTCGAGAGGAGACCTCGATATGTTCGTATCGCTCTTTCTGGTCTTTGCCATCGTCCTATTTGTCGCGTGGGTCCTCGGTTGGGTCGTATTCCACGTCGCCGGGGGCCTCATTCACATCCTCCTGGTCATCGCGATCGTGACTCTGATCGTCCACTTCGTCCGAGGACGACCGTGAGGACGGCGTCGCGCGCTTCTTGTGCAACCTCGGGCCCGAAGTCGGACGCCTCGAATACGTGGCGAATTTCGCCAGGCCTGCTCGGGGACCCGGAGGCGGTGCGGTATCGAGCGCAAGGGAGCCCGGCTCGCCCTCATCTGCACCGAAGGCGCGCTCAAGCCCTTCGGGACCTGGAGCATCGTGCCGTAGCGCAGCGGAGAGAAGCGAACGGGAATCGACGGCGCGACGTCCCGCAAAGCGAGACGAAGGGTGATCAGGGTCCGCGCGAGAGGCACCCGCCGGCCGCAAACCCGAGCCCGTTGCGTCGACACTCCGCAGCGCGCTCGGCATCTCGCTCCGCCCACGCCTGGCGGGTCGCCTCCTGCTGGGCCGGCGTGCTCGAGCAGCCCGGCAGCGCGCTGGTCAGCGCGAGTCCGAGCAGGGCCGCGAGCGCAATTGGTCGCACGACAGCCAGTGTACGCCTTCCGCTACCAGCGCCTCTGGGGCAAGGCGGGCGGAAACCTTCCGCGTCCAGCTCGGCTTGTCGGCACGATGTCGAGTCCAGGCAAAGTCGATTCATTCCCTGCATCGCATCCGCCTCGGCGCACTGGAGAAGCGCAGCGTCGGCCACCTTGCGGTGCGGAGCGACTGGATCAACGTCGCCAGCGCGCCTGCGGGACCGAAGCCGAGGGTATCCCTCGTGCGATCCTGAGGCCGTTCTGTTAGGATCAGGCCCCACAAGGAGGGTGTCTTGCCTGGTCCGCTGGACGGCATTCGCGTGATCGACGTGACCACAGTTCTGCTCGGGCCCTATGGCACGCAGATTCTCGGCGACATGGGCGCCGACGTCATCAAGGTGGAGGCCCCGCCCACCGGCGACATCGCGCGCAACATGGGCACGGTGCGCCGGCCCGGCATGGGGGGCATCTTCCTGAATGCCAACCGCAACAAGCGCTCCGTGGCGCTGGACCTCAAGCACGACAGCGCCAAGGAGGTGCTGCGCCGGCTCGTGGCGACCGCGGACGTGTTCGTCCACAACATGCGGCCGCAGGCCATCGAGCGCCTGGGCTTCGACTATCTCGCGGTCTCGGCCATCAAGCCGGACATCGTCTACGTCGGGGCGTACGGCTTCGGACAGGCCGGTCCCTATCGCGCGAAGCCGGCGTACGACGATGCCATCCAGGCCGCGTCAGGCCTCGCCAGCCTGTTCGCGATGCGAGACGGAACGCCGCAGTACGTCCCGGCGGCCGTCGCCGACAAGCTGGTTGGGGTGACCCTGAGCCAGGCGGTCGCGCTGGCCCTGCTGTACCGGGAGCGCACCGGCCGGGGGCAGTTCGTCGAGGTGCCGATGTTCGAGGTGCTCGTGTCGTTCAACCTGGTCGAGCACATCAACGGCGCGGCGTTCCAGCCGCCCATCGGCCAGCTCGGATACCAGCGGGTAACCACGTCAGCGCGGCGCCCCTTCCCGACCAGGGACGGCTACGTGTGCATCTTGCCGTACAGCGACAAGCAATGGCTGAGCTTCTTCACCGCGGTGGGCCGTCCGGAGATGATGGAGATCCCGGGCTTCGCGACCTACAGTGCCCGGGTGCACACCGTCGACGAGCTCTACGGCTTCGTGGCCGGCGTGACCCCGGAGAAGACCACGGCCGAGTGGGTCGAGATCTGCGAGCGCGCCGAGATTCCGTGCATGCCGGTCGCCGACATCCAAACGTTGATGGAGGACGAGCACCTGAAGGCGGTGGGCATGTTCGAGCCGCACGAGCACCCGAGCGAGGGCGCGACCGTCCTGGTCCGCTCCCCGGTGACCTTCTCCGCGTCGCCGGCCGACATCCGGCGACATGCCCCGCGCTTCGGCGAGCACGGCCAGGCGGTGGCGCGCGAGCTGGGATACGACGAGGCGTCCATCGCCGACCTGCTCGCCTCGGGGGCCTTGCTCCCGCCGGCGTGACCCGCCTTACCTCGCGGCGGCGGCGAGGCTGTGCCGCCCCTTCTCGCGATCGGCCTTGTATGCCTTGTAGTAGTCGAAGATCTCGGCGATGGTGGAGAGCGGCGGGGCGAGCGCCACGCAGGGGTACTGGTGCTCGGCCGCCCACTTGACCGACTCGGGGCTGACCACGCCGGAGATCCAGATGGGGGGATGCGGCTTCTGGACCGGCTTCATCCTAGCCACCCCGCCGGCGTCCACTCCTTGCCGAAGAAGCGCGCGTACTCCTCGGACCGGGCGGGCGCGTGGATGTTCGAACGCGTCGCTCATCGGACGTCGAACGACGGTGGAGCGATCGGCCGCGGTATCCACTTCGCGGTGACGAGCCGGCCGTCCGCGTCGACCGAGACGGCGAGGTCGACCGCCCCGCGCTCGGCGACGACGCGGTACGTCGCGCTCGAGCCGTCAGCGGCGGTGGGAGCGCCGAGGCGACTCGTCCCGAACAGCGCTCGCATGAGCGACAGGTCGCGGTTCACCGCGCCGCCCTCGGCACCGTCGCTGAGCGAGATCCCGAGCGGCTCCCCATTGGCGGCCGCGACGAGCGCCTCTGCGGCCGTGCGGACGTGCGCGATCGGCTCCGGCACCGACGTCAGTGCCAGATGCTGCACCTTCGGAACGGGCTGCGGGTCGAGCGTGATCTCCGCTTTGACGCGACCGCGGCCGGGCTCGCCCTCGAGCCACCACTCCGCGGCAAGCGGCGACCAGCACGTCGCGCGCCTCGTCGGAGCGGCGCAGGCTTCCGTGCGTCTCGCGGAGCGCGTCGATCGCGGTCCGTCGTCGCTCGATCGGTTCGTCCATCTCGACGTTCATCGAGAACGTGGCGGCGGCGAGCTCATCGTCCCAGGTCGCGAGCAGCCGTTCGATCGCCGCCATGGCACTGTCAAGGGCCGCCGCCCGCGCGAGCCGGCGGATCGGAGCGGGCTCCGCGCGCACGAGCGACGTGAGCATCTGCTCGCCGAGCTTCCGCGCGGGGAAGTACGTCCGGTTCCCCAGCACGACGACGCCCAGTCCGCTCGCGGGGTGCCATCGCATGTGCGAGCCGAACCCGGGGTAGCCGCCACTGTGCGCCACCACCTTGCCGAGCGCCAGATCCGACTTGATGAAGGTCCCGAAGCCGTAGCCGATGACGGACGCCGTCGGCAGGTCGCCGATGGACGTCCACTCGAGCTCCGGGTCCATCGGGCGGTGGACCTGCTGCATCTCCAGGCGCGATGCGCGACAGAGCGGATGGTCGTCCGCTGCCTCGCCCGCGGTGAACGCCCGCGCCAAGCCGTCGACCCACCGTGAGAGGTCGCGCACGCAGCTGAAGAGCCCGCCCATCGATGCGAACGCGCCGTAACCTGCGAACGGCTCTTCGACGAAGGCCTCGTCGCGCCGGACGTATCCGGTCGCGAGCCGCTCCGTCGGGAACGCGCTCGCCTCGTAGCCGGTCGAGGTCATGCCCATCGGCCCGAGGAGGCGCGACCGGACGACGTCGCGATACTCCTGCCCCGTCACGTTCGTGATCACACGTCCGAGGATCGCGTACCCCAGGTTCGAGTATTCGTACTGCGTCCCCGGCATCCACGCGAACGTCTGCCCTCGCTCCAGGAACGCCGTGAACCGTTCGGGGCCGAGGTCCTGCTGCCGGTCACCCCAGGGGTCGTCGCCGGGGAACCCGGCGGACATCGAGAGCAGGCGTCGCACCGTGATCGGGGGCGCTCCCGGGTAAGGCGACCGCTGTCCCTGGAGCTCCGGCACGTGAGTCGCTGCGGGGTCGTCGAGGTCGAGGTGTCCCTCGTCGCGGAGGAGCAGGACGGTGGCCGCCGTGAAGCTCTTGGTCATGGACGCGATGCGGAAGACCGTATCGGCCCTCGGCAGCGTGTCCCGTCCCACCACCGCGGTCCCGATGCCGCGCGTGTGCACGAGCTCGCCGCCGACGATCACGCCGTAGGCGACGCCCGGCACCGGCTCGTGCGCGACGAATCCGTCGGCGATCCGGTCGACCTCGGCGAGCGCGTCCTCGATCGTCACGAGCGGGACGAAGTCTCAGCGGGGCCACACGACTCGCCCGTCGACCGCAATGGACGCGACCATGCGTGGCTCGAGCGTCATTCTTCGGCCCCGCTGGGGAGACAGCAGCGCCTCGGGCTGCAGATCGCGAACCCGGAGGAAGACCAACTGGCCGCCGTCCAGGCCATCGAAGCTCATTCCACCGAACCCGACATGGGCCGCGCCGCCACCGTCCTCGGCGAAGACGATCTGATCGGTCGGCAAGGGGACCTCGGCTCCGTCTCGGAAGACCACGGACGTTCCGGGGGGACCGTTCTGCAAGATCGGCAGCTTCGACATGACCTCGGGCTCACGGCTGATGCGGGTCCCGGACACGAACTCGATGAGCAACGGATACGCGTTCATAGTCAGTCATTCCTTCGCCGGCGCCGCTCGCGAGCGATGGCGACCGGACCCGACGTGAGATGCATGCGCGGTGTGAGCGACGTCTCCTGGGGTGTCGGTTCGAGTATACATCGCGCCCCCGCGCGCTCAGGGCAGCGTGAAGGCGACGACGTGGTCGCCGCGCTTGGTCGCGATTCCCGTGTGAGGGTTGACGTCGCGAGTCGGTGGCGGCGCCGCGCGTGCGGAGCTTGTCGCCACGTCTTGGAGCGCCCCGCGGCCCCGCCCCTTACTCCTCGATGCAGCGTCACGTCGGCGCTGGCGCCTCGAACGGCCGCGGCGGCCGGGTCACGCGCCTGGCGCCAGGCCGATCTCGGCCCGCAGGGCGCGCCACTGCGCCATCTCCGCGCGCAGGTCTGCAGCGAACTCCTCGGGGGAGGCGCTCGGGGTCAGCCGCGCGCCGGCCTCGCGGAAAGCCTCGCGCACGGCGGGCGCGCCCAGCGCGTCGACCGCGGTGTGGTGCAGCGCCCGCAGGGTGTCCGGCGCCATACCGGCCGACGCGAAGAGCCCGTGCCAGTGCGTGATCCCGATGCCGGAGAAGCCGCTCTCGGCCATGGTCGGGACGTCCGGCCAGCGGTCGAGCCGCTCTCGTCCTGTCACGGCGAGGGGCCGGATGGTGCCCGCGTCGATCCCCACGCTGGCCGTCCGCACGTTGAGGAAGAGCAGGTCGACCTCGTCGGCCACCAGCGCGTCGAGCAGGGCAAGCGCGCCGCCGTCGCGGGCCAGGTTCACCACCTCGAGGCCCGCAGCCCGGCCCAGGCGGGCGGCGTCGATGTCCGGGTAGCTGCCGATCCAGTCGGTGCCGTTGCGGATCCGCCCCCACTGCCGCCGCGCGTGCGCGACGAACGCGGGTAGCGTCTCGGCGGGGACCGCGCGGCGCGTGACCGCGACGCTGGGAAATTCGACGAGTCGCGCCACCGGCCGCACGCCTCTGTCGTAGTCGAAGTCGATCCGCTCCGCGAAGACGATGGGCGCGATCGAGTTGGTGTTGACGCTGCCCACCATCAGGGTCGGCGCGGCCGCGTGGGCCAGCTCGCGAAGCGCCACGATCCCCGCGTCCCCAACGCGCGCCTCGATGACCACCGGCTCGCCGAGGAGCCGGCCCATCGGGCCCGCCAGCGTCAGCGCGGTGAACTCCGTCGAGCCGCCCGCCGGAAACGGGATCAGGAGCCTCATCGTCGCCTCACGCCATGAAGCCGCCTCATGCCATGAACGAGCCGCCGTTGACGTCGAGGCACACGCCGGTGACGTAGCTGCTCTCGTCGCTCGCGAGGAAGAGCAGCGCCGACACGATCTCCTCGGGCCGAGGCAGGCGCCGGAGAGCCACCTGCTGGAGGTAGCGCTCCCGCCCCGCCTCGCCCCATCGCGCCCAGTAGGCCTCGAGCCGGGGCCCGCTGAGGGTGAGGCTCGGCACGAGGCAGTTGACGGTCACGCCGAACGGCCCCAGCTCGCGCGCGGCGAAGCGCGTCAGCCCCATGACGCCGGCCTTGGCGGCGGTGTACGCGGGCGACTGCGGCACGACGGCGTCCTTGACGCGGGCGGCGCGCGACGACACGTTCACGATCCGGCCGTAGCGCGCCTGCTTCATCGGCTCGGCGACGGCCCGCGTGCACAGAAACGCCGTCTTGACGTTCGCGTCCACGAGGGCGTCCCAGGAGGCGGCGTCTTCCTCCTCGAGCGTCGTGGCGCTCGCCGTCTCCGATGAGCCGCCGCCCGCGTTGTTGACGAGGACGTCGATACGCCCCTGCCAGCCGAGCGCGGCCTCCGCCATCCGGCTGACCTCGTCCTCCCGGGCGAGGTCGGCCGTCAGGGCTCGGCATTCGCCCCCGGCGGCCCGGGTCGCCTCGGCCGTCCGCTCGGCCCCCGCGCCGTCCTGGTCCACGGCGACCACCGCCCCGCCCTCGCGCGCGAGCGCTGCGACGTAGAGGGCACCGAGCCCCGCGCCGGCGCCGGTCACGACGGCGATCCGGCCGGCGAAGCGCGGCGGCCCACCGGGCACGGCGCCGCTCATGCCCCTCGCGCGGGTGGGGGCGGCACCGTCACCCAGCCCCGGTCCGCGGCGGCGAGCACCGCCTCGGCGACCGCGAGGGCGCGCCAGCCGTCGTAGAAGTCGGGCGTGATCGGCGGCCCGCCGGCGACGGCGACGAGAAGGTCGCGGACCTGGAAGACAATGCTCTCCGCGAACCCGACGCCGAGGCCGGGAAAGGGCAGCAGGGCGCCGTCGTCCTGCGCCGGGCCCATGAGGACGCGCCGGAAGCCGGCGGTCTCCACGTCGTCGTCCAGGCAGAGCTGCACCTCGTTGGCCCGCTCGTAGTCGTAGACGATCGACCCGCGGCTGCCGTGGATCTCGAGCGCCAGGTGGTTCTTCCGCCCGGGCGCGCAGCGGCTCAGCTCGAACGTGCCGATGGCGCCTCCCACGAACCGGCCGAGAACGTAGGCGCTGTCGTCCACGTCGACCGGGGCGGTCCCGGTCTCGTCCCGCACCGGCTCGAAAGCGCGCGACGTCGTCGCGATCGGCCGCTCCGCGATCCAGGTCGCCGTCGTCGCGGCGACCCGCTCGAGCTCGCCCACCAGGTGCCGGGCCAGGTCGATCACGTGGCTACCTACCCCGGCGAGCGCGCCGGCACCAGCACCCGCGGCCGCGAACTTCCACGAGCGCGGCAGTCGCGCCTCGTTCCCCCAGTCCTGGAGGAACACCCCGCGGAGCTGCCGGACCTCGCCGATGCGGCCCTCGCGGAGCAGCCGGGCGATGAACCGCACCGCGGGGACCTTGCGGTAGTTGAAGTTGACGGCGTGGACGACGCCGGCTGCCGACGCGGCCCGGTACATGCGCTCGCCCTCGGCGGCGGTGGCGGCCAGCGGCTTCTCGCAGAGCACGTGCTTGCCCGCCGCGGCGGCCGCGATCGCCATCGGCGCGTGGAGGAAGTTGGGCGTGACGATGCTGACGAGGTCCACGTCCGGGCTCGCCACGACCTCCTCCCAGTCGGTGGTCCACGCCTCGAAGCCCAGCCGCGCGGCCGCCGCCTTCGCGAGGGCCTCATCGACGTCGGCCAGCCGGACGAGGCGGACCTGGGGTACCTCGGGACCGCAGTAGGTCCGCGCGCTGACGTACGCGATGGCGTGCGCGCGCGCGATGCTCCCTGCGCCGATCAGGCCGACGCGGACGGGCGGGTGCCCCGACATGCGGCGTCCTCGGGCGTGGCTCGTGTCTCGCGCAATGGTTGTCCCGTCGAGTTGGGTCGAAGCATACCATCGCCTGGGGGGCGGGAGGCCCCGCCCCTCAGGACGCCGGGCGGTGAGGCGCCATACGCCGGGTAGCCACACCATGAACGGGCGGGGCCGGCACCGAAGCTGCCGGCAAACCTTCCCCAGCCGTACGCGCGAGATCCGCATGCCTTGGCCACCTCGAGAGCCGGCCTCGACCAGAGCTGGTCGTACAGCGCGGCTCGGTCATAGCGCGCCATCAGCCGCCCGATTTCGCTCCGTGTCTTGTCGCGCACGCTGATCGGCTTCTTCAGGACGCCCAAGCTGAGCAGCCGGTCTCGAATTCTTGGGGTCATCAGCTCCTGAGACACAACACCTCCGTGGCCGAGCGATTTGTGTGGCATCGGGGCGTGGGGCAGCTTCTCTCACAGTGACGGGAACCAGGCGCGGGGCAACTGCCGCCGGAGGGTATTGGTTATCCGCCTCCCCCGCGCCGCCACACCCGACCTTCTCCCCCTTCTCGTACG
>CAWIZN010000015.1:0-16978 GCA_963840495.1 uncultured Candidatus Rokubacteria bacterium
TAACGGGTGTGGCGGTCGGCTGGAGACGGTCTGCGCCGCGTGCCGGCAGGTAAATCCACCAGCGAGCCGCTTCTGTAACGGCTGCGGTCAGCCGCTGGGCGGTGCGCCGGTACCGACGCCCGCGCCCGAGGGCTACACCCCCAAGCACCTCGCCGAGAAGATCCTCACCTCCAAGGCCGCGCTGGAGGGCGAGCGCAAGCAGGTCACGGTGCTCTTCGCCGACCTCAAGGGCTCGATGGAGCTGCTCGCCGACCGCGACCCCGAGGAGGCGCGCAAGCTCCTCGACCCCGTGCTCGAGCACATGATGGAGGCCGTCCACCGCTACGAGGGCACGGTGAACCAGGTGATGGGCGACGGGATCATGGCGCTCTTCGGCGCGCCGCTCGCCCATGAGGACCATGCGGTGCGGGCGTGCTATGCGGCGCTGCGGATGCAGGAGTCGGTCAAGCGGTACGCCGAGGGGGTGCGCCGGGAGCATGGCGTGACGGTCCGCATCCGCGTCGGGCTGAACTCGGGCGAGGTGGTCGTGCGCGCCATCGGCAGCGATCTGCACATGGATTACACGGCGGTCGGCCAGACCACCCATCTCGCCGCTCGGATGGAGCAGCTCGCCGAGCCTGGCAGCATTCTCCTCAGCCCGGCCACGCTGGAGCTGGCGGAGGGCTACGTCGAGGTCAAGCCTCGGCCCCTGCCCGTGAAGGGCTGCGAGCGGTGGAGGTGCGACTCGTGGGGCGGGGCGTGCGCTCCGGCTTCACGCGCGCGCCCGGGCGAGGTGGTCGTGCGCGCCATCGGCAGCGATCTGCACATGGACTACACGGCGGTCGGCCAGACGACCCATCTCGCCGCCCGGATGGAGCAGCTCGCGGAGCCGGGCAGCATTCTCCTCAGCCCGGCCACGCTGGAGCTGGCGGAAGGCTACGTCGAGGTCAAGCCCCTCGGCCCCCTGCCCGTGAAGGGCCTGCCCGAGCCGGTGGAGGTCTAGCGAACTCGTCGGCGCCGGGGCCGTGCGCTCCCGGCTTCACGCCGCCGCCGCCCGGGGGCTGACCCGCTTTGTCGGCCGCGACAGCGAGGTGGATCAGCTCCGCCAGGCCCTGGAGCGGGCCCAGGCCGGGCACGGCCAGGTCGTCGCGGTGGTCGGCGAGCCCGGCGTCGGCAAGTCCCGCCTCTACTGGGAGTTCACCCACTCCCATCGCGCCCACGGCTGGCTCATCTTGGAGGCCGGCTCCGTCTCCTACGGCAAGGCCACGGCCTATCTCCCCGTCATCGATCTGCTCAAGGCGTACTTCCACATCGAAGGGCGGGACGAGACGCGGACCATCCGCGAGAAGGTGACCGGCAAGGTCCTGTCCCTCGACCGGGCCCTGGAGCCCTCCCTGTCGGCGCTGCTCTCGCTCCTGGAGGTCCCGGTGGAGGATGAGGCGTGGGGGCGGCTCGATCCCGCGCAGCGCCGGCAGCGGACGCTGGACGCCGTGAAGCGGCTGCTGCTGCGGGAGAGCCAGGTCCAGCCGCTCCTGCTGCTCGTCGAGGACTTGCACTGGATCGACGCCGAGACCCAGGCCCTCCTGGATAGCCTCGTCGAGAGCCTGCCGACGGCCCGGCTGCTGCTGCTCGCCAACTACCGCCCCGAATACCAGCACCGGTGGGGCAGCAAGACCTACTACCGGCAGCTCCGCATCGACCCGTTGCCGGCGGAGAGCGCGGACGATCTCCTCACGAGCTTGCTCGGGACCGACCAGAGCCTGGACGCGCTCAAGCGCACCCTCATTGAACGGACGGAGGGCAACCCGCTGTTCCTCGAGGAGAGCGTGCGGACCCTCGCGGAAACCAAGGCGCTGATCGGGGAACGGGGGGCCTACCGGCTGGCGCACGACGCCACGGCGATCCAGGTGCCGGCGACGGTCCAGGCGATCCTCGCGGCCCGCATCGACCGCCTGTCACCCGAGGACAAGCGGCTGCTCCAGGCGGCCTCGGTCATCGGCAAGGACGTGCCGTTCGCGCTCCTGCTCGCCATTGCCGAGCTGGCCGAAGAAGACCTGCGTCGTGGGCTCGCCCACCTCCAGGCCGCCGAGTTCCTCTACGAGACGAGCCTCTTCCCGGATCTCGAGTACACCTTCAAGCACGCGCTCACGCACGAGGTCACGTACGGCGGCCTGCTGCAGGAGCGCCGCCGGGATCTTCACGCGCGGATCGTGGACGCGATCGAGACGCTCCACCGGGATCGCCTCGGCGAGCAGATCGAGCGGCTCGCCCATCACGCCCTCCGGGGCGAGGTGCGGGAGAAGGCGGTGCACTATCTCCGGCAGGCCGGACTCAAGGCGGCCGCGCGGTCGGCGCTCCCGGAAGCCCGGGGCTGGTTCGAGCAGGCGCTGGGTGTCCTCGAGGCGCTGCCGGAGAGCCCGTCCACGCTGGAGCAGGGCTTCGAGATCCGCCTCGAGCTGCGGCCGGTGCTGAGCCAGCTCGGTGAAGTCCGGCGGGTGCTGGAGCGCCTGCGCGAGGCCGAGGCCCTCGCCGAGCGGTTGAACGACGACCGCCGGCGAGGCCGGGTCTGCGCTGTCGTGACGAACGCCCACTCGCTGCTCGGCGAGCTGGACGAGGCGCTGGTGACCGGCACCCGGGCGCTGGAGATCGCCGGGCGCCTCGGGGACTTGAGACTCCGCATCCTGACCACGACCTATCTCGAGCAGGCGCACTACTTCCGGGGCGAGTACGAGCGGGTGGTCGAGCTGGCCACCGACAACCTCGCGGCGTTGCCCGCCGACTGGGTCTACGAGTCATTTCGGAGCCGCCATGCCGATATCGGTCTACGATCGCTACTGGCTGGTCAGGAGCCTCGCCGAGCTCGGCCGATTCGCCGAGGCGGCCCAGTACGAGGCCGAGGCGCTCCGGCTCGCCGAGCCGACGCATCATGCGTACACCGTCGGTCATGGCCCACTTCGCCGCGGGCAGGCTTCACCTCCTCAAGGGTGACTGGGCGAAGGCGCGCTCACTGATCGAGCACGGGATCGCGGCGTTCCGGACGGGGAACATCGTCCTCAACCTTCCCCGCGCGGTCGCCTCCTCCGCCTGGGTCCTCGCGCAGGTCGGCGAGGCGAGCGAGGCGCTGACCCGGCTCCGGGAGGGCGAGCAGCTCCTCGAGCGTCAGGCGGCGAGGGGAATCGTCGGCCATCGCGGCGGGGCCTACCACTCGCTGGGTCGTGCCGGTCTGCTGCTCGGCCGGCTCGACGAGGCGCGGAGCCTGGGCGACCGCGCGCTCGAATCCTCTCCGTCTCACCCCGGGTTCGCGGCCCATGCGCTGCACCTGCTCGGCGACATCGCGACCCATCCCGACCGGTTCGATGCCGAGAGCGGCGAGGCCCACTACCGCCAGGCGCTGGCGCTCGCCGAGCCGCGCGGCATGCGCCCGCTCGTCGCCCACTGCCACCTCGGCCTCGGCAAGCTCTACCGGCGCACCGGCAAGCGCGAGCAGGCCCGAGAGCACCTCACCATCGCGACGACGATGTACCGCGAGATGGACATGCGGTTCTGGCTGGAGCAGGCGGAGGCGGAGATGCGGGAGCTGGCATGAGAGTCAGGGCTATCGTCCTCGTCCGGATCTTGGCCCTCCGGCTCCTCCCCGCGCCGCGCAGCCTCCCACAACAGGAGGACCCGCGTGATTGCCGTCGACACCGACCGGCTGGTGCAATCGTTCCTGGCGCTCGTGCAGATCGACTCGGTGACGTACGAGGAGCGCGCCATCATCGAGCGGCTCGCCGCGGAGCTCGACGCGCTCGGGCTGCCGTCGAGCAACGACCGCACCGGGCGCGACGGGGCGGGCAACCTGCACGTGCGCTTTCCGGGCTCGCGGCCCGACCTGCCGCCGATCATGCTGTGCGCCCATACGGACACGGTGGAGCCGGGCCGCGGCGTCAAGCCGGTGCTCCGGGACGGCGTCATCAGGACGGACGGCCGGACGGTACTCGGCGCCGACAACAAGGCGAGCGTGGCGGCGCTGCTCGAAGCGGTCCGCACGATCGCGCAGCACAACCTGCCGCACCGCGACGTGGATCTCGTCCTCACGTGGGGGGAGGAGCGCGGGCACGCGGGCGCCGTGGCCTTCGACGCCGGGCGCCTCACGGCCCGCATGGGCGTGACGATGGATGACACGCGGCCGCCGGGGCACGTCACCGTGTCCGCGCCGGCCTACTGCTCGATCCACGCGCGGTTCATCGGCCGGGCCGCGCACGCCGGGGCGGCGCCCGAGCACGGCATCAATGCCATCGCGGCGGCGGCCGCCGCCATCGGGCGCATGAGGCTCGGGCGGATCGACGCCGAGACCACGTCCAATGTCGGGCTCATCCGGGGCGGCACCGCCCGGAACTCGGTGCCCGGGCTGGCCGAGATCGAGGCCGAGGCCCGGAGCCGCGACAACGGCAAGCTCGCGGCGCTGGTCGACTCCCTGCGGATGGCGCTACAGGACGGGGCGCGCAGCGCCGGCGCCACGGTGGAGGCGACCATCAAGCAGGAGTACGCCGCCTATCAGGTGTCCGGGGACGAGGCGATTGTTCGCGAGGCCGTCGGCGCCATCGCCCGCGCGGGCCTCGAGCCGTCGCTCGGCGTCAGCGGCGGCGGCAGCGATGCGAACACCTTCAACGAGAAGGGGATCCGGTGCGTCAACCTGGCGATCGGGATGACGGACATCCACACGGTGAACGAGTCGATCGCGGTGGCGGATCTCCAGAAGACCGCCGAGATCGCGGTGGCCCTCATGATGGGCGCGTGACACGCATCCGCGTTCAGCCTCGGAGGTAGACGCCCGGCCCTGGCCGGTCGGTGCGCCATGACTCGCCTCCGTCACCGGCTGGGCCAATACCTGCAGGTCCGCCGCGCGCTCGGCTACAAGCTGGAGCACGCGGGCCGCCTGCTGCCCGAGTTCGTTACGTTCGTCCATCGGCCCGCGCGCCGTTCGAGACCTCGAACCCTGCAACCTCAGCATCCTAGACGTTGGTGTTGAGAAGCTTATCCTCGGTGCGGTTTCGCGGTGTTTTCGCGTCGGGCTTGATTCTCGGGCCTGCCGGGCTCAGGATTGCCTGGGGCCGGCGCCATCGCGGCGCCGGGAACCCTCGGCGCGCCAGGACACGGGGAAGGCGCAGGGAGGACCGCGATGACAACGGAATGGTTCGAGGCCGTGAAAACGGAGCTGCTCGCGCGCAACGCCTTTCGCGAGTCGGAATACTTCAAGCGCTTCGCCGCGGGCACGCTCTCCCGCGCGCAGGCGTGGGGCCACGTCTCGCAGTGGTACTTCCTGATCTGCTGGTTCCCGCGGATGTTCAGCGGCATCCACTCGCGCTGCGACGAGCTCGCCGTGCGCAAGGACTGCGCGCGCCACCTGCTCGTGGAGGACCTCGGCTACTTCCGCGGCCAGGTCGGGGGCACGCCGGATCACGTGGAGCTCTACATGCGGATCGGTGACGACATGGGATATCCTCGCGAGGCGTGGGATGGCGTCACCCCCATGGTCGAGATGCAGGACATCCTCGCGTACTTCCGCCGCCTCGCCCACGAGATCCCCTGGAGCGCCTCGCTCTGCACCACCGCCTTCATCGAAGCCGAGGTGGTGGAGGTCGCGCGGACGGTCGGTCACGGGCTGACCGAGCACTACGGCTGCCGCCCGGAGTGGGGGGCCATGAACTACCTCGTGCACGAGGAGGTCGAGCGCGAGGAAGCGGGCGAGACGGAAGGCGCCATCCTGAAGTACATCACCACCCCCGGCGAGCGTCAGGCCGCCGAGCAGTCGATGCGCGAGATGCACCGACTGCTCGACGGCTACGCGAAGGGACTCGCGCGCGACTATCTCGCCCGGCCCTAGCCCGCATTGTTCTACACGCCCGTCCGATTCTGTTTGCCCAGCGACCGCTTGACGCGCTCGCCATACGCGCGCGCCCGGGCGATGACCGCCTCCTCGTCGAGGGTGAGGACGCGGCGGTTCTGCATCACGCAGCTGGCCCCCGACGACGACCGTCTCGACGTTACTGCCCTTCAGCGCGTAGACGATCTGGGCATAGAGATCGGCAGCGGCACGGCGTGGGGGGCGCTCAGGCCGAGGACGATGAGGTCCGCCTTCTTGCCCGGCTCGAGCGAGCCGATCTCGGCTTCCATGTGCAGCGCGCGGGCGCCGCCGATGGTGGCCATCTCGAGCACCTGGCGGGCGTTCAGCGCGCGCGGGTCGCGCCGGGCGACCTTCTGGAGCTTGGCGGCGAGGTCCATCTCCTCCATGAGGTTCATGTCGTTGTTGCTGCCGGCGGGCCCGTCGGTGCCCAGCCCCACCACCGCCACGCCCGCCGCGAGGAGATCCACCACGGGCGCCACGCCGCTGGCCAGCATCATGTTGCTCGACGGGTTGTACACGCAGCCCACGCCCCTGCGAGCGAGCAGCGCGATGTCCTCCGCGTCCACCCACGTGCAATGCTTGGCCACGACGTCCGGGCCGAGGAGCCCGAGCCGCTCCAGATACCCCACGGGGGACAGGCCGTGGCGGGCGCGGCTCTCGTCGACCTCGCGCTTCGTCTCCGCCACGTGGATGAGGATCGGCGCGCCGAAGCGCCGGGCCAGCGCGAACGACTTCCGGAGCGTGTCCTCCGACGCGAGGTAGATCGAGTGCGGCGCGACGGCGGCGCGGACGAGGCGGTCACCCTTCCAGCGTTCGAGGAAGCGCTCCGTATAGGCGAGCGCCGCCGCGGGTGTCGCGTGGTCGGGGGCCCGGCCATCGAGGATGGCCTCGCCCAGCACGCCGCGCAGGCCGGCGTCCCGCGTCGCGCGGGCGATGGCATCCTCGAAGTAGTAGATGTCGGCGCAGGTGGTGGTGCCGGTCCTGATCATCTCGAGGGCGGCCAGGCGCGTGCCCCAGGTGACGAGCTCCTCGCTCACGTTCTTGGCCTCGGCGGGGAAAATGTACTGCTCGAGCCAATCTTGAAGGGGCAAGTCATCGCCCAGTCCCCGAAAGAAGCATCCATGGGCGCGTGGGTGCCACCGTTGAGGAGGCCGGGGAGGATCAGCTGCCGCGGCCGTCGAGGCGACTCGCCGGTGCGTAGCGGCCCGCGAGCTCCGCCTGCGTGCCGACGGCGACGATCGGGTCGCCCCGGATCGCGCCGACTCCGTCCTCGATGACGCGACACTCTGGGTCCATCGTGACGACGGCGCCGCCCTCCATGAGCAGGTCCACGGCCTCGGGATGCCGCTCGCCCCTCGTCGACGTGGAGGCATCCGGGCGCCCCGACCAGGCCGAGGCCAAGCCAACGACACCGAGGAGATGGGATCGTTGAACGCGTGTCAGTGGCCGTCCTCATCGCGGTCCTCCCTTGGGCAAGTGCCCCGTGGGCGAATATGGCCGCCGACGGGGGGCGGAGAAGCCTGTGGTCCTCACTGCGGTTCCGGCGCGGTTTCGTGTCGGACGGACAGGACGCGCTCCCTCCGAGACGGGCGCGGCACCCGCACCTCCGGGGCTTCGGGGACGTCATTCCGCCCGGCGCTCCCGGGCGCAAGCTTGTTGCCGGCGGGACACTGCCATGGCGCTTCAGAGCACGCCGCGATGCCGCTCGGACAGCGCGGCACGGGCTCTCCCCGGACCAAGATCAGCTCGCCGTTAGGCCTGTCACCCGCGGCCCACCGGCGCTCCTGGTTCGATTCACCAGGGCCGGCCGCGGCCGCTGCTCGACGAGCATCTCACTTCGCCTGGCAGGTGGCAAGGGCCACGTGTGGCCGGCGCCGCCGCCGCGCTGCACCGGCCCCGCTCAGCCCGCCGCGGCTTCCTTCTTCACCTCGGCGAAGACGTTGCACGCCACCAGCATGGCATCCCGCGTGAGCGGCGCGCCGACATAGCCCATGAGGTGCAGCAGCACTTCCGTCAGCTCGTCCTCGGTCCATCCCTGGCGAAGCGCCATTCGCAGGTGGATGGCCAGCTCGGGCTCGCGGCCGGTGGCGGCGTCGGAGACCAGCGTGATGAGGGTGCGCGTCTTCAGATCCAGGCCCGGGCGCGTCCAGATCGTCCCGAAGACGGTCTCCGCCGCGAGGTCGATGAACTTCTTCATGCGGGGATCGGCGTAGGTCGTGCTGCTCACGCGGTTGGCGTAGGCGTCGCCGAGGAGGCGGCGGCGCATCTCCATGCCCTTCCGGTAGCTCTCACTCTCGGCCATCTGGGTCTCCTCGAAGCGGGTTGGCGGCGGCGCCGCGGATCAGGCGAGCCGGGACAGGTACTGGGCCACGAAATCGGTGCCGACGTAATCGACGTACGCCTGCGTGATGCGCTTGGTCACCGGACCGGGCACGCGGCCGTCGCCGATCACCTGGCCGTTCACCGAGCGGACGGGGCAGATGCAGAGGCTGGTCGAGGTCAGGAAGACCTCGTCGGCGGTGACCGCGTCGTAGACGTCGAGGTCGCGCTCCTCCGCGGTCAGGCCGAGCTGCGCGGCGAGCTCCATCGCCGTCCGCCGGCTCACGCCGGGCAGGACGTACTTCTCGCGCGGCGTGTAGATCCGCTCGTCGCGCACCACGAAGATATTGCTGCCGATCCCCTCGCAGAGGTTGCCGTTCTCGTCGAGCAGCACCGACCACGCCTGCGGCTGCGCGGCCTTGACTTCCTTGTCGGCGAGGATGAGGTTCAGGTAGTTGTGGGTCTTGGCGCGCGGGCTCAGCATCGGCGGCGGAATGCGGCGGATCGAGGGGATCACCACGTCGATCCCATCCCGGAACTGCGGCGCCCGGGCCTTCAGCGGCAGCGGCGTGCAGTCGACGATGACCTGCGGCCCGGTATGCGCCCAGCCCTCGTCGCCGATCGCGTCGACGCCGCGGCTCACGCGCTGGGCGAGCCACCAGTCGCCGGCGGCGGCGCGGAGAGGCTCGTTGCGCAGGACGACCTCCTCGCTGATCGCGACGACCTCCTTGGGCTCGAGGCCGATGTCGATGCGCAGATAGCGCAGCGAGCGGTAGAGGCGCTCCACGTGCTCCTGGAGGCGGAAGATGCGCCCGTCGAAGGTGCGCGTCATGTCGAAGCAGCCGTCGCCGCGGTTGAAGCTGCGGTCGCGGTAGGGGATGACCACCTCGGTCTCGGGCACGAACTTGCCGTTGAAGTAGGCGATGCGCGTCATGTGGGCCTCCCTCGGGTGTGGGTGCGCCGGCTACGGGGGAGTATGCACCGGCCCGCGGCACGCGTTCAAGCGGCCGGCCCGTCAGGACTATCATGCCGGGGTATAGTACCCGGACTGACCGCCCACTTTCCGATTCAGGAGCGAGCTTCGTGACGACCGTCGCCGACCACATCGCGCAGCGCATCCGCGAGACCGGAGCCCGGCACGCCTTCGGCATCCCCGGCGGCGAGGTGCTGACGGTCATGGACGCGCTCGCGCGCGCCGGCATCGCGTTTCACCTGGTCAAGCACGAGACGGCGGGCGGCTTCATGGCCGACGCGGTGGCGCAGCTCACGCGGACGCCGGGCGTCCTGGTCGGCACGATCGGGCCGGGCGTCACCAACCTGGTGACGGCCGTCGCCCACGCGTATCTCGACCGCACGCCGATGATCGTGCTCACCGCGGCCTTCGACGCGGGCACCACGGCGACCTACACGCATCAGGTCTTCGACCAGGGCGCGCTGCTCGCGCCGATCACCAAGTGCAGCGTCACGCTCGGGGAGCGCGGCGCGGGCGCGCTCGTCGACCGCGCGATTGCGCTCGCCACGAGCGGCGTGCCCGGGCCCGTCCATCTGAACGTCCCGGTGCGCGTGGCCGGCGCGGTCATGGAGGCGCCGCCCGGCGACCTGCCGCGCCGGGCGCCGGCGGCCCTCGCCGCGGGCCCGGAGCTCGACCAGCTCGTGGGCTGGCTGGCGAGCGCCGAGCGCCCGCTGATCCTGGCCGGTCTCGGCATCCTCCACCACGGCGCTCACGCCGAGCTGGCCGCGCTCGCGCGGCGCGCGGGCGCGGCGGTCATCACGACCTACAAGGCCAAGGGTGTGGTGGCCGAGGACGATCCGCTCGTGATCGGCGGCGCCGGGCTCTCGCCGGTGGCCGATCGGGCGCTGTTCAAGGCGCTCCACGCCGCGGACCTGATCCTGTGTCTCGGCTACGATCCCGTCGAGATGCGCGACTCCTGGATCCAGCCCTGGGACGCGCGGACCGATTCCGCCGAGATCGGCTGGGCGCCCAACGAGCACGGCGTCCATCGCGCGAAGCTCGAATTCGTCGCCGATCTCCGGCCGGCGCTGGGCGGGCTCGCGTCCGCGATCCCCGATCGCGCGGGGAGCACCTGGCTCGACGGGCTGCCGGGCTCCGTGCGCGGCGAGATCGACGCCGCGCTGCGCCCGCCCGATGCCGCGAGCTGGGGGCCGCACGCCGTCGTGGCGACCTGCCGGAGCGTCTTTCCGCGCGAGACCCTCGCCACCGTGGACACGGGCTCGCACCGAATACTATTGAGCCAGGTCTGGCAGTGCTACGAGCCGTACGGCCTGCTCCAGTCGACGGGCCTCGCCACGATGGGCTATGGCCTGCCGGCGGCGATCGGGGCCAAGCTGGCGCGGCCGGACCGCCCCGTCGTGTGCTTCACCGGCGACGGCGGCCTCGAGATGACCATCGGTGAGCTGGCGACGCTGCGCGACCTCGGACTGCCGCTCACGATCGTCTGCTTCGCCGACCGCTCGCTCGCGCTGATCGAGCTGAAGCAGCGGCGGATGGGTCTCGGCAACCTCGGCGTCGACTTTCCCGCCACCGACCTGGTCGCCGTCGCCCGCGCGTACGGCGGGCACGGCGTGCGCGTCACCGACCGGACCGCGCTGGCCGCGGCATGCCGGGCCGCGCTCGCGAGCGACCGCTTCACGCTGATCGAGGCGGTGGTCGACAAGGCGGAGTACGCGGGGCAGATGTAGGCCTGGCCGTGTGGGCGCGGCGCCGGCTCGTCTATGAGCGCGTCGGAGGAACCGCCGTTCGGGCGCTGGCTTCGCCGGCGCAACCGATTTCTGGGGGAGGTTCGGAGGGGGCCGTCGAGGCCCCTCCGATGATTTACTCGGTGGCGAGGGCCTGGGCGACGAAGCGCTTGGCGTCGAACTCCTCGGCCACGCGGTTGTCGTTGTCGAGCATGGCCTGGGCGTCGAGCGAGGCGAACTCCATCACGCCCATGTCCTCGTAGGCCTTGCGCACCCGCGGGCCCCAGAGCCCGATGTCCTTGACGGTGGGGACGATGCGCGAGAACAGGCGCGTGCGGAAGAGGCGCATGTACTCGGACTGCTCGACCGCCTCGACGCATTCCTTGACGGGGAGGCCGAGGTTGTCCCACACCTCGGGCTGGTTGAAGCGGTCGCGCATGTGGTAGCAGGCCTCGACCACGAACTCCTCCCGCTCGTCGCGCTCGGCGTCCGTCAGCTGGGGATAGTAGTCGCGCAGGGCGATCCGGCCGAAGGCGACGTGCCGCGCCTCGTCCTGCATGACGTAGGCGTTGACCGAGGCGGCGAGCGTGTTCGACGACGAGTCCCGGATGCGCTGGAAGGCCGCGAGCGCCAGGCCCTCGATCAGCACCTGCATGCCGAGATAGGTCATGTCCCAGCGCCGGTCCGTGATGGTGCTCTCGAGCAGGAGCGCCAGGGTGCGCGTGATCGGGTAGGCGAGCTTGACCTTCTCGTGCAGCAGCCGCGCATACGCCTCGACGTGCCGCGCCTCGTCCATGACCTGGGTCGCGGCGTAGAACTTCGCCTCGATGTTCGGCACCGTCTGGACGATCTTCGACGTCGCGATGAGGGCGCCCTGCTCGCCGTGCATGAACTGCGACAGGGTATGGGCCTGCAGGTTGCGCCGGACGTGGGCGCGCTCCTTGTCGGTCAGCCGGTTCCAGAGGTCGGTGCCGTAGATCGCGATGGTCTTGTCGTCGAGGCCCATCGGGTTGTCGGGATCCACCTCGAGGGACCAGTCGATCCGCTCCGCGGCATCCCACTGCTGCTTCTTGCCCTTGGCGTAGAGCCGCAGGAGGTCGGCGCTGCCGTCCTCGTATTCCCACGTGAAGGACGTGGTCGTCTGGCCGTCCACCTTCCACTGCGTCTGCTCCACCGGAAGACGGTAGAGAAATGTGCTGGACATCAGGCGTCTCCTTCATCGAGTTGGGTCGAGCGCGCCGAGCATAGCATCCCGCCCGGCGAACGCCACCGGCGTGCCGCTCGGCTCTCTGACGCCCAGCCGGCACGTCCGGCTGTAGAGTCGGCGCGACGGCTTGCGGCCACGCCACGCTCCGAGCTACCGCCGGCTCATCGATTGCCGCGTGCATCCGCTGCGCTCCGGAGCATGCCGCGGCGGAGGCAAGTCTCCGCCGCGCCCGGCGCGTCGGCGTAACCCTACGGAGGCAGAGAGATGAAGATCGGCTTCTTCTTCTGGCCGTATGACGTTGCGCTGGTCCGCGGCATGGCGGAGGCGGCGGACCGGTTCGGCTACGACATGATCGGCATCGCCGACACGCCGGGCAACGCGATGGACCCGTGGGTCGCGACGACGCTGGTGGCCGAGGCGACGCGAACGGCGCGGATCGCGCTCTGTGTGACCAACCCGGTGACGCGTCAGCCCGCGGTGTCGGCGGCGGCCACCGCGTCCGTGGACCTGCTCGCGCCGGGCCGGGTGGTGCTGGGCATTGGCACCGGGCACAGCGGCGTGCGGAACCTTGGCGCGGCGGGCCTGCCCGCCAGCGAGCTCGCCGAGGCCATCACCTTCATCAAGGAGCTCCTCCGCGGGCGCCCCGCGTCGTATCGCGGCGGGACGACGGCGCACCTCCCTTGGGTGAAGCAGCCGAGCCCGGTCTTCGTTGCGGCGTCGCACCCGGCCTCGTGGAGAGCGGCGGGCGCGACGGCGGACGGCGTCTTCATCAACTACGGCCTCGCCGCGGAGAACGTGAGGGAGTCCGAGGGGGCGGTGGTGGCGGCCGCGCAGGCGGCGGGCCGGCGCCCCGACGAGGTGGAGATCTGGCAGATCGCGGGCCTCGACTGCAACGAGGACCGCGAGGAGGCCCGCCGCAAGCTCGGCGCGATCCTCGCGTTCGTGACCGCATACATCATGGGCAACACGAACCCCGCGAAGCGGGGCGTGCCGCCGCAGTATCAGGAGGCGGTCAGCGAGCTGCGCCGCCGGTTCAGCACGCGGCCGGGCGACGCGGAAGCGGCGCTCGTGAACGAGCTCGGCCTCCTCGACTACCTCGCGGGCCGGCTGGCGGTGAGCGGGACGCCGGAGGAATGCCTGACGCAGGTGCGCCGGGCCGAAGCCGCGGGTGCGAAGCGATTGATGTTCACGGTGAGCGTGGCGTCGGATCCGCTGCACTCGGTGCAGCTCTTTGGCGAGAAGGTGCTGCCCGCAATCCGCGCCGGGCGGTGACATTGAAAGGAGGCTCGGCGGTAGTGGTTGACAGCGGAGAACGTCGCGCCTAGGCTCACGCTCGTGGAGGCCAGGACCGAGCGAGTGATCGGCGCGCCGGCGGTCGACCCGGCGCGAATCCGATGGGCTCGCCCGGTTCGGCGCGTGGCTCGGAGCGGTCTCGTTCTCGCCGGCGCGTTCTCCGCCCTCGCCATCCTCTTCGCTGCCCTCTTTGCGGGCAACATCGCTCCCTATCCACCGGATGAGCAGAACTTCGACCTGGTCGAGGCGCGGCCCGGCTGGAAGGCTCCCTTCGGCACCGATCGCTTCGGGCGGGACATCCTGAGCCGCGTGATCTACGGCTCGCGCATCTCGCTGTACGTCGCCGGCGCGTCCATCGGCGTGGCCATGCTGCTCGGCGGCGCGCTCGGGCTCGCCGCGGGCTACCTGGGCGGCGCCTGGGACAATGCCATCAACCGCGTGATGGACGTCTTCTTCAGCATCCCCGGCCTGCTCCTCGCCGTCGGCATCGCGGCCATGCGCGGCCCCGGGGTGAACAGCGCCGTCGTGGCCATCGCCATCGTCTACACGCCGCTCTTCGCCCGCGTGATGCGCGGCCCCGTGCTGTCCGAGCGAGAGAAGGAGTACGTCGAGGCCATCCGCGCGCTCGGCGCCACGCGCTGGGTCGTGGCGCTCAAGCACATCCTGCCCAACGTGATCTCGCCCTTCGTGGTGCAGGGCACGGTGGCGCTGTCCCAGGCCATCCTGATCGAGGCCTCGCTCTCCTATCTGGGGCTGTCCGCCCAGCCTCCCACGCCGTCGTGGGGCAATATGCTCAACGAGGGACGCACCTACCTCGAGACCGCGCCGTGGATCTCCGTGTTCCCCGGCATCGCGATCATGGTCACCGTGCTCGCGTTCAACCTGCTGGGCGACGGTCTCCGTGACATCCTCGACCCCAACGCGCAGTAGAGGAGAACGACCATGACGACCGACTCCGGCTCCTTCGATCCCCGCCGACTCACCCGGCGCCAGCTCCTCAAGGCGGGCGGCCTCGCCGCCGGCGCGCTGAGCCTCGGGCGGCCCGCCCTCGCGCAGACGCCCAAGCCCGGCGGCGTCTTCATCTCCGCCCAGAACAACGAGGCGACGGGGCTCGACCCCCAGCTCGTGCCCGCGTTCTCGCGCAGCCGGCGCTCGCCCATGATGTACAACCAGCTCGTCCGCTTCGACGGGGACATGAACCCCGTCCCCGAGCTCGCGGAGTCGTGGGAGGTGAGCAAGGACGGCCTCGCGTGGACCTTCAAGCTCCGCCAGGGCGTCAAGTTCCACGACGGCCAGGAGATGACGTCGGCCGACGTCAAGTTCACGTTCGACCGCCTCTTCGAGAAGTCGCCGGGCAAGTCCGACTTCATCGCCGTCGACAAGGTGGAGCCGGCGGGCAAGTACGCCGTCAAGTTCACCACCAAGGAGCCGTTCGCGGGGATGCTCGCGGCGCTCGGCGGCTTCTGGGGCTTCATCATCAGCGAGGCGGGGATCAAGAAGCACGGGGATCTCAACAAGGCGGCGCTCGGCACCGGGCCCTTCATGCTCGTCGACTGGAAGGTCGAGCAGCAGATGGTGCTGAAGCGCCACCCGGGCTACTTCAAGAAGGGCCTGCCCTACCTCGACGAGGTGAACCTTCGCATCATCCCCGACGAGGCCAATATCGTCGCGGCGCTGCGCACCGGGCAGATCCAGCACGCGTTCATCGAGGACAACAAGAACTACAACCTCCTGAAGGACGAGAAGGCGCTGACCGGCTACCGCAGCTCGCGCCTCGGCTACGACTTCCTCAACATCAATGCGTCGCGGGGGCCGCTCAAGGACGTCCGCGTGCGCCAGGCGATCAGCTGGGCGGTGGACCGCGGCCAGGTCATGCGCGTGGCCGCCTCCGGCTTCGGCCGGCTCACCGCGCCCGCGACGGCGCCCATGAAGCAGTGGCAGCTCCCGGAAGAGCAGTGGATGCGCTACTACAAGCCCGACGTCGACAAGGCGAAGAAGCTCCTCGCCGACGCGGGGTTCGCCAACGGCTTCACCGTGAAGCTCGGCGTGATCCCGACCTTCCCCACCATGGTCTCGGGGGCCCCGGTCGTCGCCGCGCAGCTCAAGAAGGTCGGCATCACCGCGGAGATCGAGAACGTCGAGTACGCGGTGTGGATCAAGCGCTGGCTCGCCAAGGACTTCGACATGACGATGAACACGACGCCGGGCTACGCCGATCCCGACACCGCGTTCTTCCGCGCGCTGCACTCGACGAAGGGCCAGAACTGGAATAGCTGGAGCGTGCCCGAGCTGGACGCCGTCCTCGAGGACGGGCGCCGCACCATGGATCCGAAGAAGCGCAAGGAGATCTACGACCGCGCCCAGATCATGATCCTGGAGAACGTGCCGCATCTGTGGCTCTTCTCCGCCGACACCATCGACTTCACCCAGACGTCCGTCAAGGGCTTCAAGCAGCACCCGACCACGCTGCTCTACGGCTTCGAGGGCGTCTGGCTCGACAAGGCTTGACCCGCAGTGCCGAAGAACGCGGCGGTGCGGACCCCGATCGGGGCCGGCGAGCGATGCGGGCGCTCCGAGCGCCGGCTTCGCCGGCGCAACCCGATGTGGGGGAGGTCTAGGAGGGGGCCGTCGAGGCCCCCTCCTATCGAATGACCCGCTACCTGGTCGTCCGGCTGTACTCGATGGCCCTCACGCTGGCCGGGCTGACGCTCCTGATCTTCCTCATGCTGCGGCTGATCCCCGGCACCGTCGTCGAGCAGATGATCGGCGCCGACGCCATCGTGAGCCCGGCGATGGTGGCCGAGCTCAAGCGCTTCTTCGGCCTCGATCAGCCGTGGTGGGTGCAATACGGGCGCTGGCTCGGCCAGCTTGCTCAGGGTGACCTCGGCACGTCCTGGCGCACCGGCAAGCCGGTCTTCGAGCTCATCCTCGAGCGCCTGCCCGTGACCATCGAGCTGACCGGGCTCGCCGTCGCCTTCTCGCTCGTGCTCGGCATCGCCGCCGGCATCCTCTCTGCCGTCCGCCGCGACAAGGCCATCGACAACGTGACACGCGTCGGCACGCTCCTCGGGCTGTCCGTCCCCGTCTTCTGGCAGGGGACCATGCTGATCCTCCTCTTCTCGCTCACCCTGCGCTGGATGCCGCCGGTCGTCTGGGTCGACTTCTTCACCGACCCGCGGCGGAACCTGACGATCATGCTCTTGCCCGCGCTCTGCCTCGGCACGGCGAGCGCGGCGAGCATCGCGCGGACGACCCGCGCCTGCATGCTCGACGTGCTGCGCTCGGACTACGTCAGAACGGCCTCGGCCAAGGGGCTCGCGGGGCGGGCGGTGATCTTGAAGCACGCGCTCAAGAACGCGCTCATTCCGGTGGTGACGGTGGTCGGGCTCCAGGTGGGCATCCTGCTCGGGGGCACCGTGGTCATCGAGGAGGTCTTCACGCTGCCGGGAATCGGACGGCTCGTGCTCTGGTCCATCTACCAGCGCGACTACCCGCTCACCCAGAGCACCATCCTGTTCATCGCGGTGATGTTCATGACCATCAACCTGGCGGTCGACCTGCTGTACGGCTATCTCGACCCCCGGATCCGCTACAGC
>CAWIZN010000016.1:0-23586 GCA_963840495.1 uncultured Candidatus Rokubacteria bacterium
GGTGATCGCGACGAAGCTTCTGCCGCTTCATCTCGACCCCGGTTTCGAAGAGCTCCAAGGCCACGCGGAGGCGCGCGGCAGCCGCCTCGTTCGAGGTGTCGTTGCTCATGGCTGTCCGAGTCTAACTCCCGCGCCGCCTGGGAATGAGCCCTTCTTTCTGGCCGGACGCCCGCGCCGATGCTCCCTGTACCCTTCCGCGCCAGCGGCGGCGCGCAAGCGGCGGTTGACGCGTTGCATTGGCCGTGGCACGATCGGCCCCATGAATGGGGCCATCGACGTCCACACTCACATCCTGCCTCCACGTTGGGACGATTGGGCCGCGCGATTCGGCGGCAAGAACTGGCCGCGCCTGGTCGGCGATCCGACGACGCAGTGCCAGCTTTATCTCGGTGAGACGTTCAATCGGAACCTGGGGCCCGACAGCTTCGATCCCGTCCGGCGCATCGCCGACATGGACAAGACGGGCATCGAGCGGCAGGTGCTCTCGCCGCCTCCGCCGCTCTTCTGCTATTCGGCCGACGGGCCGGCGGCGGCCGAGTTCTGCCGGATGCAGAACGACAACATCGCGGCGGTCGTGGCGCGGCATCCCGGACCGCTTCCTGGGTGCCGGCACGCTGCCGCTCCAGTCGCCCGATCTCGCGGTGAAGGAGCTGGAGCGCGTGGCTCGAGCGCTCAAGTTCCCGTGCATCGAGGTCGGCGGCAACGTCGACGGGCGCGACCTCGACGATGAGGCCTTGCACCCCGTGTGGGAGGCGGCCGCCGCGCTCGACGTGGCGCTCTTCGTCCACCCCACGGCACCCGTGCTCGGCGGCGAGCGATTCAAGAAGTACAACCTGATGCAGTCCCTCGGCTTCCCGCTGGAGACGGCGCTCTGCATGACGCGCGTGATCTACGGCGGCGTCATCGAGCGCTGGCCGCGTCTGCGCTGGTGCTTCGCGCACGGCGGCGGAGCATTCCCCTTCGTCCTGGGACGCGTGGACCACGGCTGGGACGTGACGGCCGAAGGCCGCGCGTCGATCCCGAAGAAGCCGAGCGAGTACATGGGCCGGATCTACGTCGACACGCTCACGCATTCTCCTCGGGGCCTCAAGCTCATCCTCGACAGCCTCGGAGACGAGCGGGTGGTTCTCGGCAGCGATTATCCCTTCCGCATGGGCACGCGCGATCCGGTCGGCGCCCTGGCCCCGCTGGCGCTCGGGCCGAGCACGCTCGGCCGGCTCCGGAGCGATAACGCGCGCGCCTTCCTCGGCATCGCCTGACGGACCCCACTTAGAGAGGAGAGAGCTCCATGGACCTCAACTATTCGGCCGAGGAAACGGCATTCCGGGACCAGGTGCGCGGGTGGCTGTCCGAGAACCTCCCCACCGAGCTGCGCGACAAGGTGGTGAACTACCGGGAGATGAACAAGGAGGATCTGCTGCGCTGGCACAAGATCCTCGCGAAGAAGGGGTGGGTCGCGCCGGAGTGGCCGCGTGAGTGGGGCGGCACCGACTGGACCGTGGTCGAGCGCTACATCTTCGAAGAGGAGATGGGCTACGCGGGCGCGCCGCCGCTGATCCCGTTCGGCCTGCGGATGTGCGCGCCCGTGCTCTTGCGCTTCGGCACCGACGCGCAGAAGAGCCGCTACTTGCCGCGGATCTACCAGGGCGAGGACTTCTGGTGCCAGGGCTATTCCGAGCCCGGCTCGGGCTCCGACCTCGCGTCGCTCAAGACGCGCGCGGTCCGGCAGGGCGATCACTACGTGGTGACCGGCCAGAAGATCTGGACCACCCAGGCGCACTTCGCGGACTGGATCTTCTGCCTCGTGCGCACCGATGCCAAGAGCGACAAGCGCCAGGAGGGGATCTCGTTCCTGCTCATCGACATGCGCACGCCGGGGATCACCGTGCGGCCGATCATCCTGATGGACGGCGGCCACGACGTCAACGAGGTGTTCTTCGACGAGGTCAAGGTGCCCGTCGAGAACCTCGTCCACGAGGAGGGCAAGGGCTGGACGGTGGCGAAGTTCCTCCTCGGCCACGAGCGCATGGGCACGGGCCGGATCGGCAACTCCAAGCGCGAGCTGAACACGCTCAAGGAGGTGGCCGCGCGCCAGCTCAAGGACGGCAAGCCCCTCATGGAGGACACGCGCTTCCGCGACCGCCTCACGCGCGTGGAGGTCGAGCTGATGGCGCTCGAGATCACCAACCTGCGCTTTCTCGACCAGCTCCGCGGCGGGCGGCCGCCGGGGGCCGAGGTCTCGATGCTGAAGATCAAGGGCACGGAGATCCAGCAGGCGCTCAGCGAGCTGATGATGCAGGCGGCGGGGCCCTTCGCCCAGGCGTTCCGCCCGGTCGACAACATGGACTTCGACCACTTCACCGCGCGCCTCGCCGCGCGCTACTGCAATATGCGGAAGACCTCGATCTACGCCGGCTCCAACGAGATCCAGCGGAACATCATCGCCAAGGCGACGCTCGGGCTCTGAGGACGGAAGAACGCGATGAACTTCGATCTCTCGCAGGAGCAGCAGCTTCTCGCGGACAGCCTCAAGCGCTTCATCACCAACGACTACACGTTCGACGCGCGCAGCAAGATCGTGGCGTCGCCCAAGGGATGGAGCGAGGAGGCCTGGGGCAAGCTGGCCGAGATGGGCCTCATGGGCCTGCCGTTTCCCGCCGAGCACGACGGCTTCGGCGGCTCGGCGGTGGACGTGATGGTCGTCATGGAGGCGATCGGGGAGGGGCTCATCGTCGAGCCCTACCTGCCGACGGTGGGGATCGGCGGCCAGTTCGTGGCGCGGGGGGGCTCGCCCGCTCAGCAGAAGCGCCTCCTGCCCATGATCGCGCAGGGCCAGTGCCGCATGGCCTTCGCGCACATCGAGCCCGGCGCGCGCTATGACCTGGCCCAGGTGGGCCTGCGCGCCCGCCGCACGGGCGACGGCTTCACGCTCGACGGCGACAAGCGGGTGGTCCTGCACGGGGCCGCGGCCGACGTGCTGGTGGTCTCCGCCCGGACCTCCGGCGCCGGCACCGATCGCCAGGGCGTGAGCCTGTTTCTCGTGGACAAGAATGCGCCCGGCGTGACGGTCAAGGAATTCCGCACCATCGACGAGCAGCGCGCCGCCGATGTGAGCTTTTCCGGTGTCGCGGTCGGCCGCGACGCGCTGCTGGGCCTCGAAGGGGCGGGGCTCCCCCTCATCGAGGAGGTCACCGACTACGCCACCGCGCTGCTCTGCGCCGAGTCCGTGGGGGCGATCCGCTACGCCAACGACGCGACGCTCGACTACCTCAAGACGCGCCGCCAGTTCGGGGTGCCCATCGGAAGCTTCCAGGCGCTGCAGCACCGGATGGTCGACATGGTGATCAGCTATGAGCAGGCGCGGTCCATGAGCTATCTCGCCTGCGTGAAGGTCGATACGGCGGATGCGGCCGAGCGGCGGCGCGTGGTGTCGGCGGCGAAGATCCGGGTGGCCGATGCGTGCCGCCACGTGAGCCAGGAATCCGTGCAGCTCCACGGCGGCATGGGCATGACCGAGGAGCTGAAGGTCAGCCACACGTTCCGGCGGCTCACCATGATCGGCCAGACGTGGGGCGACGCCGAGCACCACCTGGAGCGCTTCGCCGCCTCCCCGGCGGGCGTGATCCCGGCGGGCGCGCGTCCCGGCGTGAGGTGGGCGAGCCGCAGCCGTAGGCGAGGCGAGCGGATATGGATACCAGGCGAGCGTGAGCGAGCCTCCCTTGGCCAGCCGGGGACGACCATACCGGACCGTGCGCGTGGAAGGCTTCGAGATCCTCGTCGGCAGGGGCGATGAGGAGAACGACCTGCTGACCTTCGACGTGGCGGATCCGGACGACCTCTGGCTCCACGTCGCGGGCGGCACCCCGGGCAGCCACGTCGTGGTCCGGAACCCCGAGCGCCTGGCCGAGCTGCCGCAATCGGTGGTCGAGCGCGCCGCCGCGCTCGCCGCGTGGCACTCGAAGGCGCGTCGCGCGGGGAAGGTCGACGTGCACGTCTGCCGGGTGAGGGACGTGTCCAAGCCCCGCGGGATGCCTCCGGGCAAGGTGCTGCTCGCGTGCTTCGACCGGGTCCGCGTCCGGCCCGCCACCATCCCCGGCGACGAGGACGCTCGACGAGCGGTGATGCGCGATGCCGAGTGCGCAGGGTGAATCGGTGTTGCCTCCGCGTGGCGTCGAGAGGGAGACGGGAGCGGAAGAGATTTACCAGATGTAAGCGCGCGATTCTCAGATGTGAGAATCGCGCGGCGAGGGCAGGAGGCCTTGATCTTGTAACGCGAACGACGCTATGTTGGTTCCCGACCCGCGTGCGACCATCGCGGGTCTCGCCAACATGACAACTTCTATTCTCGTGGTCGACGACGTTCTTGCCATGCAGGAGATGTTGACCTCGTCCCTGTCGTCCGACGGGTATCAGGTGGCGACCGCGAGCAGCGGCGAGGAGGCGATCTCGCGGATCGCGGAGCAGGAGTTCGACGTCATCCTCACCGACATCGTCATGCCCGGCGTCGGGGGCCTCGCGGTGCTGGAGCGCTCGCGCCTGCTCAATCCGCGGGCGGCGGTCATTCTCATGACGGCCTACGCGAGCCTCGAGACCGCCATCGCCGCCCTTCGGCACGGCGCATGGGACTATCTCGAGAAGCCGTTCTGCATCGACGAGCTGAGCGCGCGCGTGGAGCGCGTGCTCGAGCAGCGCGAGGCCCTGTGGAGAGAGCGCCTGCGCTCGCGGGACGCGCATCAGCCGCGGGCGGTCGCGGAGGCCCTCGTCGGCGAGAGCGGCGTGATGCGTGCCCTTCGCGAGCAGATCGCCCGGAGCGCCCGCACCCCGAGCACCGTGCTGATCACGGGGGAGAGCGGGGTCGGCAAGGAGCTGGTCGCGCGCGCGGTGCACGCGGCCAGCGCCCGCCGCAACCGGCCCTTCATCGCGGTCAACTGCGGGGCGATCCCGGAAGCCCTGCTCGAGAGCCAGCTCTTCGGGCATGTGCGCGGCGCGTTCACGACGGCCGTGCAGGCCAATCCGGGCCTGTTCGTCGCGGCCGATCACGGCACGCTCTTGCTCGACGAGATCGGGGAGCTGCCCCTGCCGCTCCAGGTCAAGCTCCTCCGCGTGATGGAGGACCGGCTCGTGTGGCCCGTCGGCGGCACGCGGCCGGCGCCGGTCGACGTCCGCATCATCGCGAGCACCAATCGGGATCTGCCGGGCGAGGTCCTCGGCGGGCGCTTTCGCCAGGACCTGTTCTATCGGCTCGACGTCGTGCAGCTCAAGGTGCCGCCGCTGCGCGAGCGCCGCGGGGATATTCCACTGCTCGTCGATCACCTGGTCGGGCGGCTCAATGCCAAGCTCGGGACGGGCTTTCTCGGCGTCGAGCGCGAGGCGCTGCGGGCGCTCGCCGCGCGGCCGTGGAAGGGCAATGTGCGGGAGCTGGAGAACGCGCTCGAGCGGGCCATGGTGCTCGGCGGCGGCGAGCTGCTCTCGCTCGCGGATCTGTCCGTGTCGGAGGATCCGGCGACGGCGCCGGTCGCGCATCCGCGCGATCTTCGCGAGGCGATCCGCCAGTTCGAGCGCCGCCATCTCATCGACGTGCTCGACGAAGCGCGGCTGGACAAGCGCAAGGCCGCGGATCTGCTCGGGATCAGCCTCGCCTCTCTCTACCGGAAGCTCAGCCTCGCCCCCGACGGGTCACCGCCCCCCGCGGGGGACGCGTGACCGTCCGGCGACGGCTGCTGAAACAGCCGCAGGATGCTTTTCAGCATCCTGCGAGGCCTGGCATCTGGAAGTCCTTGCTCTCGAGCTTCGTGACGAGGTCCGCCGCCTGCGCCGCGGTGAGCGGGACGAGGGGCGGGCGGACGGTGGTCCAGGCCGGATCGCCGCCCCAGTGCGCGATGGCCGCCTTGAGGGCGGGGATCATCACGTAGCTCTGCATGATCGTGCGGATCTCGTCGAGCCGCTGCTGCTGGCGGTCGGCATCCGCGGCCTGCCACGTCGCGTGGAGCCGGGCGATGGGGCCGGGATTGATGTTGGCCGTCGCGCTGATGCAGCCGACCGCCCCCGCGCGCATCGACGCGAGGAGGAAGGTCTCGCTGCCCGGGAACACGTCGAAGCCGGACGCGGCGAAGGCATCCAGGACCGCCTTCGTATTGGCCCAGTCGCCGGAGCTGTCCTTGATGCCGGCGACATTGTCCGGATACGCCTTGAGCAGCCGCTCGATCAGGCCGAGGGTGATCGGCACCTGGGCCACCGGCGGGATGTGGTAGAGGTAGACGCGCAGCCGCCGATCGCCGACCCGCTCGATCACTTCGGCGAAGCTCCGGAACAGCCCGTCGTCGCTCACGCCCTTGTAGTAGAAGGGCGGGAGCATCAGCACGCCGGCGCACCCGACCTTCATGGCATGCGCGGTGAGGCGCACCGTCTCGGGCAGAGCGCAGCAGCCGGTGCCGGGCATCATGCGGGACGTGTCGAGCCCGGCCGCCACCAGGTGGTCGAGGAGCTCGATCCGCTCGTCGGCGGAGAGCGAGTTGGCCTCCGAGTTGGTGCCGAAGGCGGCGAGGCCCACGTTCTGCGAGAGGAGCCACCGGCAGTGGCGGACGAACCGCTCGGCATCCGGGCTGAGATCGCTCCTGAACGGGGTGACGACGGGCGACAAGACGCCCTGGATGCGGCCATGGTTCATGGTGAGTGCTCCTTCGCGCGAGAGTGGTCGATCGGGGTCGATAGTCGTATGCGCGTCCGCCCGCGTCAAGGCGGGGCCGCGTCGGGCGGGCCGCGGCCGTCGGCATCTGGATCATCGACGGCGACCCGCCTGCGGGGCCGTGAGTCCATGACGGATGCGACGATGGCTGCCTCGTGCATCAGAGCAGCCTTGACGGCTGGCCGATCGTTGGTGCACGAGCTGGCGGCGCCAGACCTCAACTTGGCCGCCGCTAGTGCCTCGGCCGAGCGACGGTGCGGGCGTCGCGGTATCGAGGTGGCGGCGGCTCGATGAGCGCGCGAGCACGGCCATGATCCAGGAGTTGTCGCGCTCGCTCCAGCCGGCGCGCCCCCCGCCAGCAGGAGCTGGCGGTGGAGCGCGGTCGCCCTGAGCGGCGGCGCCGAGCCGCATGGCCGACCTCGAGCATCAGCGTCCACGTCCTTGAGGTGCTGGGCAAGCTTGCCCTCCGGCTCGTAGCGCCCCTCGAGCATGCGCTCGCCCTTGATGTCCATCGCGCGCGAGTAGGCCGCGCTGTCCTTGAGGACGGCCAGCAAGGCCGGGCCGTCGAGTCCCTGGCGCAGGCCGAAGAGCAGTCCTTCGGCCAGGGCCAGGCGATTGAGCCCGAGCACCATGTTGATGACGAGCTTGGCACGGGCGCCGGACCCGTTCGGGCCCACGTCGAGTGGACCGTCCGTGCGATCGCGTCGAGGACCGGGCGGCAGCGGTCGAAGACCACGCGATCCCCGCCCACGACCACGCGGGGCTTCGCGGCGCCGCGCCTGGCCGCTCGATCCGCCGACGGGCGCGTCGAGCATCGCGATGCCCCGCCGCGCCAGCTCCGCGGCGATCGCGGCCGAGCCGTCCGGGTGGATCGTGCTGGCGTCGATGACCACGGCGCCCGGCGCGGCGGCATCGAGTGCGCCGCGCGCCCCGAGGAGCGCCTCGCGGACGATGTCCGCGGTCATGAGGCAGGTCATGATGACCGAGGCGCCGTGCGCGGCATCGGCCGGCGAGGTCGCGAGCACGCCGCCGCGCTCGGCGTGCGCGCGCATCGGGGCTGCCGCCACGTCGTATCCGCGCACGGGGAAGCCCGCCGCGATCAGGTTCTCGGCGAGGGCCGAGCCCAGAAGGCCCATGCCGACGAGCGCGATCACCTCCGCCATGGGCGTTAGCCCCGAACGAGCCCGGGGCCGTGCGCGGCGCCTCGGGGCTCACCGCGAGTCGCGCTTGGCCTGCTGCCGCTGCCCGCGCGCCTGGACATGCCCCTGGATCGCCTTGGCGCGCGTCTTGTCGAACTGCTTGCCGGCCGTCTGCTTCGCCGCGGCTGCCTTCATCGCCGTGCCGCGGGTCACGCTCTTCGCCGCGTCCGCCGCGGCGGCCTGCTCGCGGTTCGCCGCGGTGACGCGCGCGGATGCCTTCTTGCTCTTGGCCATGGTCGACGATCCTCCGGTTCGGGGTTGCGCTGCGTGCTGACGCGCGGCCGCGCGACGGGCGCTCGATGCGCGCCGAGCTCCAGAGCTGGCGCGTGGCCAGGGCCGCGCCCTGGGCCAGCGATTCGAGCTTGGCCCACGCGATCTGCGGGTGGACGCGCCCGCCGAGGCCGCAGTCGGTGGAGGCGATGACCCGCTCCCGGCCGACCGCGCCCGCGAAGCGCGCGATGCGCTCCGCCACCAGCTCCGGGTGCTCGACGACGTTGGTGGCGTGGCTCACGATGCCCGGCAGGATGATCTTGTCCTCGGGCAGCTCGACGTCGTGCCACACCTTCCACTCGTGCTCGTGGCGGACATTGGCGGCCTCGAACGAGTAGGCGCCGCACTTGATGGCCAGCATCACGTCGACGATGTCCCGCATCGGGACGTCGGTCGTGTGGGGCCCGTGCCAGCTTCCCCAGCAGAGGTGAAAGCGGATGCGGTCCTCGGGCAGGCCGCGGATGGCGTGGTTGAGCGCCTCCACGCGCACCATCGAGAACCGCCGGTAGTCCTCGACGGTGGGCTCCGGATTGACCATGTCCCAGTTCTCGGCGATGGCCGGATCGTCGAGCTGCAGGATGAGCCCCGCGTCGACGATGGCCCGGTACTCCTCGCGCATGGCGTCGGCGCAGGCGAAGAGGAACTCCTCGTCCGTCCGGTAGTGGCGGTTGGCGATGCGGGAGGCGCTGCCGGGCGCGATGGAGGTCATGAAGCCCTCCTCGACGCCGGCGGCGGCGAGGGCCGCCTTCAAGTGCTGGACGTCGGCCCGGATCGCCTCGTGCCCGGTATAGGTGAGGGGACCGACGCAGACGGGCCAGCGCGGCGGGCGGGGTCCGGTCGTGATGCCGGACTCGGGATCCGCGTACGCGGCCGCGAAGCGCAGGCGATCGCGGCGATCGCCGAAGCTCGTGAGCACGACATTGCCGGGGCTCGACCGGGTCGGCGGCACGTCGTAGAGCCCCTGGGTGCCCAGCTCGAGGCCGCCGAGGCGCTGGAACGAGTAGCTCCACCAGGCCCGGTAGTTGACGCGATGCCCCATCGCCTTGCCGTACTCGCCGTCGCCGGGAACGTCGATGCCCGCCTCCCGCTGCCGCCGCACCACGTCCGCCACGGCCGATCCGAGCCGTGCCGAGAATGCCCGCTCGTCCGTGACCGTCCCCGCCTCGCGGGACTGGTTCGCCTCGATCAGGTCGTCAGGGCGAGGCAGGCTTCCGGCATGGCTGGTGAGGATGCGATCGCGGCTCTGTCTCATGAGGGTCCCCCTTTGCCCGCGCCGGTTCGACTCCGCGGTCCGAGGAAGCATCGCGCGGCTCGGCGAAGGGGTCAAGACGGAACGGAGTACGCAGTAAGGAGAGAAGACTGTCAGCTTCCAGGGCTGAACGTATGCTCATCATGAACGCGTGGTGTTCGGCCCGCGTCTGAAGCGGGCCTCGATGTGATGCTGAGCCGGATCGATCGAATGCGGCACCATCTCGGCGAATGTCGCGCGTCGGCTGATCAGGTCAGTGCTGGTGACCTCGACCGCTCGCGGAGCGGTCGCGAGAAGGGCAGGGACGGATCGCCGTGCTTGGTCGCGCCTTCAACCGGATGCGCCGGAGCCTCCACGAAGGCCTCTTCCAGACGAGCCGTGCGGCTCGACGACGGCGTGCATGGAGCGACTGGCATCTCGGCTCCCGCGGAACCGCATCTGACACGGTCGTCGTAGCCGATCATCCGTGCAGACACGGAGGAGTCCGTTTCCCGGCAGGTCGACGATGGGCGCGTTCGACGCGATCCTCACCGCGGCGCTCGAGCACATGCCGGCCGCGAACCGGGTCAGTCCTCGATACCAGTCGACGGCGCCGCGCTCTGCTTCCTGGGCGACCCCGAGGATGCGCTCTTCACGGCCAACAGCCTGCGCAGCGGAGTGATCGAGTCGGCGGAGCAGCACGGCCTGCGGCTGCGAGGGCCTCGCCGTGCACATCGACGACCCCGAGGTCGAAAGGTCTTCCTCGCCGAGGCGAGCGGCTCTGAGCCGTGATCTCGGTTAGAGAGCCCGGCGAGATCGAGCGCCAGGAGCACGAACGCGACGACGCTGGCCACGCTGCGCACCGCGTGGAGTCGTCCCCAGCGGGCCAGCAGCGACGCGGCTTCGGGGGAGTGAGGGTCGAGCGCGGGGTCGAGCAGGCGCGTATTGGTCGGCAGCACCACGAGCAGCGTGAAGGGGATCACCGCGCCGAGCAAGAGGCCTGCGACGAGCACGGGCACGCTCCGCCCCAGGGCCCAGGCGCCCACCGCCGTCAGCGATCCGACGGCGGCGAGTGACGCTTGCATCGCGGCCGCCCGCCGATAGCTCGGCCGAAACTCCGCCAGGGCCACGGCGGGTCCGCACTCGAGCCGCGCGGGGTGCTCCACGAGCGTGATGTAGACGGCCGCGCCGGCGAACAGTCCCGTGCACAGCAGCGCAATCAGCTCGAGGACCATGGATCACCTCCGCGACCAGGCCATCGGAGTACGCGGCCGGGCGCCGGCTCAGCGCCCATTCTTCTTCATTCGGCCCAGGGTCTCGAGCGTCTCGCCGATATAGCCGGCGGTGGCCTCCGCGGCGGCCGCCAGCGCGGCCTCACCCTTCGCGCGCGTGGCGAGGCTCGGCCGGCCCCAGACCAGGGTGGGCGCGAGCGTGGCCAGGGGCACCAGATCGAGGTCGTCGCGCCCGGCCGCCGGCACGTGGTCGGCGGGCACCGCGCCGACGTGCTCGCCGCACACGGCCATCGCGAGCGACGTCTCCACCTCGCCGGCATGCACGTCGGCTCCTGCTGACTCGAAGATCTTCCCGAGCGCGCGGCCCGCGGCGGCGAGCGGCTGCACCCAGATCGCGTCCATCCCCGGGTATTCGTGGTTGAGCTGGCGCACCGCCGCCTTCGCGATGAAGTTGCCGAACGGGATGACGGTAGTGCCGGACACGAGGCCGGGCCCGGCGATCACCGCGATCCGGTGAATGCCCGTCTCGTGGAGCGCCACCGCCACGTCCTGCAGGACCAGGCGCAGCGTGTCGGGCGACAGATCCGCCGTGCCCGGAGTGCCGCGCAGATGCGTCGAGCTGCCGAACGGGATGGTCGGCAGGAGATACGTCCCGGGCCCGAGCAGCGCCGCGGCTCGCCGCGCGATCGACTCCACGACGAGCGTGTCACAGCCCACGGGCAGGTGCGGACCATGGGCCTCGACGGCGGCCAGCGGCAGGAGCGCGGTGTGCGGGCGCGCCCGCTCGACCTCGAACGTGGTGGACCGCGCATTGAGGCCGTCGCCGATGGCCCACGGGCCCCAGCCGAGCCAGCCGCCCGGGCCCGTGGCCCCCGCGGCTCCGGGGCCCGCGGTGGAGGGCGCGCCCGCGCGTCCCTTGAGCCGCGCCACCCGGTCCAGCGTGTCGCGGACGTACTCCACCAGCGTGTGCACGCGCGCGTCGAAGGCCCGTTGCCCCTTCTCGCGCGTGGCCAGGCTCGGCTTGCCCCAGACCCCTTCCGGGCTGATGGCGCCGACGAACGCATAGTCGAGGAACTCGCGGCCGACGGGGGGGATGTAGTCGACGCGGTCGTCGCCCACCAGCGAGGCGTCGATGGCCATCATCACGGACGTCTCCGACTCGCCGGCATGCACCTCCATGCCCGCCGTCTCGAAGATCGGCGGCCCGCTCGACCGCAGGCTCATGGGCGGCAGCAGCACGGTCAGCTCGGGATGCGCGAGGTTCAGCTCGCGCGCGGCCACCTCCAGCGTGAAGTTGCCCCCGTGGCCGTTGACGATGACGACCTGGTGGATCCCGCTCGCCGCCAGCGAGCGCACGATGTCCATCACCGCCGCGGCGAGCGTCATCGGCCGCAGCCACACCGTGCCCGCCATCGGCTTGTGGCAGCGCCCCATGCTGACCGGCAAGGCGGGCAGCAGATACGCGTCGAGCTCGCTCGCCACGCGATGGGCGAGGGCGGTCGCGGCGATCCAGTCGGTGCCGAGCGGCAGATGGCGGCTGTGCTGCTCGATGGAGCCGATGGGCAGGACGGCGATGGACGGGCGCGCCGCCGCGATCGCGGCCGAGGTGCTGAGTGCGTCGAGCATGGGACCCTCACCAGTTCGGCGCGCCGCGCCGGGCCGGATCAAGCGCGTCCCGGAGCGCGTCGCCGAGGAAATTGATGCTGACCACGGTCAGTGAGATGAGCAGGCCGGGGTAGACGGCGAGCTCGGGGGCGGTGCGCAGGTAGCGCTGCGCGTTCTGCAGCATATTGCCCCAGGACGCCACCGGCGGCTGGATGCCATAACCCAGGTAGCTCAGCGCCGACTCCGCGAGGATGGCCGTCGCCACCTGCAGCGTGGCGGCGACGATGATGGGCGGCACCGCGTTGACGAGGATGTAGCGGCCGACGAGCCGGCTGTCGCGCGCCCCGAGCGCGCGCCCGCCCACCACGAACTCGCGCTCGCGGAGCGAGAGCACCTCGGCGCGCACGATCCGCGCCACGCCCGTCCAGGACACGCCGCCGATCACCAGGATCAGGAGCGGCAGGTCGATCTCGATGAACGCGCTGATGACGAGCGCGAGCGGCAGCGTGGGGATCGAGAGCATCAGGTTGATCAGGCCGCTCAGCGCCAGATCGATGCGGCCGCCGTAGAAGCCCGCGAGCGACCCGATGAGCGTGCCGATCAGGACCGTGAGCACTGCGGCGCCGACGCCGACGGCGAGCGAGACGCGCGACGCGTAGAGAAGGCGGCTGACGAGGTCCCGGCCGAGGTCGTCGGTGCCGAGCATGGCTCGCCGCCGGGCGGCGCCATGGGCCGGTCGATGATCGCAGAGGGGTCATGGGGCGCCAGCGCCGGCGCGAGCACCGCGGCCAGCGTCACCAGCACCAGGAAGACGGCGCTCGCCGCGGCGACGGGATCATGCCGGAGCCGGGCCCAAGGCGCCCGCCGCGGCGCCGCGCGTCCACCGCCCGTCCCAGCGCCGCCGGAGCGGCGCCGGCCTCGGAGCCTTCGATGCCGACGTCGGCGCCCGCCACGTCAGTCGAGCCTGATGCGGGGGTCGGCCACCCCGTAGCTGAGATCGGCGAGGAGATTGCCGGCGAGGACGAGCACGGCCATGAGCATGAAGGAGGCCATGAGCACGGGGTAGTCGCGCGCGGCGAGCGACTCGACGAGCAGCCGTCCCATGCCGGGCCAGGAGAACACGGTCTCGGTGATCATCGCCCCGCCGACCAGGCGCCCGCCCTGCAGGCCGAGGAGCGTGATGAGCGGCAGCAGGGCATTGCGCAGGCCATGGCGCAGGACCACGCCGGCCTCGCTGAGCCCCTTGGCGCGCGCGGTGCGGATATAGTCCTGCCCCATCGCCTCCAGCAGCATGGACCGGAGATAGCGGCTCCAGCCGGCGATCTCGAGCGTCGCGAGCACGGCGGCGGGACCGGCGACGTGCCACAGGCGATCGGCCAGGTCGAAGCCGGCGCCGATCGTGGCCATGCCGCCCGACGGCAGGATCCGCAGCTTCACCGAGAAGACGAGCAGCACGACGATGCCCAGCCAGAACGTCGGGACCGACACGCCGAGCATCGTGATGCTGCCGATCAGGCGCTGCAGCGCCGGTCGCGTGGTGGCGGCGAGGACCCCGACGGGAATGGCCACCGCGCTCGCGATCAGAGCGAGGCGAGCACGAGCTGCAGCGTGGCGAGGAGCCGCTCGCCGAGGATGCCGCCGACCGGGCGCGCGTACTTGTACGAGATCCCCCAGTTCCCGGTGAGCATGGCGCCGAGCCACTTCACGTACTGGACGGGATAGGGGTCGTGCAGGCCCAGGCTCGCCTCGAGGCGCGCGAGGTCGGCCGGGTCGACGTTCGGGTTATTGGCGTAGACCGCCATCGGCCCACCGGGGGCCGAGTGCAGGAGCAAGAAGATGACGACCGACACCGCCAGAAGCGTGGGCACGATCGCCAGCAGGCGCCGGACGAGGTACGACCGCATGGCGCCCCGCTACTTCGTGACCCACCACTCGTCGGCGTTCCAGAACTCGGTGTAGCCCGGGGCGGGCTTGTAGCCCTGCACGCGCTTGTTGAGCGCCGTATTGTTGTTCAGCCAGTAGACGAAGAGGTACACGGTGTCGTCGGCCACGATCTCCTGCACCTTCTGGTAGGCCGCCTTCCGCTTCGCGCGGTCGACGGTGCCGCTGGCGGCCAGGAGCAGGCGATCGACCTCGGCATTCGCATAGCCGGCGAAATTCGTCGTCGGCTTCAGCTCGGGCGACAGGTAGTGCGTGGACATGTCCGGATCGGGCAGGCGGCCGGTGTAGGAGTACGCCATCTCGTACTGCCGCTTCGGGAGCATATTGCCCCACATCGGCCCACGTCCACCGCGCGGATCTTCGCCTCGACGCCGATCTGCTTCCACTGCTGCTGGATGAACGACAGCACCTGGATGCGCTCCTGCTCGCCCGCGATATTGGCGATCTCGAAGGACAGCCGCTTGCCCTCGCGCGCGCGCACGCCGTCGGCGCCGAGCCTTCCAGCCCGCCTCGTCGAGGAGCGCCTTCGCCTTGGCCGGATCGAATGCGTGGTGCACCACGGCCGGGTTATAGGCCCACGACACCGGCGGCAAGAGCTGCCAGGCCGGCGTCACGTGGCCGCCCAGGATGGTCTTGGTGAGGCGCTCCTTGTCGAAGCCGTGGGCGAGCGCCTGGCGCACCTTCTTGTCGTTGAAGGGCGGGCCCGTCTGGTTGATCCACAGGAGCCACGGGACGATGGACGGCGTCGAGACGAGGGTCGAGGTTCGGCAGCTTCTTCACGACGTCCACGTGCTCGTTGACGAGGCGCAGGCGCGTGTCGATGTCGCCCGTCTCGAGCTGGTTCAGGAGCGCATTGGCGTCGGGCACGATCTTGTAGATGATCCGGTCGAGGTAGGGCTTGCCGGGCTTCCAGTAGCTCGGGTTCTTCACGAGCACGAGATGGCTGCCGGGCACCCACTCCTTGAACACGAACGGCCCGGTGCCGACGGGCGCCCGAAACCACTTGTGCGCCTTGATCTCGGCGCCGCTGAGCTTGCCCAGGATGTGCCGGGGCAGGATGCCGAGCGCCGCCACCCGGTCGAGGAAGGGCGCGTCGATGGCGGAGAACTGGAAGATCACCGTGGTGTCGTCGGGCGTCTCGACGCGGGCGATCTTGTTCCAGCCCACGCGGCCGCGCACGTCGACGTCGGGATTGAGGAGCACGGTCTGGGTGAAGGCCACGTCGCCGGAGGTGAATGGCGCCCCGTCGTGCCACTTCACCCCCGGGCGCAGCTTGAAGGTATAGCGGAGCCCGTCCTTCGAGATGCCGCCATTGTCGAGCGTGGGCACCTCGATGGCGAGCGACGGCGCGTACTCGAGCTTGTCGTTGATCTCGATCAGCGAGGCGTTGACGAGCTGGCTGATCTCGCCCGACACGGTGAGCCCGGTGACCGGCCCCCAGATCCGATCGGGCTCCTGCGCCGAGCCGTGCACGATCTGGCCGCCGGGCTTCGGCTGCTGCGCGCTCGCGCCGGGAGCGATGGTGGCGAGGGCGAGGATCGCGAGAGAGATGGCGAGAGAACGAGATTTCATGCGTGCGCCTCCGTCGGGAATGGTGGGCGTACCGTAACGCACCGCCAGCGCGGCGTCCAGGAGTATGTCCCGGCGGACGCACCGTCGGGCATGACTCGCGAACGCGCCAAGGCCTCCATCTGCCCGGCCGGAGCCGACGAATCGGATGGAGCCGATCAGCGGCCTCGCACAGTGTCGTTGAGGCTCCAGTCTAGGGGCACCCCGCTCGAGGAACTGGGCCGCTCCGCCTGCCGCGGCGAAATCCTCCGCGAACCACTCGAAGATCGACGAGACGCGCGCGCTCTTCCCGTCGGCCCCAGGCTGGAGGCCCTTCGCGTCCCGCCCCCGGCTTGGCCGTAAACCCTTGTCTTCGTGAGCAAAGTGCTTGACACGCCACGAGGGCTCCGCTAGACTCGCCGCACTCATCGCCCCGATGATCGCAGCAAACCCACCGAAATGAGGCAGTCGAGTCTGGGCCTGGGTGAGGCATGAGAACTCTCTCCAATGGCGTGAGCGAGCTGTGCTTCGCGGTGCCGGCGCGACGCGCCGGAACCTTCGCCCGCGCGCCCGGTTCCACGTAGTGGATCGCGTCGAGCGCGCCCCGCGAGCGATCCGGCTTCGACCATCCCACGAGGCGAGCGCATCGCGCGGTGGCTGTCGTGAACGCGGCGGTCGGTGACCATCAGATCCGGACCAGGCCAGGAGAGTCCATGAGCAGTCAGCTCGAGATCAGCGACGTATCCAAGGCCTTTGGCGGCGTCCAGGCCGTGACGCGCGTGAGCGTCGACGTCCGCAAGGGCGAGATCCTGTCCATCATCGGCCCGAACGGGGCGGGAAAGACGACGCTCCTGAACATGATCAGCGGCTTCTACCATCCGGACACCGGCCGGATCGTCCTGGAGGCCAAGGACATCACCCACCTCAAGCCCAACAAGATCGCCGAGCGGGGTGTGGCGCGCACCTTCCAGAACATCGCCCTGTTCCGGGGGATGACGGTCCTCGACAATCTCATGCTCGGCCGGCACGTCCGCATGCGGTCGGGGGTGGTCGCATCGTTCATCTACTGGGGGCTCGCGCAGAAGGAGGAGGTCGCCCACCGGCAGCGGGTGGAGGACATCATCGACTTCCTCAAGATCCAGGACCTGAGACGGCGGCCGACGGGCTCGCTGGCCTATGGCCTCCAGAAGCGGGTCGAGCTGGGGCGCGCCCTGGCGCTCGATCCCAATGTCCTCCTCCTCGACGAGCCCATGGGCGGCTGCAACCACGAGGAAAAGGAGGATATGGCGCGCTTCATCCTCGATGTGAACCAGGAGTGGGGGACGACGATTATCCTCATCGAGCACGACATGGGGGTGGTGATGGACATCTCCGACCGGGTCGCGGTGCTGGACATGGGGCAAAAAATCGCCCAGGGCACCCCCGACGAAGTGCGCGCGAACCCCCAGGTCATCAAGGCATACCTGGGCGAAGCCAAGCCAAACGGTGGGCGAGGCGAGCCGGAGGCGAGCCGAGCGGATCCGGAGTGGCGAGCGAGCTCGTGGCTGACGACGCTTCCCCGCCTGCTGCAGCGCAATGCGCGCGACTTCGGCAACCGCCCGGCCATCCGCGAGAAGGACCGGGGAATCTGGCAGACGTGGACGTGGCGCGAGTACCACGACCAGGTGCACGACCTCGCCCTGGGCCTGGCGGCGCTCGGCTTTCGCCGGGGCGACCGCCTGTCCGTCATCGGCGACAACCGGCCGCGGCTCTACTGGGCCCAGGTGGCCGCCCAGTGCCTCGGCGGGGTGCCGGTCCCCGTGTACCAGGACTCGATCGCCAAAGAGCTGGCGTTCGTCTGGAACCACGCCGAGATCAGCGTGATCGTCGCGGAAGACCAGGAGCAGGTCGACAAGGTGCTGTCGCTGCGCGAGGAGCTGCCCGCCCTCCGCCTCGTGGTCTATGACGACGCCCGCGGCATGAGTGGGTACAAGCACGACTGGCTCAAGTCCTACGAGCACGTGCAGGAGGCCGGCCGCAAGTTCGGCGCCGAGCATCCCGGCTACGTCGAGGCCGAGATCGGCAAGGGGCAGCCGGCGGACACCGCCATCATCTCGTACACCTCCGGCACCACCGGCAGTCCCAAGGGCGCGATGATCTCCCACGCCAATGCCATCGGCGTGGCCGAGAGCTTTGCACGGGAGGCGCGGCTCAAGCCCGAGGACACGTCGCTGGCCTATCTGCCGATGGCGTGGGCGGGCGACTCGGTCTACACGCTCTTCGCGAGCCTCGCCGTGGGGTTCTGCGCCAACTGTCCCGAGAGCCCGGAGACGGTGCAGCGGGACCTGCGCGAGCTGGGCCCCTCGACGCTCCTGGCTCCGCCCAGGATCTGGGAGAACATGCTCACCTCGGTCCAGGTGCGGGCCGCCGACGCCTCGCCGCTCAAGCGCCGGACCTTCGAGTACTTCCGCTCGGCGGCCGAGCGCGCCGAGATCCTGCGCGCCGACGGCAAGCCCGTCCCCGCGGGACTGCGTCTGGCCACGGCGCTCGGCGAGTTCTTCGTCTACGGGCCCGTCCGGGACCAGCTCGGTCTCGGACAGGCCAAGTGGGCGCTCACCGGCGGGGCGCCGCTCGGGCCCGACACCTTCCGGTTCTTCCGCTCGATCGGCGTGAACCTGAAACAGGTCTACGGCTCCACCGAGACCACCGGGCTGGTGTCGATGCAGCCCGACACCGAGGCCAATCCCACCACGCGCCGGGCGCCCGGTGCCCGGCGTCGAGGTCAAGATCGCCGAGCGCGGCGAGGTGCTCGTGCGCGGCTGTGCCGTGTTCCAGGGCTATCTCAAGAACGAGGAGGCCACGCGCGAGGTCATCGATCCCGACGGGTGGTTCCACACCGGGGACGCCGGCTTCATCGACCCCCGCGGGCACCTGGTCATCATCGACCGCGCCAAGGATGTCGGCGCCCTCGCCGACGGCACGCCGTTCGCGCCCCAGTTCATCGAGAACAAGCTCAAGTTCAGCCCGTACATCCGCGAGGCGGTGGCCTTCGGCAATGACCGGCCCTTCGTGACGGCGATGGTCGCCATCGACCTCGGCACGCTGGGCAACTGGGCCGAGCGCCGGGGCCTCGCGTACACCTCCTACATGGACGTGTCGCAGAAGGCGGAGACGCGAGAGTTGATCCGCGAGGAGATCACGAAGGCGAACCAGACACTGCCGGAGGCGACCAAGATCCGTCGCTTCCTGCTGCTGACCAAGGACCTGGAGGCCGACGACGCGGAGATGACGCGCACCCGGAAAGTGCGGCGCCGCTACGTGGCCGACAAGTATGCGGAGGTGATCGGCGCGCTCTACGGCGGCCAGCACGAGGTCGAGCTCACGACGGCGATCACGTACGAGGACGGCCGCCAGGCCACCATCCAGTCGCGCGTCCGGATCGAGGACGTGGAAGGAGCCCCCGCCCGTGTCTGACGACTTCGGCTTCTTCCTGCTCTTGATGTCCAACGGGATCCTCATCGGGCTCATGTACGCGCTGATCGCGCTCGGCTTCGTGCTCGTGTACAAGGCCACCGACGCGGTGAACTTCGCCCAGGGCGAGTTCGTGATGATCGCGGGGATCCTGGTCGCGGCGGCGCTCGACATCTGGAAGGCGCCGCTGTGGGTGTCGATCAGCGCTCGGCCTCGCCACCATGATCGCCTTCGGCTTCGCCCTCGAGCGGGTGATGCTGCGCAAGCTGATCGGCCGGCCCGTCATCGCCGTCGTCATGGCCACCATCGGCCTCGCCGCCATCCTCCGCGGGATCGGCCCGACCACGTTCGGCGCGGGGTCCCGGCCGTTGCCCCTGCCCATCCCGGACGAGCCCATCGTGCTCGGGCCCTTGTTCATCCCGCCCATCCAGCTCGTGGGCGGCCTCGTGAGCTTGCTGTTCCTCGCCGGCTTCGGCTGGTTCTTCGTGAAGTCGCGCAAGGGCATCGCCATGCGCGCCGTCGCCGACAACCAGCAGGTGGCCATGGCCATGGGCATCAACGTCGAGCGGTACTTCGGCCTGGCCTGGGCGATGACGGGCATGGTGTCGGCGCTCGGCGGCATCATCTGGGGGAACATCATCGGGGTCGACGTGAACCTCGCCCTGGTCGGCTTCAAGGTGTTTCCGGTGGTCATCCTGGGCGGCCTCGATTCCATTCCAGGGGCCATCATCGGCGGCCTCATCGTGGGCATCGTCGAGAACATCGCCGCCGGCTACGTGGATCCCTACGTCGGCGGCGGCACCAAGGACTTCGCGCCGTACGTCCTGATGATCATCGCCCTCATGGTTCGGCCCTACGGCATCTTCGGCAAGAAAGATCATCGAGACGGATCTAGGAGCCCGCGGATGATCCATCGCGAGTGTGGGGTGTTCAAGACGAGTTACGAGGCGGACATGGCGCTGTACCCGCTGCCCATCGCGCGATGGACGGTGGGCATCATCGGCGTGCTGTTCTTCCTCGTCATTCCCCTGGGGCTGCACGAGTACTACCTGTCGATCTGCAATCTCGTGTGGATTGCCGTCATCGGCGCCCTCGGGCTCAATATCCTCGTCGGGTACACGGGACAGGTCTCGATCGGGCACGGGGCGTTCATGTCCGTGGGCGCCTACACCGCGGCGAACCTGGCCACCCGGCTCGACTCGCCGTGGCCGGTCAACCTGCTCGCCGGCGGGCTCATGGCGGCGGCCGTGGGCGCGGTGGTGGGCATCCCCTCGCTGCGCATCAAGGGCCTCTATCTCGCCATCGCGACCCTGGCGGGGCAGCTCATCATCGAGTGGACGATCAACCACGTCACCTTCATCAGCGGCGGGGTGCAGGCCTCCATCGAGGTGCCGCGGCCGCGGCTCGGCTCGATGGTCCTCGACACCCAGCGCGACATGTACTACTTCCTGCTCGTCTTCGTGGTCATCGCCATCGTGGGCAGCATGAACCTGATCCGGAGCCGTGTGGGGCGCGCCTTCATCGCCATCCGCGACCAGGACATCGCCGCCGAGATCATCGGCATCGACATCTTCCGCTACAAGCTCCTGGCCTTCGCCATCTCGTCCTTCTACGCGGGTGTGACGGGGGTGCTCTACACGTACTTCCTCGGCATCGCCAACTACGAGCAGTTCCAGATCGGTGTCTCGATCGACTACCTCGCCATGATCATCATCGGCGGCCTCGGCTCGATCCTCGGCTCCATCTTCGGAGCCATCTTCGTGACCCTCCTGCCCATCGTCATCCGCATCTCCATGGAGAACTTCGGCGACCTCATCTTCTCGCGACAGATCGTGCTGAACCTCATCCCCAACCTCCGCCTCATGCTGTTCGGCGTCCTGATCATCGTCTTCCTGATCGTCGAGCCGGACGGGCTGAATCGCCTGTGGCGGAATATCCGAAGCTACTTCCGCATCTGGCCATTCGCGTACTGAGCGTACGCGAAGAAAGGAGCACACTCATGCGACAGTTCCTCATTGGTGCGTTGGCCGCCCTCGTCGGGGTGACGGGGGCTGGTAGGCGCCGTCTCGCCGGCGGCGGCCCAGAACGAGATCGTCATCGGCGTGCAGTGCGATCGGACCGGGGCGACCCAGATCGTGGGCACCGTCCTCTGTCCCGCGATGCACGACTACTTCGCTCTCGTGAACAGCAAGGGCGGGGTCGAGGGGCGCAAGATCAAGGCGCTCGAGATCGACCACGAGTACAAGGTGCCGCCGGCCGTCGAGTCCTACGAGCGCCACAAGAAAGAGGGCGCCGTGTCGCATGGCCGTCTACGGCACGCCCCAGATCTACGCGCTCGCCGCGAAGCTGACGGAAGACAAGATCCCCGGCACGTCGCCGGGCTTCGGCAGCGCCGCCGCCGCCGACGGCATCCGGTACCCGTACATCTTCCCCATCGCGGCCACGTACTGGTCGCAGGGCACCGCGGCCGTCGACTTCGCCAAGAAGCAGCTCGGCGGCAGCTTGAAGGGCAAGAAGATCGCGTATCATCTTCTACGACAACCCGGCGGGCCGGGAGCCCATCGAGGTGCTCGAGGACCTGGCGCAGCGCGAGGGCTTCCAGCTCAAGATGTTCGCCGTGCCGCCCCCGGGCGTGGAGATGGGCGCCCAGATCCTCGACATCGCCCAGCGCTTCCGGGCGGACTTCGTGATCTCCCATCTGTTCGGCGGCGCGCCCGCCGTGTCGATCAAGGAGCTGAAGCGCATCGGCTTCCCGCTGCGCAAGGTGATTGGGTTCGTGTGGGCCTCGGCGGAGGCGAACATCGACGCCGCCGGCGGGTTCGCGGTGGCCGAGGGCTACTACACGATGCAGTTCGCGGGCGTGGGCCAGGACTTCCCGGTGCTGAACGAGATCCGGGAGATGTACAAGAAGGACGGCAAGCCCGCGCCCAAGGAGATGGCGTCCACCGTGTACTACAACCGCGGTGTGCTCATCGCCGCGCTCCACGTCGAGGCCATCAGGAACGCGCTCAAGGCCAAGCCGGACGGCAAGATCACCGGCGCCGACGTGAAGGCCGGCTTCGAGAAGATCTCCAACTTCACCCTCGGCGGACTGGTGCCGCCGCTCAAGATCACGGCGGCCGACCACGAGGGCGGCGGGCTCGTGCAGATCTGGCAGGTCAAGGGCGGCAAGTTCGAGAAGTCGACGGAGTGGTTCGCCGCCTACCCGGACGTGGTGGCCAAGCACATCAAGGCCGCGGCTCCAAGTAATCACATGCCGCCGGCCGCCGATAAGGGCCCATCTGCTTCGTTGGAGCCCGCGACCCTGCGCTCAACGTACAGAAAGTACGCCTCGCGCAGGCTCGTCGGGCTCCGCCTCGCAGCTGGACCCTTCTCGACGGCCGGCTACCGCGGCGACCTATGCTGACTCGGAGCAAGATCGAGCCATGCTCAGCCTGAACAATATCGAGGTCATCTACGACGGCGTCATCCTCGTGCTCAAGGGGGTGTCGATCGAGGTGCGCGAGGGCGGCATCACCACGCTCCTCGGCGCCAATGGTGCCGGCAAGACCACCACGCTCAAGGCCGTCTCCGGTCTGCTGCGCACCGAGCGGGGGGAGGTCACGAAGGGCACCATCGAGCTGGGCGGCCAGCGCATCGACCGCCTGCCGGCCTTCGAGGTCGTCCAGCGCGGCGTGGTGCAGGTCTTCGAGGGGCGCCGGGTCTTCGAGCACCTGACCACCGAGGAGAACTTGATCGCGGGCGCCCACATCCAGTCGGACGGCAAGCGCGTGGCCGCCAGCATCGAGCGCGTCTATCAGTACTTCCCCCGGCTCAAGGAGCGGCGAGGTGTGCAGGCCGGCTATCTCTCCGGCGGCGAGCAGCAGATGCTCGTCATCGGGCGCGCGCTGATGTCCACGCCTCGGGTCATCCTGCTCGACGAGCCCTCGCTCGGTCTCGCGCCCATGCTCGTCGAGGAGATCTTCGAGATCGTGCAGCGGCTCAACCGCGAGCAGAAGCTGACGGTGCTCCTGGTGGAGCAGAACGCGGCGCTGGCCCTCGGCATCGCCGACCACGGCTACGTGATGGAGAACGGCCGGATCGTGCTGGAGGGCAGCGGCGAGGCGCTGGGCAGCAATGCCGACATCAAGGAGTTCTATCTCGGCCTGACGGAGGTCGGGGCGCGGAAGTCGTATCGCGACGTGAAGCACTACAAGCGGCGCAAGCGGTGGCTGTCGTGAGCGCGCTGCCGTCTGTTGCGGGCCGCGTGACGCCGGGCGGGGCGGGGGGCGCACCCTCCCGCCGGGACACGCTGAGCCGCGACCCGCTCCTCCACTCGTAAGGGGCCACGAGATCGGGGGTTCTCGCTTCGCTGGTCCGCAGAAGATACGGTCCCGGCGGGAGGGTGCGCCCCCCGCCCCGCCCGGCGCCGCGAGGTCATGCATCGCG
>CAWIZN010000017.1:0-54090 GCA_963840495.1 uncultured Candidatus Rokubacteria bacterium
GTTTCTCCGACAGGCTCCTGCATTGCCCACCCCAATGACGCTTTGACGTCATGTCGTCATGCTGTTAACCTGACGACATGAAGGCCAAGGCCAGGCGCGTTACCGTCTACGTTGATCCGGATCTGCACAAGGCTCTCCGGCTCAAGGCCGCCGAGACCGAGCAGCCGTACTCGGCGCTCGTCAACGAGGCGCTTCGCCAGAGTCTTACCGAGGACGCGGAGGACCTCGCTGCGATCGAGGCGCGCGCAAAAGAGCCGAGCATGCCGTTCGAGGAATTTGTCAAGGACCTCAAGCGGCGTGGGAAGCTATAGCGTCCACCTCAAGCGGTCCGCGGCGAAGGAGATCGAGGCGCTCCCCGTAAAGATCGCGCGCGGATCATCGAGCGCATCCGAACTCTGTCCGAGGAACCGCGTCCAGCCGGTTCGACGAAGCTGTCAGGTCGCGAAGCCTATCGCATTCGCCAGGGAGACTACCGAATCGTCTACACGGTGGACGACGAGGACCGGGTCGTCATGGTCTCGGTAGTCGCCCATCGCCGCGACGCCTAGCAGGATGCTGAAAAAGGCCCATCTGCTTCGTTGGCGCCCTCGGCCGCCGTCCACGCAACGGCGAGATATCGGGCCGACGAACTGTCGTCTGCGGGGCCCAGACATGCCCCGCACTCCGACTACGCCTCGCGTGCGGCCGTCGGGCGCCGCCTCGCATCTGGACCTTTTTGAGCATCCTGCGAGTTTTTCCGCAACCTGCTAGGGCTGAGCCCCGGCCGCGGGGGCCCGCCTCCCCGCGGCCGTCCGCGCCGACTTCTCGGGCGGGCGCGCCTACTTCCCGGCCGCCGCGGCGTCCGCCTTCCGGAAGTCGGCTTCGGTGAAGCCGTAGAGATGCGCGCCGCCGGCGAGGATCTGGGCGGCGATCTCGCGCGGCACGTTCTTCAAGAGGTTCTCCGACACGTGGGGGAAGTTCGAGTCGAAGTGCGGGTAGTCCGTCGAGACGCACATGCGATCGGCGCCGATCAGCCCGGCCGTCGCCTCGATCTCCGGCTCGCTGCCCTCGACCGCCGCCCAGCAATTGCGCCGGAAGTACTCCTTCGGCGTGAGCGAGAGGTAGGGGGCGTGGGAGTCGCGGTACTGGGGATAGTCCCACTCGATGCGGGTCAGGAGCCCGGGCACCCACGAGTTCTGCGCTTCGAGGAACCCCACCCTGAGCTTCGGGTGGAACTCGAAGACGCCGCCGATGATCATCGCGATCATCGCCTGCTGCATCTCGATCCAGTGGCTGGCGACGTGCCGGTAGAACCGGTTCTCGCCGTAGAGCGGGATCATGCGGGAGTACACCGCGCTCACGCCCTCGTGAAACCCCCACGTCACGCCGAGGTCCTCGTGCACCGCGTAGAGCGGATCCCAGTAGTTCGAATGCCAGTAGCGGTCGTTCACGAGGTTCGGCCGGATGAAGGACCCGACGGCGCCCAGCTCCCTCACGCACCGCACCAGCTCGCGGCAGGCCATGTGCACGTCGTGCACGGGCAACATCGCCACGAACTTGAGCTGGTCGGGGCTGTGCCGGCAGAACTCGTGAATCCAGTTGTTGTACGCCTGGCAGAGGGCCAGCGACAGCAGCGGATCGAGGTTGTCCCGGGCGATGAGGGCGAGGCCGCTGGTCGGGTAGAGCACCGCGATGTCGACCCCCTCCATCTTCATGCCCATCACCTGGGCCTCGGGGTTGTAGTCGCGCTCGATGGCGAAGTCCAGCCGGCCCGTGTCGAAGATCCGGGATCCGGAGAGCAGCTGCGTGCTCTGGGTGTCGCCGCGACGGACCCGCTTCCGGTACTGCTGCAGATCCATGTCCGAGGTGGGCAGTCCGTCGATCACGGTCGTGCCGGCCGGCCCGCGCTTGGGGCGGCCGTCGGCGCCGACCTGCACGGTGACGCGATGCTTGAACACGGGGTCCAGGTACCGCTCGAAGAGGTCGGGCGGCTCCATGATGTGCATGTCGGAATCGACGAACCGGAGTCCATCCTTCATGGCATCCTCCTCCGCGTGACGGCTTGGTTGTCCGCCAGCCCGGGGCGGGCGTCCCCCCGGATGCTAGCGGCAGTGCGGCATCACCTCGCGGGCGAAGAGCGTCATCGACGCTCTCACCGTGGCGTGGTCCATGATGCCCCCTTGATTGAAGTAGCAGATGAACTCGTCCATCTGGTACTCGCGGCGCAAGGCGCGCACCCGCTCCACGCAGTACTCGGGATCGCCGAAGACACCCATCTCGCGATCGATGTCGTCGAACCTCATGCGCTGCATCCGGGCGAGGACCTGCTGAAAGGCCTCGAAGGTCTTGATGTCCGCCTCCCCGAACGGCCGCAGGCGCTCTCCCGCCTCGCGGAAGAAGCGAAGCAGGCTCGGCTCGCATTCCTCGCGGGCCTTCGCCCGGCTCGTGGTCACGTGCACCGGGAAGGCCAGGGCGGCGTCGGCGCGGGCGCCGGAGGGCATCGCGGCCCGGTACCCTGCCAGGCCGTCCCGGAGCTTCTCCGGGGGATTGATGAGGGGCGTGGCGAAGATCGGGAGGCCGCGCCGCGCGGCGAGCGGGAACGTGTCGGGGCTATTGGCGGCGATGCGGACGGGTGGATGCGGAACCTGCACGGGCCGGGGCACGATGGTGAGATCCCGCGCGTGGTAGTACTTCCCCTCGTAGGAGAAGGTCTCGTGGGTCCACGCCTCCAGGATGAAGTCGAGCGCCTCCTCGAAGCGCGCCCGGCTCTCCTCCTGCGGGATGTCGTAGCCGGCGTAGTGAATCGGCGCGGTGCCGCGCCCGACCCCGAGCTCCAGGCGCCCGTCGCTGAGCAGGTCGGCGGTGGCGGCTTGCTCGGCGGTCTTCACCGGGTTGTGCAGCGGGAGCAGCGTCACCGCGGTGCCCAGGCGGATGCGGCGCGCGCGCTGGGCGGCGGCGGCCAGGACCATGAGCGGGTCGGCGAGGGTGGAGAAGGGCCGGCTGAAGTGCAGCTCGCCGAGCCAGGCGGTGTCGAGGCCGAGGGCATCGCCGAGCTCGATCTGGGCCATGATGTCCTGGTACCGCTGGCGCTCGGAGTATCCGGCGGCGCACGGGAGCTGATCGAAGAAGCCGAAGCGCATGCGCTCGTCCTCCTACCGAGGGACCCAGAGGATGGTAGCCGTCTTCGCCATGGTCCACCTCCTGACGTCGTCGGAACCGTGCCCGTCTCGCGCGCCCCCGACTATACCCCAGTTCCGCAGCCCCCCGATGGGGCCTAAGAGGCTGTCGGAGAAACCCAGCTAGAGCGATGAGAAGGGTCCAGCTGCGAGGCGGCGCCCGATGGCCGCACGCGAGGCGTACTTTCTGTACGTTGAGCGTGCGGATCGAGGGCGCCGACGAAGCAGATGGGCCCTTATCATCGCTCTAGTCGACTCCGGGGAGATCGAGCTCGTGGGCGCGGTGACAGGCGGCGAAGTGGGCGGGCGAGGTCTCTTGCCATGCCGGCGTCTGCGTGCGGCACACCTCGATCGCGTGGGGACAGCGGGGGTGGAAATAGCAGCCGCTGGGCGGAGCAGCGGGGTTCGCCACCTCCCCTTGCAGCACGATGCGCCGCGCGCGTGTGCGCGGGTCCGGCTCGGGAACGGCGGAGAGGAGCGCCGCCGTGTACGGGTGCTTGGGAGCCCGGAAGAGCTCGTCGGTCGCCGCCAGCTCCACCATGCGCCCGACGTACATCACGGCCACGCGGTCGCTGATGTGTCTCACGACGCTCAGGTCGTGCGCCACGAAGAGATACGTCAGCCGAAACTCGGCCTGCAGATCGAGCAGGAGATTCAGGATCTGGGCCTGCACCGACACGTCCAGGGCCGAGACGGGCTCATCGGCAACCACCAGGCGAGGGTGCAGGGCCAGCGCCCGCGCGATGCCGATGCGCTGTCGCTCGCCGCCGCTGAAGGCGTGCGGGAAGCGGCGCATGTACTCGGGCCGGAGGCCGACGCGGCGCAGGAGATCCGCCACGTGCTCTTCACGCTCGCGGCGACTCTTCATGCCGTGCACCAGCAGCGGCTCTCCGACGAGATCGAGCAGCGTCATGCGAGGATTGAGCGAGGTGAACGGATCCTGGAAGATCATCTGCATCTCTCGACGCAGCGCGCGCAGCTCCGACGGGCGCAGCCGGCCCATCTCGATCACCGAGCCTCCGGTGACCCGCATGAAGATCTCGCCCCTCGTCGGCTCGATGGCCCGCAGGATGCACCGCGCCGTCGTGGTCTTCCCGCAGCCGCTCTCGCCGACCAGCCCCAGCGTCTCCCCCTCGTCGATGTGAAAGTCGACGCCGTCCACCGCCCGGACGTGGCCCACCGTCCGCTTCAAGAAGCCCTTCCGGATCGGAAAGAGCTTCTGCAGCCCGGCGACCCGCAGCAAGGCCTGCTGGGGCAGGGAGGTCGGCGAAGAGATCCCGGATTGGCTGCGTCATCCGCGCGATCGCCGGCGCACCACTCACTCGTAGAGGAAACAGCTCACGGCGTGCTGGTCCCCGACCGGCCGCAAGCTCGGTGCCCGGCGGTCACAGGTGCCGGGCATGAAGTCCGCGCAGCGCGGATGGAAGGGGCACCCCGCGGGCCGGTCATAGGGGTGCGGCACGGCGCCCACGATCGGCGTCAGGCGCTCTCGCGTGCGCGATCGAAGGCGAGGGATGGAGCGCAGGAGAGCCCGCGTATACGGATGCCGGGGAGCGTGGAAGATCTCGTCGACCGGCGCTTGCTCGACCACGCGGCCCAGGTACATCACCGCCACGTCGGTCGCCATCTCGGCGATCACGCCGAGGTCGTGGGTGATGAGCATGATCGCCATCCCGTCTTCCTGCTGGAGCTGGCGCATCAGCTCGAGAATCTGCGTCTGGGTCGTCACGTCGAGCGCGGTCGTGGGCTCGTCCGCGATCAGCAGGGTCGGATTGCAGGACAGCGCCATCGCGATCATGGCCCGCTGGCGCAGGCCCCCGCTGAGCTGATTGGAGAGCTGGTCCACGCGCTCGCCCGGCGACGACACGCCGACCCGCCGCAGCATCTCGATCGTCTTCTCGCGGGCCTCGGCCCGGCCGACCCGCTGGTGCAGCATGATCGCCTCGCTGATCTGGTTCCCGATCGTGTGGACCGGGCTGAACGACGACATCGGCTCCTGGAAGATGAGCGCGATCTCGGCCCCGCGGATCGCCCGCATCTCCTGGCCATTCGGCGCCAGCTTCGCGAGGTCGACCACCTGATCGGCTCCCGCCCCGCCCTCGGTGGCCCGCCGGCGGAACTGGATCTCTCCCTCGACGATCCTGCCCGGCCGATCGACGATGCCCATGATGGACCTCGCCGTCACGCTCTTGCCGCACCCGCTCTCGCCCACGATGCCCAGGGTCACGCCCGGATAGAGGTCGAAGCTGACCCCATCCACCGCTTTCACCGTCCCCTCGTCCTGGGGAAAGTACGTCTTCAAATTCCGCACGGCAAGCAACGCCTCCCGCGGAATCGCCGTCACGGCCTCGCGCGCCTGCGCTTCCAACTCACGCGCCCCCGATCCGTCGCCGCTGACCTTCCCGGCAGCCGGCCGCGAAAGGACCCGACGCGGAGCAGCAGCCGGTCCGCCAACCGTCGAGCGTTCCACTTCGAGCGCCGGCTATGCCGGCGCAATCCTGCTTTTCGGGGGGAGGCATCGGAAGGGGGGCGGAGCCCCCCTCCGAGGATTTTTCGGGGGGAGGCATCGGAAGGGGGCGGAGCCCCCCTCCGAGGGCTTTAGCGTCCATACGGATCGGCGGCATCCCGCAATCCATCCCCGAGGAAGTTGAAGGCCATGACCACGATGATCACGGGCACCGCCGGGAGCATCAGCCACGGGGAGATGGCCACCGTCTGGACGTTCTGCGCCTGCTGGAGCAGGACCCCCCAGCTCATCGCGGGCGGGCGCAGGCCGAGACCGAGGAAGCTGAGGGCGGTCTCGCTGATGATCATGGCGGGCAGGGCGAGCGTGGTGGCCGCGATGATGTGGCTCATGAACGACGGCACCATGTGGACGAAGATGGTCCGCATCTGGGTACACCCGACCAGCCGTGCGGAGACGACGAAGTCCTCCTCGCGCAGCGTGAGAAAGCGCCCCCGGACGACGCGCGCCAGCTCGGTCCACGCCAGGAGCGAGATGATGATCGTGATGGCGAAGTACACCTGCATGATCGACCAGGTCCGGGGCAGCGCCGCGGCCAGTCCCATCCACAGCGGGATCGTCGGGATCGAGCGGAGGATCTCGATGATCCGCTGGATCACGGTGTCGGCGATGCCGCCGTAGAACCCCGAGATCCCGCCGAGCACGACGCCGAGGAGGAGGCTCATCGTCACCCCGACCAGGCCGATGGTCAGGGAGATGCGCGTGCCGTACATCAGGCGCGACCACAGATCCCGCCCCTGTAGATCTGTGCCCAGCAGAAAGATCCTCTGGGCGGCATCGCCGCCGCCGTCGACCCCGATCAGGTGACGCGTCGTGGGCATCATCCCGAGGAATCGATACTCGAAGCCTTCGGCGAAGAACCGGATCGGGATCTTCTGGGCGGGATCCGCTCGGTAGACCCGCCGGAAGGTCTGGGGGTCGCGGACGCCCTTGACGGCGTAGACGTGGGGGCGAAACCGCCAGCCCTCGAACCAGTAGATGGGCTGCGGAGGCATCAGGGAGCGCTGCGCCTCGGACGCATTCGGGTCGGCATAGGCGAGGAAGTCCGCGCCCAGCACCACCAGGTAGAAGCCGATGACGACGATGCCGCTGGCCACGGCGACGCGATGCCGCCGGAATCGCCACCACGTGAGCCGCCACTGCGAGGCCACGTAGAGGCGCCGGTCCTCCGCGGGCGCGACGGCGCCCGGCCCGTGAGCGGGAGCGCTCGCGTCGAGCGCCACGTCGGGCTCGGCCATCAGGAGTCCTCGAGCCGGATGCGCGGGTCGATCCACACGAGAACAATGTCCGAGATCAGCGTGCCGATCACCGTCATGAGGCCGAGCAGGAGCACGATCGTCCCCGCCAGGAACATGTCCTGCGCGATGAGGGCCCGCAGCAGGAGCGGTCCGACGGTCGGCAATCCGAGGACCAGGGACACGATGATGCTCCCCGACACGATGTACGGCAGCGTATAGCCGATGGTGCTGGCGAACGGGTTGAGGGCGAGCCGGACGGGGTACTTCAGAATCACCCGGAGCTCCGAGAGGCCCTTGGATCGCGCCGTCACCACGTAGGGCTTGCGCAGCTCGTCCAGCAGATTCGCGCGCATGATCCGGATCTGTTGCGCCGTTCCCGCCAGCCCCAGGATCAAGGCCGGGATCGGCAGATGCTTGCAGAGGTCCCACACCTTGGCCGCGCTCCAGGGCGCGTCCTGAAGCTCCACGGAGAACAAGCCCGCCGATATTGGCGTTGAAGAGGGTGAAGCCCAGGTAGAGCAGCACCAGCGCGAGCAGAAAGTTGGGCACGGCGAGGCCGATGAAGCCCACGAACGTGGCGGCGTAGTCGCCCAGGGAATACTGCCGGACCGCGGAATAGATGCCGATGGGCAGGGCCAGCACCCAGGTGAGGAACAGGGCGGCGAGCGAGACCACCACCGTCAGCCACAGGCGGTCTCCGATCACCTCGGTCACGGGCCGCTTCCACTCCATGGACATGCCGAAGTTGCCCACGGCGATCAGCTTGACCCACTTGTAGTACTGGACGTAGATCGGCTGACCCAGGCCGTACTGGATCCTCAGATTCTCCGCCTCCTGCTCGGTGACGACGCTGCCCGTCGACGCCATCTGGGCGATGTACGAGGTGACGTAGTCACCCGGCGGCAACTGGATGATGACGAAGGAGAGGACGGAGATCGCCCAGACCGTGAACACCGCGAGCAGGGCGCGCCGTCCGATGTACGTGAGCATGCCAGAGCCCCTCGTCCCCGGCCCGGCTCACCGCCCCACGGCAACGGGGAGCCGGGCGCCTCCGGAGCTTACTTCTTCCAGAAGAACGTGACCGGACGGGAAATCGTCGGGGTCTTGCCGTCCGGGCTATTGTATTGGCGCGACGGGATGTTCCCCATGTTCGTCTTGACCACGCGCACGCCCATGGAAGCCGGTCCCATGCCGATCACGCCGATGATGTAGACCTCCTCCGCGGCGATCTTCCAGACCTCCTTGCCGAGCTGGATCCGCTCCTTCTCGGGCACGCCGAAGGCCTTCTTCCACTTCTCCATCAGCTCACGCATGCGCGGCGGGCGGTTCCTTCCCCTGGGTGCCGCCGGACTGGAACCAGCGGCCGTACAAGCGGCCCCGACGTCGCGACGCCGCGATGTCGAAGGGGAACACGTGGTTCGGGAAGGTGAACAGATGCTCGCTGCCGTCGTTGTTCCAGGCCCCGAGCTGTTGCTCGTTGGCGGCGGTCCGCTTCAGGGCCAGGCTCCGCTCCACCTCTTGCACGGTCAGGTCGATGCCGATCTTCTTCCACTGTTCCCGGATCATCTCCGAGATCTGGGTGAACTGGAGGAACTGGCCGCCCAGCGTCATGATCTCGATGCGCAGCCGCCCCTTCCCGTCCGTGCGCAGCCGGTAGCCCTCGGCGTCCTTCTTGGCCAGGCCGATCTTGTCGAGCATCTCGTTGGCCTTCTTGACGTCGAGGGTGGCCCAGAGCTTCCGGTACTCGGGTCCCGGGTTGTACTTGTTGCTGTCGACGGGCACCACCGAGCTGGGCGTGCCGGTCCCCAGCCAGAAGGTCTCGTTGATCTGGTCGCGGTCGATCCCCAGCGCGAGAGCGCGCCGGAAGTCGGCGGTGTTCATCCACTTCGCGATCTCCGGGTCGGCCTCGTAGCTCAGGTTGAACTTGATGATCATGTCGCCGCCGTAGTCGCCCGGATCGAGATGCAGCTTGTAGCCGCCCTTCTGCTGGTTCTCGATGAAGACGGGCAGCTTGCCCAGATCGAGGTGCCGGGCCTGAAAGTCGTACTCGCCCGCAATCGCCCGGAGATTGATGACCTCCAGGTTCTCGGCGAGCGTCAGGACCACCTTGTCGATGTAGGGGAGCTGATTCCCGGCCGTGTCCACGAAGACGCTGTAGGGGTTCCGCTCCAAGGTCCACGTCGGCGTATTGCTGGGGGTGACGGTCTTCCACGGCGAGAGGACGGGCAGGTCCGGGTTGAGGGCCCAGTCGTTCTTGAACAGGAACAGGCGGACCCAGTTGTCGTACTTGGCGTCCTTGACCTTCTTGTCCAGCTCGTCTTTGCCCACGTACTTCGGATGAAACTGCTTCAGGTAGTGCGCGGGCGCGTACCCGCCCATCCCATTCTGCCCTTGCTGGGCAAGGCCTCCGAGGGGAGTGGAGCCCGCCAGCACGTCGGGAAGCAGGTAATAGGGGTCGGGGAACTTGAACTTCACCGTATAGGTGTCGATCTTCTGAACCTCGCCCTGCTTGCCGTTGATCGCCATCGCCGCGGAGGGCGTGGGAACCAGGTCCTTGTTCCGGTAGATGTCTTCGAACCAGAAGACCAAGTCATCCGCGGTGAACGGTCGGCCGTCGCTCCACTTCATCCCCCTGCGAAGATGAAGGACGAGGGCCCGACCGCCATCCTGCATCTCGTAGCCCTTGGCGATATTGGGTGTAGCGGTATTGCCCGTGTAGTCCCAGAACAGCAGGTGGTCGGGGCCCGAGCAGCAGCGATAGCCGTTCCAGAAATCGGCCGGGCCCGTGAAGCCCCCGCGCCACGTGCCTCCGTACTTGCCGATCTCATGGAGCGGCTTGATGACCAGCGGATCTTGCCCGATGCGCTCGGCGACCGGCGGCAGCTTGCCCGCCTTGACCTGCTCCGCCAGTTGCGGGGCCTCCTTGAACGCCTTGGGGAACTTCGCGGGGTCGGTGACGACCTCCGGCCCCTCCAGCTTCCCGATCAAGGTGCTCTTGGAGGCGACCTGAGCGAGCGCCCCCACGGCGACGATGCCGCTGAGTGCCCCCACCACGAGGGCGACCGTGAATCGGGACCGGAACCTCTGTGTCCGCGGCGTGCGCCAAAGCTCGCTCATGACGTTCCCCCTTTCGTGCCTACACTGGCCGATGGGCTCGTGCCGGCCCAGATTATGGGGATATTTGGGCCGCAAGTCGATCACTTCTTCTTGAGGCGGACCCGACCGCTTCACTCCTCCGGCTAGGAGCCCGTCGGAGAAACCCAGCTAGAGCGAGGAGAAGGGTCCAGCTGCGAGGCGGCGCCCGAAGGCAGCCGGCGAGGCGTACTCTTGCTAGTAGCGAGGAGAGCCAGCTGCGAGGCGAGCGCCCGAAGGCCCACGCGAGGCGTAGTCTCTGTACGTTGAGCCGGCGGTCGAGGGCGCCAACGAAGCAGATGGGCCCTTATCGTCGCTCTAGCGGCGCGCTACCAGGAAGACCCCGGCGGAGGCAATGGCGAAGCCGAGCAGAGCCAGCGGGGTCAGGCGTTCCCCCAGCAGCGCCCACCCCAGCAGTGCCACCGTCCCCGGGATCAGGTAGAAGTTGGCGGCCACGCGGCCAGCGGTCCCGTGATTCAGCATGTAGTAGTAGAGCGCCATGGCGCCGATCGACACGGCGATGACGTTCCAGGCGACCGAGGCCACGGCCGGGAACGTCCAGACCGCGTGTGGGTGCTCGAACAAGAGCGTCAACGCCACCGTCAGGACCGCGGCGGCCCCGAGCTGCACCGCGGTCGCTGGAACGAGCGGCACGCCGCGGCCGAACCGGCCGAAATAGATCGTGCCGCCGGCGAGGCTGGCAACGCCGACGAATCCGAGCCGGATGGCGCCCCACGCTCCCGCGCTTTCGAGCGCCCGCGGTGCCACCACCAGGACCACGCCGGCGGCGCCGAGCGCCAGGCCGAGCCACTGCCTTCGGCTGAGCCGCTCGCCGAGCAGCGGCACGGCCGAGAGCGCGATCAGCATCGGGCTGAGCGCCTGCACCAGCGCCATGACCGCCGCGTTCTCGGTCACCATCCCGACGTGGAATGCCGACAGGGTGACGCCGTTGACGAGGACGCCGGCGAGCGCCAGGTGGTGCCAGCGTCCCCGGAGCGGCGCCCAGGACTGGCGCCCCACCGCCATCACCAGGGCCAGCAACGCGGCGGCCGCCACCAGCCGGATCGCCACGAAGAGGAGCGGTGACACCAGCGGCAGGCCCACGCGCGCGGTGATGAAGGACGAGCTCCAGAGCAGGATGAAGCCGTACGGTGCGAGGCGCGCACCCGTGACGTGTCCCTCAGCGCGCCCCTGCGCGATCCTTCGCGTCCGGGCCCCAGATGGCCTCGAGGCGGCGTTCCCGGCCGCAGGAGGTGCTGTAGAACTTGTACCGAATGGGGTTCTTCTTGTAGTAGTCCTGGTGGTATTCCTCCGCGGGCCAGAACTGCGACGCGGCCGTGATCTCGGTCACGATCGGCTTCTGCAAGCGCTGCGCCACCGCGTTCTTGGATGCTTCCGCCAGCTTCCGCTGCGTCTCGTCGTGCACGAAGATCCCGGCGCGGTACTGGCTGCCCATGTCGCAGAACTGCGCGTTGGCGGTGAGCGGATCGATGTTGCGCCAGAATACTTCGAGCAGCCGAGCGTAGGTGACTTTACGGGGGTCGTACACGATCTCGACCGCCTCGGTATGACCGGTCTTGCCGGCCGAGACCTGCTCGTACGTCGGGTTCGCCGTGTGACCGCCCGTGTAGCCGGAGGTGGTCGAGACCACGCCGTCCAGCGCGTCGAACGGCGGCTCCATGCACCAGAAGCAGCCGCCGGCGAAGGTGGCCTTGGCGAGCCCCTGCGCGTCGGCGGCGCCGACGCTCGCGAGGCAGAGGAGGCTCGCGATGATCGCGCGCATGGCTCAGGCCCGCCGGAAGGTGAGGGCGACACCGTTCATGCAGTAGCGCAGGCCGGTCGGCTTGGGCCCGTCGTCGAACACGTGGCCGAGGTGGCCGCCGCACCGCGCGCAATGTGCCTCGGTTCGGACCATCAAGAAGGACCGATCCGTCGTCGTCCCGACCGCGTTCGCCAGCGGCGCCCAGAAGCTGGGCCAGCCGGTACCGCTGTCGAACTTCGTGTCCGACGAGAAGAGCGCCAGCTCGCACCCGGCGCAGTTGTAGATCCCCGGGCGGTATTCCTTGTCGAGGGGGCTGCTGCCCGCGCGCTCGGTCCCGTGCTTCCGCAGCACCGTGAACTGCGCGGGGGTGAGCCGCTTCTGCCATTCGGCCTCGGTCATCGCGACCTCGAACGTGTTCGTCGGCGCCTTCCCCCCAGTGTCCGCCGCGCCGACGAACCGGGCGGCCGCCCCCACCGCCCCGACGCCCAGCAGCGCTTGAAACAATCGTCGTCTCGTCATGGCAGACCGTCCTTTCGCGGTGATGTCGATCTCCGCATGCTCGAAGAGTACGCCCTCGGGAACGCCCCCATGTCACAAAGACGTCAACGGAAAGACGCCAGCCGTTCCGTGCACGTAGGCGTTGCGGTCGAGCCTCCCAACCGCATCATCGAATCTGGCGCCGGAGCCGCTCCAGCCGTTCTTCGGTGGCGGGGTGCGTCGACATGAAGTCCGGAATCTTCTCGTCTCCGAACCGGGATTCCAGAGCACCGAGCCGCTCGAAGAACTCGACCAATGACCGCACCGACGCGCCTTGCGTCCGGAGCAGGGTGATGGCGAACTCGTCCGCTTCGCGCTCCGCGCCGCGGGAGTAGCGGAGCATGCCCAGCACGACGGGCACGCTCGCGGCGACGCCCGAGAAGTCACCCCAGAGCAGGCTCGCCACCGTCCCCACGCCGAGTGATGCGACGATCTGGCGGGCGGAGTGCTTGTGGACGACGTGACCCAGCTCATGGCCGAGCACGCCCAGCACGGCGTCGTCGTCGCCCGCGAAGTCCACGAGGCCGTCGAGCAGGACGATCGTCCCTCCCGGGAGGGCCATGGCGTTCACCGTCTCTGTGCCGACCCTGCGAAACTCGAGCCGGTACGGCACCCCCGGGGCGGTCGCGGCGGCCGCGCGCGCGAGCCGATCGGCGATCGCCTCGCGTCGCCCGACCTCGAGGCGACTCGGCTCGAGGTAGTGCCGGTCGAGAACCGCCAGCACCTGTTGGCCCATGCGCGCCTCCAGGCCTGATGGCAAGGCGAACGCCACCCAGTGCGCTACCGCCGGCAGCGCGACGACGTAGAGGATGGCGAGCCCGGCCACCATCGCGGCCAGCGCCGTCAGCACTGCCGGCCACCAGCGTTGCAGCCGCACCGCCAGGGGAAGGCGCACTCCCGCGCCCTCCAGCTCTCGGGCAAAGCGTCGGTCCGCATCGGGGACCTCGAGCGTTGCACCGGTCGGCAGCCAGACCATGCGCGGCGCGTGCTCGAACGGGTCGGAGATGATCGCGCGGCTGACGAGGACATGGTCCACCACGGCGCCGTCGCTTGCCTCGACGACCAGATGTCCGTTCTCGACGCGCACCGAGACGGGCGTGGCCTCGGCCCGGCGGCCGTCGAAGCGGGTGGCTGGAGATGCCAGGGTGCTCATAGCCCGATATCGAAGCCGAACAGGTCGGCCGCGCCCTCTCCCGCCGCGCTCACGACGCGCGCCTCCACTCCGGCGGCGAGCATCGACAGGCGGATGGGGGACTCGACGCGCACGCACTCGATGCGATAGCGCGCGAGGGCAATGGCGGCCCACGGCCAGTACAGACCGCCGGTGAGGAGCGTCAGGAATACGTTCCGGAACACCAGCCGGAACAGCGGGCGAGCCGCGATCTCGGTCCGGAAGGACATATCGCCGAGCCGCGTCCGGCTCCAGATGACCTGCTGCAGCCGCGCCGCGAGGTAGGGCCACGCGACGACGTAGACGAGCAACCCCACGACGAGGCCGTAGATCATCGCCTGGAGGCCCTCCGACATGAGTGCCCACGGGTGTCCGCGCTGCCACGCGAAGAGCGCGGCAAGCGCCCCGCCCGCGAGCACGACGCCCAGGAGCACTAGCCCCAACCCCTTCGCATAGACGCCGCAAACGCTCAGCAATGCCGAGGTGAAGGTGAACTGGCGGTCGCCGTAGACGGCATTGCGGCGCTGGTAGGCCTTGAGCCGGTGATGCATCCACGGCACGGCACACATCGCGGCGAGCACCGGGGCCCAGAGGAGCCAGCCCTCGTCGATCGACAGGCCACCGGCCACCGTCGGCGCCAGCCACACCAGGAGGACCGGCAACACGGTTCGATAGGCCTCGGCGGCCCGCGCCCGGAAGCCGAAGCGAACGCCGCGGAAGCTCGTATTCGCGAGTGAGAACTGCTGCGCGCGCATGAATAGCCACGGGCCGACCGCGCAGAGGATCGCGATGGTCACGAGGCCGGCGACGTTCGAGAACTCAAACGTCCAAGAGTAGGCGGCGAGCAGGATCAGCGCGATGATCCGCCCGCGCAAAATGGCGGCCGGGCTCCCGTGGTAGTCGAACACGTGACCGTCGAGCCACGTGTTGCTCCTGAAGTACCTCGCCGTGCGCACCTTCGCCCATGCCGAATAGAGACCGAGCGTCAGCAGGGTGAGCAGGATATTGACGACCCAGATCCGGAAGTACTCGCCACCCTGTCCAGTGAAGACCGCGCTCGCCGTGTATGGCGCCTCGGGCGCGGCCGGCAATGCGGCGAGCTCGCCCGACCGTTCCGTCAGTCCGCTCGGCAGCGGATCATCGTGCATCCACCCATATTGGCATCACCGCCTCGCGGGGACATCATTGCAGAATCTGCCGCCGCCCTCGATCGGGCGGTGGTATCGTGGCGCGGCAACCCGACACCACCCGGGAGGATGGCGATGCCTGTCTTCAAGCGTCCCGAGGCCGAGATCCACTACGAAGTGCACGGTTCGGGTCATCCACTGCTGCTCTTCGCGCCCGGCGGCCTGCGCTCGCAGCTCGAGTTCTGGCGGCACAGCCCGAGCAATCCCTCGGCTCCCCCGCCGTGGATGTTCTGACGCGCCACACGCCGTGACGTCGTAGGCGCTCGCCGACACGCAAGCTCTTCGCACCGGCATGAGCCGACCGAAGCTGGTGATCTTCGATTGCGATGGAGTCCTCGTGGACACCGAGCGGATCGCCGTCCGCGTGGACGCGGTCATCCTGGCGCGCATCGGGTGGCCGCTGACGGAGGCGGAGGTCGCCGAGCGGTTCGTCGGACACTCGGACGACTACATGCGCGGCGAGATCCAGAAGCATCTCGGCCGTGCGCTCGCCCCCGACTGGGACGCGGAGTACCTCCACCTCTACCGGGAAGCGTTCGATGCCGAGCTTCAACCGGTGGACGGGATCGTCGAGGCGCTCGACCGCATCCGCACGCCGACCTGCGTCGCGTCGAGCGGGAGCCACGAGAAGATGCGCTACACGCTCGGCAAGACGGGTCTCTACGAGCGCTTCGCCGGCCGCATCTTCAGCGCGGCCGAGGTGCCACGCGGCAAACCGGCGCCCGACCTCTTCCTGCACGCGGCGGCGAGGATGGGCGTCGCGCCCGCCGACTGCGCGGTCGTCGAGGACAGCGCGGTCGGGGTCCAGGCCGCGCGCGCCGCCGGCATGCCGGTATTCGGCTACGCGGGCGGCGTGACGCCGGCCGCTCGTCTGGAGGGCCCGGGCACGATCGTCTTTCGCGACATGCGCGAGCTGCCGGGACTGCTCGGCGGCGCATAGCAGCGGGCACAACGACGACGTCCTCTCCTCACGATGCCGGTTGCGCGCCTTGGGCACGCCCGAGCGCCGTGGCCGTCGTCAGGGCGGCCCATGGCACGACCTCGGGAGCCGGCGCCGGTGGCGACTCCGGGGCGGGGTGCCCGTGCGTAAGCCCCACCAGGGCCAGCGTCCGCTGTGTATCGAGCACCGTCGTCTCGACGTGATCGGCTCCGGCCGCGAGTAGCTGCTGGCAATCGGCATCCATTTCGTCGTGAAGACCCCAACGACCGACCACGATCTTGAGCTCCGGCCATTGCGAGCGCAGGCGCTTGCAGAGATGTCGCGCCTGGCTCAGGCCTCCTGGGGCCACCGTCCCGATGCAGACAAGCGCGGGGCGGTGCAGGTCGACCCAGGCGAGCACTTCGGCCACGAGCATCCCGGTTCTGCTCACCTCCATCCGGCACCGCGCCGGGTCGAGCAGGTGTCGCACCATCTCGAGACCCAAGACGTCCGCCTCGTCTCGGGCGGGACACCCTACGATCCGGACCGGCGTGTCGGTGCCGGGGTGGTCCTCGGGGTCCCTCTCCGAGGGGCCGGGCGCGTTGTGGGCGAGAACGTCGAGGATCTCTCGGGTCGCCTGTCCCACGAACTGAGCGTCACCATCGCTCAACAGACCTCGATCACAGTCCTGCTTGGCATAGTAGAGCGCGGGGAGGAGCACCGTGTCATAGACCGACTCCCGTCCGTCTGTGTTCACGTAGGCCTCGACGATGTCGGTCGCCTCGTCCTGGTCGCGCGCGAGCAGGCGCTGGTAGTAGCGCGCCTTGGCCTCGATGACCGGCCGGTCGCCCATGAGCACGACGAGGAACCCCAGGGCGGGCAGGTGCTTGCCGAGAACGATGAGGCAGACCGTCAGGGGCGTCGCCATCAGCAGCCCCACCGGCCCCCAAAGCCAGGCCCAGAAGGTCAACGCGATCAGGAGCGCGACCTGCGATACCCCGGCACTTTGACCGTACAACCACGGCTCCAGCACCGAGCCGGTGATGAGCTCCAGCACGAGGAACAGACCGACGACCAGCGCCGGCTCGAGCCACCCCGGGAACACCGCCAAGCTGATGGCGAGCGGCAGGAGCAGCGCGACGAATGCCCCCAAGTACGGGATGAACCGAAGGGCGGCCGCCAGGGACCCCCAGGTGACGGCGTAGGGAACCCCGATCAGGAATAGGCCGAGTCCCACGGCCACGCCGAAGCTGCCGTTGATGAGGGACTGCATGAGCAGGTACCGGCTGATACGCGCCCCGGCCTCGTCGAGCGCGCTCGTCGTCGCCGTCATCCGCCGATAGCCGATCAGTAAGATCACCCGATCCCGGAGCTCCAGGCGCTCGAGCAGCATGAAGATCACGAGCACCGTCACGACGCCCGCGCGCCGCCAACGCATGGAGGAGGTTTGGCAGGTGGACGAGGATGGACGAGGATTCCAGGACGACGGCGAGCGGCTTTTGAGGCGTCACACTCGGCGTGTCGGCCTTCTGGATCTCGCCGACGACGTCCGCCACAGCTTTCTGAACCTTCTCCACGGAGCCGCCCTTGCTGGCCCCGCGAAGGTCCGCGATTCTGTGGCGGATGTTCAGGCTGTACCGCGGCAGCTCGTCCGCGAGCGTCACCACCTGGCGAGTGAGCGTCCAGCCTATCCCGCCCAGGAGCGAGAGCGCGAGGAGGACAGTGACGAGGACCGACGGCACCCGACCCAGCCCTCGCCGGTGGAGGGTGCTCACGACGGGACTCAAGAGGAAGGTGAGCAGGACGGCCAGCGCCAGCGGGATCAACACGGCCTGCAGCCAATACAAGCCCGCAACGACCAGCGCGATGATCCCCCACGCCCTTTCATGTCGTTCCTCTGCCCGGGCTACCGGCCCCCGATGCTCGAGGGCCACCGGGGGCCGGTCAGTAGGTAAAGGGCCAGCGGGCCGCTACCTGCGCCAACGAGAGAATCCCCAGCCCCCGCCTCCGAGTAACACCACCACCAGCAGAACGATCAACCAGGTTTCCATAGCTCATCACCTCCCCCACATTCTTTCCCAGGCGGTGTTGGACTCATTCGTCCTGGCCGGGTCCTCGTCGTCTGGTTCTGTCCCTCCACTCTAAGGGTTGGCGGAACGTTGCCTAGTGGACCTTCGTCCATGGTCGACGTGGCAGCAGAACGCTGAAAAGGGCGCAGGAGTTGGAGGAAGGTCCAGATGCGAGGCGGCGTCCGACGGCCGCACGCGAGGCGTAGTCGCGCTAGGGGGAGTGCGGGGCCATGTCTAGGCCCCGCAGACGAAAGTTCGTCGGCCCGATAGTCTCGCGCGTCGCGTGGCACGGCGGCCGAGGGCGCCAACGAAGCAGATGGGCCTTTATCCGCCTCCTGCCGGGCGCTCAAGGCTGGCTTCCGCCTCGGCCCAGGGTGCCGCGCAGCCGCGGGTCGAGCGTGTCGCGCAGGCCGTCGCCGAGGAGATTCAGGCTGAGCCCGGTCACCGTGAGGGCGAGGCCGGGGAACAGGCTCACCCAGAAGGCCTCGCGGATCACGTTCTTGCCGCTGGCGATCACGTTCCCCCACGAGGGCACGTAGGGCGGCACGCCGACTCCGAGAAAGCCCAGGATCGCCTCGGCGAGGACGGCGTAGGCGAAGATGAAGGTGCCCTGCACGAGGAGCGGGGCCAGACAGTTCGGGAGCACGTGGCGGAAGGCCACGGCGAGGTCGCTCCGCCCCAGGGCCAGAGCCGCCTGCACGTAGTCGAGCTCGCGCAGGCTCAGCACCGTGCTGCGGGTGAGCAGCGCCGTGCGCGGCATGTAGACGAGCGACAGGGCGATGATCACGTTCCACACGCCGGGGCCGCGGGCGGCCATCAGCGCGATGGCGAGCAAGATGGCGGGGAAGGCCATCAAGCCGTCCATGAACCGCATCACCACCAGATCGAGCCGCCGGTAGTAGCCGGCGACGAGGCCGATCACGGTGCCGCCGAGCGTCGTGAAGAGCATGGTGACGCCCCCGACGAGGAGCGACACGCGCGCGCCGTGCAGCACCAGGCTATAGACGTCGCGGCCGAACTCGTCGGTGCCGAGGAAGTGTCCGGCGCCCGGCGGCTCGAGGCGGCTCGCAGGATCGAGCCGGGTGGGCACGTGGGTGGCGAGGACGTCGGCGAGGAGCGCCGCCGCCAGCAGCAGCGCGAACAAGGCGGCGCCGATCACGATGTTCTTGTTCCGCAAGAGGCGCCGGAGGAACAGGACGCGCGCCGGCGTCGCCGTCTCCACGTCCCGCGCGGCCAGCATCGCGCTGCCCGCGGACTCAGTCATAGCGGATGCGCGGGTCGATCAGCGCGTACACCAGGTCCACCACCAGGTTGATCAGCACGTAGGCCACCGCCGTCACCAGTATCACGCCCTGGACCACCGGGTAGTCGCGGCGGAGGATGGCCGAGACCACGAGCCGCCCGAGCCCGGGGATGTTGAAGACGATCTCGGTGACCACGGCGCCGCCGATCAGGATGGCCATGGTGATCCCGATGACGGTGACCACCGGGACCAGCGCGTTGCGGAAGGCGTGGACATAGACCACGGCGCGCTGGGGCAGCCCCTTGGCTCGCGCGGTGCGGATATAGTCCTGGGCCAGCACCTCGATCATGCAGGAGCGGGTGATGCGGGCGATCAGCGCCGACTGGCTGAATCCGAGCGAGAGCGCGGGCAACACCATGAAGCGCAGCGCGGCCCCGGGGTCCGCCAGGAAGGACGCGTACCCGCCCGCGGGCAGCCAGGCGAGGCGCACGGCAAAGAGATAGATGAAGTTGAGCGAGAGCCAGAACCCGGGCACGCACACGCCCAGGAGCGCGCCCAGCATGAGGAAGCGATCGAGCGCCGATCCGGGATGGGCGCCCGCCACGATCCCCGCCGGCACGCCGATCGCGACGGCCACGAGGAGCGCGGAGAGCGTCAGGGCCAGCGTGGGCTCCGCCCGCTCCCAGAGGGTGGTCGTCACCGGGCGGTTGAGGAAGTACGAATGTCCGAGATCGCCCCGGCCGATCCGGGCGTAGAACCTCATGAGCTGGTCCCACAGGGGCCGGTCCAGCCCCAGATCGCGCCGGGTGGCCTCGACCTGCTCGGTCGTCGCGGACGGGCCCAGCATGGCGCTGGCCGGGTCGCCCGGGATGAGGTGAATGAGCATGAAGACGACGGTGAGCACCACGGCGAGCACGGGCACCAGCGCCATCAGGCGGCGGAGGAGATACGTGGTCACGGTGACCGTGGGCTAGAGCGATGATAAGGGCCCATCTGCTTCGTTGGCGCCCTCGACCGCCGTGCTCAACGTACAGCGAGTACGCCTCGCGGCGGCCATCGGGCGCCGCCTCGCAGCTGGACCCTTCTCATCGCTCTAGCCGGCATCTGCGACAGGACCTGGGTGCGCCGGCGCTCTCTCTCCCGGAGCGACGCTATTTCTCCAGCCACACCCCCCAGAACCGCGGGCGCTCGGTCTTCTCGTTGAAGCCCATCACCGTCTTCCGCGCGGCGCGCAGGCCGAAGAGGTCGCCGTAGCGGATGACCGGGACCTTCTCGTAGAAGAGCTTGGTCTGCTGCTCCCAGAGCGCATAGCGCTTCTTGGGGTCGGTCTCGCGGGCGAGCTGGGCATTGATGGTGGCGAACTCCTCGTCCGTCGTCCACCCGGGCCAGGTCGGGGTGAGGTAGACGTGATGGGTCGGATCGAAGGAATTCCCCATGCCCGTGGTGAAGACGTCGTACTCTTTCGGGTTCACCCGGCGCTGGCCCAGCGTGGACCAGTCCATCACCTGGAGATCGATCTTGAAGCCGACGTCCTCGAGCTGCTGCTTCGAGACGAGCGCGAAGTCGTACATCCACTTGTACTCCTGGGTGGTCATGAAGCGGATGGGCTCGCCCTTGTAGCCGGCCTCCTGGAGGAGCTTCTTGGCCTTGTCCTTGTTGTGCTCGTTCCAGGGCAGGCCCTGGATCTTCGTGTGCCAGGCGGGCAGCTCCTGGAAGGCCAGGCTCGAGTCCATGCGGTAGAACTGCGACTTGCCGGCGGCGACCGTCTTCATGATGGGCTCGATGTCGATCGCCGCCTGCCACGCCTGACGCAGCTTCTGATTGGTCATCAGCCCTTCCTTCTTGTTGAACACGGCGACGAGCCAGTAGTAGGGCTTGACGATGATGGCCCGGACGTTCGGGCTCTTGGCCAGGCGCTCGTAGGCATTGGCGTCGAGGTCGTCGCCGAGGTCGAGGTCGCCCGACTCCACCTGGGCGGCGCGGCTGGCCACGTCGGGGACGGGCACCCAGCGCAGCTCGTCGACGTAGACGATCTTGGCCCCGCCATATCCGGTCTGCTTGCCGGCCAGCGGCTTGTAGCCGTCGAACCGCACCATCCGGATGTACTGGTCGGGCTTCCACTCGGCGAGCTTGAACGGTCCCGTGCCCACCCACTCCGTGACCCGCTGGTCGGGCGGGAACTTCTCGGCGATCTCCTTCGGATAGATCGCCGCCATGTTGTTCGGCACGGCGAGCGAGACGAGCACGATCCCGGATTTCTCCTTGAGCTTCATCTCGACGGTGTACTTGTCCACGGCCTTCAGGTCGACCACCTGCGCGAAGAGCGACTTGCCGTAGACGGAGCGCTTGCCCCAGCGCACGAGCGACGAGACCACGTCGTCCGCGGTCATCTCCTTGCCGTTGTGGAAGGTGACGCCCTTTCTGAGCTTGAAGGTGTAGACGAGCCCGTCCCTGGAGACGGTGTGGCTCTCGGCCAGCATGGGGATGGGCTGGTAGCCCTCGTCGACCGCGTAGAGGCCCTCGAAGATATGGTTCGCCAGCACCTCCGTGATGGTCTGTGTGCCCCAGTGCGGGTCGAGCGAGGGGGCTCGCCGAGGTTGCCGATGCGCAGCACGCCGCCCTTTTTCGGCGTCTGCGCCTCCGCCATCCCGGCGCCCACCGCCATCAGCGCCACCAGGGCCAAGGCCAACGCTCGCAGTGTCAGCGATTGCGTCATAACGTATCCTCCTCATGTCCGCGGGTGGCGGGTCGGAGCCCGGCCGGTCTCGACGGCGCCACATCGTGGCCCGGGGCGACGGTCCTCGTCAAGGGGGCCGGCTGACGGCCGCCCGGCCCTCTGACCGGGGGCTCGCTCCAGGGGCGGCCGCGACCAGGCGAAGGGACAGGATCGGAGAGACGGCGCCTATGGCGAGATTGAGTCGACTCGAGCGAACCATCGCGGGCAAGGTGGCGCTGGTCACCGGTGCCGCCAGCGGCATGGGGCGCGCCACCGCCCATCTGTTCGCGGACGAGGGCGCTCGCGTGGCCGTGATCGACCGCGACGCCGACGGCGCGCGGCGCGTGGCGCAGGAGATCGCGAGCGCGGGAGGCAGCGCGCACGCGTGGGATCTGGACGTGAGCGACGAGACCCGAATTGCCGCCACGGTGGCGAGCGTCGTCGACCGCTACGGCGGCCTCGGCATCCTGATCAACAATGCGGGCGTGAGCGGGCGAGTCTTCGTCGAGGCCGAGGGCTATGGCGAGCTCTGGGCCCGGACCTTCGCCATCAATCTGACGGCGCAGGTCAATTTGATCCGCGCCTGCCTGCCGCACCTGCTCCGGAGCGGGGGCGGGCGCATCGTCAATATCGCCTCCACGGAGGGCCTCGGCGCCACCGCCGGGATCAGCCCGTATACGGCCAGCAAGCACGGAGTGATCGGCCTGACCCGGTCCCTCGCCGTGGAGCTGGGGCGGCGTGGTGTGACGGTCAACTGTATCTGTCCGGGGCCGATTCATACCGGCATCACGGCCAGTATTCCCGACGAGGCCAAGACCAAGTTCGCCCGACGGCGTGTGCCGCTCGGGCGTTACGGTGATCCCGAGGAGGTGGCCCACATGACGCTCAGCCTTGTCTTGCCGGCTGCCTCGTATGTCAACGGGGCGGTCGTCGTCGTAGACGGCGGCATGCTCGCGCAGAACACCTGAGGCGGGGCCCAGGCAGCGGCGGAGTGATCGCGGAGGAAAGGAGCGGAGAGCGCCATGGCCAAGAAGAACGTCGCGGACTTGCTCGTGGATACCCTCGTCGCGCGGGGCGTCGAGAGGATCTACGGGGTCGCGGGCGACTCGCTCAACGGCATCACGGAGTCGATTCGGCGGCGGGAGAACATGCGGTGGGTCCACGTGAGACACGAGGAGACGGCGGCGTTTGCCGCGGGCGCGGAAGCGCATCTGACGGGACGATTGGCCGTCTGCGCCGGGAGCTGCGGTCCCGGGAACCTGCACTTGATCAACGGACTCTACGATTGTCACCGGAGCCGCGTCCCCGTGGTCGCCATCGCGGCGCAGATTCCGAGCGCCGAGATCGGGAGCGGCTATTTCCAGGAGACCCATCCCGAGTATCTCTTCGCCCAGTGCAGCCACTATTGCGAGCTGGTGTCCCAGCCCGAGCAGATGCCGCGCGCGCTCGAGATCGCCATTCAGACGGCGCTGTCGCGGCGCGGGGTGTCGGTCATCGTCCTGCCCGGCGACGTGGCATTGCGCGAGGCCGTCGAGCAGGAGCCGCGCCTGCACTTCCCCGAGCCGAAGCCCTCGGTGTGCCCCTCCGAGGACGAGATTGCGACGCTGGCGAAGATTCTCAACGCGTCCGACGAAGACGACGATCCTCGGCGGCGCGGGGTGTGCGGGCGCGCACGCGGAGCTGATCGCCCTCGCGGGCAAGCTGAAGGCGCCGATCGTGCACGCGATGCGGGGCAAGGAGTTCATCGAGTACGACAACCCGTTCGACGTCGGCATGACCGGTCTGCTCGGGTTCTCGTCCGGCTATCACGCGATGATGAACTGCGACCTCTTGCTGATGCTCGGCACGGACTTCCCGTACCGCCAGTTCTTTCCGGAGAAGGCGACGATCGTGCAGATCGACATCCGCGGCGAGCAGCTCGGCCGGCGCGCGAAGGTCGACCACGGGTTCGTGGGGGATACGCGCACGACCCTTCGGGCCCTGCTCCCGCACCTCGACGAGCAGCGGGACGACAAGCATCTCGTGGCGTCGGTCGAGCACTACCGAACGGCGCGGACGGACCTGGACGAGCTCGCCACCGCGGGCGGGGCCACGGAGCGCAGCCATCCTCAGTACGTGGCCCGGGTGCTCGATGAGCTTGCCGCGGACGACGCCGTGTTTTCCTGTGACGTCGGCACCCCGACGGTCTGGGCCGCGCGCTACCTCACGATGAACGGCAAGCGCCGGCTGCTCGGTTCCTTCAACCACGGGTCGATGGCGAATGCGTTGCCGCAGGCCATCGGGGCACAGATCAGTCATCCGGGCCGTCAGGTCGTCTCGATGTCGGGAGATGGCGGGCTGGCGATGCTGTTGGGCGATCTCCTCTCGCTCCGACAGCTCGAGTTGCCCGTCAAGGTCGTCGTGTTCAGGAACGACGCGCTGGCCTTCGTCGAGCTGGAGATGAAGGCGGCCGGGCTCCTCGACTTCGCGACCGACCTGCACAACCCCGATTTCGCCAAGATGGCCGAGGCCGCCGGTCTCCTCGGCCTGCGGGCCGTTACCTCGGATCAGGTGCGGCCGATGATCGCGCGCGCCCTCGCGCATGCCGGGCCCGCCCTGGTCGAAGTCTTCGTGCACCGCCACGAGCTGGCCATGCCCCCGACGGTCAGCCTGGAGCAGGTGGCCGGGTTCGGCCTCTTCATGCTCAAGGCCGTCCTGACCGGTCGTGGCGACGAGGTCATCGACCTGGCGAGGGTCAATCTGTTCCGCTAGCCAGGAACTCGGAGTGAGCTCAACGCCCCCTTCCGATGCCTCCCCCGACAGCGGTTCGCCGGCGAAGCCGGCGCTCGAACGGCGGTTACTCCGACACGCTCTAACGAGGTCGGTTACTGCGACGGGCCCACCCTGATGGGCCGAACCTCGATCGAGAGGCCTGCCCGCACCAGCGGGTGCCGGGTGGCGATCGCGAGCACCTCGTCGAGGTCCTTGGCCTCCACGATGCTGTAGCCGGCCAGCTGCTCCTTCGTCTCGGCGAAGGGGCCGTCCGTCATGACCGCCTTGCCGTGCTGCAGGCGCACGGTCGTGGCGGTGCTGGTCGGCTCCAGCGGCTCGCCCCCTGGTAAACGCCGCTCGGCCGGAGGGCGTCACTGAACTCGACGGCCCGCTGGAAGATCGCGCCCTTCTCCGCCACGGACATCTCGTCCCACAGCTTCTCGTCCTTGTAGATCAGCAACATGTAGCGCATGTGGGGGATCTCCTCACGCGGTCGCCTCAGTGGCCGACCGCCTTGCGGATGCTGCCGATGTGCTCGTCGATGTGGATGATCAGGCCCCTGGTGATGAGCTGCTCGGCGGTCATCGGCGGCGCGTCCGTGAAGACGGTCCCGCTCTTCGCGAGCTGATCGTCGGTCAGGCCGCGGACCACCGCGGCGGCCGCCGGCACACCCTTCTTGAGGAGTGCGATCGTCTCCGCCTTCGTGCAATTGGCGTGCTCCACCGCGTGCTGGGCATTCATCCCGTCGAGCATGCCCGTCGTGAAGTTGCCCGGCGACTGGCCGGACACGATCCCGGTGACGATGCCGGCGACCGCCTCGAAGGCGCGCGCCAGGTGGTGCGCCGTCACGCCGACCGTCCACTTCTCCGCCTCGGTCACCTTCCTCCAGTCCGCGTCGCTCAGCTTCTCGAGCACGGATGCTGCCTCCTGAGCCTTCGCCTCGAACTGCTTCGCGAGTACCTCGCTTTTCGCACCCATTGGTATCCTCCTCGATCGTTTAGTGGGCCACGCTCGGACTCGGCAGGGCGGCCGGGAGCGAGCGGGGCGGGCGGAACGTGAACGCGATCGCCACCGCCCCGAGGCCGATCGCGGCCGAGCCGATGAACAGCCAGGCGTAGCTGCCGGACGTGTCGTACAGCCACCCGCCGGCCACCGGGCCGATGGCCATGCCCAGGGTGGACGCGAAGCCCGCCGCGCCGAAGATCGTCCCCATGTTCCGCGCGCCGAAGTATTCGCGCACGATGATCGCGTAGAGCGGCATCACGCCGCCGTAGGCGAACCCGAACATCAGCGCGACCGCGTAGAACTGCGAGAGCTCGCGGGTCACGAGGTAGAGGCTCATGGCGATCGCCTGGAGGGCGAGCCCGGAGAGCAGCACACGCTTCGCGCCGACGCGGTCGGCCGCGAGCCCGCAGATGATCTTGCCGCTCAGCGAGGCCAGGCCCGCGACGCTGAGCACCGTGGCCGCGGCCATCGCCGACACACCGTGGTCGATCGCGTGGGTGACCATGTGGAAGATCGGACCCGAGTGGGCCGCGCAGCACGCGAAGTACGTGAGCGCGATGGCGGCGAACTGGGGTGTGCGCAGCGCCTGCGCCGCCGTGAGCTCGCTGCCATCGGCGCCGGCGGTCGGCTCGGGAACGGCTGCGGTCGCCGGCGCCGGCGGCTCTCGCACCAGCAACGCGGCGGGAATGATGACGAGCCACGCGAGATCGCCGAGCACGAGCATGGCCGTGCGCCAGTCGTAGTTGGTGATGATCCAGCGGGCGAGCGGCGCCGTCGTCGTCGAGCCGAGGCCGAGCCCCGCCGAGACCAGCGCGACCGCGAGGCTGCGATGCCGCGTGAACCAGCGGGTGGTCGTCGCCGTCAGCGGCGTGTACAAGCTGCCCGCCGCGAAACCGACGATCACGCCGAAGTAGATCTGGAAGTGGCCGAGGGTGGGCGCCCGGCTCGCCATCACCGTTCCGAGGCCGAGCAGGACCCCGCCAAGGAGCACGACGGCGCGCGTGCCGATCCGGTCGGAAAGCGCGCCCCAGAAGAACGATCCGACGCCCATGCACACGAAGTTGAGGAGCGCGGCCGTCGAGATGCCCGTGCGGGACCAGCCCATCGATTCGGACATCGGCTGCAGGAAGACCCCGAGCGAGAACATCGCCCCGAACCCGACACACGTCACGACCATGGCCACGCCGACGATGACCCAGCCGTAGAAGAGCTTCATCAGACCGTCGCCCCGTGCAGCCCGTCGATCATTGCCTGCCTCCGTTCGCGGTGGGTTCCTTCTCTCGCCCTATAGTCGAACGGGCCGGCCCGAGATCGACGTACCCGGCGAAAAGGATGCCACGATCATGGTCCGCCGAACGATTATCTGTCGTCCAGTAGGTCGCGGACCAGCCCGGGAGGTGATCAAGCCTATGACGCGGTGCTCCGGGAGACGGTCACGGCATCCCTCGGGGCCTCCAGCGTTCAGACGGCCACGACCGTGCGCGTCCAGTGGCAAGGTAGAGCAGCCGTAGCCGCGGCCGCCCGCGGGTTGACAGATCGGTCACGCCCCGATAAGGTTTGGCCCTCCGCGCGCCCGGCGCTCTGAGGCCCGACATCCGCGGGGGAGACCTCGGGAGGAGGACAGTTGATGGCCTACATGATCACCAACGCGAACATCCTCGATGGCACGGGCCGGGAGCCGTTCCGCGGCGCCGTCCGCGTCGAGGCGAACCGGATTGCCGCTGTCATCCCGGGGGCGGACACGCCCGACGCCGCCGGCGCCACCGTGATCGATGGCCGGGGCGCCACGCTGATGCCCGGCCTCATCGAGTCGCATGCGCACCTGGGCCTCGCCGACATGAGCTCTCAGGACCTCAATCGGCTCCCCATCGAGGAGCAGATGCTCATCACCGTGCGCAATGCGCGGACGATGCTCGACTGCGGCTACACGAGCGCGTTCTCGGCCGCGTCGGCGAAGCCGCGCCTGGACGTCGTCCTGCGCCGGGAGATCGAAGCGGGACGGGAGGCCGGGCCCCGGCTCCTCGCCAATGGCCCGGAGATCACGGTGACGGGCGGGCTCGGCGATACGAATCAGATGCACCTGCCCCACTACGAGACGCCGACGTTCTCGTGGGTCGCGGACGGGCCCGACGCGATCCGCCGGGTGTGCCGGCTGCTCGCGCGCGAGGGCGTCGACCTCTTGAAGCTCAACCTCTCCGGCGACATCGGGACGTCGAGCTATCCCTCCGAGCAGACCCCGATGACCGACGGCGAGGTCGCGGCCGCGATGGAGGTGGCGCGCGCGGCGAGCTTGCGCGTCGCCGCGCACTGCCGGAGCGCGGAGTCGGTCATGCTCGCCCTGCGCCACGGCATCGAGGTCATCTATCACGCCAACTACGCGGACGAGCGCGCCCTCGACGCGCTGGAGGCGGCGCGCGACCGGATCTTCGTCGGGCCCGCGCTCGGCCTCACCTATAACCTGACGCAGGCGGGGGGCCAGTGGGGCGTCACGTCCGAGCGGGCGCGCGCCTTCGAGCACGAGCTGGAGATCTCCGTCGAGGCGGTCGCGCGCATGCGCAAGCGCGGCATCCGGATCCTCCCCGGAGGCGACTACGGCTTCGTGTTCACACCGCACGGCACGTACGCGAAGGACCTCTGGGTCTTCGTCAAGATCCTCGGCTTTTCGCCCATGGAGACCCTCGTGGCCGCGACCAAGCTCGGCGGCGAGCTCATGGGGCGCCCGGGCGAGCTGGGCGTGGTGAAGGCGGGCGCCCTCGCCGACCTCTTGCTCGTGGACGGCGATCCCCTCGCGCACATCGAGATCCTCCAGGACAAGACCGCGCTCCGCATGATCATGAAGGACGGCGCGCTTCACAAGGCGCCCGTGCGAACCGCCGCGTAGCATTACCCCTTCGCTAGAACGGAGGAATTTCATGGCACGCTGGGACACGATTCAGGTGGACGGGCAGCCGATGCGGGTCTATCTCGGCGCCCCCGACGGTGGCGGGGCGGCCCCGGGCGTCGTCGTCATCATGCACGGCCCCGGTCTCGAGCGCTTCATGGAGGATCGGGTCGAGGAGCTCGCCCGCCAGGGGTACGCGGCAGCGTGCCCGGACCTCTACCACCGCCAGCCGCAGGACGACGGGGCCGACATGATGACCCGCGTCGGCCGCCTGCGCGACGCGGAGATCATCGCCGACGCCGACGCCGCCATCGCGCACCTGCGGCGGCTGCCCGACGCGCGCGTCGGAGACCTCGCGGTGCTCGGCTTCTGCATGGGCGGGCGCATCACGTACCTGCTCGCCGGCGCGCGTCCGACCGCGTGGAAGGCGGCGGGCGTCTTCTACGGCGGCAACATCATGAAGCCCTGGGGCGACGGGCCCGCGCCGTTCGACCTGACGAAGAGCATCGCCTGTCCGGTGATCGGCTTCTTCGGCCTCGACGACACGAATCCCTCGCCCGCCGACGTCGACACGATCGACGCGGAGCTCACGCGCCACGGCAAGGCGCACGAGTTCCATCGCTACGCGGGCGCCGGCCACGCATTCCTCAACTTCGCCAACGCCGAGCGCTATCGCCCGGACCAGGCCAAGGACGCGTGGAGCAAGATGCTCGGGTTCCTCTCGCGCCATTTGAAGGGTGGCCCCGCGCAATAGGCGATGACCGGCTGGGTGGACTCTGGGCGACGGCCCCGGATCTACTCGATCGTCACGCCGCCCGTTCTGGCTCGAGGAGGCCGAGGAGCGCCGGCTCGGCACATCGGAGTGCCGCCTCGAGCTCGTCGATCAAGGGCGGCCCCGCCGTGGCTCCCGCCTCTGGGGGCACGACGCTCTAGAGCGCTCGCGACCTCGGTCATGTGCAGGGCCCCCACGTTCAGACAGCTCCCGCGCAGGGCGTGCGCAAGCTGCTGCACGGCGGCGGCGTCGTTTCGGTCCAGCGCCTGACGCAACGCCGTGAGGCGAGCGCTCGTATCGGCGAGGAATGCCTCGACGACCTTGCGGAGCAGGGCTCCGCCGTCCCTGCCCGAGCGTCGCGCGGAGCTGGTCGATTCGCCGGGGATCCAGGACCGCGGTCGGCTCGACGCCGGGCTCGCTTCCATCGCGGCCTCCGGGTGGGCGAACCCAGCGGCGCAGGACCGCGTCGATCGCGGCGGGGTCGACCGGCTTGGTGATGTAGTCGTCCATCCCGGCGGCCAGACATCGCTCGCGGTCTCCCTCCATGGCGTGGGCGGTCATCGCCACGATGGGGATGCGGCGGCCCCCGACGTTCCGGCGCCGGATCTCCGCGGTCGCGGCGTAGCCATCCATCTCCGGCATCTCGCAGTCCATGAACACCAGATCGTAGGGCAGGAGCGCGAGCAGCTCGATGACCTCCTTCCCGTTGGCGGCCACGTCGACGCGCGGCCCGAGCCGCTCGATCATCGCCGCCGCCACTTGCTGGTTCACGGGATTGTCCTCGGCGACCAGGATCCGAGCGTGGACGGGCGGCCCCGGCGCGTACGAGACGCGCGGCCGCTCGCTGCGCTGTGCCATCAACGTCTCCTGAGTGACCAGCCCGCTGTTCCGTCCCTCCGAGCTCGTGCCCAGGACGACGAGGAGCGCGTCCATGAGGAGCGACACGCGGACGGGCTTGACGAGACACGCGGAGAACCCCGCCGCCGTGGAGCTGTTCGGCGCTGCCCTGCTGGTCGACCGACGTCAGCAGGACGACCGCCACGTCGCCCGAGCGACGGGTCGAGGCGAATCGCGCGCGCCAGCATCGCGCCATCCCCATCCGGCATCTCGAAGTCGGTGAGCACGATGCCGTAGGGATCGCCCTCGTCCACCGCCTTCCGCAGCGCGACCAGGGCCCGTTCCGCGGACTCCACGTCATCCGCCCGCATCCGCCAGCTCAGGAGACGCTCCCGCAACACCTGCCGATTGACGCTGTTGTCGTCCACGATCAGCGCGCGGATGCCCGACAGCTCCGGCGCGGGCGCGGGCAAGCGGGGCCCTTCCGCGGCAATCGGGAGCCGCACCTCGATCGAGAACGTCGAGCCCTCGCCCGGACGGCTCGTGACACGCAGGGTGCCACCCATCAGCGTCACCAGCTCGCGGCTGATGGCGAGCCCGAGGCCAGTGCCGCCGTGCCGGCGCATGGAGGAGGCATCGACCTGGGTGAACCGGTCGAAGATGTCCGCCATGCGATCCTCCGGAATGCCGATGCCGGTGTCGCTGATCGCAAAGTGCAGCAGCGCGTCCGGCCCCGTCGGGGCGTCGCACTCCACGCTCACCAGCACGTGGCCCTTGGCCGTGAACTTCACGGCATTGCCCACGAGGTTGATCAGGATCTGACGGATGCGCCCGGATCGCCGACGAGGTGCCGGGGGAGCTCCGGGGCGACCCGGACGATGAGATCGACTCCCTTCTCCTGAGCCGCGCCCGAGAGCAGCTCGCCCACCTCCTCGACCGCGACCATGAGGTCGAAGGGCACCGGCTCCAGCCGCAGGCGCCCGGCCTCGATCTTCGAGAAGTCGAGGATGTCGTTGATGATGGTCATGAGCGCGTCCGCGGACTTCCTGACGGTGTGGGAATAGTGCCGCTGGACGAGCGTCATCTCCGTGTCGAGCAAGCAGACCGGTCATGCCGATGATGCCGTTCATCGGGGTGCGGATCTCATGGCTCATGCGGGCGAGAAACTCCGACTTGAGCCGCGACGCCTCGATGGCTCGGTCGTGCGTCGGCGGCGAGCTCCGCCTCCACCGCCTTGCGCTGGGTGATGTCCCGCAACACGCCCATCAAGAAGCTCCGCCCGTGCGCCTCGAACCGGGAGAACGACGCCTCGAGCAGGATACTCGTGGCCGGACTTGGTGAGACCCACGAGCTGCTGGTCCCGCCCGCTCGATGCCCTGGTGCTCCGGGATCAGGCGCGCGAGGGATTCCCCGGCGATCTCGGCAGCCGTGAAGCCGAAGAGCCGCTCGGCCGCGTGGTTGAACTCGCGGACCCGGCTCTCGTCGTCGATCGACACGATCGCGTCGGCGGCTGAGTCGATGATGTACCGGGACTTCTCCTCGCTCTCGCGGAGCGTCTCCTCGGCCTCGCGACGCTTGACGAGGTCCTGCTCTGCGCGCGCTGCGAGTGCTCGAGGATCGCCACCGACGGCCGCTGGTTCTGGCAGAGCATCGTCGTGAACACCGCCATCACGGCGACGGGAATGCCGTGCGCGACGATGGAGAAGTCGTTCCGGCCGTAGAAGTACACCCAGTCCGGGCGGACGTAGTTGAGGATCACGTGGTGCAGGGCGGTCAGCACGAGGACGAGCCACCCGAGCCGCCAGTCCGAGTACACGACCAGGACCGCCATGATCATGAAGAAGTGGAAGTGCATCTCGATAGAGCCGCCGCTGATGAGCACGAAGAGGTACGAGTAAATGGTGAGGGACACGCTGACGAGCATGCCACGTGTAGTGGTTAGTGGAGTCGGCCGTGCGCCGAGGCGGCGGCGACGGTGGCGAAGAGGCCCACCGTGATCGTTACGGCCTCTTCCTCGAGGGTGGAGAATAAGCCAGGAGAAGGGAGAAGGGAAATAGCGCCCGAGCTGGAACACGGTGTTGGACACCGTCAGGAAGACGAGCGCCGCCCACGTGCCACCAGAGCACGCGGATCATGAACCGATCGACCTGCGGGTAGTGGAGCGCTGCGGCGTACCGGGCGTTGATGTCTGCCGTCAGAAGATCTCTCATGTTAGCATCCCTGATGCAATCGTCACGTATCCGCTCGCCTCGCCTGCGGCTGCGGCTCGCCCTGTCGTCCTTTCTATAGATCGCGGCGACGCCATGTGGCGACACCGATCATCGCCATGCGCACCGCCGTCGTCGCGACGACCGCGATCGAGCGTCCATGGCCAAGGGCCTCCGGCTCCCCGATCCAGACGCGCCAGTCGTCCGGCTCATAGACGTGTGTCGGATCTCCATCGGACCAGAACTGAAGGAACACCTCGTAGAACCCCTCATCCGGGCACTCGGAAGAGCACGTCGGCTCGACCGTCTTCCACGCGGCCGCCGGCGCCTCGTAGACGAGGGTGCGCGACCCGTCCGCGAGGATGCGGGCGCGAAACGACAGCGGTCTCTACCGGCATCCGTCCACTCTGGAAGTCGCGGAAGAAGAAGCGCAGCCGCGTGGCGTCCCCGTCGGGCCAGAGCGTGGCGGTGACGACGAACCGGCGCTCGACGAGCTTGCTTGGGTCCCCCATGGGCCGACGCTTCACCCGCGGCACCGGCGAGGGCGGCCAGCAGCAACGCCGCCAGCAGACGGTGCGCCGAACGGGTGCGCCGGCGAGAACGGGACGGCATGGAGGTCGCTCGGCCGGCTCAGGTGAGCTGGCCGAGCGCTCCCCGCAGGCGGTCGAGGGTCACGGGCTTGGTGAGCACGAAGTCCACGCCGGGTGGCAGGTCCCCGTTCACCCCGACCTCGGCGCCGAATCCGCTGAGCATGACCACGGCCGGTCTCGGGCCCGCGATCTGGCCCGATGGCGGCGGCCAGCTCCAGCCCGTTCATCCCCGGCATGGCCCGGTCGGTGACGACGACGTCGAACGAGCCGCCTTGGAAGCGCTGCAGGCCGTCGCGGCCGTCGAGCGCGGTCTCCACGACGTGACCGTCGCGCTGCAGATATTCCACGATGACCTGGCGCGGCACCGGCTCGTTCTCCACGACCAGGATGCGGAGCGGGCGCGGCACGGTATCTCGCCGACGCTTGTTGCGGCGAGGCCGGCAGATCGACGCACGCGGGCAATCGGATGCGGAATGTCGTCCCTTCGCCGGGCTGGCGTCTCGATGTCGATCGTGCCGCGGTGTCGCTGGATGATCCCGTAGGTCATCGCCAGTCCCAGGCCGGTCCCGCGGTCGCCCTTGGTCGTGAAGAAGGGCTCGAGACACCGCCGGCGCACGTCCGGCGGCATCCCGACGCCCGTGTCCTCGACCGTGACGAGCACCGTGTTCTGCGGACGCTCGATGCTCCGTCGCGATGCTGAGCGTGCCGCCCTGGGGCATCGCGTCGACCGCATTGAAGATGAGATTCATCAGGACGTCCCGGAGCTCGGAGGCGTGTCCATCGACCGGCGGCACCTCGTGGAGGTCGGTCTTCAGAAGGACGGGACCACCGGCGGCCTGGGCCTGCGCCTTCCAGCGCGGCTCGCTCAGCGCGACGGCGGTCCGGATCGCCTGGTTGATGTCGACCGCCGAGAACACCTCCGATTCGTCCTTCGATCGGCAGAACTCGCGGAGGCGGACGGACCAGGTCGGCGGCGTCGCGGCCCGCCGTCCGGATCAGCTCGAGCCGCCGTATGACCTTCGGCTTGTCGTCCAGCTCGCGGGCAACATGAGCAGCATGTCGCTGAAGCCGACGACGGCCGTCATGGCATTGCTGAAGTCGTGTGCGATGCCGCTCGCCATCTCGCCGAGGGCCCGGAGGCGGCTCTGCTGCTGCACCGATCTGTTGCTGGCTCAGCTCGAGCTGGACGAGCTCCCGCTGGAGCCCAGGATCCGCTCCGCGACGCGGAGCCGGGCGTGGAGCTGGTCGGCATCGAGCGGCTTGCTGGCGAAGTCGTCCGCGCCCGCCCGCATCGCCTCGAGGTAGTTCTCCTTCCCGCCCAGCGCGGTCAGGAGGATGATGTAGGTGTACCGCGCCCGGTTCTCGGCGCGGGATCCGGCGGCAGAGCTCGATGCCGTCGAGATCCGGCATCATCCAGTCGGAGATGACGCAGCGGCACGTGCTCGCGGTTGAAGATCGACCACGCCTCCTGGCCGTTTGCCGCCGTCACGACGTCGTGGCCGAGCTGCGTCAGGATCTCCTGGAGAATCAGCCGGGACGTCGTGTCGTCTTCAGCGATCAGGACTCTCATCGCACCTCCGTCCGCGCGCGACGCGGGATTCGAACCGCTCGGGCCGCCCGTTGGGGGCAGTGCAACGGCGGTGCCATGGCCGATGGTGCGAAATCGGGCGCCATCAGGCCGGAAGCCGTGGGTTCGAGCCGATCAACCGACTCGCTTGGCGGTGCCGATTTCCGTCGGTCGGGGGACCAAACTGCGGCAGTCTCCTGCGATATGATCGCGACGGATCGCAGGCTGCGGTGCGCAACGGGGAACGGGGGAAGCCAGCCATGACGTGCTGCACGGGTGATCGGGCGTCGCGCCGAGCGTTTCTGACTGCGCTCATGGCCGCGGTGACGGGCGCATGCGCCGGTCCCGGTCCGGAAGCCGCCAGTCGGCGCGAGCGCGACCTCGTGCGGCAGGGCGCGGCCACGCTCGGCGGCGCCCCGGTCGTCGATCTCCACGCGCATCCAGGCGAGCTTCACGCGGCTCGCCACCGGGGAGCTGCCGGTGGCCGCGATCGCGGAGATGCGCGCGGCCGGTGTCACGTGCGCGTTCTTCGCGGCCGTCGGCGACGGCCCGGTGATCCGGCGCGAGCCGCGGGGCATCCGGAATGTCCGCGACCCCGAGCCGGGAGAGCTCCGCCGCTCCACGCTCGGTCAGCTCGAGCGCGTGCAGGGTGCGGGCTCGCGAGGGAGCGCTGGGGCTCGTGCTCGCGCCGGGCGACCTCGCGCGGCTCTCGGCGGAGGGGCGCGCCGTCGCGCTCCTGGCCGTCGAGGGCGGCGATCCGCTCGAGGGCGATGCCGGGTACGTCCGCGAGCTGCATCGGATCGGCGTCCGGTCGATCCAGCTCATGCACTACCGGATCAACGAGCTGGGCGACATCCAGACCGAGAAGCCGCGTCACGGCGGCCTGACCCGCGCGGGGGGTGACGTCGTGGCGGAGATGAACCGGCTGGGCATGGTGGTCGACGGCGCCCATGCCTCGCCCGATACGCTGCGCGCGATCCTCGCCGCCTCCCGGGCGCCGGTGATCGTCTCGCACACCGGCCCCGCGGAGCTTCGCCCGTTCGCCCGCCACCTGTCCGACGACCTGCTGCGCGCGGTCGCCGCGCGCGGCGGGGTCATCGGGGTATGGCCGCTCACGCGCGGGCACCCGGCGCCGCTCGACCAGTTCCTGGCCGACCTCCGTCACGTGAAGGGCGTCGTCGGCATCGATCACACGGCGTTCGCAACCGACATGACCGGCATGTCCACGTTCACCGCGATCCTGACCTATCCGGAGTTCGCCGCGGTGCCCGCCGCGCTCCTGGCCGGCGGCTTCACCGAGGAGGACTGCCGGAAGCTTCTCGGCGGCAACGCGCTTCGCGTCGTGGAATCGGCGCTCGGCGGCGCGTGAGACGGCCGAGAAACGAGACGTGGCACCCGAGACCATGTCGGCCGTGACGAAGCCACACCGCTGTCCCACACCCGTCCCCTTGAGGAGTCGACGATGAGCCAGCCGGAGCTCCAGTCTGCCGACCGTCTCGATGTCGTGGTGCGTGGCGGGCGCGTGCTCGACCCCGGGCGGGGAGTGGATGCCGTGATGGACGTGGGGATCGCCGACGGCCGGATCGCACGCCTCGAGCCCGTGATCGGGCGCGGCGTCGCCAGGCGCGTCGTGGACGCGCGGGGCAAGCTCGTCATCCCGGGCATGATCGATACGCACGCGCACGTCTACGAGCACGTCACCGGTTCCTTCGGCCTGAACCCCGACCTCGTCGGCGTGCGCGCGGGCGTGACCACCGTGGTCGATCAGGGGGGCGCCGGCGCCCTCACGATCGACGGCTTCCGCAAGTTCATCGCCGAGCCGGCGGCGACGCGCGTCCTGGCCTTCATCTCGAACTACCTCGTCGGCGGGCTGGTGGGCCACCGATACACGGCGCTGTACGGGCCGAGCGGCATCGACGTGCGCGAGACGGTGCGGGCGATCGACAAGCACCGCGGCCTCGTCAAGGGCATCAAGGCGCATGGCGAGGTGGGTGGCTACTCGCGCTGGGGTGTCGAGACGCTCCGCCTCGGCACGGAGGCGTCCCGGCAGGCCGGCGTGCCCGTGTACGTCCATCTCGGCCGGCTCTGGTCCGATGCCGACGGCGCGGCGATCGATCCCGATACCGTCGTGCCCGAGGTGGTGCCCCTGCTCGCGCCGGGCGACATCCTGGCGCACCCGTTCACGAAGAATCCCGGCGCCTTCGTGTCGCGCGAGGGCCGGGTGCATCCGCTCATCTTCGAGGCGGTCAAGGCCGGCGTTCACATCGACATCGGCCGCGGCGGCCACATGAGCTATCGGGCGGCGCGCGCCGTCCTCGACGCCGGGATCATGCCGTTCACGGTGGGAGGCGACGTCCACGGCTATACCATCGGGCGGCTCGAGGACCGCGCCTGGGACGGCGGGTATTTCGACGAGACGCCGAGCGACGCCGCGCCGCGCGCGGCCATCGGCGGCGCCAAGGTCTACAGCCTGACCCAGGTGCTGAACGAGTTGCTCGCCCTCGGCATTCGGCTCGAGGACGTCGTGCGCATGGTCACGTGCAATGCCGCCGCGATGCTCGGCATGACGGGCGAGATCGGCACGCTGGCGCCGGGCGCGGTCGCCGACGTCACGGTGCTCGCCACCGACCACGGGCGCTTCACCCTCTCGGACAGCCTCGGTGAGGAGATCACCTCGTCCATGCGCCTCCGGCCCGAGGTCACGGTGCGCGCGGGCAAGGTGAGCCGGCCCGACTCGCCGCTCCTGCGTCGCTCCCTGACCGCAGGAGGCGGTAAAGGCCCATCTGCTGCGACGGCGCCCTCGACCGCCCGCTCAACGTAAATGACGAAGACGACGCGATCGCGCCCTGCCTCGCCCAGGCCATGCTGCAGGCGCTTCGACGCTGGACCTTTCTGCATCCGCGTGGTCGGCTGGGCCCTCGCCGCGGTAGCCTGTCTGTGGTAGGTGCGGCGTGCACTCGGCTCGCATACTCTCCCGGGCGATGCTGCGGAGCTCTGGCGAAAGCGCGGGCGAGAGGTACCAGCGCGAGAACCAAGCGGGTCCGCGATGCGATACAGAAGGCCGGGGAGATACTGCCTCGCGGCCGACTTTCCCGGGCGTATCGATCTCTCACGCTGGACCTTTCTGGAGAATCTCACTAGCGCTAGATTCGGCCGGGCCGCTACTCAGGACCGCCGGTCTCGTGCCGCGCTCGACGACCTCAGGACGGTATGCGTCCAGGGATCGTCTCGCGCGGTCCTGCCTCCAGGGTGAGGCCGAGGTCCTGGGCCAGTCGCCGCGTGCGCTCGACGAGAATCGGCGCGCGCATCTGCGCGAACGTCTGCAGGGCGGCGGCCAGCTCGGCGGCCGCGGCGTCCGGGTCGCCGCGAGCGGCTCGGATCTCGGCCAGGGGCAACCGCGAGCGCGCGGCCTGCGCGAGCGCTTCGCCCTCGGCAAACGTGGACAGTGACCGATTGACCGCCGCCTCGGCCTCGTCGAGCTGTCCCGCGGCGAGCGCGACCCGCCCCACCGCGCGCTCGGCATAGCCGATGGCGACGCCCCAGCCGCCGGCGCGCGCGATGGCGAGGGCCTGCGCGCCGAGATCTCCCGCACGGCCCGCATCGCCCTTGGCGAGATAGGCCTCGCTCAGGAGGGCCCGGAACATCCCGTCGATCTGCCCGTAGCGATAGCCGCCGGCGCCGCTCAACTGCTGAAGGCGGCCGATGCGCGTCCTCGAGGAGGTCGATGGCCTGGCCCGCGTGGCCGCCCTCGAGGTAGGCCGCGCCGAGCCAGCCGGCGGCACCCGCCTGGGCGACCGGGTCGGCCGCCAGCTCGACGGCTCGCCGACAGGCCGCGATGGCGAGATCGGCATCGCCCATGACCGTGTGGACCCGACCGATCGTCCACGCCGCGTTGGCCTGAAGCCTCGCCTCGCCGATGGCCTCGGCGAGGGCGCGCATGCGGTCCAGGATCTCGAGGGCGGGGCCGAAGTCTCCGATGTGCAGCAGGTGGAGGGCGAGGACGCCGAGCGCCTGGCCCAGCCACCAGCGCTCGTCGCTCTGCTCGAGCAAGGCGACCGCCTGGCGGCCCTGGGCGATGCCCTCGCGCGGGCGGCCGATCATGTAGCTCTCCCGCGAGAGCGAATAGCTGGCCTTGCCCATGGTCACGCTGTCGCCGGCGCGGGCCGCCTCCTCGAGCGCGCGCCGCGCATGGCTCATGGCGGACGGGCTGTCCCCGAGGTTGCCGTACGTGTACGCGAGCCAGAAGTGATAGTGCCCGGAGAGCGCGGGCTGGCCGAGCTCGGCGACGAGGCCCTCGTGACGGAGGAGGAGGTCGCGCGCCTCGACGGGGCGGCCCAGCAGGGCCAGCACGTGGGCGAGCCGGTACACGACGTCGAGGCGCCGGCGGTCGCCCGCGTCGCGGGGCAGCCGCTCGGCCGCGGCGAGGGCGTCCTTCAGCAGGCGCAGGGCTTCGTCGAGCGCGTACCCGCGCGCGACCTTGTCGCCCAGGTGCACGAGATAGGTGAGGGCCCGGCCCGGCTCGTCGGCGCGCGAGAAGTGATGGGCGAGCCGGTCGTACACCTCGTCGAGCCGTCCCGCGTACACGACCTCGACGGCCTCGCCGATCGCGGCGTGGAGCGCCTGCTGGCGAGGGGCGAGCAGGCCTTGATAGACGGCGTGGCGAAGGCGCGAATGGGTGAAGTCGAAGCGCTCGCCGACGGCGTCGAAGATGCGGCGTCGCACCAGCTCCTCGACGGCTTCCGCCGTCTCGCGCCGGGCGAGCGCGGCCGCCCGCTGCAAGACGGGGAACTCGAACTCGCGGGTGAACACCGAGGCGACGCGGGCCAGCTCCTGCGCGCGCGGGCTGAGCCGGCCGATCCGGGCCGCGATCATCTCGCGCACGCGGCGCGGCAGCTCGACGCCGCCGGCGTCGGGGAGGCGCCCGTCGCGCAGCGCGCGCATCGTCTCGACGATGACGAAGGGATTGCCCTCGCTGAGATCCCACGCGTGGTCCACGATCTCGGCGAGACGGCCGGCCTGGCTGCCCGCCCGCGCGAGGGCGCGCACGAGCGTGGCCGTGGCCGGGGCCGACAGGGCGCCGAGGGCGACGTGCTCGACGTGGGAGCAGGGGCGTCAGCTCGTCGACGAGGCGCGCGAGCGCGGGCGTCTCGGCCAGGTCCTCGTCGCGTGACGACAGGACGAGCAGGAGCGGGCGTCCGACCAGGCGCCGGGCCACGAAGGCGAAGAGCCGCAAGCTCATCTCGTCGGCCCAGTGCAGATCCTCGAGGACGACGACCACGGGCTCGACGCGGCACAGATCCGCGAGCACGGCGTCGAGGCTCTCGAAGAGCCGCTGATGTCCCTCCCGCGCGATGAGCGGCGAGCGCTGCGCCTGCGCCCAGCTCCGGAAAGAGGCGGGCCAGCTCGCGCGCCGGGACGGCGCGGCCGGCGCGCGCATCGCGTCCAGCGCGCGGCCGGCGCGGAACGCGTCGACCCACGGCTGGAACGGCAGGATCTGCTCGGTCTCCCAGGCGCGCCCGACGAGCAGGCGGGTCCCGCGCGGCGACCGCTGCCGAGGTCATCTCCTCGAGGAGCCGGCTCTTGCCGACGCCGGCCTCGCCCGTGACCAGGATGACCTGGCCCGCGCCGCGCCACGCCGCGTCGAGCCGCCGCCGGAGCCGCGTCAGCTCCGCCTGTCGGCCGACCAGCGGCGCGTCGGCCGCGGGCGGCGCGCCGCGCCCCGCCGCGAGCGCTGCTCCGCGGCGGGCCCCGGCGCGGGGGCGGCACGCTGCAGGATCTCGAGATAGAGCCGCTTCGTCTGTGCCTCGGGCTCGACGCCCAGCTCCTTCTGCAAGATCGCCACGCACGCCTGGTACTGGCGGAGGGCGGCGGCCCGCCGGCCCTGGCGCACGTAGAGGCGCATGAGCGTGCGATGGACCTCTTCCTGGAGCGGGTCGATCGCGAGCAGGCGCGCGGCGGCATGGGCGGCCGGCTCCACGCGTCCCGCCTTGCCGTGGCGCTCGACGAGCCGGCGGAGCGCGTCGACGGCCAGCTCGTCGAGCCGGGCGCGCTCGACCTCGAGCCACTCCTCGAAGGCCGGCGCCGCGACGTGCACGCCGTCGAGCAGCGGACCCTGATAGAGCGCCACGGCCGACTCGAGCGCCTCCGGCGTTCCGCGCCGCACGAGCCGCTCGAATGCCGAGACGTCGAGGTCGAGCGCGGCCGGGGTCAGCGTGACCGTATCGCCCTGCGCGAGGAGCGCGCGCGGATTGGCGGCGAGGACCCGGCGCAGGCGCACCATCGTCTGGCGCAGGCTCTGGCGCGCCTGGCGCTCGCCCACGTCGGCCCAGAGGAGTCCCGTGAGCGTCTCGCGCGCGTGCGCGCGTCCGGCCCGCACCGCGAGGTAGGCGAGGAGCGCCTGGGCCTTGCGGGCGGGCAGGGCGCGCGGGCGGTCGTCCGCGCGGAGCAGGAAGCCGCCGAGGAGCTTGAGGCTGAGCCGCGCCATCGTCCCGAGGAGTAGCACCCGCGTTCAGGAGCCGTCAAGCCGCCCGGCCCGCGCATTCACAGCGCGATCACGCCTGGTTGACGCCCGCGCGCCACACTCGCTCGCGTGGCCGAGGAGGACGCTCGAGCACCGTCGTGACCTTCATCATCCGGATCACACGCGACTCGCGCGCCGCGTGAGCGGCACCCGGATCACGCGGCGCCGCGCGCCGCGTGAGCGGCACCGTGGAACGCGTGCGGACGGGGGAGAAGGAGCGGTTCACGGACGCCGCGGGCGTCGGCCTGGTCATCGAGCGGATGCTCGAGAGCGATCACCAGACGAAGCGGCGCCGGCGCCGCACACGAGGAGGAGCCATGACAGCGAGCCAGTACGTGTTCATCGAATCGCGCGATCCATTCGAGTCGCCCGACACCGGGTTCGTCGCCGACACCGCCGAGGCGCTTGCTCGCGCGCGGCCGCGCCGTCACCGTCTTCCTCGTCCAGAACGGCGTCCTCGCCACGCGGTCCGGCGCGGCGCGCGGCGCGCATCTGGGACGCCTGGCGGGGGCGGGCGTCACCGTCTTCGCCGACGACTTCTCGCTGCGCGAGCGCGGCATCGAGGCCGGCGAGCTGGGGCGGGCGTCCGCCCGGCGTCCATCGAGACGCTGGTGGACCTGATCGTCCGTCCCGACGCGAAAACCGTGTGGCACTGAGGAGGAGCACACCATGGCGGACAGAACGCTGACCCTCGCGATCATGGACGCGCCCTACGAGGCGGCGGCCTCGACGACGGCCTTTCGCATCATCGCGGCGGCCCTCGCGAAGGGCATCGACGTCAACGTCTTCGCCTACGAGGGCGCGGTGAGCCTCACCGTGAAGGAGCAGGCGCCGCACGCCAACCCCGTCAAGGGCACGTCGGTCGAGCAGGAGGAGCACCCGACCACCAAGGACCTGGTCGCCGCCCTGCTCGAGCTGGGGCGGTCGGAGCCGCGGCTCAACTGGGTGAACTGCGGGCTCTGCGTCGACGAGCGCGGCGCGGGGAGCTGGATCGACGGCGTCAAGCGGGGCGGGCCCGCGAACTTCCTCGAGATGGCCGTCGCGTCCACCACCACCCTCGTCATTCCCACCAAGTAGGGGAGGACATCATGCGCATTCTCAATCTCGTCGAGACCGCGTACCGCGGCACGCTGGAAGAGCAGGACGACACCGTGCTGTGGCTCTCGCGGGCGCTCAAGGGCGCCGGGGCCGATCTCACCGTCGTGCTGCGCGGCAATGCCGTGAACTACGCCGTGCGCCAGGCCTGCCCGCCGCTCGCCATCGGCAGCGCGATCATCAAGCATCCCGCCCGCCCCAATGACGATCTCGCGCAGCTCCTGGCCAAGGGGGCGAAGGTCTACGTGATCCGCGAGGACCTGGCCGAGCGCGGGATCGGCGAGGACCGCTGCGTGGCCGAGGCGCAGCCGCTCGCGCGCGCGGAGGTCGTGGACCTCATGGAGTCGCACGACCAGGTCTGGCACTGGTGATGGGCCGGGCCGGATCGACTCGCCGGCAGTTTCTTCGTGCCGCGGGCGCGGGCGCCGCCATCGGACTGGTCGGCGGCTGCGCCGGCGCCATGAAGGGCGACGTCGCGCCGAAGTCGGGCGCGGCGCGTGGTCGTCGTCGGGGGCGGCTGGGGCGGCGCCACGGCGGCGAAGTACGTGCGGCTGCACGATCCCTCGATCGAGGTGGTCCTGTTCGAGCCGAACCGGCGGTTCATCTCCTGCCCGTTCAGCGAATCTCGTCCTGAGCGGCATGCGCACGATGGCGTCTGATCACGTTCGAGTACGAGCGGGCTCCGCGCGCCACGGCGTGAAGGTGCGTCACGAGCCGGTGACGGCGATCGAGCCCGACACCGCGCGCGTCCGCGTCGGCGGACGGCTATGTCGCGTACGACCGGCTCATCGTGTCGCCGGGCGTGGAGTTCCAGTGGGAGCAGGTCGAGGGGCTGGCGGCCGCGCAGGACCGCGTGCTGCACGCGTGGAAGGCGGGGCCGCAGACGGTTGCGCTCGCGCGGCAGCTCGAGGCCATGCCCGACGGCGGCGTCTTCGTCCTCACGGTGCCGCCGGTCGCCTACCGGTGTCCGCCCGGGCCCTACGAGCGCATCTGCCAGGTGGCGTGGTACCTCAAGGCCACGAAGCCCAGGGCGAAGCTGATCGTGCTCGACGCCAATCCCAACGTCGTCTCGAAGGCCGCGCTGTTCCGGGCGGCGTGGCAGGCGTATCCGAACATCGAGTACCGGGCGTCGAACAAGGTCGTGAAGGTCGACGCGGGGGCGCGCGAGGTCACGACCGACCTCGGCGACCGCGTGAAGTACGACGTCGTCAACCTGATCCCGCCGCAGCGGGCGGGCGCGATCGCGGTGCAGGCGGACCTGGTGGCCGCCGACAAGCGCTGGTGCGAGGTGAGCCACGTGACGTACGAGTCGGCGAAGGCCAGGGGCGTCCACGTGATCGGCGACGCGACGACCGGGCTCCCCGTGCCGAAGTCGGGCAATGTCGCCAACGCCATGGGCAAGATCTGCGCGAGCGCCGTCGTCCACCTGCTCGCCGGCAGAGAGCCGCCGGCGATGGCGCCCGGGAACACCTGCTATAGCTGGGTGAGCGACCGCGAGGCCATCGCGGTGGTCAACGCCTACAAGATCGACAACGGCAAGGTCGTCCAGATCGAGCAGAAGCTCACCCCGGCCCAGTCGGCCTGCCGTGGCCCTGAACTCGCTCGGCTGGGCCGAGTCCATCTGGAGCGACGTCCTTGGCGTGAGCGGCGCACTGGACAGGAGAGGTCCGCCGATGCGGTATCTCTACGGTCGCCTCTGATCGTTGTTCTCCTCCTCTGCCGGCCCTGCCGCCGCCGGCCCGCTCGATGTGCCCGGCTACGACAAGGCGTTCACGTGCAGCGCCTGTCACGGGTTCGCCGGCAATAGCCGAGCGGCCACCGGTCCCGATCCTCGCGGGCATGGCGCCGGGATACCTCGAAGAAGGCGCTCCAGGACTACGCGAGCGGCAAGCGGCCGTCGACGGAGATGGAGCCGTACGCGAAGATGGCCGTTCAGCTCGGAGTCGACGAGGTCGCCGGCTATTTCGCGTCGCAGAAGCGCGAGCCCACGTCCGCCGGGCTGGACGGCGGGTCGGTGGCGCGGGGCAAGGCCGCCGCGGCCCAGTGCGCCGTCTGCCATGGCGCGGACGGGCGAGGGGATGCCGCCAGGAACATTCCCGACCTGCGCGCCCAACCCCAGGGATATCTCTTGAGCCAGATCTTGCTGTTCAAGGCCGAGCGCCGGAGCCCCGGCGACGAGGCGCTCGCGCCCGTCAAGGCGCTCATGAAGACGATCTCCGACCAGACGGCCGCGGACCTCGCGGCGTACTTCGCCAGCCAGCGATAAAAGATCGAAGGGGGCCTCGACGGCCCCCTCCGAGCCTCCCCCGAATCGGATTGCGCCGGCGGAGCCGGCGCTCGAACGGCGGCACGCCGACACGGTTGCCGCCTAGCAGGATGCTGAACAGAAGCCGCAGGATGATTTCGGCGTCCCGCTCAGCGCACGCACACTCCTGGGAGCCACGCGCCGTATGCCGCCAGGCAGGAGCACGGAGTTCCCGGCACGATGCCCGCGGGAATGGCGCAGATCCCCCACTGGGTCGAGCACACTCGGATAAGCGGATAGGGGTAGTCGGGCGGCAGGAGCTGGTAGAACGGCGGTGATGGATACTGCTGGGCGGCGACCGGGACGACGAGCGCGACGATCAGGATCGTGACGAGCGCCACCCGGAGTGAATACGTCGTGAAGAGCAGCGGGTGCGCTTCGGGAATCAGCTTGAACGCGTCACGGAGCATCATGGTGTGCCGTCAACACGCAATCGGTGCTCCGGCTCCGACCAGCTCCACGCCGTCCTCCTGAACGAGATCCCGCGGCTCACGCACTCCGCCACAGGCGATCGGCAGCTCATCGGCCTGGACGGATGAGGCCGTGCGCGGTCAGGAAGTCGATCACCTGCCGCCGAGCATCCGCGGCCGCCTGCGCGTCGTAGCCGAGCCTCATCCCGAGCACCGAGCGATCGGGCAGACGCATGTCGTAACGCTGATGGGGGCCATACGGGTAGACGACGAGCTTCAGATGGAGCGCGGAAGACCAAGGCCGGCCCGCTGCATCATCTCCTCGCAGAAGTGGACGGGGGTGACGGTGTCGCCGCGGCCGATGAGCACGAGCAAGGGCGCATAGAACGCGCTGCCCACATCGGTCTGGCAACCCGGATAACGAGCGCGACGCCGGCGACGAACCCGTCAGCGTGCTCCGCGACAGAGGCTCCGCGCCCGGCAGATTGACCGGACCACCAGGACGAGGCATCATGATGTCTATGCGAACCACCTTGACGCTTGATGGCGATGTTCTGAAGGCGGCGAGGAGACGGGCGCGAGAGCAGGACCGCTCGCTGAAGGACGTCATCAACGAGGCGCTGCGCCACGGCTTGGCCCTGAGCGACGCGCGCCGGGCCCCTTTGAACACCTTCACGTCTCAAGACCATCGACGAACATCTCCTGCCGGGAGTGGATCTCACGGATCGCGACAAGCTGTTCGATCTGATGGATCGCGGATAGCAGGTGATCGCGCTGGATACGAACATTCTCGTCCACGCGCACCGCCGCGGGACCACGCACGACGAGCAAGCGCTGTCGTTGCTCGCGGCGCTGAGCGAGGGGCCTGCGCCGTACGCGCTCTTCTGGCCTTCCCTGTACGAGTTCCTCCGCATGGTGACCCACCATCGCGTGTTCGACCCTGCCTCGACCACAACCGAGGCGCTGGAAGCGGTTCGAGACTTCCTCGCTCCTCCGGTCGTGCAGGTGCTGAGCGAGACCGCGCGTCATCCGCTGCTCCTCGAGCGCATGCTCCACGAGAGCCGGCTGACGGGCAACCTGGTTCACGATGCGCACCTGGTCGCGTTGGCGATCGAGCATGGAGTGCAGGAGATCCTCACCCTGGACGGTGACTTCGCTCGGTTCTCGCAGGTCGCGAGCCGGAACCCCGCTCTTCATAGGGGTGCTGCCGGTAACCGGTGCGACCGTACCTCGTGCCGCGATGCCGGCCTTCGCGATTGTCGGCCTTACCCGGACAGGTCCACCGGTCATTCGCTGGTCCGGCTGGAACATGAGCCCCGCAGGTTCACGCTTCCTTCAGGTCCTCCTGCGCGAACTGAACCGACATCGACCCCTCGCCAACGGCTCAGCGGAGACACGCCCACCGATCCCCACCCGCAACGTCCTCAGGCGGAGAGGCGGACCCTCACCCTTCCGTGCCGATAGCTCGCTCTTGGTCCCTGCCCAGGGCTCCTGGTCAAGCCCACCCTAGCACCACGCGTTCTCATCGCGCGCCTGACCGGCTGCTGCCGGCTCGACCCGCCGGGCCACCGAGCGCGACGCGCGCAGCGAGCGTACGGGGTAACCCGATGCCGACGACGCAGGCGCCTGGTCGCGCAAGCGGTCGGCACTCTTCAGGCCGCCGCGACGACTCGTGGCCGGTCTGGGCGACCAGGCCTGTCACCGCTGCAGCTTACTGAAATCGCGGGCGGTCACAATGCGGGTCCGTGGTGATCGCCGAGGGCGAGGAGGTAGTTGTCGTAGGGATCAGGGGAGCGCTCGACAAGGAGAAGCGTCTCCACCATGAGAGCCACGTCACGGATCTCGTTGATGAGGCGGCCGGCGAGCCGCCGGCGTGAGGCGGGCGCGGATTCTGGGATAGCGCGTGACCCGTGCAAGCTCGTCGAGCTGTTCCGTGGCGGTCAGGGTGCTTTCCTCGAGCGGCGGCGCTCGGCGGTGACCTCCTTGCGAACGTGGCTGGTGGCTTCGTCAATGAGATCCCGCAGCTCGTCCGGCGGCATGTCGGCAAATTTTGAGCGCCCTCGGCGATCGTCTGATCGAGCACGCGCCACTTCACGGCTTACGCGACGAATTTCGAGATATCGCCTTTCTTGAGGCCACGCTGCGCAAGGAAGCTGCGCAGAGAGATATCGGTCGCCTTGGAAACCGTCACGGTCCAGCGGGTCATGTTGTCGTCGGTCAGCTTCGCCCGCAACAGGGACGTCGGGATTGGCTCCCCCGCCTCTTGGCCTTCCGTGGTGCTCACGCCCGTCAGGCCTCATGGCAGCCCACCTGTCCGAAAGGTCCAGACGAGCTCGCGGGGTTCTTGGGCCTCGGAGCTCCCCGCACCCCGAGCGCGGGAAGGGTGCGTCGCCAGAACGCGATCGCCCGCGCGTTGCCGCGAATCGCGCGCAGGTGGCCGCGTCCCGGATATCGCCCCAAGAACCGCGGCAACCGCCTGCTGGGCCGCCCCGGCGCCTCGGTAGCGATGCACCACGAACAACTCCGCGATCGTGTAGTCGAAGCCATCGGGCATGTACCGGAACGGGCGAACGCCCACGCAGACAAATCCGGCTCGCTCCGCGGCCACCTTGATCAAGTGGCCGCGCTGGAAAGGCTGCTCTGCGTGGTCATGCGAACGCACGTCCCGGAGGTTCGCCGCGGGCGTGATGGGCGCGATCCACGGCTCGACGATGTCCGGCTGCCAGCGGCCGACGGGGTCGAGGTGGTAGAAATCGGCCCCGAAGCCGCGAGAGCTCGTGGACGTACATGGGCCAGACGTTGCGCAGAAAGGTCCCGTCATCCCGGGACACCCACGCATCGTCCAGTGTGACGTGCACGACGAGGCTACGAGCGGCGCTCGCCCTCTCCTTCGGTCAACCGCGGTCCAGGCGCCGGAGGAACACCTCCATCTCCTTCTTCGTCTGAAGGTCGCCCATCCGCGTCGCCACCTCCAGCCCCTTCCGGTATGCCGCCTGGGCCTCCTCGCGCCGTCCGGCTCGCTCGAGCGCCCGGCCGAGCCCACGATGGGCGGCCGAGTAATCAGGCTTGAGCCGGATCGTCTCCTCGTACTCGAGGATCGCGCTCTCGGCCTGCCCCGCCTCGAGGTAGGCACCCGCCAGGCCGAACCGGACGACCGGATCGTCCGGCATCAGCTCGGCCACCTCCTTGAATTCCGCGATGCGATCGCGGTCGGCCACGGTCAGGTCCCATGGATTCGCTCTTCCGGCACGTCCACCCGCTTGACGCCTTTGAAGCTGAACAGGAGCTCGACCTTGTAGACGGGCGGGTCCGTGGACACCTGCTGCAGGATCGTCCCGAGGGCCTTCTGAACATTCTGGCTGAACGAGACGCCCTGGATGACGAGGCCGGACAGGTCCACGGTCACCCGCTGGTTCGGCTGAAACATGAGCCCTCCGGTTCAGGCTTCCTTCGCCCTCACCGCGTCGCCGCGGAAGGGGTTGCGCACGTCGAGGAAGGAGAACTTTCGGAAGTCCGAGTCGTTCGTATGGCGGAACCCTGGACCTGGCGGCTCGTCGCGCTCGACTCGTCGCAGGGCCTGTCGCGGGACGACCCGCCGACCCAGAGGCTTGCGCTACGTTTCTGCAGCCCTGGCCGCGGAGGATCGGCGCATCCAGGTTCAACGTCGTCCGTGGCATGATGCGTGACGCTACGTCTATCATCACCTGGTGTCAACCGCCGCGCCGCGGCCGAAGTCCACGACTCCGCGCTCGCAAGCTCGCCGGCCGGTATCGGTGCTCATTGGCGAGCCGGTGGTCGATCGCCAGGACCCGTTTTGTGCCCCTCTCGGGCTCATTCGGCATATTCTGCTCACGGCCGAAGAACGTAGGATCTCGGTCATGAGCGTACGGCTGGAGTCGGTGAGCTATACGAGCGGTGACGGGACGACGACGATCCCGTCGTACCTGGCCACCCCGGGCGCGGAGGGGCCGTATCCGACCGTGCTGATCCTCCGCGGCGTGGCCGGGCCCGATGACGGCTACACGGAGATCGCGCGCCGGCTCGCCGAGTGGGGGTACGTCGCGCTCCTGCACGGCTGGAAGGTTCGCGGCAACGACCCGCCGGACGGCCCCGTCTACGACGATCTGAAGGGAGCCCTGACCTTCCTCCGCTCGGTCGATCGAGCCGATCAGAAGCGGTTGGCGGTGTTCGGGTTCTGCCGCGGCGGCGTGCACGCGGTCATGGCCGCCCGGGCGCACCCGGAGATCCGCGCGATCGTCGTCTTCCACGGCTTCGCCTTCCGACCGCAGCACGCCCGGCCCGGCGTGCAGCCGTACGACCTGGTGGAGGGCGTGGACGTTCCCGCGCTGGTCTTGCACGGCACGGAGGATGAGCAGGCCCCGCTCGAGGACATGCGCCGGATGGAGGAGTCGGATGCGGGCGCTCGGCAAAGCCTGTGAGTTCGTGTTCTACGACGGCGCCCGCCATGGCTTCGCCGTGCGCACCCATCCCGGCTTCGAGGCGCATGCCGCACGGCAGAGCTTCGACGAAGCGAAGCGCTTTCTCGCGACCCATCTGAAAGGAGTGGATTGATGCCGACCGCAGCCCCGCTCGCCCCCCAGATCGAGCAGTTCATCCACGACAATCCGCAGGGCGTACTGACCTCGTTCCGGCGGAATGGGATGCCCCAGCTCAGCATCGTCACCGTGTACCCCCGAGACGGCGGCGTCGGGATCTCCATCACGGAGAACCGGATGAAGTTCAAGAACCTGCTGCGCGACCCCCGCTGCTCGGTGCTGATCTCACACGCGGATTGGTGGTCGGGGTTCCTGGTGTTCGAGGGCAAGGCGGAGCTCACCCACTCCGGCAACACGGACCCCGAGGCCCTGAAGAAGGCCCGCCGGCACATCTTCAGCGCCACCACGAGGCGACGCAGCGCGAACTGGGACGAGTACGACCGGATCGCGGAGGCGGACAAGCGCGTCGCGATGCTCCTGCGGCCCGACCACGTGTACGGCTCGGCGCTCGCGCGCATGCGCGAGGCGCTGGCGAAATAGGCCCCACTGGCCCACTCCAACGAAGGAGGCGCATACGAACATGAAGCGCGCACTCGCGCTCGCGAGCCTGGCCGTGGTCGTGCTGCTGGCGTCTGGCGAGTCATCGGCACAGGGGAGCCTCAACGTCTACTGCAGCGTCCAGGCGGAATGGTGCCAGGCGATCGCCACCGAGTTTCAGCGCCAGACCGGCATCAAGGTCGCCATCACCCAGAAGGGATCCGGCGAGGTGCTCGCCCAGATCACCGCCGAGGCCGCCAACCCCAAGGGCGATCTCTGGTTCGGCGGCACCGGCGACCCGCATTTGCAGGCCGCCGAGCAGAACCTGACCCTGGCCTACCGGTCGCCGAACCTCGACAAGCTCCACGACTGGGCGCGGCGGCAGGCCGAGCAGTCGGGCGGGAAGACCGTCGGCATCTACGCGGGCGCTCTCGGCTTCGGCTACAACTCGGAGCTGCTCCAGAAGAAGAAGCTCGCGCCGCCGGCCTGCTGGAAGGATCTCCTCAAGAGATGATTACCGGGACGAGATCCAGATCGCGAACCCGAACTCCTCGGGCACGGCCTATGTCGCCATCGCCACGATCGTCCAGCTCTTCGGCGAGGAGGAGGCCTTCGGCTATCTCCGCCGGCTGCACAAGAACGTCAACCAGTACACGCGCTCGGGCACCGGCCCCATCAAGGCGGTGGCGCGGGGCGAGACCTCGGTCAGCATCAGCTTCATGCACGACGGTGTCACCGAGACGCTCGCCGGCTTCCCCGTCAAGGTCGTGGCCCCCTGCGAGGGCACGGGCTACGAGATCGGGTCGATGAGCATCATCAAGGGCGCGCGCAATCTCGACAGCGCGCGGAAGTTCTACGACTGGGCGCTGACCGCGCCTGCCCAGAAGCTTGGCGCCGACGCCAAGCAGTTCCAGTCGCCGTCCAACGTGGACGCCCCGGTCCCGCCCCAGGCGCCGAGGCTCGCCGAAATCAAGCTGATCGGCTACGACTTCGCCAAGTACGGCTCGAAGGCGGAGCGCAAGCGCCTGATCGAGCGCTGGGAAAAAGAGGTGGCGAGCCAGCCGAGGTAGGATGCCCACGGCCCTCTACCGGAGCGCGATCGCCTGGAGCCTGATCGGCTGCGCCGGCTTCTTCCTGCTGCCGTGGTACGCGATCGCAGACGGCTTCTTCACCGGGGGCTGGATCGCCGGGTTCGTGACGAACCGCGACACCGCTCCCGCGGCGCTCCAGGCGACCCGCTTCGGCCGCCCCTGGCTGACGCCGCCGGGCATCCTCCTCGTGGCCACGCTCGCCGCCGGGCTCGTCAGCCGCGACCGGCGATCCCTCGGTCGATGGCTCACCCCGCTCGGCGCCGCCGGCTTCCTCTACACCCTCGGCCAGGGCTTCGCCATCGGCCTCTCCGGCTGGTCCTGGCCCATCCTCGGGCGCGTGTTCGGCGCGCTCGACGACCGGCAAGTCGGGCTGGGGATGGGCGCCCTCGTCGTCTGCGCCGCCTTCCTGTTCCTGTGCTCCGCCGGGCTCGCCGCGAGCGGGGCCTTCCGGGGCGACGGCTTCGTCGCCGGCTCGGTGATGCTCGTCGCGGCGCTCGTCGGCCTCTTCACCTTCTTCCCGGTCGTGCGCATCCTCTCTGCCGCGGTCGAGGCCGACGGCGGCGCGCTGTCGCCGAGCGCCCTGGCCGCGCGCCTCTTCACCGCGAAGATCTGGCGGCTCGACTGCCTCACCGGCGGCGGCACGTGCGGCGTCGCGTGGAACACGCTCCTGCTCGCGCTCCTGACCGCGGCGTCCACGACGGGCCTCGGTCTCGCCTTCGCGCTGGTGGTGACGCGGACCCGCTTCATCGCGGCGCGCCCGCTCCGGCTCCTGACCGTGCTGCCGATCATCACCCCTCCGTTCGTGATCGGCCTCGGCCTCATCCTCCTCTTCGGCCGCTCCGGTCTCGTCAACCAGCTCCTCGAGTGGAGCCTCGGCGTGTCGCCGTCGCGGTGGATCTATGGGCTGCCGGGCGTGTGGCTCGCGCAGACCTTCGCGTTCACCCCCGTCGCCTTCCTCGTGCTGATCGGCGTGGTGGAAGGCGTGAGCCCGTCCCTCGAGGAGGCCTCGCAGACCCTCTCCGCCGGCCCCTGGGCGACGTTCGCGCGCGTCTCGCTGCCCCTGATGCGCCCGGGGCTCGCCAATGCCTTCCTCGTCGGCTTCATCGAGAGCATCGCGGACTTCGGCAACCCCATCGTCCTCGGCGGGAACTTCGGCGTGCTCTCGACGGAGATCTTCTTCTCGATCGTGGGCGCCCAGCTCGACCAGGGCCGCGCCGCAGCGCTCGCCCTCCTTCTCCTCGCCTTCGCGTTCGCCGCCTTCTTCGCCCAGCGCAGGATCGTCGGCCGCGGCGCCTACACGTCGATGACGGGCAAGGGCGATGCGGGCCGGACGACGGCGCTGCCGCCGCTCGCCCGCCGGGCGGCCTTCGGCGTGGCGCTGCCCTGGGCGGCGCTGACCATCCTGATCTACGCCATGGCGCTCGTCGGCGGCTTCGTCGAGACGTGGGGCCGTGACTACACGCCGACCCTGCGCCACTACGCCAAGGCGTTCTCCGTCGAGCGCGGCCCCGCCGGCCTCATCTGGTCGGGCGCCGCCTGGAACTCCCTCTGGACCACGCTCGAGCTGGCGGGAATCGCGGCGCCCCTCACCGCGGCCCTCGGCCTGCTCACCGCGTACCTCCTCGTCCGCCAGCGGTTCGCGGGACGGACGGCCTTCGAGCTGGCGACGATGCTGAGCTTCGCCATTCCCGGCACGGTGATCGGCGTGAGCTACATCCTCGCCTTCAACGTCCCGCCGATCGAGCTGACGGGCACGGGCATCATCCTCGTCCTCTGCTTCGTGTCCCGCAACATGCCGGTGGGCGTGCGGGCGGGCATGGCCGCGATGAGCCAGATCGACCCGAGCCTGGACGAGGCCTCCGTGACCCTGGGCGGGCGGGGGTTCGCGACCCTGCGCCGGGTGATCCTGCCGCTGCTGCGGCCCGCCGTCGTCGCCGCGCTCGTCTACAGCTTCGTCCGCGCGATGACCACGGTGAGCGCGGTGGTGTTCCTCGTCACCGCCGAGTACGAGATGGCCACGATCTACATCATCAACCGCGTGATCAACGGGGACTACGGCGTGGCCATCGCCTACAGCTCGGTCCTCGTCCTGCTCATGCTGGCGGCGATCGTGCTGATCCAGCTCCTCGTCGGCGAGCGCCGCCTCCGGCGGCCCGGCGTGGCGCCTGCGCCCATTCTCACCGGGCGGGCGGCATGAGCGGGGGCGGACGCGCCGCGGGCATCGTGTTCGAGCGCGTGAGCAAGGCCTATGGCGAGGTGGCCGCGGTTCGCGACGTGAGCTTCGCCATCGAGCCCGGCAGCCTCGTCACCTTGCTCGGCCCCTCGGGCTGCGGCAAGACGACGACGCTCCGCCTGATCGCCGGCCTCGAGACGGCGACGGCCGGCCGCATCCTGATCGGCGACCGTGACGTCACCGACATCGGCGCGACCGGGCGCAACGTCAGCATGGTGTTCCAGAGCTATGCGCTGTTCCCGCACATGAGCGTGCTCGACAATGTCGCCTACGGGCCGAGCGTCTCCGGGCGGAGCCGGCGGGAGGCGCGGGCTCTGGCGCGCGCCGGCCTCGCCACGGTCGGCCTCGACGCCCTCGGGGACCGGCTGCCCAGCGAGCTGTCGGGCGGCCAGCAGCAGCGCGTGGCCATCGCCCGCGCCCTCGTCCTCGAGCCGGCCGTGCTCCTGTTCGACGAGCCGCTGTCCAACCTGGACGCGCGGCTGCGCCGCCGCATGCGCGAGGAGATCCGCGAGCTGCAGCGGCGGCTCGGCATCACCGTGGTCTACGTGACCCACGACCAGGAGGAGGCGCTGGCGGTCTCCGACCGGATCATCGTGATGAACGGCGGCGTGATCGCCCAGGAGGGCACGCCGCGTGACCTCTACGACGCGCCCGGCGACGTGTTCGTCGCCGGCTTCATGGGCGAGGCCAATCGCGTCAAGGGCATGCTCCGCCGCGTCGACGACGACACCGGCGTCGTCGAGATCGGCGGGCTCCGCCTCGAGCTTCCCCATCGGGGGCTCGCCGAGGGCGCGGTCGACGTCGCCATCCGGCCGGAGGCCCTGTTGATCGGCGTTGCCTCCGAGGGAACCGCGGGGATTCGCGGCACCGTGACCCAGGTCGCCTACCTGGGCTCGCGGATGGAATACTCGATCGGCACCGAGATCGGGGATCTGTTCGTCACGAGCCCGGTCGCCCATCGACCGCTCACGGCCGGCGCCGCCGTGACCTTGACGCTCGCCGACCACGGCGTCACGCTGATCCGCCCCTGAGGCGTCGCGGCCGCGGGCCGGCGACGCGGCGGCGCTGAGGTTCAGGTAAGATGGTGGCCACCCAGAAGATGGAGCACCCGTACGGCGGCAGCGCCACTCACACGTATGG
>CAWIZN010000018.1:0-24916 GCA_963840495.1 uncultured Candidatus Rokubacteria bacterium
TGCTATCACCATCCCGCGCGCACCTCTCGCGCGCCTGCCAGGAGGAGCATCGATGATCGGGGACTCGCACTATCGCATCGGGGGCGACCGCCTCGCATCGGGCGCGGGCCGCTTCGTGGCCGACGTCCGCGTGGAGGGCATGCTGCACGCCGCCGTGCTGCGCTCGCGCCATGCGCATGCCAGGCTGGTCTCGATCGACGCCAAGCGCGCCCTCGAGCTGCCCGGCGTGCGCCTGGTGCTCACCTCCGCCGACGTGCCCGAGGCCGCGGTGATCCCGAACCGCGTGGGCGCCCCGCCGGGAACGGAGCGGTACCTGCAGCCCGCCATCGCCCGCGGAGTGGTCCGCTACGTGGGCGAGCCCGTCGCGCTGGTCGTGGCCGACGACCGCTACGTGGCCGAGGACGCGCTCGAGCGCATCGACGTCGTCTACGATCCCCTCCCCGCGTGCGCCTCGGTGGCCGATGCGCTCGCCCCCGGCGCGCCGCGGCTCTTTCCCGGCACCGAGTCCAACAACGTCGCGGTGATCCCGATGCGCGTCGGCGACGCCGACCGGGCGCTCGACCGGGCCGCCGTGGTCGTCCGCGAGCGCTTCACCTATCCGCGCCAGACGGCGGCGGCGCTCGAGACGCGCGGCCTCGTCGCCGTTCCCCCCGACCCGCGCGGGGGCGAGCTGCACCTGATCGGCTCCACCAAGTGCATCCACATCAACCGCACCATCCTGGCCCCGATCTTCGGCATCCCCGTCGGCGCGCTGCGCCTGACGGAGGTGGACGTGGGCGGGGGCTTCGGCGTCCGCGGCGAGCTGTATCCGGAAGACGTGCTGGTCCCGCTCGCCGCGATGAAGCTCGGCCGCCCCGTCCGGTGGATCGAGGAGCGCCGCGAGGCCATGATGTCCACCAACCACGCGCGCGAGGTCGAGTACCAGGCCGAGATCGGCTTCGACGCGGAGGGGCGCATCGTCGGGCTGCGCGCGCTGATGCGCGCGGACATCGGCGCGTACGTGCGCACCGCCGCGCTCGTGCCGTCCGAGTTCGGCGCCGCGCTCTTCCCCGGCCCCTATCGCGTGCCCAACTACCACTGCGATCTCTGGTCGGTGGTCACCAACAAGACGCCGGTGGGCACGCTCCGCTCGCCCGGGCGGCCCGAGTGCAATCTCGTCCGCGAGCGGCTGATGGACGAGGGCGCGGCCCGCCTCGGCCTCGATCCCGCGGAGATCCGCCGGCGCAATCTCATCCGGGCGGACGAGATGCCGTACGACTCCGGGACCACGTCGTTCGGCGCCAGCACGGTCTACGACTCCGGCGACTACCCCGCGCTCTTCGACGAGCTGCTGCGCCGCCTCGACTACGAGCGCGCGCGGGCGGACCAGGCGGCGCACAATGCGCGCCCGGGTCCGCGGCGCGGCATCGGGCTCGCCGTGTACGTGGAGAAGACGGGCCTCGGGCCGTTCGAGACCGCGCACGTCGCGGCGCGCGCCGATGGCCGCTTCACCGTCGACACGGGTGCGGCCTCGATGGGCCCGGGGCTCGAGACCGTGCTCGCCCAGATCCTGGGCGAGGCCCTGGGCCTGCCCGCCGACCGCTTCGACGTGCGCCACGCCGACACCTCCCAGGTGGAGAGCGGCGTCGGCACCTATGGCTCGCGCGGGACGGTGACGGCGGGGAATGCGGCGAACATGGCCGCGGCCAAGCTCATCGGCGAGGCGCGGTCGCGGGCGGCGGCGCGCTTGGCCGTGCCCGAGGCCGAGGTGAGCTATGCGGCCGGCGCGCTGAGCGCGCGCGGTCAGCGCGTCACGCTCGCCGAGCTGGCGAAGGTACAGCCGCTGGCGGCGGGCGCCTCGTTCACGGTGCCGAAGATCACCTATGCGGGCTGCGCGGTCGCGGTCATCGCCGACGTGGACGTCGAGACGGGCGCGGTGCGCCTCGAGCGCGTGGTCATCGGGGCCGACGTCGGCCGCGCGGTGAACCCCGCCCTCGTCGACGCGCAGCTCGTGGGCGGCGTCGCCTTCGGCATCGGCAATACGCTCCACGAGTCGCTCGAGTACGACGACGCGGGCCAGCTCCGCTCCGGCACGCTCATGGACTACGCGCTGCCCTATGCCACCGACGTGCCGCCGGTCGACGGCTTCTACCAGGAGGTGCGCGCGACGACCAATCCGCTCGGCCTGCGCGGGCTCGGCGAATGCGGCAATCCCGGCCTGGGCGGGGCCATCGCCAATGCGGTGTGCGATGCGCTGCGCGATCGCGGCGTCGGCATCACGTCGCTGCCCCTGACCCCCGCCCTCGTCTTCGGGGCCATCCGTTCGGCCCTCGATCGCGAGACGGGTCGAGGGTAAGCGGCGCGGGGACCCGGAGGCACCCACCATGGCGAACCGAGGTGATCGGCGGCACGCGCGGCGGCACGTCGCGCTCAGGCGGCTCGGGGGCGCAGTGCTCGCGCTGGCGATCGTGGGTGCGGTCGTCCTCGGCTCGGCCGGTCTGGGCTACCGGTTCGGCGTGTGGGGCCTCGGCACGGCATTCGCGATCCTGAAAGTGTCGGTGTACGTGGCGATCGCGATCTTCGTCATCGCCGCGGTCTCCCTGGCCCTGGGGCTCCGCGGTCGATCCTGGACCGGCGTGGCCTGCGCCGTCCTCGCGCTCCTCGTCGCCGCCGGCACCGCCGCGGTGCCCCTCGACATGCGCCGCACCGCCGAATCCCTGCCGTACATCCACGACATCACCACGGACACCGAGCGCCCGCCCGAGTTCACCGCCCTGCGCGCGGTGCGCGAGCGGTCGCCGAACGGCGCGGCGTATGGCGGCCCCGAGGTCGCGGCCCAGCAGAAGCAGGGCTATCCGGACATCGTCCCGGTGCTCCTCCCGGTGCCGCCGGACCGCGCCCTCGCCCGCGCCGAGGCGGCCGCCCGCGCGCTGGGCTGGGAGATCGTCGCCGCGGCGCCGGCCGAGGGCCGGCTCGAAGCCACCGCCACGACGCGGTGGTTCGGCTTCAAGGACGACATCGTCGTGCGCGTGACCCCGGCGCCCGGCGGCAGCCAGGTGGACATCCGGTCGGTCTCCCGCGTCGGGAAGAGCGATCTGGGCGCCAACGCCCGGCGCATCCGCGCCTTCCTCGCCGCGCTCCGACGCGGCGGCCAGGCCTGACGCGGGCGCTCGCTGAGTGTCTCGGAGCCTACCCGTGGGCGTAACGAGCTGCGTCCCATCCTGGCAGGTCGGTCGAGCGCGCGCCGACCGCTGCGCGCGCGATCGTCCGGCGATCGGTCAGCGGCAGTGACGATCCTAGTACCTTTGGGCAATAGCCATACCGAGATCAGCGGGCTAGAGTGTTGCCTAGGCCCGGGGTCAACGCTGCGGTGCGCTGTCACCCATGTTGCCGCCACCCGGGCGCGACCGGGAGGCGTTGAATTGGCCTTCACTTCGACTATGCTCAGCAAGCGGGACTCATGGCGAGTCCTGAATAATTTGGAGGAAAGAACATGAAGCTCGCGCTGGCGCTCCTGCTGACTCTAGCCACCCCCGCGCTCGCGTGGAACGAGCCCGACAGCATCAGCGGCGTCCAGTGGGGCGCGACGCAGGAGGATCTGCGGGTCCAGCTTCAGCGGGCAGGCGAAACGGTAAGGTGCGACTCACCGGAGATGTGTGTCAGCCTCGGTGTGAGCTTCGGCTCGGTCCCGTCGACATCCGTATATCTTCCCGAAGGACGGCAAACTCGAGATGGCCATCATTACGTTCAAGCCCGCCGAGTATCGGAAGCTGCGCGACGTCTTCGTTGAACGATATGGCGCGCCGATGTTGGCGCGTAAGGAGAAATCTGGCCGCGGGTGCGCGCAGGTCGTCAATGAGATCGCCGAGTGGTCAGGCGAGCGCGTCGCTGATGGATCTACGACGGTTCGACTCGAAGAACGAAGGCCGAGCGACGATCATGCTCAAGACGTTGCGCGAGCGTGACACCGAAAAAGAGCAAAAAGAGCAAGGATGAGAACGCTCCGGCTACCCCTGAATACCTGATCCAGCTTCTTACCCGCGCACCTCGTCACACCCGCGTTTCGGAGACATTTCTCGCTACCTTGCAGGCCACTGACAGGGTGCTACTTCCAGCACTAGCGGAGCCTGCGGGTAAGTTACGCGCCACAGATACCAGCTCGCCACCGTGCGGTACGGGGCCCACCGTGTGCCGCGGCGTTCGATGGCCTTCCGCGCGGGCAGCTCGGCCGTCTTGAATACGGTCGCGAAGCCCTTGCGAATGCCGTAGTCGTCCGCGGGCAGCACGTCCGGGCGGCCAAGGCGGAAGATCAGGAGCATCTCCACGGTCCACCGGCCGATCCCCCGCACCTCGATGAGGCGCTCGACGATGGCGTCGTCCGCCATCCGACCGGCCTCGGCCAGCGTGGGGATCTCCCCGTCCACGCTCCGCCGGGCGAGATCGCGCAGCGACAGGAGCTTGCCCCGCGACAGGCCGGCGCCGCGGAGCTTGTCGTCGGAGGCGCGCAGGATCTGCTCGGCCGTGGGGCCGTCGTGGGCGCGCGGAAAGAGCGCGCAGACGCGGGCGAAGATCGTCGCCGCGGCCCGGCCGTTGAGCTGCTGGTAGACGATGGCCTCCGCGAGCGCGCCGAAGAGGCTCGGCGTCTTCTTGAGCTGCATGCCGAACGGGCCGACGGCGTCGATGACGCGCGCCAGCGCCGCGTCGGATGCGCGCACGTGCGCGACCGCGACGCCCGGGTCGAAGCCGAACGCGCCGTCACCGTCGAACAGCGCGAGCTGGCTACTCGCCCGCGCGCCTTCGATGGCGAGCATGCGGAGCTTGGTCGCGACGCCGCCGCTCGCGGAGAAGCCCCCCGGCATGCCGCCCGCCGCGAGCACGCGGTGGCACGGCACGACGATCGCGAAGGGGTTTCGCCCGAGGGCCTGCCCCACCGCGCGGGCCAGGCCCTTGTCGCCGAGGCGCGCCGCCACCTCGCCGTATGACAAGGTCGCGCCCGCGGGAATGCCGCGGGCGACCTCGTAGACGCGGCGGTGAAACGGCGGCACGCCTTCCATGTCGAGCGCCACGCCGTCGAGCTCGCTCGAGCCTCCGCCGAGGAGCGCCACGATGGCGTCGAGCGCCCGCTGCACGTCCGGAGGCGGCGGCGCCTCGCGCGCGTCCGGGAACCGCCGCCGCATGCGAGCGCGCGTCTCGGAGTCACGCGCCTCCGGGAGCTGGGTACCGGCGACGCCGCGCTCGCTCCACGCGATGCCGCAGCGGCCGATCGCCGTGTCGAAGAGCGTGAAGCCCTGTGCCGTCGATCCCGCCATCACCTCACGACCCTGCGATCTCCTCGCCGATCACCGCGTTGTCGCCTGTCGCCACTCGCGGACCTGGGCCGCGTGCTCGCGATAGTGTGGCGCCCCGGCGCCTTCGAACGCCCCGCGGGCGGCGCTGCCCGCCGCGAAGTGCGCCTCGGGCACGGCGGCCGCTGCGCCGACGAACCTTTGATGCGATGCGTCCAGCTCCGCGATGACGTCGGCGATCTTCACGCCTGCCCGCTGCTCGACGAAGCGCGCGTTCCACGCATCGTAGTCATCGTACATCCCCGCCGCATACGCCGGCTCGCCCTTCGCGACGTTGTCGAGGGCGGAGGCCATCGCGTCGTGCCACCCCGAGATGTGGATCAGGATCTCCCGCACCCCCCAGGTGCCGAGCCAGACCCGCCCGGTCTCCTCGTCCGTCAGGCCGTCGATCGCCCGATGCAGCTCGCCGAATGCCTCATCCGCGTCCCGCAACAGCATGGCCTTGTCGCTCATTGGTCCCTCCCGGCTCGAGATGTCCTTCTTGCGGGTGTGACCCCGGCCGGCCCTGCCTGTGAAATGCGGGCGTCGAAACATCCTGCTTGACGGCCGATTCGCCCTTGCTGTACCAGGGATCACATGACTGAATCACGGAAGCCCCGCGTGGCCCTGATCGGGACGGGCGGGACGATCTCGTCGATCGGGCGGGACAGCCTCGACGTCTGGGAGTACATGGACACCGGGAAGAAGGTCGGCCCGGACGAGCTCCTCGCGCGCGTCCCGGAGATGGCCCAGGTCGCGGAGATCGTCCCGGTGCCGTTCCAGTCCGTCGGGAGCACGGCCATCGGACCCGCCGAGTGGCTGCTCTTGACCGAGACGATTCACGCCGTGGCCGCGCGTGAAGCCCCGCTCGACGGCGTGGTGATCACGCATGGCACGGCGACGCTCGAGGAGACGGCCTACTTCCTGAACCTCGCCGTCCACGACGACGTCACGGTCGTCGTCGTGGGCGCCCAGCGGCCGGCCAGCGGGCTCAGCTCCGACGCCGGGATGAACCTCGTGGGCGCGGTCCGCGTGGCCGCCGCGCCGGAGGCGCGCGGGCTCGGCGTGCTCGTCGTCCTCAACGACGAGATCCAGGCCGCCCGCGAGGTCACCAAGGCCTCGACCCTCCGCCTCGAGACGTTCCGGAGCGCGGATCTCGGCATGCTGGGCTACGCCGACCCCGACGGCCGCGTCGCCATCTACCGCCGGCCGGCGCGGCGCCATGCCCCGGATACCGAGTTCGACGTGCGCGGGCGGCGAGACCTGCCGCGCGTCGACATCGCGTACTCCTATGCCGGCGCCGACCGCACCGCCATCGATGCCTTCGTCGCTGCCGGCGCGCGGGCGATCGTCGTGGCGTCGCTGGCGCCCGGCGTGACGACCGCCGCGGAGAACGAAGCCCTGCTCCAGGCGCGCAAGCAGGGCGTGCTGGTCGTGCTGTCGAGCCGGGCCGGCAGCGGGCGCGTGCTGCCGCGCACGACGCTGCGCGAGCGCGGCTTCGTCGTCGCCGACAACCTCCTGCCCCAGAAGGCGCGCATCCTCGCCATGCTGGCCCTCACCCGGACGGACGATCCGGTCGAGGTCCAGCGCATGTTCGACGCGTACTGACGTCCACGGCACGATCGGGTATCTGTTGGAGCCCTCCGCCGCCGCGAGCCGCCGCGCGGATCGAGCCCGGCGCGCCGTCGACCTGGCCGAGACGCTCTTGCGCGAGGCGCTGGCCGGCCAGACGTCGGATGAGCGCGCGCAGGCGCGCCGGCTCGCGCGCATGATGGAGGACCCGCGCGGCAAGGAGCTGACGATCGCGCTCACCGATCAGGCCTTTCGCAGCCGGCGTCCCGAGCGCATCGCCGATCAGATCGCCTATCTCCTCGACCGCTACGGCGCGCCGCGCTTCATGGAGTGGTGGGAGCGCGTGGGCCTGATCCTCGGCGGCGTCATGGCCCACTATCTCCCCAGCGTGGTCGTCCCCCCGATCCTGGCGCGGCTCCGCCACGAGAGCGAGTCCTTCATCCTGCCCGCCGAGGAGGACGACCTCCGGCGCTACCTGGCGGAGCGGCGGGCGGCGGGGACGCGCCTCAATCTGAACCAGCTCGGCGAGGCGATCCTCGGCGAGGAGGAGGCGGCGCGGCGGCTCGCCGCCTACATGGCGCTCCTGGCGCGCGAGGACGTCGAGTACATCTCGGTGAAGGTGTCCTCGGTCTCGAGCCAGATCAACCTCGTCGCCTTCCGCCCGACGATCGAGCAAGTGAAGGACCGTCTGCGGGCGCTCTACCGCCAGGCCTGGCGGCATCACTACCGCCATCCCGACGGCCAGGTCACCCCGAAGTTCGTCAACCTGGACATGGAGGAGTACCGCGACCTCGACCTCACCGTCACGGCGCTTCAGGAGGTGCTCGACGAGGAGGAGTTCCTGCCCCTGCCCGCCGGCGTGGTGCTCCAGGCCTATCTGCCCGACTCCCATCGCGTGCAGCGCGATCTCACGGACTGGGCGCTCGAGCGCGGCGCGCGTGGCGGCGCGCCGATCAAGCTCCGCATCGTCAAGGGCGCGAACCTCGCCATGGAGCGCATCGAGGGCGAGCTGCACGGCTGGCCGCAGGCGCCGTACGCCACGAAGCCGGAGGTCGATGCCAACTACGTGCGCATGCTCGAGTACGGCTGCCGGCGCGACCGCGCGCGCGCCGTTCATCTCGGCATCGCCACCCACAACCTGTTCGACGTGGCCTATGGCCTGCTGCTCCGCGAGGACGAGGGCGTCGAGCCGTGGGTGGAGTTCGAGATGCTCGAGGGCATGGCCAATCATCAGGCGCGGGCGGTGCAGGCGCGCGCGGGGGCGCTCTTGCTGTACGCGCCGGTGGTGCGGGCCGAGGACTTCGCGAGCGCCATCGCCTACCTCGTGCGGCGGCTCGACGAGAACACCGCCGAGGACAACTTTCTCCGGCACGTGTTCGACCTCGAGCCGGACTCGCCGGCCTGGGCGCGCGAGCGCGACCGGTTCCTCGCCGCGCTCGACCTCGTCGATCGCGTGTCGGATGCGCCGCGGCGGACGCAGAACCGCGCGGCCGAGTCGCGCGCGGAGGATCCGCCGGCGGCCGACCCGGCGGCGCCATTCACCAATGAGCCGGACACGGACTGGTCGATCGCCGCCAATCGGCACTGGATCGCCGGTGTGATGGATCGCTGGCGCGATCGCCCTCCGGAGACCGTGCCGCTCCAGATCGGCGGCGAGCTGCTGCCCGGCGGCGCCGAGGCCGAGGGGCGCGACCGCTCGCGTCCGGAGCGCCTCGCCTATCGCCACGCCCTCGCCGACCGCGCTGCCGTCAGCCGCGCCCTCGACGCCACGCGCGCGGCGCAGCCGGCCTGGGCGGGCCGGCCGCACGCGGAGCGCCGCGCCTTGCTCGACCGGGCGGCGGCAGTGCTCGCTCGGCGGCGCGGCGACCTGATCGGCGCGATGATCGTCGACGGCGCCAAGACCGTGGCCGAGGCCGACCCCGAGGTCTCGGAGGCGATCGACTTCGCGCGCTACTACGCGCGCGCGCTCGACCAGGTGGACGATCTGCGCGAGTGCCGGATGGAGCCGCTCGGCGTCGTGGTCGTGGCGCCGCCCTGGAACTTCCCGCTGTCCATCCCCGCGGGCGGCGTGCTCGCCGCGCTCGCCGCGGGCAATGGCGTCATCCTCAAGCCCGCGCCCGAGGCCGTGCTGGTCGGCTGGCATCTCGCCCAGGCCCTGTGGGACGCCGGAATTCCAAAGGAGGCGCTCGCCTTCCTGCCGTGCCCCGACGGCGACGTGGGCCGCGGGCTCATCACCGACCCGCGTGTGGACGCCGTCATCCTCACCGGCTCGGTCGAGACGGCGCGCCGGTTCCTCGCGTGGCGACCGGACCTCACGCTCTTCGCCGAGACGAGCGGCAAGAACGCGGTGATCGTGACGGCGCTCGCGGATCGAGATCAGGCCATCCGCGATCTCGTCCGCTCGGCCTTCGGCCACGACGGCCAGAAGTGCTCGGCGGCGAGCCTGGCCATCTGCGAGGCCGAGGTGTACGAGGACGAGGCGTTCCGCCGCCAGCTCCGCGATGCCGCCGCGAGCCTCCCCGTCGGCGACGCCTGGGATCCCTCGAGCCGCATCACCCCGCTGACCCAGCCGCCGGGCGACGCGCTGCGGCGGGCGCTGACGACGCTCGACGAGGGCGAGGAGTGGCTCCTCGAGCCGCGCCGGCTCGGCGGCGACGAGCGGCTCTGGTCGCCGGGGATCAAGCTCGGCGTTCGCCGCGCGTCCTTCTTTCATCGGACGGAGTGCTTCGGCCCCGTGCTCGGGCTCATGCGGGCGGAGGATCTGGACGAGGCCATCGACCTGGCCGACGACACGCCGTTCGGGCTCACGAGCGGGATCCAGTCGCTCGACGACCGCGAGGTCGACCGCTGGGTCGAGCGCATCCAGGCCGGCAACCTCTACGTCAATCGGCCGACCACCGGGGCCATCGTCGGGCGGCAGCCCTTCGGCGGCTGGAAGGCCTCGTCGGTGGGGCCGGGCGCCAAGGCCGGCGGACCGAACTACGTGCTCCAGCTCGCGCGCTGGCGGCAAGTGACGCTGCCCGCCGGCGACGCCGAGTGCTCGCCGCGGGTCGCGGCGGCGCTCACGCACTGCCTGGCAATGATGGGCGGCGATGCGGAGGCCGCGGCCGTGCTGCAGGCGAGCGCGGCGAGCTATGCCGCGGCCTGGCGCGGGCATTTCGGGCGCGAGCACGACCCGAGCGCGCTCCTCGGGGAGGACAACGTGTTCCGCTACCGCCCGTGCCGCGGGATCGTCGCCCGCGGCGATGCATCACGTCCCGCGCAGCGGCTCGCACTCCTGCAGGCTGTGCTCGCCGCGCTCACCGCCGACGTGCCTCTGACCCTGAGCCTGCCGCGCGGAGAGCCCTGGCCCTGGCTCGAGGAGCACGCCGGTGTGACGGCCGTGATCGAAAGTGAGGCCCAATTGATGGAGCGCCTCGGCGAAGGAGCAATTCGAGCGACTGCGCGTCCTCGCCCCGGTCTCGCTCGACGTCCGCGCCGCGGCCCACCAGGCGGGGGTGACGGTGATCGACGCGCCCGCCATGGCCACCGGCCGCCTCGAGCTTCGCTGGTATCTCCGCGAGCAGACGGTCTCGCGCGTGCGCCATCGCTACGGCAACGTGATCGAGCCCGCCGGCACGGAATAGTCCGCCGCGAGCGCTTGTCTCATCGCGGCGCAGCCCGTACGCTGTCGCGGTGAGCTCGACCGCCCTCGTCCTGGTGATCGGCGCGGCGCTGATGCACGCCGGCTGGAACGCGCTCGCCAAGCGCGCGGGCGACCCGCTGGCCTTTCTCTGGTGGGCCGGCGCCCTCGGCACGCTCCTGTACCTGCCCGGCGGGCTCTACATCCTCTGGGACCGAGGGTTTCGCGCGGCGGCGCTGCCCTTCGTCATCGCGACGGTGCTCCTTCACGCCGTGTACTTCTTCTCGCTCGGCCGCGCGTACCGTTCGGGCGATCTCTCCATCGTCTACCCCATCGCGCGGGGCACGGGCGTGGCGCTCGTGCCGATCGCGGCGCTGGTCGTCTTCGACGAGCGGCTGTCCCCCGTCGGCACGCTCGGAATCGTGCTCGTGATCGCCGGGATCTTCTCGCTGCACTGGCGGCGACGGTGGTCCGCCTCGTCGCTCCTCGCGCCCGGCACCGGCTGGGCCCTCGCGACGGGCCTCGCCATCGCCGGCTATTCCCTGGTCGACAAGGCCGGCGTCGCGCGCCTGCACCCGCTTCCCTATATCGGGCTCATGGAGCTGGGCGCCTGTCTCGTCCTCCTGCCCGCGGTGCGGTCACGGCCGGGCATGCTCCGGGACGAGTGGCGCGCCAACTGGCGGACGATCGCGGCGGCGGCGGTGATGAGCCCCGGCGGCTATCTCCTCGTGCTCTTCGCCTTCCAGCTCTCGAAAGCCGCGTACGTGGTGGCCGGGCGCGAGATCTCCATCGTGTTCTCCGCGCTCATCGGCAGCCTCTGGATGGGGGAGGGCGATCTCCGCCGCCGCCTGGCCGGCGCCGCCGTGGTGGCGGCCGGCGTCGCCTGCGTCGCGCTCGCCCGCTGACGCGGCAGCGCGGCGAGCGCTACTCGAGGCCCAGGGTCGCGACCCGCTCGCCCGCGGCGACCGCCGAGAATGTCGTCGACCGGACGAAGTGGCCGTCTCGGGGCGCGGTGATGGTCTCGACCAGGTCGCCGTAGACGTCGTGGATCCGCGCGAGCTGAGCGCCCGCCGTCACGCGCGCGCCCAGCTCCACGTCGGTGGTCAGGAGCCCGCCCCGCGACGCCCGGAGCCCGAGGAAGGCGCGCATGCGCACGCTCGCCGGCGGCGAATCGGCGACGGCGGCGAGCATCCCCAGGTGGCGCATCGCGTTCAGCACGCAGCGCGCGCCCGTCGCCGTCGCGTCTTCCTCCACGCGCCCGCCCTCGCCGATCTCGAACGTGAAGCACGGCACGCCCGCGCGCGTCGCCTCGACGCAGAGGATGCCGTCGCGGACGTACATGCCCTGGTCGGTCGCCATGATGAAGCCCGAGCCGAAGGCGCGCCCGAGTGCATCGGCCTGACCGAAGGCGGGCAGCGACGGATGCGGCAGGATCGTGATGGGCACGTAGCGTCCGCCGCGGGTCGGGGTGTGCACGTCGATCGCGGCGTCGCAGTCGCGGATGAGCGAGAAGAGCGTGTGGGCGAGCCGCTCGGTGATATTGCCCGCGGGGTCGCCGGGGAACGCCGTCCACGGGTCGATGGGCGCCTGGTCGAGCGGGGTCTTCAGATAGAGGCCGACCGGCACCCGGTGGTCCACCTGGAACGCGAGCGGGCTCTGGACGGGGACGCAGACAAGGCGCCCGGTCAGCGTCGCCGGATCGACCGACGCCAGGACGCGCGCGGCGATCGCCACGCCGTTGGCCTCGTCGCCGTGTATGGCGGCGCCGAGGTACAAGGTCGGTCCCGACCGCGCGCCGTGGATCAAGGCCAGCGGCAGCCGCACGAGCGAGCCGTCGGGCATCTCGGTCAGATCCAGGCTCGCGCGGGCCTGCGTGCCCGGGGGGACGGCGATGCCCGCGACGCGCCAGTCGCCGGCCATCACGCGGCGGAGGGTATCAGCATGTCGGCGACGGCGCCGGCGTGGACGACGGCGACGTCCAGCAGATCCGCCGTCTCGATGTACTCATCGGGGCCGCCCATGTTGTACACCGCGGGCCCGTAGACCACGGTGGGGATGCCGGCCCGCCGAAAGAAGCGGCCGTCGGTGTAGCCGAGCCTCACGACGGGCAGAACGGTTCGGCGAGTGATCTCCCTCGCGTTGGCGAGGACGAGTCTCACCAGCCGGGAGTCGGGCGGCGTCACGTAAGGATCGCACTGGTTGAAGACCTCCACCTCCACCTTGCCGCGCGTGACCCGCTCGATCCGGCGGCGGGCCTCGCGCTCGATCGCGGCCGTCGTCAGCCCGGGCGGCACGCGGACGTCCACCTCGGCCATCGCGGCCGCGGGGATCAGGTTGACCTGGCCCGCCGCCCTGTAGCGTCCCCACGCTCACCGCCACCGTGTCGGCGAGGCGGCCGGTGCCGCGGCCCCACCGGCGCTCGGCGGCGCGGCGCTGGCCCGCGATCACCGCGCGCACCGCCTTGTCCGCCTTCCCGCGACGGCCATGCAGCCCCTCGACGGCCGCGACCGCGGCGCGGACCGCCGCGACCGCGCTCGTGCCCTGCTGATAGGCGGCGTGGCCCGACACTCCGCTCGCGCGCAGGCGAAGCCAGAGCACTCCCTTCTCGCCGATGCCCGCCGACCAGGTGCCGGAGGACTCGCCGATGAGACAGGCATCGCCGCGGACGGCGGCCACGTTGCCGAGCAGCCACTGCGTGCCCCACGTGCCGCCGGTCTCCTCGTCGGAGGCGAAGGCCAGCGTCAGCCTTCCCGCGAGCGGCGCCTCGAGCTCGCGCACCAGGGAGACGATCGTGAGCGCGACGGCGAGGCCCGCCTTCATGTCGCCCGCGCCGCGCCCCCAGACGCGCCCGTCCTCGATGGCGCCGGAAAACGGCGGCCGCGTCCACCCCGGCCCCGCCGGAAACTCGTCGAGGTGCCCCGACAGCACGAGATTGGGCGAGCCCGAGCCGAGGGTGGCGACGAGGTTGGGGCGCCCGGCCATGGGCTCGTGCCACTCGACGGGGATGCGGAGCGACGCGAGATACTCCTTGATGAAGGACGCGAGCACGCTGGTGTCGCCGGGCGGGTTCTCGCTCGGGATCTGGACGAGGCGGGAGCAGAGCGCGAACAGGTCGGCCTGCCGCTTCCTCAACTCGTCGATGAGCCGGGCCTTGAGCATGGCGCGCGTTTCAGCGGGCGGGCGGGCCGCCGTCAGGGCCATGGGATATCCGTGGGCAGATCGTAGCCGGCGAGGCAGCGCTCGACCATGGCGCGCGCCGCGGCGAAGTCGAAGGCGCGGTAGGCGCGCACGGCGGTCGTCTGCGCCCGCGCCCCCGCGTAGAAGAGCTCGTACTGCTGGTGCCGCCCGGCGAACTCCGAGCCGACCAGATCCCACGCGAGCTTGTAGAGCTTCGTCCGCTCCACCGACTTGAGCCCGGGCGAGCGGACGAAGCGCTCGAGGTCGGCGGCGATCTCCGGGTTGAGATAGTCCTTGTACGAGGACGGCAACTGTAACAGCCCTCCGCCCGCCAGCTCTCGCACGTAGGTCAGCATCGTCTGATAGTAGGTCGCCTCGAGCCAGTTGTTCGCGTAGAGATACGTCGGGTTGGGGTAGACGAAGCCGCGCTCATCGTGCACGCACTCGGCCTCCGAGGCGAGGACCAGCCCCGAGGCCATCGCGCAGTAGCTGGCGAGCTCGCCGAGCATGGTCCGGGTCTGCGGCGCCTTGTCCACGCCGATGGACTCGGCGATGCGGAGCGCCACCCCCGCCAGGAACTGCGCCTTGCTGGTGAAGCGCACCTGCGCCTGGTGGTTGCCGAGCACGTGGGCCGGCGTCTCGTAGAACTGCGCCTGCGTCAGCGCGACGTCCCGGTACACGAACACCCGCTCCCAGGGGACGAAGACCCGGTCGAAGACCACCAGCGCGTCGGTCTCGTCGAAGCGGGACGACAGCGGGTAGTCGTAGACGCTGGTCGCGGTCTCGGCGTAGGGCCGCCGCACGATCAGGCGAAGCCCCGGCGATGCGACCGGCACGGCGAGGGAGAGCGCGTAGCTCTCGTCGCCCGCGACCAGCGGCACGATGCAGCTCATGAACATCTCGTTCGCGATGGCGCCGCCGGTGCCGAGCATCTGGGCGCCGCTGACCACGATGCCGTCGCCGCGCTCCTCGACCACGCCCGCGTAGAGGTGCGGGTCCTCCTGCTGGTGCGCGGGCCTGGAGCGGTCGATGTGAGGCGGGGCGATGACGTAGGCCGCATAGAGGTCGGCGTCGCGGAGCCAGGCGTGGTACCGCACGACATTGTCCGCGAAGCGCTGCCCCTGCCGCGCGAAGAGGTCGGGGCGCATGGCGAATCCGGTGATGAAGCCCGGCACGTGGTCCGGCGAGCGGCCCATGAGCCCGAACGTGGCGTCGGCCCAGAGCCGGTGCGCGCGGCGACGCGCCGCGAGATCCTCCGCCGTCCTCGGGACGAGGAAGCACTTGTTGACGGGCTCGCCGGAGGACGGCGACGGAAAGGTCATCACGTCCCGGTGCTCGGGCGAGGCCGCGAGGTCGTAGAGATGCGCGATGCTCCTCACGGCGCCGTGGAACGCCGGGTGCTCGGTGACGTCCGCCACCCGCTCCCCGTTGACGTAGACGGTCCGGCCGTCCCTGAGGCTCGCGATGTACTGAGCGCCCGTCCTGACCATTGCTAGCTGTGCTCGCGGCGAAAGCTCGCCACGTTCTCCTCGATCTGCCGGGCGTGGTCCTCGAGGTGGACGCTGTAGATGTGCAGCCAATCGTCGCCCGAGTACGGCCCCGACTCGGAGTGCGTGCCCGCCCGGCGCCAGGCCACCTCGGGCAGGCGGCGGATGAAGGCGGCGGTATGGCCCCGCACGGCCTCCACCGCGGCCATGGCCGACGCAGCAGACAGGGCGGGATAGTCGAGCGCGGACACCCAGTGCTCCTGGTCGTACCCCTGGATGACCGGATCGTCCTGGGCCACGAGGAAGCGGATGCGGGTGTAGGCATTCGTCTCCGAGTCGGCGGTGTGGCAGACCACCTCGTGGGCCGACCACTCCCCGGGCGCGGGACGCCAGTGGCGCGCCTCGGGCGGCACCGCCGCCCAGGCCGCGCGCAGCCGCGCCGCTCCGGCGGCGTACTGCTCGATGAGGGCGCTCCGCTCGGGCGTCGCACGAGGCCGGGCGCAGGCGCGCTCGCCGACGAAGCCGGCGCGCCCGCCGCCCACCACTGGTTCTGATTGGACTCGATCTGGGCCGCGTGGGCCTCGAGGTGCTCGACGTTGATGCGTAGCCATTGCTCTGCCGTGTAGCGGCCGGTCTCGGTGTGGGTGCCCGCACGCTCCCACGCGGTCTCGGGCAGCCGCCGGACCAGCGTGTCCGTGTGCGCGCGCAGCGCCTCGACGACCGACAGGGCCGTCTCGGCGGGCAACGCGTGGTAGTCGACCGCCTGGGCCCAGCGGTTCTCGTCGAAGGCGTGGATCAGCGGGTTCACCTCGGCCAGCGAGGAAGCGGATCCTCGCGTAGCTGTTCGCCTCGGCGTCCGCGCAGTGGCAGAGAATCTCGTGGGCCGACCAGGCCGCCAGGGCCGGGACGCCAGGCCCGCGCCGCCGGCGGGAGGTCGCGCCACGCCGCGGAGATCTTGTCCGCCCCGGCGGCGAGGCGGTCGAGCAGGACGCTGCGATCCGATGATGTGAGCATGCCGCAGTATCGCACGCGTCACGCCCGCGACTCGCCCGGGTGAGTGCGGGCGGTCAGCGGTAGGCGTCGCGGCGATGGGCGACTACCGAGACCATGACGATCCGGTCCTCGTCGCCCACCGTGTAGACGATTCGGTAGTCCCCCTGGCGAATGCGATAGGCTTCTCGACCTGAGAGCTTCTTCGAACCGGCCGGACGCGGATCCTCGGACAAGCTTCCGATGCGCTCGATGATCCGCACGCGATCTTTACGGGGTAGCGCCTCGATCTCCTTCGCCGCGGACCGCTTGAGGTGGACGCTATAGCTTCCCACGCCGCTTGAGATCCTTCACGAAGTCCTCGAACGGCATGCTCGGCTCTTTGGCCCGCGCCTCGATGGCAGCCAGGTCTGCCGCGTCCTCGGCAAGACTCTGGCGCACCGCCTCGTTGACGAGCGCTGAGTACGGCCGCTCGGTCTCGGCGGCCTTGAGCCGGAGGGCCTTGTGCAGATCTGGATCCACGTAGACGGTGACGCGCTTCGGCTTGGCTTTCATGTCTTCAGGTTAGCAGCATAACGTCATGACGTCAACGTGTCAGGAAGCCGCTTCATCAGCATCCGTGCGCGGATGAACTACTGAGACAGCGATCGGCGAGCGCGAATGCCCGATCCCTCGAAGGATCGGGCATTCGCCGGCTGTCGAGGCCATCCGGGCAGTCGGGCGCTTGGTCCAGCTACCGGAGCACGTGCTTGCCTCGGCTTCGTCGATATACCCCTGCACGTCGGCGGGAAGAAGGAACCGCCGCTTTCCGAGATTCTCGGCGGCCTTCTTAACCGCCTTCACGTATCCCTCGTGGTTCTTGTAGCGCTCCTCGAGCGAGCGACGCGGATCGCCGACGGCGAGGCGCTCCGCCTTGGTGGTCTTGAAGGGGATGTGCTGCCCATCGGATTCACAGCCGTCGTTCTCGCCGAAGCCGGCGCGGCGCAATGCCCAGCCGGTGGTGGTCGCCACCGGCGCCGCGACCGGCGGCGTGCGGATGCCGGCCACTTCGTTGCCGTCCTGATCCACCTTCGACACAAAAATCGGATAGGTGGGTCGCCCGGCGACCGAGGGCGGGTAGTTCGACAGGATGCCCTCATCGAACATCGGCCCGAAGTCGAGCAGGTATCGAGTCGTGATCAGCCCGTTGTAGGTCACGCCGGGAATCGTGGGCCATTCCAGTGCCGCTTGCGGCACGACGCCGGTCTGAAAACCGGGCCGTGGCACCGCGGACGCCGACTTGTCGGAGTGCCGCGGCACCTCACTCTTCGGCGGCGTGGTCCCGTGGCTCACCCATTCGTCGAGCGCGACCAGGAGCGCACGGTGTACGGCATAGGGGCTGACCGCGTTGGTAAATTGCTGGCACACGCCCCTGTCGGTGATGTCCCCGACACCGTGCGACAGGCCGGAGACCAGGTAAAAGCGCACGTTTTCCGGATCCTTCAAATCGTTGCCCCGCGTGTCGGTGTGCAGGAGTGAACCGGCCTTGACCCAGTATTCGTTGGCGGTATTGACCTCGAAGCGCTTGGGACAGGTGTTGCTCACCGTGCAGCGCTCGCTGCGCCCGCCGGTCTTGCCGCTAAGGTGATCGGTCAGCACTTGATGGGCGAATGGGAACACGCCTTCCGGGTACAGGTGGTTCTGGCGGTTGCGCTCGGTTCTTCCCGTCTGCGCGAAGCGATAGTTGATGGCATCGCCGCTGCCGCCGCCGGTATGGCTGAGTATTCCGTCGAAGACGAGCCGCCCGTCTTCGTCCTCGTTGAAGCCCAGCGTCTGGAAGTCGTTCAAGGTCCGTGAGGGCTGCGAGATGGAATAGCTGAAGGTGCGCTGCACATCGCCGGCGAGCGGATTGCCCTCTGCCGCTGTCGCGTGCCGCAGAAAGGACACGAAATCGCGCGTCGCCGCCAACCCGACCGCGGCCACGACGGGATTCTTTGCCGTGTACGTGAACTCGTAGATCGCGCTCTGCTGGAACGGCGTTCCAAGTGGCAGCAACCGGATTGCCGTCCCGGCCGCCGACGTGTACTCCCAGCCGCTCGCGGGGACGGTCGCCGGCGCGTCGTCCAAGCGCGCGCGCACGGTGAGCGTCGCCAGAGACTTGGTCAGGGTCGCCGCCGGGTATGTCAGCGCACTCTGCATCGTCGTGGCGTTGTCGAAGACGATGTACTCGTATGATGGCCCCGTGATCATCAAATCCGGCCGAACCGACGGGACCGTGATCTTCATCGAGTCGAAGCCGGTCGCGCCAAAATCCCACCCGTTCGAGGCGATGGTGTAGCCCAGGCTCATGACGAAGCCCGTACCGGCATCCGCGGCCGTCGTCGGATTGTTGGTCAGATCGACGTCGTTGAGCCTGCCCAGCCGCATCTGGCCGCGGTTGTTGAAGTCGAAGAACAGCCGGTGGTTGCCGTTGCTCAAATTGATCGGCTTGAGGATGAAGATGTCCATCGAGTACTTGACCTTCCCGCCGATTCGGGGCGCAAGCTCGATGTCGGTCATGACGGCATTTCGCGGATCCGAGGGGTCGACCTCGCCGAAGGCTGTGCCGCGAAGCTTCTCGTACTGGCCGACGGTGCCGAATGCCGTTCCCCCGAACGTGGCCGTCTGTCCGGCGCACGACGTGGGCGACTGCGACCGGGCGCAGTCGATGACGATACTCGTTATGCCCGCCTCGGCGGCAGGAGCAGTCAAGACCGTGCCGGCGGCGAGGGCGAGCGCGATACCCAGACGAGACACGGTCCGTGCCGTGCTTCGCGGTCGCATGTGGGAGCCCCGTAAGCGACGTTGCTTTCATGGGAGTCCTCCTTGCAGCAAGATTGGCGGTCGCGTGGCGGCCGAGCTACCGGAGCACGTCGCTCGCCTGGGCTGCGTCGATATACCGCTGCACATCATCCGGAAGGAGCAATCTCTCCTTCGCGAGCTTCTTCGCGGCCGCCGCCACCTTCTTCACGTATCCGTCGTGATTCTTGTATCGCTCCTCGAGCGAACGGCGCGGATCGCCGGCAGCGAGGCGCTCCGCCTTCGTGGTCTTGAACGCTATCCACTGGCCCGAGCTTCGCAGCCATCGGGGCCGCCGAACTCGGCCCTTCTGAGCGCCCAGCCGGTCGTGGTGGCGATTGGAGCCGCCACCGGGGGCAGACGGATCCCGGCGACTTCGTTGCCGTCCTGGTCGACCTTGGACACGAAGGACGGATACACCGGTCCCGAAAAGTCGGGCGGATGGACGGTCAAGATTCCGTCGTCGAACGACGGCCCGAAGTCGAACAGGTGCCGCACCGTGATCACGCCGGTATAGGTGACGCCGGGAATGTCGGGGAACCCCAGGGCCTTCTGCGGGACGATGCCGACGCCGTCCGACACCGGAATCGAATACACGCCCGATCCCTTTCCGGGGACCGCGCTCTTGGGCGGCGTCACATCCTGCGTCACCCACTGATCCAGCGCGACGAACAGCGCCCGAAGGGCGGGGTTGGGATCCGTCGTGTTCCGAAACTGCTGGCAGGTGCCCGCCGAGAACGGAGCCGCGCCACTTCCCGTGTGCTCGACACCGGACAACAGGTAGAACCGGACGTTCTCCGTCGCGTTCGACAGGTCCTTCCCGTTGAAATCGGTGTGCAGGAGCGACCCCGTCTTCACCCAGTACTCGTTGGCCGAGTTCACCTCCATGGCCTTGGGACACGTGCCGGTCTGCGGCACATCGAGCGCCGCGACCTCCCGTCTTCCCCGTGTACGGGTCGGTGAGCAGAGGGTACGCAAAGGGGAAGTTGGCCTCGGGATAGCGGTGATTCTGACGGTTGCGCTCGGTTCGCGCGGTTTGGGCGAAGCGGAAGTTGATGCCCACGCCGTTGCCCGCGCCGAGCCAGTTGAGTATCCCGTCGATGACGCGCCGCCCCGCCTCGTCTTCGTTGAAGCCCAGCGTCTGGAAGTCGTTCAGGTAACGCGCGGGCTGCGAGACCGTGAACGTGTAGGCATGGTGGACGTGGCCCGCCAGCGGATTGGGATTGCCGAAATCATCCGCGGTCGCGTACCGCAGGAACGACACGAAGTCACGCGTGGCCGCCAGGCCGAGCCCTGCGACCACCGGATTCTTCGCCGTATACGTGAACTCGTAGATCGCACTCTGCTGGAACCGTGTCCCGGCGGGGAGCAGCCGGATAGCCGTCCCATCGGACGACGTGTATTCCCAACCGGCCGCGGGAACCGGGACGGGGGCGTCTGTCAAGTGCGCGCGCACCGTCAGAGCCGCCTGAGACTTGTCCAAGGTCGCCGCCGGGTATGCGAGGGTGCTCGACGTCGTCGTGTTGTTGTCGAAGACGATGTATTCGTAGGACGGACCGGTGATCGTCGCTCCCCCGGGATTCGTCGCCACCGGCACGGTGATCGTGAGCCGGTCACCACCCACGGCCGCGGAGATATCCCACCCGTTCCAGGCCAGGCTATACCCCTGGTGCATGAGAAACGCGTCGCCGGCGTCGGCGGCGGTCGTCGGATTGTTGCCGCCGCCCGATCCGTTGAAGTTGCCGAACAGCTTGCCGCCGCGATTGTTCACCTCCATGAACAGCTTGTGATTGCCCTTGCTCAAATCGATCGGCTTCAGGATGTAGATGTCCATCGAGTACGCGACTTTGCCGCGCGGTTCGGGGCGCGAGCTCGATGTCGGTGATGAGAGCATTGCGCGGATCGGCGCGGATCGACCTCGCCATGGGCTCGGCCGCGGAGCTTCTCGTACGCGCCGACGCTTCCCGAGGGCCCGAAGACCCTCCCCTCGAAGGCGGGGGATTGCGCAATCTCGATGCGCGTGATGCGGGCTTCTGCGACGGCGCCGTCAAGGCCGCGCCCGCGGCGAGGGCGAGCGCGATACTCAGGCGAGACACGGTTCGTGTAGTGCTTCTCGTGGTCAGATGTGGGAGCCCCGTAAGCGTCGTTGCTTTCATGGGAGTCCTCCTTGCCGCGCAAGCGTTGTCCATTTGCTCGATGCGCCGAGGATCTGCCCAAGGTGACTTGGTGTCAAGGCGCGTCGCGGCTCTGCGTCGCGGCTCTGTGTCCTTGATCCGGCTTCTGCCGCACGTTAAGCTCGCGCCGATATGCAGTGTCCCCGGTGCGGACACGACAACCGCGCGCAGGCCAAGTTCTGCGAGGAGTGCGCCAGCCCGCTGACGCGGAGCTGCGTGAAGTGCGGCAACCCTCTGCCGCCGACGGCGAAGTTCTGCCCCGAGTGCGCTAATCCCGTCGGCGCCGAAGGCGCGACGCCGTCGCGGTTCGCCTCCCCCGAAGCCTACACGCCCAAGCACCTCGCCGAGAAGATCGTGACCTCCCGGGCCTCGCTCGAGGGCGAGCGCAAGCAGGTGACGGTGCTCTTCGCCGACATGAAGGGGTCGACGGAGCCTTCGCGGACCGTGATCCCGAAGAGGCCGCGCACTCCTCGATCCGGTCCTGACGCTCCTGATGGAGGCGGTCCACCGTTTCGAGGGCACCGTCAACCAGGTGCTCGGCGACGGAATCATGGCGCTGTTCGGCGCGCTCGCCCACGAGGACCACGCCGTCCGCGCCTGCTACGCGGCGCTCCGGATGCAGGAGGCCGTGCAGCGCTACTCGGACGGGCTTCGCCGCTCCCACGGCCTCGAGGTCCAGATTCGCGTCGGGCTCAATTCTGGCGAAGTCGTGGTGCGCTCCATCGAGAGCGACCTGCACATGGACTACACGGCCGTCGGCCAGACGACCCACCTGGCGGCGCGAATGGAGCAGCTCGCGCCGCCGGGAAGCACGCGGATCAGCGCGGAGACGCTGGCCCTCGCCGAGGGCTATGTCCGCGTGTGGCCCCTTGGGCCGGTTCCCATCAAGGGGCTCGCCCAACCGGTCGAGGTCTACGATCTCGTCGGCGCGAGCGGCGCGCGCACGCGCCTCCAGGCGGCAGCGCGGCAAGGCCTGTCTCGCTTCGTCGGCCGCGACACGAGCTCGAGCAGCTGCGGAGCGCGCTCGGCAAGGCCGGGCAGGGCCACGGACAGTTGGTCGCGGTCGTGGGCGATCCCGGCGTCGGCAAGTCGCGCCTGTTCTACGAGTTCACCCACTCGCACCGCGTCCAGGATGGCTCGTCATCGCCGTCGGCTCCGCGTCCTACGGCAAGGCGATCCCCTATCTGCCGGTCATCGACCTCCTGAAGGCGTATTTCAGGGTCCAGGAGCGAGACGAGCAGCGCCGCATTCGCGAGAAGGTGACGGGCAAGCTCCTCACCCTCGACGAAGGATTGCGGTCGCTGCTGCCCGCGCTCCTCGCCCTCTTGGATGTCCCCGTCGAGGAGGGCGAGTGGCAGACGTGGACCCCGCGGAGCGTCGCCGGCACACGCTCGATGCGATCAGGCGGCTCCTCGTACGCGAGAGTCAGGTGCAGCCGCTCTGTCTGATCTTCGAGGACCTGCAGTGGATCGACTCCGAGACCCAGGCCGTGCTCGACGGCCTCGTCGAGAGCCTGCCGACGGCGCGCATCCTCCTCCTCGTGAACTACCGCCCGGAGTACCGGCAGGGCTGGAGCACCAAGTCCTACGACAGCCAGGCGCGCATCGACCCATTGCCCGCGGAGGGCGCCACCGCGCTGCTCGACGCGCTGCTCGGCGAGCAACGGGCCTCGGATCCCTCAAGCACTTGCTGATCGGGCGCACCGAAGGCAACGCGCTGTTCCTCGAGGAGAGCGTCCGCGCGCTCGTCGAGGGGCGCGCCCTGACCGGCGACCCCGGACGCTCCTGGCTCACCCGGTCCGTCGCGAGCATCCAGGTGCCGCCGACGGTGCAGGCCATTCTCGCCGCCCCGGATCGACCGATTGTCTCCTGAGGAAAAGCCCCTGCTGCAATCGGCCGCGGTCGTCGGCAAGGACGTGCCGTTCGCGCTGCTGCGCGAGATTGCCGATCGCCCGAGGATGCCCTCCGCGAGGGCCTGGGGCATCTGCAGGCCGCCGAGTTCCTCTACGAGACTGGCGCCTTCGGCGATCTCGAGTACACGTTCGAGCGCCACCAGCGCGCCCACGATGTGGCCTACGGCAGCCTCCTCGCCGGGCGCCGCCGCACGCTGCATGCCCGCATCGTCCAGGCCATCGGCACCCTGTACGGCGACCGGGTCACCGAGCACGTGCAGCGGCTCGCCTATCACGCCTTCCGCGGCGAGCTGTGGGTCGAAGCGGTCGGCTTCCTCCGCCAGGCCGCGTCCAAGGCGGCGGCTCGAAGCGCCTGGCGAGAGGCGGCGGCGGCTCTCGAGCAGGCCCTGGCCGCACTGGCCCATCTTCCGGAGACGCGCAAGACCATCGCGGAGGCGGTCGACCTCCGGTGCGAGTTCCAGCCCGCGCTCACGCCGCTCGGCGAGGTCCCTGCGCATGCTCGAGCACCTCCAGGAGGCCGAGCCGCTCGCCGAACGCCTCGGGGACGCGCGGCGACTCGGGCGCGTCGCCGCCCACCTGGCCCAGTGCTTCTCGATCGTGGGAGAGCACGAGCGCGGGCTCGCCTGGGGAGAGCGCGCGCTCGTCATCACCCGCTCGCTCGGCGACATCCCGCTCGAGGTGCTCTACCCGCCTCCGGCTCGGTCAGATCCACCTCCTTCTCGGGCATCCCGGCCAGGCGCTCGATGTCCTCACGCTCGGCATGCGAATGCGTGTCGGATCAATTTGCCCGCGAGGGCTTCGAGATGCCGGCGCTGCCTGCCGTCGCCTGTCGGGCGGTGGCCGCCTATTGCCTGGGCGACCTCGGGCGGTTCGGGGCCGCGCGGGGGATCTGGGAGCGAGGCGGTGGAGGATCGCGGAGGCGAGTGGACATGCCTATAGCGTTGCCTGGGCGTGCCCGGCGGCTGCGCTGGCGCGGGTCGGGCAGGGAGCGAGCGCGGAGAAACTGTCCGCTGGGCAGAGCGGAGTCTCGACATCGCCCGGCGCGACGGGCTGGGCAACTTCATCTCGCTCGCCACGACCGCGCTCGGCCGCGCGTACACGCTCATGGGCCGGGCTCCCCGAAGGGGCGAAGCTCCTCGAGGAGATGATCGTGCAGCACCACGCCCTGGCCCGCCTCTCCCACACCATCGGCCTGAGCGAGGCGTACCTCCTTGGCGGGCGCCCGGCCGAGGCCTTGTCTCGCGCGCAGGCCGCGCTCGTTGCGAGTCGTGACCAGAAGGCGCGCGCGTTCGAGGCAGCGGCCCTGCGCCTCTCCGGCGAGGCCCAGGCCGCAGAGGCGCCTCCCGACGGCCAGGCGGAATGGGAGCTCCGCCAGGCCCTCGCCATCGCAGAAGAGCTGGCGATGCGCCCGCTCGCCGCGCAGTGTCACCTCGGCCTCGGCCGGCTTCATCGCCAGGCGGGTGCGGCGTCGCGCGCCCCACGCCGCATCTGGCAACTGACGATCCAGATGCTGCGCGAGATGGAGATGTGGTTCTGGCTGGAGCGGGGGGAGGCCGAGCTGAGCGGCATGCGCTGAGCGCGAGCCCGGCCATGCCCATCACCAGCGCCAGATCTGGTCGTGAGCGGGCGGCCGAGGGGGCCAGCGAAGTAGATGGCCCTTTTTCAGCCTCTTGCTAACCCTTCAGGTGGCGCGCGAGGAACCCGAGCATCTTGCTCCACGCGTCCTTGGCCTGGTCCGGGCGATAGCGCTCGGCGTTGGCGAAGTTGATTCCCTCCGTTCTCGCGGCCAGGATTCGCTACGCGGCAGTTCGAACGGGCGCCTTGTGCAGCGCGCCGTCCTTCATGATCATGCGGAGCGCGGT
>CAWIZN010000019.1:0-35231 GCA_963840495.1 uncultured Candidatus Rokubacteria bacterium
CTCATGGATCTTCGCGGACGCGGGGCGCTGGTGACGGGGGGATCGGGCGATCTCGGGACGGCGATCAGCCTGGCGCTGGCCCGGGCGGGGTGCAGCGTCGCGGTGGGCTATGTCGGCAACCGGCGCGGGGCCGACGAGACCGTCGCGGCCGTTCAGGCTCTTGGATGCGCGGCCACGGCGGTGCAGCTCGACCAGGCCGACCCCGCGGCGATCGATCCGGCCGTCGGCGCTGCCGCGGACGCCCTCGGCCGCCTCGACGTCCTCGTCAACAATGCCGCGTGGAATATCGGCATCCCGTTCACGGAGCTCGACCAGCTCACCGTCGACGTGTGGGACCGGATGTTCGACACGAATGTGCGCGGGCCCTTCCTCCTCGCGCGGGCCGCCGCCGCCCACATGCGGAAAGCAGGCGGCGGCCGCATCGTCAATATCGCCTCGGTCGCCGGGCTACTGCCGACGGGCAGCTCCCTCGCCTATGCGTCGAGCAAGTCGGCGCTCATCCACCTGACGCGCTGTCTCGCGGTGGCCCTGGCGCCCGACATCACCGTCAACTGCGTGGCGCCGGGCCTCGTCGAGGGCACGCGCATGGCCAACCGGATTCCGCCCGAGGTGACCGAGCATCTGCGAAAGAGCGTGGTGCTCGGGCGGGCGGCCGAGGCCGGCGACATCGCCGAGCAGGTCGTGACGTTCTGCCGGACCGATACCATCACGGGCCAGGTCATGGTCGTCGACGGCGGCTTCTGTTTCCACTGATGTCGTGACCGAGCCCGACACGGAGATGGACGAGCCCGATCTCTGCCCCATCGCGGTATCCGTCAACGGCGTCGAGCGGTCGCTGGCGGTCGCGGCGGGCGAGACGCTGCTCGACGTGCTGCGGGACCGGCTGGGCTTGACCGGCACGAAGCGCGGGTGTGATCGCGGCGCGTGCGGGACCTGCACGGTGCTCTCCGACGGCCGCGCCATCAATGCCTGCCTGCTGCTGGCCCCCATGGCCGAGGCGCGCGCATCGTCACCATCGAGGGGCTCGGCACGGACGGCCGGCTCCACGCGCTCCAGCAGGCCTTCGTCGAGCACGACGCGCTGCAATGCGGCTTCTGCACGCCGGGGCAAATCCTCGCCGCGATCGGCCTGCTCGAGCGCCGGCCGACCACCGGCGAGCTCCGCGACCTGATGAGCGGCAATCTCTGCCGCTGCGGCGCGTATCCGAACATCATCGCGGCGATCGAATCCGTCATGGCGGCGCCCCGATGAGCGCTTGCGCGAAGAGGCCCGGCCGCCATCCCAACGTCACTCGCCGTAAGGTCAGCCTGTGATCGCCCTCGGCTACGCGCGCGCGGCGGACCTCGCCTCCGCGCTGTCGCTCGGCACCGCACCCGGCGCGGAATACGTCGCGGGCGGGACCGACCTCGTCCCGCTGATCAAGGACGGCCAGCGCGCCCCGTCGCGACTCGTCGACATCACCGCGCTGCCGCTGCGCGGGGTCGCGGCCCACGGCGCCGGCGTCCGCATCGGCGCGCTCGAGCGGATGCAGGACCTCGCCGATCATCCGCTGATCCGGGATCGCTACCCCGTCGTCGCGGAGGCCCTTCGCGCGAGCGCCTCGATGCAGGTTCGCAACATGGCCACGGTCGGAGGCAATCTCCTGCAGCGCACCCGCTGCCCGTACTTCCGCGACGCGATGTTTGCGTGCAACAAGCGGGCGCCCGGCTCGGGGTGCCCGGCCATCGCGGGCGAGCACCGCGCGCACGCCGTCTTCGGCGGCAGCGAACACTGCGTGGCGGCGCACGCCTCGGACCTCGCCGTCGCGCTGGTCGCCCTCGACGCGGCGCTCGAGCTGCACGGGCCCGAGGGCCCGCGCCGGGTGCCGCTGCGCGAGTTCTATCGGCTGCCCGCCGAGACGCCGGAGCGGGAGACCGTCCTCGGCCGGGGCGAGCTGATCGTCGCCGTCGACGTTCCCGGCGGCCCGCACACCGCGCGCTCGCACTTCCTCAAGGTGCGCGACCGGGCCTCGTTCGAGTTCGCGCTGGTGTCGGCGGCGGTGGCGCTGCACGTCGCCGGCGGTGTCGTGCGCACCGCGCGCGTGGCGGCGGGCGGCGTCGGCACGGTGCCCTGGCACCTCCCTGCCGTCGAGGCCGCGCTCGAGGGCGCGCCCGCGACGGCCGCGACCTTTCGAGGCCGCCGCTTCGCTCGCGGCCCTCGGCGCCCGCCCGCTGCCCGACAATGCCTTCAAGGTGACGCTGTGCACGCGCGCCCTGGTCCGGGCGCTCGAGACGGCGGCGGCGATGGAGGCTCGCGAATGATCGGCGAGGGCATCGATCGGGTCGACGGCCGCGCCAAGGCACAGGGCGCCGTCGTCTATTCCGGGGACCTCGTCCTCGAGGGGATGGTCCACGCCGCGCTGGTGCAGAGCCCGATCTCGAACGGGCGCATCGCCGCCCTCGACGCGGCGCGCGCGACCTCCCTCGCCGGCGTGCTCGCCGTGCTCCACCACGGCAATGCCCCGAGGCTCGCGCCCCGCGGCGCCGGCGAGATGCCGCTCCTGCTCCAGGACGATCGGATCAACTACGGCGGCCAGCCGATCGCCGCCGTGATCGCGGAGACGCTCGCCGCCGCCGGCGGGCCGCGGGCCTCGTCGAGGCTCGCTGCGAGTCCCGGCCGAGCGTGAGCGTCCTGCGGCGGGAGGCGCCCGACCTCTTCGCGCCGGCCGCCGTGCTCGGCGAGCCGCCCGACTCCGTGCGCGGCGATCCCGCCCGCGCGTGGGCCGAGGCCGAGGTGCGGCTGGAGGCGACGTACACCGCGCCGATGCAGCACCACAATCCGATCGAGCCCCACGTGGCGCTGGCCTCGTGGGAGGACGGCCGGCTCACGCTCTACGCGTCCCTGCAGGGGGTGCAGGCCTGCCGCGACGTGCTCGCGCGCTCGTTCGGCCTGCCTCCCGATTCCGTCCGCGTGGTCGCGCGGTTCCTCGGCGGCGGCTTCGGGTCCAAGGGGCGGAGCTGGTGGCCGTGCGTGATGATCGCGGTGATGGCGGCGCGGCTCGTCGGCCGGCCGGTGCGGCTCGAGCTGTCGCGCGACGAGATGTTCCGCATGGTGGGCTGCCGGGCGGCGTCGATCCACCGCGTCGCCATCGGGGCCCGCGCCGACGGCCGCCTGACCGCGCTCGAGCACCACGCCGTCGCGCAGAGCTCGGCCGTCGACGAGTTCTGCGATCCGCACGGCCGCATCTCCCAGATGCTCTACGCCTGCCCCGCCGTGGCGACGTCCCACCGCCTCGCCCGCATCCACGCGCCGCATCCGACGCCGATGCGGCCGCCCGGCCACGGGCCCGGCAGCTTCGCCCTCGAATCCGCGATGGACGAGCTCGCCGCGGCGCTCGCGATCGACCCGCTCGAGCTCCGGCTGCGCAATCACGCCGATCGCGACCCGCACTCCGGGCTGCCGTGGTCGAGCAAGTCGCTCCGCGAATGCTACGCGGTCGGCGCGGAGCGATTCGGCTGGCGGGGCCGGCGCCCCGAGCCCCGGTCGATGCGCGACGGCCATTGGCTCATCGGATGGGGCATGGCGAGCGCCACGTACCCAGTGCATCGGCAGCGCGCCGCCGCCCGCGCCGTGCTCCTGCCGGACGGCACGGTGGTCGTCCAGTCGGCCACGCACGACCTCGGCACCGGCACTTATACCGTCATGAGCCAGGTCGCCGCGGAGATGCTCGGGGTGCCCGTGGACCACGTGCGCTTCGAGATGGGCGACAGCGACTTGCCCGAGTCTCCGCGCGCGGCCGGGTCGATGACGGCGGCGAGCGTGGCGCCGGCGGTGGCCGCGGCAGCCCGGGCGCTCCGCGACCAGATCATCGCCGCGGCGTGCGCGGACGATCGCTCGCCCCTCGGCGGCCTCGATCCCGCGGCGTCGAGATCCGGGACGGGATGCTCCGATCGCGGCGCGATCCGGCGCGCGCCGAGCGCTGCGCGGACGTCGCCGCGCGCCGTCCGGCGGGATCGATCGAGGCCCTGGGCGAGGCCGACCCCGCGGCCGCCGCCGTCTCCATGCACGCCTTCGGCGCGAACTTCGCCGAGGTGGCGGTCGACGCCGATCTGGGCGAGGTCCGCGTGCGCCGCTTCGTCGCCTGCTACGGCGCGGGGCGGATCCTCAACGCGAAGATGGCCCGGAGCCAGCAGATCGGCGGCATCGTGTTCGGCATCGGCATGGCGCTCGGCGAGGCGACGCGGCTCGACGCGGCCTCCGGGCGGATCACCAATGCGCGCCTGACCGACTATCTCCTCCCGGTGCACGCCGAGGTGCCCGAGATCGACGTGTCGTTCGTCGCCGAGGACGATCCCCACGTCAATGCCACGGGCGTCAAGGGCATCGGCATGATCGGGGCCGTCGGCGTCGCCGCCGCGATCGCCAATGCCGTCTTCCACGCGACGGGCGTGCGCGTCCGCGACCTGCCCATCACGCCGGACAAGCTGCTGTAGCCATAGCGAGCCCGCAGGGCCCGCGGCGAATCCGCGGGACCAAGTGCAGTCCCTGGCGTTGACTTCTTGCAGGCCTAAAATTTAGGGCGACGAGATACGCCGGCGGCGCCTCGCAGCCTATTCAGATCTGGAGGTCGCCGCGTATCCAGCTTAAAGTAGGACGCAAGTGAGGAAAATGCCCAGACCATGATCCTGCCCCAGACCCGCATACCCTGCCGGCGCGCGGAGCGCCTGCCTGCTTACGCAGCGGGATACGCAGGTCTGTCGAATTCAAGTTAGGCGTCACTGATGGAGTCGCTGTGATTTTCCTGGGGTACGATCCGGGCGGGAACGACAAGCATGGCGTAGCAGCCCTAGTCGTGGAGCATGGTCGGCCCACCTTGGCGCGTTGTGCTCTCGTTGAAACTGCCGAGGCGGCCGTCCGCTGGCTCGCTGACCAGTCAGAATCTCCAAAGGCCATCGGCGTAGATACGCTGACGTGTTGGAGCACAGGGCCGTCCGGTTGGGGGCCGGCAGATCGTTGGCTCAAGCGGCGATACCCCAAGGTCCAGGGTAGTGTCGCTTCACCAAATTCCCTATACGGTTCGATGTCAGTCAACGGCATGGCGGCGCTGGTTGCTCTGAAGGCCGCACACCCCCAGTTGCTCATAACGGAGACGCACCCCAAGGTCCTACATTGGCATATGGTTCAGAGGCCATATGACTTCGTCTCAAACCAGATGCAGATGCTCGAGACCCTCGCCGTGCAGATGGGCTGTCAGGTCGATTGCTCATCAGATCACGAGTGGGATGCCGCGCTCTCGGCGCTTGCAGCGTTTCGAGGGGCGTGTGCTCAGTGGACACGTGATCTTCATCAATTACCCCCATCAACAGATGAGCGACTAGTGATGCCCTGTGGGGAAACCAAGTACTTCTGGCCGGAGTAATCCGTGCAGGTGACGCCGAACAACACGCTGCACCCGACGTCCCTGCCACCGCGGCTTCGCCGCTCCGGCAGGGCCGCGGGTGAGCGTGAGCGTTATCCGTGCGAGGAGCGCTGACATCGAGGCAGACCGGGCAAGGGGCTCCCTCGATTGAGGATCCCGAACGCGGACCGTGGCGTCATCGAGTCAGCGAAGGTGTATGGCTACCTACTGTCGCGGAGCCATCCCGTCGGGCGCTTCAAAGCGGCGTTCTTCCTCGCGCTCGGATACTCTGCGGACGGCTGGCGCCAGCTTGAGGCAGACCTGCGGAGCCAGCATCTATCGCAGGGTGCCGTGCTTGAGGAGCGAACTCAGTACGGGCAAAAGTACGCGATTCGCGCTACGCTGGTCGGGCCCTCGGGACGCTCGGCGGACGTGACCAGCGTCTGGATCGTGCGCACGGGCGAGGACTTCCCGCGGTTCGTCACCGCGTATCCGGAGGATCTGAGATGACGTTCCAGCTTCTCGACACAATCGTCCTAGACCGCGACCTACCTGATCACGGGCTTTGCCGCGGCGACCTCGGCGCGGTGGTGGAAGTCTACGAGCCGGATGGGCTAGAGGTCGAGTTCGTCACCGCGTCCGGCAGGACGGCGGCCCTGCTCACGCTGAGCGTCCATGATGTCCGTCCCGTAGCCGACGATGACCTGGTATCGGTCAGACCTTGCCGCCGCTCGGCGTGAAACCATCGAGGGAATCCTTGAAGGTCAGCGGCAAGATCCGCTACGTCTTCAGACGGCCCAGATGTCCGATCATCTGCGCGGTCGCCGACGAGCTAATCTCGGCGGGGTCACCGGCCGCCTTTCAGCGACAGATCGAGCGATTGGAACTGGAGAGTGATGCGGTGCCCGACATCGTCGATGCGACCGGCGAAGGCTGGGCATCTCACGCTGAGCTGATGGTCGTGTCGCCGCTCACCCTCAAAAAACGGTGGCGGAAGCTGGCCGTCGTCCATCTCTATAACGAGAGCCAGAACGCACGCCGTATCGGCCGCACTTACCCCGAGACCGCGCTTTCCGGAAGGTCATTGGCGCGGATTATCGCAGATGTCGCAGCGCTGGCCGCCCTTTCGAAGCCGAACATGCGCGTCAGCGGACCGCGGTTCGCGTCGCGCCCGCACCTCGACGCCGCCGGCCTTGACGCGAGCCGGGTCGCGGGCGCAGGATCGCGCTCATGCCGATGATGCTCTCAACGGGGAGGACCTCATGCGGGACACACGCCGTGCCGGGCTCTGGGTCGGGCTATTCGCGGTCCTCACACTTGCGGGGGCGATGATGGCATCGCCGGCTCACGCCGCCACCTTCGTCTATGTCGGCAATACCGAGAGCAACGAGATCATCGTGCTGCAGCTCGATCGGCAGAGCGGCGACCTGACGGTGGTGGAGAAGGTGCCGATCCCCGGCGTCACCAAGCCCGGGAACTCGACGCCGATGGCGGTGAGCCCCGACCGCCGCATCCTCTACGTCGGCACGCGCGGCGAGCCCCAGATCGTGGCGGGATTCGCCATCGATCCCGGGACAGGCAAGCTCAAGCATCTCGCCAGCGGCCCGCTCCCCGATAGCATGGCGTACATCGCCACCGATCGAACGGGCCGCTTCCTGCTCGGCGCCTCGTATCCCGGCCACAAGGTGACGGTGAGCCCGATCGACCCGCCGGGGACCGTGCAGCCGGCGCACCAGGTCCTGCCGAACCATCCGAACGCGCATGCGATCCTCCCCGACGCGGGGAACCGGAACGTGATCGTGCCGACCCTCGGCAATGACTCCGTCAATCAGTTCAAGTTCGACGCGGCCACCGGCAAGCTGACGCCGAACGCCCCGCCGTCGGTCCGCGTGAAGGAGAAAGCCGGCCCGCGGCACTTCGCGTTCCATCCGAACGGCAAGATCGTCTACGTCCTCGGCGAGCTCGACGGCGCGGTCTACGTCTTCGACTACGACGCGGCCACGGGGCAGCTCAAGGAAAAGCAGAGCGTGAGCGCGCTGCCGCCGGACTTTCAGGGCAAGCCCTCGGCCGCCGACCTGCACATCACCCCCGACGGGCGATTCCTCTACGGGTCGGAGCGCACGTCGAGCACGCTCGCCGGCTTCAAGGTGGATCCGACGGCGGGGACGCTCACGCCCATCGGCAGCGTCGCGACCGAGAAGCAGCCGCGCGGCTTCAACATCGACTCGACCGGGCGCTATCTGCTCGCGGTCGGCCAGCTCTCCCACGGCCTGTCGAGCTATCGCATCGACGCGGAGAGCGGCAAGCTCACCAAGCTCAAGGAATACCCGATGGGCAAGAACCCGAACTGGGTGGAGATCCTCGACGTTCCCTGAGCCCAATCGTAGAGGGCGCGCTCCTCACGGCAGGCCCTCGAGGACGACGTAGGCGACGACGTACGAGACCAGGATGATCGCGGCGAAGGCGATCCCCCCGCTGAAGGCCCGCCGCGACGGCGACTCGTCGCGCTGGCCCAGCCATGTCAAGAGCGGCAGCATCACCAGGAACATGAGGCACTCGCCGAGCGGGATGTAGGCGGCGCAGTAGGGGCCGATCATCACGCGCGCCGGCTCGTACTTCCACCAGCCCGCACGGAAGGCGAAGTACTCGTAGAGCCCGATGAACACGCCCGCCGTGAGCCCGCCGACGAGCGAGGCCGCCCAGGCGCCCCAGGGCGCCCCGCGAAACAGGCTGTACAGCCGCACCGAGACGTACCCGAGCTCGACAATGACGCACGCCCACGCAAACGGCATGTAGAGCGGGGATTCGAGCAGCACGGCATCGCGCGTCAGGTAGACGAGCCTTCCTGACACCAGCAGGCGGACCAGGACATAGTCGGCGAAGATCTCGAAGAACCCCGCCACGAGCCCGAGGCGCAGCATCTGGTCGAAGTACTCGCCGCCCGGCCATCCGGCGGCCTGGGTATAGAGCGCCAGCCGCACCGTCACCGCAAGATACGCGAAGATGAGCCCGTGGCCGGGAAAGACGAACGCGGCCGCCAGCGTGAGTCCGAGACCGCAGGCGTTCCCCGCGAGCCACACCGCGTCGGTGCGCGGCCCCAGGCCCACGAGGATATAGCCGAGGCCGTCGTCCCCTCGCCTCGATGTCGGCCTCATAGGACCGTAACTATAGATGAGGACACCCTGGATCGTCTTCCTCGCATCGGGGTGACTCTGCTCGGCTACAATACGCCGGTGCACAGTCCATCCATGGCCCTCATCGACAAGCAGGAGTTCGTCGGACTCGACGGCATCGCCCACCTCGCCACCGGCGGCGAGGCGCCGTGGCTCAGGTCGCACGACGACGCCTGCCGGCGCTTCGGGCGGCTCAACAAATGGCTCCTCGCCACCCACGGCGTCGGCATCTTCGCCTACGATGCCGCGCGCGTGGGGCCGCTCGAGCCGGCGACGCTCGGCTGGAACAGCGTGGATCACCGGGGCGGTCTGGCCGCCCCGCTCGACGTGCCGCTCAGGCCCGACGCGGCACGGCTCGAGGCGGGCAACCCGAGCCTGCTCGGACTCCTCGTCCTCGACAATGCCCTGGAGGTCCTCGAAGGCCTCGACCCGAAGGCGGTCCTCGCCCACGCGCACGAGCTGGGCGGCGAGCTGATCGAGGGACTTCGGCGCCTTGGCCTGCCCGTCATCACACCGGTGGCTCCGGATGAGCGCGCCGGCAATGTCTGCTTCCTCGCCGCGGACGGCCATGGGCTCGCCGCACGCCTCGCCGAGCGGGGCGTGCTCGTGTGGGGCGGCGACGGCCGTATCCGCATCTCCGCCCACGTCCACGACGGCGCGGACGACGTGCGGCGTTGTCTCGACGAGCTGGCCTCCATCAGCCTCCGGCTCTAGCCGGATACTGAAAAATCTGCAGGCTGGTCAAAAAGGGCTAGATGCGAGGCGGCGCCCGAAGGCAGCAGGCGAGGCGTACTCAGGAGCGCTCCGGTGATGGCCGGATGCCCGCGGAGGACGTGAGCGCCGGCCTCCCGTCCGCCTGCCACGTTCCGCACCCGCTCCCGAAGCAGCGCGGTATACTTTCGGCGCCCGTCAACGCCGACAACCGAGGAGCGCCAGCGAATGGACAAGCCCGCGATCGGATTCATCGGCCTCGGCCGTATGGGCGGCCCGATGGCCCGGAATCTCGCCCAGGCCGGCTACGCCGTCTCCGTGTTCGACGTGGAAACCGCGGCGGCCGCGAACGCGGTGTCCGTGCCCGGCACCACACGGCACGACTCGCCGGGTGACGTGGCCGCGAGTGTCGCGGTGCTCTTCACCGCCCTGCCGAACGACGAGATCGTGCGCGGCACCTATCTCGGCCCGAACGGCGTCGTGGCCCGCGGCAGGCCCGGCCTCGTCACCTGCGATTGCTCCACCGTGAGCCCCGAGGTCTCGCAGGCGATCTCCGCCGCCGCGCGGCACAAGGGCATCTTCCACATGGACACGCCCATGCTCGGCTCGTCGCCCCAGGCGGAGTCGGGGGAGATCTTCTTCATGGTGGGCGGCGATCGCGACAAGCTGCCCGCCATCCAGTCGATGCTCGACGTCATGGGGCGGCTCACCATGTACGTCGGGCCGTCGGGCACGGGCAATCGCATCAAGCTGCTGCACAATGCGCTCGGCGCGGTCAATGCAGCAGCGGTCGCGGAGTCCCTCGCGCTCTGCGTGACGCTCGGGGTCGATCCGAAGACGTACTACGACGTCGTGAAGAACGGCGGGGGCATGGCGTACTCCACCTATTTCGACCGGCGCGCCATGCGCGTGATCGAGGGGAACTTCGACCCCACCTTCACGCTCGAGCTGATGCTGAAGGATGTGACACTCGCCTCACAGATGGCGGGATCGCAGCTCGAGCACATGCCCATCCTGCGCGACACGCTGGCCGCCTTCACCGAGGGCAAGCGCGCGGGCTGGGGCAGCGAAGACTTCTCCGGAGTCACCCACGTGATCGAGGACCGCTTCGGCCGGAAAATCTCCGCGGGCTAGAGCGATGAGAAGGGCCCATCTGCTTCGTTGGCGCCCTCGACAGCCGGCTCAACGTGGCTCGCTCACGCTCGCCTGGACTTCCGTATCCGCTCACCTCGCCTCCGGCTGCGGCTCGCCCATCCTGAGTACGCCTCGCCGGCTGCCTTCGGGCGCCGCCTCGCATCTGGACCCTTCTCATCGCTCTAGCCTGGTTTATCCGAGGGACTGCTAGCCGCGTGGTCGAGTTCGTCCTGGCGTCGTTCACCGCGCTCTTCGTCACGGTGAGTCCGATCAAGGTGGCGGCGATCTACCCCGTGCTCACCGTGGGGGTCGCGCGGGAAGACCAGCGGCGCATGGCCGTGCGGGCGGTCCTCGTAGCCTCCGGACTCCTGCTCCTGTTCGCGCTCTTCGGCGACGATCTCCTCCGGGGTATTGGCATCAGCCTGTCCGGCGTGCGGGTGGGCGGCGGCATCCTGCTCATGCTGCTGTCCATCGACATCGTCTTCGGCCGGCCGATCGGCCCGGGACCCACGGCCGCCGAGCACGGGGTGGACGACGCCGGCGACATCTCGGTGTTCCCGTTGGCCACGCCGATGATCGCGGGGCCGGGCGCGATCACCACGGTAGTCGTCCAGGCCACCGAGGCCCGCAATGGCTTCCTGGCCACCGTGCTGCTGATCGCCGTGATCGCGGCGATCATGCTGCTCACGCTCGGTGGCCTGCTGGCCGCGGAAACCGTTCAGGGCTGGCTGGGCCATACCGGCATGAACGTCGTGGTCCGCATCCTGGGCATTCTGCTCGCCGCGGTCTCGGCCGAGATGATCCTGACCGGCCTCCGAGACAGCGCCATCTTCTAGATCATCGAAGGGGGCCTCGACGGCCCCCTCCGAGCCACCCCCAGAACTCGATTGCGCCGGCGAAGCCGGCGCTCGAACGGCGGTTACTCCGACACGTTCCCAGCCCGCACGAATCGCGAACGCAGGACGCACGCGGCGGCCGGGCGACGCGGCGGGGGCCGGGGCGATGGAAAGGGAGCAGGGTGGCGAGAAAGGTCCAGCTGCGAGGCGGCGCCCGAAGGCCGCACGCGAGGCGTAGTCTCTCTACGTTGAGCGGGCGGTCGAGGGCGCCGTACCTCCGCAGATGGGCCTTTATCGGCAGCCTGCGCAGGGTGGCGAGAAAGGTCCAGTTGCGGGGCGGCGCCCGAAGGCCGCACGCGAGGCGTAGGTGCGTAGGGGGAGTGCGGGGCCATGTCTGGGCCCCGCAGACGAAAGTTCGTCGGCCCGACTGTCTCGCGCGTTGCGTGGCACGGCGGTTGAGCGCGCCGTACCTCCGCAGATGGGCCTTTATCGACAGCCTGCGGTCTATGGACGCATGCGGTGGGTGTACGGCCCCGGCTCGCGCAGCGGCGCGGCCAGGTTGACGAACTCGCAGAGGAGCGGGCGCGTGCTCCGCGGGTCGACGATCTCCTCGATCCAGAAGGTCTCCGCCGAGCGGAAGGGCGAGCGGAGCTTGTTCAGGCGCTCCTCGATCTCGACGAGCTTGGCCGCGGGATCGTCGGCGGCGGCGAGATCGGCGCGGTAGGCCGCCTCGATCCCGCCCTCGAGCGGCAGCGAGCCCCAGCGCCCCGACGGCCACGCGTAGCGGAAGCCGTAGCGGCCGCCGTTCTTGTGGGCGGCCCCCGCCACGCCGAAGACATTCCGGATGATCACGGCGCACCACGGCACCGTCGTTTGCCAGATGGCCGACATCGCGCGCACGCCCTGCTTGATGGTGCCCGTCCGCTCGGCCTCGAGCCCGATCAGAAAGCCCGGGCAATCCACGAGGTAGACCACGGGGAGATGGAAGGTCTGCGCCATATCCACCCAGCGCTCGACCTTCTGGCAGGTGTCGGCCGTCCACGCCCCGGCGTAGTGGTACGGGTCGCTCGCCATCATGGCCACGGGCCAGCCATCGATGCGCGCGAGCCCGGTGATGATGGAGCGGCCGTAGAGCTCGCCGATCTCGAAGAACGAGCCCTGGTCCACGACCGCCTCGACGATCGCGCGCATCTTGTACACCTTGCGCGGGTCGCGCGGAATCGCGTCGCTCAGCCACTCCTCGCGCCGCTCGGGGTCATCATTCACGGGGCCGCGCGGCGGCAAGTCGTAGACGGAGGACGGCAAGTAGGACAGGAAGCGCTTCGCGCACGCGAAGGCGTCCTCTTCCGTGTCGACCGCCGTGTCGACGGCACCCGCGCGGAGCTGGATCTGCCAGCCGCCCAGCTCGTTCTTCGTGAGCTTCTGCCCGAGCCGTTCGACCACCGGCGGGCCTGCCACGAAGAGCGCGGAGATGTCCTTGACCATGACGGAGTAGTGCGCGGCGGCGAGGTGCGCGGCGCCGAGCCCCGCCACCGACCCGAGGCCGAGCGCGACCCGCGGCACCGTGCCCATATTGTCGACCACCAGCTCCCAGCCCGACACGCCGGGAACATTGGCGCGGCCCGTCGTCTCGATGGTCTTGACGGAGCCGCCCCCACCCGAGCCCTCGACGATCCGCACCAGCGGCAGGCGTAGCTCCTTGGCCATCTGCTCGCACTGGAAGTGCTTGCCCTTGATGGTGGCGTCCGCCGAGCCGCCGCGCACGGTGAAATCATCCCCGCCGATCACCACCGGCCGCCCGTCGAGCCGCGCCCGCCCGAACACGAAATTGGAGGGCACGAGCTTCTCGAGGTCATTGCGCGCATCATAGGAGGCGCTTCCAGCAATCTTCCCGAGCTCGTGAAAGCTCCCAGGATCCGCCAACTTCGCAATCCGCTCCCGAACGGTATACCGCCCCCCAGCATGCTGCCGCTCGACCCGCTCGGGCCCACCAAGCTGCTCAGCAAACTCCTCCCGCCGCCGCAGCTCCTCCATCTCAGATTTCCAGTTCAAAGAAGTGCCTCTCTCACAAAACCAAGTGCCTCGCTCGGGGAAGTGACCACCACACGGCGGCGGGCGGGGCCGGAGGGGGGCGGGGGCTCTCCCCGGGACCGTGGCTTCTGCGGACAATCGAAGCCACAAACCAAACTCTCGTGGCCCGCCCTAGAGTGCCCTCGGCGACTGCGAGTCAGCGTGTCCCGGGGAGAGCCCCCGCCCCCCTCCGGCCCCGCCCGCCGCCGTTGCCTCGCCGCCAAGCCCACCGAGGAGAGGCACTACCGACGCTCGCCCACGCGATGCACCTTGAGGAGATTGGTCGTGCCCGCCACCCACTGGGGCCCGCCCGAGATGATGACGATGAGGTCGTTCGCCGCCACGGTGCCGTCGGCGAGGAGCGCGCGCTCGGCCTCCTCGATCATCTCCTCGGTCGTGTGGACCTTGGCGATGAGGCGCGAGGACACGCCCCAGCACAGCGCGAGCCGCCGCTGCACCTCGATGAAGGGGGTGAGCGCGACGATGGGCACGTCGGGCCGCTCCTGCGAGATGAGCCGCGCGGAGAAGCCCGACTGGGTGAAGGCGACGATGGCGCGCGCCTTCAGGTGCTGCGCCACCTTGGCGGCGGCGTCGGAGATGGCCTCGGGTGGCCCCATCTCGGCCTTCTCGCGGACGCGCGCACCGCTGGACGACGGCGCCTGCTCGGCGCGCTCCGCCGTGCGCGCCATCACCTGGACCGCCTCGACGGGGTAGCGGCCGGTGGCCGTCTCCGCCGAGAGCATGATGGCGTCGGCGCCGTCGAGGATCGCGGTGCACACGTCGGAGATCTCGGCGCGCGTCGGCCGCATGTGGGCCACCATGGACTCGAGCATCTGGGTCGCCACGATGACGGGGATATTGGCGGCGCGGGCTCGGCGGACGAGATCCTTCTGGATATGCGGCACTTCCTCGAGCGGCACGTCGAGGCCGAGATCGCCGCGCGCCACCATGATGCCGTCGACCAGGGTGACGATGCTGCCGAGGTTCGCCAGCGCCTCGCGCCGCTCGATCTTGGCGATGATCGGCAGCTGGGCGCCGTAGGCGTCGAGGAAGGTCCGCACCTCGCGGATGTCGGCCTGGGACCGCACGAAGGACACCGCGACGAGATCGACCCCCTGATGGATGCCGAAGATGAGGTCTTCCCTGTCCTTGTCGGTGAGGCACGAGATCGGCAGCGGCACGTGCGCGAAGGAGATGCCCTTGTGATCGCTGATTCGCCCGCCCGCGATCACGCGGCAGTGCACCTCGTGGTCGCTTCTCTCCTCCACCTCGAGCTGGATCATCCCGTCATCCATCAGGACGGAGTCGCCGGGCTTGAGCTCCGTGAGGCTTTCCGCCGGGGCCACCGACACCCGCTCCTGCGTTCCCGGTGCGGGCCCGGCGACCAGCGTGAACCGCTGCCCGGATTCGAGGTCCACGCGCTCACCGCCCGCGGGTCCGAAGGTGCCGAGCCGGATCTTCGGCCCCTGCAGGTCCTGGAGGATCGCGATGGGGCGGCCGAAGCGCGCCTCGGCCCCGCGGATTCGCCGGATCACCTCGGCGTGCTCGGCGTGGGTGCCGTGCGAGAAATTGAGCCGGGCGACGTCCATGCCCGCGGCCACGAGGCGATCGAGCGTCTCCACGCTGGAGGACGACGGCCCGATCGTGCAGACGATCTTCGTATGGCGCATTGCCCGGTATTCTCCTCGCCGCAGCGTGGAGAACCCTGCCGCGGCCCGGTCGACTATATCGCGATCCCCTCACTATATCGCGACTTTTGCCGGCCGCCCGAGCACTGCGGTACGCGATGCGTCAGACGTGGCCGCTTCCGAGCATGCGGAGCGCGGGCGTGCGCGCGGCGCGGCGCCGCACGCCACCCCGACGCTGGACAAAGCGCCCGAGCTTGATCAGCCCGAGCCCCAAGAGGGCGAGCGCGTCGGCCCGGCGCGGGCGGAACGACGCGACGAGGGAGGCATGCGCGCTCCGGGCCCGTGCCTCCTCGAGCCTCATCGCGACCAGTTGCTCCAGGGCGTAGACGTCCCAGTCCATGGATGCCTCCGTCACGACAGTGCGGGCAAGGCGGACGCCGTGGCGCCGATGCGGCGGCCTGACGACCCTGCCGAGGTGGGTCGCGTGGCGGCCGGCGTAAGGAGGATGCGCAGCGGATCGGCTCCGCCGCCGTCCGGCGCGAACATGCGCTCGGTGATCCGCACGATCGCGGCGGTCGTCCCCGGCCGATCGAGCGGCACCGCCATGCTGACGAGCCAGCCGCCTCCGGGGCGACGGCTCACCACGGGCGCGGCCACCGCGCCCAGCTCGCGGTGAATGGCGTTGGTGAGCGCGATCTGACGCGCGAGGCTTGCCTCGCGCCGCGCCGACACGAAGTCGGCGAGTCGGAGGAGCGCGATCACCACCAGGAACGGTGTCAGCGCGATCGCGGTACTCAGCAGTGCGTTCATCGGAGCTTCCATTGTCGTGTCCTCCTTATCCGTTCGTTCACGGATTGAGACACCGACAACGGTCCGACGTGAAACCGCGACGGGAGAGAACGGCTACGCTTCGAGCGGATGCAAGTCGGGGCGGCAGCTCGAGCAGGGCAGAAGGCCGGCGTCCTCGGCGCGACCGCGAGAGCCGAATAGCGTGACGTCAGCCATCGGCATCGTCCCGATGTCCCCGCAGCTCGGCAGGCAGTACTCGTCCCCCGCCTGATAACGCGCGTACATGGCGGGTCGCTCGATCCGAAGGGCGCGATGACCGGTGACGGGCACGCCCTCGAGCGCGAGCAGGCGTTGCTTCAGGCCGACCTTGTTCCCGGCATAACCCGTGAGATCGCCCGAGCCGCCAATCACCCGATGACAGGGAATGGCGATGGGCACGGGATTCCAGCGCAGCGCCTGCGCCACCGCGCGGGTCGCCGAGGGCGCGCCGATGTCGCGCGCGATATGCCCGTAGGACGTGACGGCGCCGTACGGCAGCCGCCCCGTCGCCTCGAGCACGCGACGCTGGAAGGCGCTCCGCGCCCACCGCAGGTCGAGCGGCCAGTCGAGAAGCGTCCGCCGGCCCTCGAGATAGTCGAGCAGGTCGCGATGAAAGCTCTCCACCTCGCTCGGATTTTCGACCGCGTCCAGACCGCTGAGCCGCGCGAGGCGGGAGTCGACCGCGGCCTCGGACTCGAGATACTCCACCATCGACACGCCCTGCTCCGAGCGCGCGATGAGGATCGGCCCCAGCGGCGAGGCGAAGAGCCCGAAGCTCATCATGCGGCTGCGCAGATCGGCCAGGCGGGATTCGAGCTGAGACCGCGCCAGCGTTGAATCCACCTCCGGGAGCGGCACGTGCCGGAGATCGGCCACGAGCCCCTCGACGGCGCGGTATTGCCGGAGCGCGTCCCGGCACGATGGGCAGTGCGCGGTATGCTCCTCGACCGCCTGCGCGGCGGTGGGCGTCGCCTCCCCGCCGGCGAGAGCCACCAGATCCGGCTCGATCGCACGGCATGACGGATGGGAAGGACTCATCGCACGGGCTCCGTATCGATGGCGGCCAGCTCGTCCAGCCCCCGGCGGATCTTCTTGAGGGCCTGGAAGACGTGGGCGCGGGCACTGTCCTCCGAGCACTCGAGGCTCTTGCCGATTGCCTCGTAGTCGAGGTCGTGCATCTTGCGCATGGTGAAGGCCAATCGCTGCTTCATGGGCAGCCCCGCGACGATCGCGTCGATCCGGCCGCTGGCCTCGCTGACGAGCACGCGCCCGTCCGGGCTGGCCGGATCGGCGGTCGGGGCATCGCTTCCTGCCGCCGCATACGCCAGCCGGCGGCGCTTCTCTCCCCGAAAGTAGTTCCGGCAGACATTGGTCGCGATGGCGAAGAGCCAGGCCCGGAAATTGGCGTCCGGTGGCAGGGTCCTATGCGCTCTAAATGCCCGAATAAAGGTCTCTTGTGAAAGATCATCGGCATCGCTCGATCGGGCGGTCACCCGCACCACATACCGATGGATCTCGGCATGGTGCGCTGCGACGACAATTTCGAATGCGTCCTCACCCATCACCCTGCACATGAGACCCCGCGGACCCCGCGCTGTGAAAGCGTCGGCGATGATTCGGCGAACCGTCTACGCGCGAGGCGGGCGGGGGACGCGGCGGGGGCCGGGGGGATGGGTCCTCCGACCACCGCCGACGCCGTACCGATCACCCTGGGAGCCGTTCCCACTCCTTGGCCGCTGTGTCGTCGTCTCGCGGGGCGGGAAGGGGTCAGCGGACCCATCCCCCCGGCCCCCGCCGCGTCCCCCGCCCGGTCTCCCGCAGGCGCGTCACCAATCATTGGGTTGGGTGGCGGGGAACTGTCGCAATGCTGCACCCAGCTAGAGCGATGAGAAGGGTCCAGCTGCGAGGCGGCGCCCGAAGACAGCCGGCGAGGCGTACTCAAGCAGGGCGAGCCGCAGCCGCAGGCGAGGCGAGCGGATACGGAAGTCGCCGGCGAGCGTGAGCGATCTACGTTGAGCCGGCGGTCGAGGGCGCCAACGAAGCAGATGGGCCCTTCTCATCGCTCTAGCCGCCGTAGAAGACCTTGTCTCCGAGTTCTTTCAGCCAGAGCGTGGCGTCGTCTGCGCGCCCCTCGGGCTCCTTGCTTACTCCTGCGTCTACCACCTCGCCGACGAAGATCGAGTGATCGCCCTTCTCGACCGTGCCGACGAGGCGGCACTCGACGTAGGCCGGGGTGTTCGTGAGGATGGGCGCGCCCGTGCTCCCCGCGCGGAACGGCTCGCCGGAGATCGTCGCCCCCTGTCGCTCGGCGGGCTTGAAGAACGTGAAGGCCATCGCCTGCTGGCCCTTGCCGAGCACGTTGAGCGCGAAGGTTTTCGACTCCTTGATCAGCGCGTGCGCATGGGAATCGACCTTGACGCCCACGGCGACGAGCGGCGGGGCGAAGGACGCCTGCGTGACCCAGTTCACGGTGGCCGCGGAGATCCCGGCGGGGCTCTCCGCCGTCAGCACGTAGAGCCCGTAGGGAATCATGCGCAGCGCGGTCTTCTTGGCGTTCGGGTCCATGGGAATTCTCCTTGTCGATGACGACGTTGTCGTGGATTCGCGGGAATGCTAGCACAGAGCCCCTTGGGCTGGTCAGGCCGATCCCGTGACCGATCCGGTGATGGCGAGCGAGATGAGATTCTTGCCGTCCTCGCGCCGATAGTGGACCTCGCTCGGCCAGCGCGGCGATGAGCACGAGACCGAGCCCGCCCACCGGGCGCTCCTCGACCTCGGTCGTGTCGTCGGGGGGCGCGACGGCGGCGAAGGGATCGTGCGGCGGCCCCGTGTCCTCGTAGAGCAGCCCGACACGCCCGGGCGCCACGTCGAAGACGAGCCGCACCGGCGCCTCGCTGTCCTGCCCGTGACCATGCGCCACCGTATTGGTGAACAGCTCCTCGACGAGCAGCGTGAGCCGCAGGCAGGCATCCCGGGCGAGGCCCGCCGCGAGGCAGGCGCGCGCGGTGAAGGCGGTCACCGCGGGCACCTCGCTCATTCTCGCGGGAAAGATCTCGACGTGAGTGGCACGCGGTTCCATGGGCTCGATCGCGCCTGGCCCGGAGGGCATTGCCGGCGGCGATTGGCTATTATCTACTTCCCCGGGCCATTCCACCGGAGGATGAGCAGGGCGAGGTCGTCCGCGGCCTCGACCCCCGCCGCGAAGCGCTCGACGTCGCGGCGAATCGCCTCGCCCACCTCTCCGGGCCGGCCTCGGGCGCGATGCCCGCGAGCAGCGCCTCGAGCCGCGCGCGCCCGTACAGCTCGCCCGCCGCGTTGGTGGCCTCGGTCACCCCGTCGGTCACCAGACAGAGGATCTCCCCTCGGCGCATCCGGTAGCGCGAGGCCTCGTAGGGAAACTCGTCGACGACGCAGAGCGGCGGCCCGCCGCTCGCGGAGAGTCGGCCGGGCGGCCGACCGGGGAACAGCAGATACGGGGCGTCGTGGCCGGCATTGCCGTACTGGATCTCGCCGGTCGCCGCGTCGACGATGCCCGCCCAGACGGTGACAAAGAGGCTCTCCGCATTGTCCCGGGAGATCTCCCGGTCGGCCTGCCGCATCACGGACCCGACGTCGCCCGGGTCGCGGAGCGCGATGCTCTTGCACAGCGACTTGCTCATCGCCATGAAGAGGCTGCCCGGCAACCCCTTGCCCGACACGTCGCCGACGAGGAGGAAGATCCGGTCGGCGTCGAGCCTGAAGAAGTCGTAGAGATCGCCGCCCACCTCGCGCGCCGGCTCGAGAAAGGCGTAGAGATCGAAGCGCGTCTCCCCGGGGAAGGCGGCGGCCGGGGTCGGCAGGCTGCCCATCTGGATGCGGCGCGCCGCCTCGAGCTCGCCGGCGAGGCGCGCGGCGATCTCGCGCTGCCGCGCCATCTGGCGGCGGAGGGCACGGCGCTGGCCCTGGGCCTCCGCCAGCGTCGTGCCGAGCATCGCCGTGAACAGCGCGCCCATGCCGATGATCGGCACCGCCGCGTCGAACAGGATCCGCCCTCCGAAGTAGAAGCCGAGCGCGAGCGCCATCGTCACCGCGGCGAGGGCCGCGGCGATCGCGGTCGAGGCAGCCGCAGGCAGCGCGGGCAGCGCGAGGATCAGGATCCCTCCCGCCGCGGCGAGCACCGCCGCTTCGAGCCAGACGGTCCACCACGGGCGCGAGAGCAGGTCGCCGTCGAAGATGCCCTCGATGAGCTGGGCGTGGATCTCGACGTCCGGCATCCGGTCGGCCACGGGCGTGGCCCGGTAGTCGCCGATGGCGAGCGCCGTCGCGCCGACGAGCACGAGCTTTCCCTCGAACTGCCGCACATCCGCCGTGCCCGACAGCACGTCGGCGGCCGACACGAAGCGCGCGGGGGCGGGGCGCGCGTAGTGGATCCAGACGTCGCCGTCCGGCTGGGTGGGAATCGCGAGGTCGCCGACGACCACCGCCTCGACGCCGTGCGCGCCGGCGCGAACCGCCACGGCGGGCTCCCCCGCGGCCACGCGGAGCATCTCGATCGCAAGGGTGGGCATGAGCAGGCCCGCGACCTCGGCGACGGCGGGCATGCGCCGGACCACACCGCCCTCGAGGTCGACGTTCACGAGGCCGTGGCCCGCGGCCGCTGCATCGATCACGTCCACGCTCCTGAGCTCTCCGGGGAAGCGCCAGCCGGGCGAGAAGATCGCCGCCGCCGACGATGCGCACGGGCGCGCGGCGCCCCGGCGGAGCCGACCGCGCCGCGGGGTCCTCGATTCCAGCCACGCCCAGCACGACGGGCCGCCCCCTGATGACCGAAGCGAGCACGCTGTCATTGCTCGGCAGGGCGGCGAGCCGCCCCGCGAGCTCCGGGTCGAGGCCGGGGATGAGGCGCGCCAACCGGTCCGGGGACAGGCGATCGGGCTCCGGCATCACGATGTCGAGCCCGATGGCGGCGGGCCGCCCCCGGCCGATCAGCTCGATGAGCCGCGCGAGGAGCGTGCGCGGCCATGGCCACTGGCCGTAGCGCGCGAGGCTCGCCTCGTCGATGTCGACGATGACGGCGCGTCCGGACACGCGCTCCCGCGGCGCGCGGAACTGCAACGTGTCGAAGAAGGCGAGGCGCAGCGCCCTGAGCGGCCTCGGCTCGGGGAGGAGCAGGACGACCAAGCGCCGCGAGCAGCAGGACGAGGCCGAGGGGCCGGCCGCGTCCCCCGCGGATCGCGCGCACCCACGGATGCTCGGACCAGTGGAGATCATCCGCCTCGTGGCCTGGAGCGGGCGTCACCACGTCGCTCGCGCGCCTACGGGACTTTCAAACGACGATCTCCATCCCGTCCCAGGCCGCCGAGATCCGGACGGGGTGCCCGGCGCGCGTGATCTCTTCCAGGCGCCGCGTCTCCTGCAGCACGGCGAAGATCTTCTCGTCGTCGAAGATGGGCTCGTGATGGAACATGCAGAGGTGCTTGGCGCGCGCCAACTGGCAGAGCTCGACGCCGACGATGTTGCTCGAGTGGCCCCAGTCCTCCTTCACCGAGATGGCATCCGCGAGGGCATACATGGCGTCGAAGATGACGAGGTCGGCGGCGGCGAAGAAGTCCACGAACCCCTGCGTCACCGCGGGGTCGTCCAGCTTGTGCTCGGAGTCGGTGGAGTAGACCACCGCCTTGCCGTCCTGCTCGAACCGATAGCCGTACGAATCGCCCGAGTGGCGCTGCAGCTTGGCCCGGACCCGCAGGCCCGCGATCTCGTAGTCGCGGCCGGGCTCGAGGCGCACGAACTCGATCCGGGCGGCCATCCGCGAGAAGTCCACGGGAAACGACGGCGCCGCGTTCTGGCGGCGGAAGGCCTCTTCGAGCACCGCGTGACACCCATAGATGCTGACGTGGTTGCCCGGGAGGTAGGCGGGCATGAAGAACGGGAAGCCCATGATGTGATCCCAGTGCACGTGGGACATGAAGACGTGGAAGCGATGCCCCGATGGCCCGCGGGTGGCGAGCACGTGGTTGCCGAAGGCGCGCGCGCCGCTGCCGAGATCACACAGGACGTAGTCGCCCCCGCCCGTCTCGAGCTCCACGCACGAGGAGTTGCCGCCGAAGGTGTGGGACACGGGAAAGTCGAGCTCGCGCTCGAGGAAGGCCCGCGCCTGATCCGGCGTGTCGAGGCGTCGGCCCGCCGCCTGGACCAGCGCGGCGACGAGCTTCTTCTGAACGTCCGGAGTCGTGAGCGCGACGGGAAGCGAGCCTCGGGTGCCCCAGAACCGAACGAGCATCGCAGCGGCAGCGGGCTCAGCCGGCCTCGAGGGCCGCGAGCGCCGCCGGAGAGATGCGGGCGAGCGCCTCGCGCACCCCGGGGAACACCTCGAAGACCACGGTGAACTTGCTGATCTCGAAGATCTCCTTCACGACGGACGCCAGGCCCGCCACGACCAGGGTGCCGCCCTGCGCCTTGGCCTGCTTTCTCGCCAGCATGAGCACCCGGAGTCCCGCGCTGCTGATGTACTCGAGGGCGGAGAGGTCGAGGACGATCTGATCCTGTCCCGCGGCGCAGCTCGCGAGGAAGGGCTCGAGCGCCGCCTTGAGCTCGTCCGAGCCCGTGTGGTTGATGCGGCCCGCCGGGTGGAGCACCACCGTGTCGGCGAAACGTCTCGGCGCCAGATCCATGGCCGCGTCCCCTCCGCCGGGCTCGGGCATCGCCCCGACTGCGCTCTCGGCCCGGTGATTCTAGCATCGCTGGCGCGCGGCTCGCGCCCTTCCGGCCCGCATGCTACCATCGCGTGTCGTCAGCGCATCCGGCACGCCATGACCGAGCGAAAACCACCCGAGCGCAGCTGGGAATCGTGGGTCGAGGAACAGATCCAGAATGCCCAGCGGGACGGCGAGTTCGACCGGCTCGAGGGCAAGGGCCGGCCCATCCCCGGCATCGAGGAGCCGTATGATCCGATGTGGTGGGTCAAGAAGCTCCTCGAGCGCGAGAAGCTCTCGGTCTTGCCCCCGGCCCTCGAGGTCCGCGCCAAGGCCGATCGCATGCTCGACGAGGTCTGGACCCTTCCCAGCGAGGCGCACGTGGTCGATCGGGTCGCCGCCATCAATGCCGAGATCGCCCGCGCCAACCGCACCACGGCCGCCGGGCCGCCAACGACTTTGAGCCCGCTCGACACCGAGACCGTACTCGAACAATGGCGCCGCCGCCGGGAGCCCTCACCCAATGCCCCCGCACAGCCTGCATGACCATCATCGGAATCGATCATATCCAGCTCGCCATGCCCGCCGGACGGGAGGACGAGGCTCGCGCGTTCTACGCTCGGGTCCTGGGCATCCCTGAGATCGCGAAGCCGCCGGAGCTGGCCAAGCGCGGCGGCGCCTGGTTCGAGAACGGCGCGGTGAAGGTCCACCTCGGCGTGGAGTCGGACTTTCGCCCGGCGCGGAAGGCGCATCCCGCCCTGCTCGTCCGGAACCTCCGCGGCCTCGTCCTGCGCCTCCGCGAGGCCGGGGTCGACGTCGTCGACGACGAGCCCTTGCCCGGCTACGACCGCGTCTTCACCGCCGACCCGTTCGGCAACCGGCTCGAGCTGATGGAGCCGCTTCGATAGGAGATCACGGCATGGGAAAGATCGTGTACGCGGCGGCGATGTCGCACGTGCTGGCCCCCGACTACTACGGCAAGAACGTCGGGCCGCACGGGCGCAAGATGGTCGAGGAGCTGATCGACGTGGTGCGGGACATGGGGCGCACCATGCTGGCCGCCCGGCCCGACGCGCTCGTGGTGATCGCCGACGACCACCTGAACGTCTTCTCCTTCGACGCCGTGCCGGCGATGTGCGTCCGCATCGGCCGGTTCGTCGAGCGCATGGTCCAGGCGGATGCCATCGAGTTCGACCGGGCCCTCGACGGCCTGCCCGAGCGCTACCCCCTGCACGAGGATCTCGCCAACCGCATCCTCGAGCGCGGCCTCGAGGACGGGTTCGACTTTGCCGCCTCGTGGTCGGCGCCGCTCGATCACGCCTTCCTGAGCCCGGTCAGCACGCTCTGCGGCGACCGCCCGGCGCCGCCGCTCGTCCCCTTCTGGGTGAACTGCTTCGTCGCGCCGCTGCCGATGGCGCGCCGGTGCTTCGCCGCCGGCCGCCACATCGCGCGGGTCGTGGCCGAGGGCCCGTGGGACGTGGCCGTGATCGCCACCGGGGGCCTCAGTCACTTCCCCGAGCTGTCGCTGGCCCGGGTGGGCACGTCCGATGCGGCCTTCGACCGGCGCATCGTGCGCCTCATGGAGGCGGGCGATCACGAGGCGCTCTGCGCGCTGACCACGAAGGAGCTGCACGAGAGCGGCTCGCACGAGCTGCTCAACTGGATGGTGCTGATCGGCGCGGTGAGCCCGGCGCAGGCCGCCGTTCGCTTCTTCGGCGAGATGGGGCGCATCGACCTGGCCGCCATCGAGTGGAGCGTGCGATGAGCCGGTACGACGTGAACGTCATCCTCTACCGGCTGAAGAAGGACGCGGCCTTCCGGACGCGCTTTCAGGCCAGTCCGCAGACGGTCCTCGCCGGGGCCGACCTGAGCGACGAGGAGCGCGAGGCGTTCGTGCGCTGGGACACCCGCCGCCTCAACGAGCTGGGCGGCTCGCTGCACCTGCTCGTCTCCATTCCCCACCTCGGCGCCCACTGACGCGCTGAGCCACCCCGGCCGCGACCCCGGGTTGAGCAGTTCAAGAGACTGAGCGTTAGCGAAGGAGCCGCTCACCCATGAAGATCGAAATCGACGACCTCTCTCGACCTGCAATCCATGCATTGCTGAATGAGCACTTGCAGAGCATGTACGAGCTGTCTCCGCCCGAGAGCGTTCACGCGCTCGACCTCGAGAAGCTCCGCAAGCCCGAGATTACGTTCTGGTCCGCTTGGGAAGGCTCGCTCCTCCTTGGTTGCGGTGCCCTCAAAGAACTGGACCGCAAGCACGGCGAGGTAAAATCCATGCGCACTCCCACCGCGCTTCGTCGCAAAGGCGCGGGACGAGCGATCCTCGCTCATATCATTGAAGTCGCTCGGTCTCGATCCTACGAACGTTTGAGCCTTGAGACTGGCTCCCATGAAGCATTCAAACCAGCCCAACGACTCTACGAGAGTTTCGGCTTCGCGTACTGCGGGCCGTTCGGCGAGTACATGGAAGACCCGAACAGCGTGTTCATGACAATGCGCCTTTAGGCAGGATGCGGAAGATTCGGAATTCGTTCGGCCGGGGATCGCCACTCTCCCGAGCAGCACGGCAGGTGCGCATGCGCGGCGACGACCGGACGCCGGACGGCTTGTTCAGCTACCTTCGGGCCGAGCAGCGCGTGCCGGTCGACCATCCCTGCGGCCATCCGGGAAAGGGTCGACACGGTGATGCGGGAGCTCTCCTCCGAGTTCGCGCCGGCTGTATGCGAAGATCGGGACGGACGTCGATCATGCTGGAGAAGGTGCTGCGCGCCCTCTTGCTCGCTAGTGCTGTACTCGGAGCGCAGCGAGCGGCAGCTGAAGGAGCAGCTCGACTACAACCTGCTCTACCGGTGGTTCGTCGAGCCTGAGCATGGATGACGCGATCTGGGACGTCACGGTGTTCACGAAGAACCGCGAGCGGCTGCTCGAGGGCGACGTCGCCCGGGCGTTCTTCGAGCGGGTCGTGGCCCAGGCGCAGGCGCGGCACCTGCTGTCGGCCGAGCACTTCACCGTCGACGGCACGCTGATCGAAGCGTGCGCGGGGCTGAAGAGCTTTCAGCCGCAAGGAGACGCCGGCGCCGCAGCCCGATGATCCGGGCAATCCGATCGTGGACTTCCACGGCGAGCGCGGCTCGAATGCCACCCATGCCTCCATCACCGATCCCGAGGCCCGCTTGGCGCGCAAGAGCCAGCGGACCAGGAAGCCCAGCTCGCCTACAGGGGCACGTCCTGATGGAGAATCGCAGCGGCTTGGCGGTCGATACGTGTGTGACGCAGGCCGTGGGCATCGCGGAGCGGGAGGCGGCCGCGGCGATAGCCGATGAACCTGCCGGCCGGGCGCCACGGTCGGCGGCGGACAACGGGTATGCACCGCCGGCTTCGTCGCCGCGCTGCGGCGCACGAGCAGGTCACCCCGCACGTCGCGCAGATCACCAGCCGCCGGCGCAGTGCCATCGATGGCCGCACGACGCGCCATGCCGGCTACGCCATCAGTCGGCAGAAGCCAAGCGCGTGGAAGAGATCTTCGGCTGGGCCAAGACGGTCGGGCTGAGTCGCCAGATGCGCGAACGGGGCGTGCGCCGCGTCGGCTCGATGTTCACCTTCGCCCTGACCGTGTGCAGCCTGGTGCCGTCCGGAACCTGACGTGGCCGGGCGCGACGCCATGACGCCGCAGGCCAACGGGCCCATGGCCGCCGCCATCACTCGCGCGGCGTTGCGGGACGCGGTCGGTCTCTGCGCGCCACGTGCCGTCGGGCGCCCGCCTTTCCGGAGGCCAGTTGGCTGCCTCCCACTGCCTTCACCACTAGTCGTACCCGCGATCTCGTTCCGCGATCGAGCTGAGCGGTCGGCTGATTCGCCTTTGACTCGGGCGCGCGGGAGAGCTATCGTGCCCCTGCCCGACCACCCGGCGCCTGGCGCCCCCAAGTGGAGGGAACATGTTCAACAGGCTCACGTGGAGTGCCGTCGCATTCGCGCTGACGCTCGGCCTCACGGCCGGCGTCGACCTCGCCCGGGCCCAGGGCACGATCAAGATCGCCTACACCGACCCGCTCTCGGGGCCCTTCGCCCAGGTCGGCGATCAGAACCTCCAGCAATTCAAGTACATCATCGACTGGATCAATGGCCGCGGCGGCGCGCTCGGCCGGAAGTTCGAGCTGGTCGCCTTCGACAACAAGTCGCAGCCGTCGGATGCGCTCCTGGCGCTCAAGAGCGCGACCGACCAGAACATGCCCATCATCATGCAGTGCTCGGGCTCGAACATCGCCGCCGCGCTGATCGAGGCGGTGGACAAGCACAACGAGCGCAATCCCGACAACCGCATCGTCTACATCAATTGCGGCGCCGTCGCGACCGAGCTGACCAACGAGAAGTGCAGCTACTGGCACTTCCGCATGGACGCGCACGTGGGCATGAAGGCGGAGACGATGGTCCGGGCGCTCCCGAAGGACGTCACCAAGGTCTATCTCCTGAACCAGGACTATCTCTTCGGGCAATCGGTCCAGCGCGACGTGAAGGCCTTCATCACCAAGCTCCGGCCCGACGTGAAGGTGGTGGGCGACGAGCTGATCCCGCTCGGCAAGGTGAAGGACTTCTCCCCTACACCACCAAGATCAAGGCGTCGGGTGCCCAGGCCGTGCTGACCGGCAACTGGGGCCCGGACATGACGCTCCTGATCAAGGCGGGCATGGACTCCGGGCTCGACGTCCGGTACTACACGATGTACGCCCACCTCGGTGGTGGGGCCACGGCGATCGGGCCCGGGGGCAATGGCAAGGTGCGCTCGATCATGGCCTTCCACGAGAACATCGCCGTCGAGACGGGCAAGACGGACACCGAGGGCTGGACGAAGCAGTTCCGCAGCACCCACAACTTCGACTTCTACGCCGCCGGCTTCCGGACCATCTTCGAGTTCATCCAGGCGGCCATGAACAAGGCCAAGTCGAGCGACCCCGCGAAGTTCGCCCAGGCGCTCGAGGGCCTCACCATCACCGACATGCTCGGGCACCAGGTGACCATGCGCAAGGACGACCACCAGATCCTGAGCGAGTACTTCGTCGGCGTGTTCACCAAGGGCGTGAAGTACGACTCGGAAGGCACCGGGCTCGGCTGGAAAACGGAAGTGACGGTGCCCGCCAAGGACCTCGACCAGCCCAATACCTGCAAGATGAAGCGGCCCGCGTGAGGCGGCCGCCTGAGGCGCGCCCCGACCGAGAACCCGATGCGCTGATCGCGGAGGCCTCATGGAAGTCCTGCTCGTCTCGCTGCTGAACGGGCTCGTCTACGGGATGCTCCTGTTCATGCTGGCCAGCGGGCTCACCCTCATCTTCTCGATGATGGGGGTGCTCAACTTCGCCCACGCCAGCGTGTACATGCTGGGGGCGTACTTCGCGTACGACATCAGCCGTCACGTGGGCTTCTGGCCGGCCCTCGTCCTGGCGCCGGTCCTGTGCGGCGCGATCGGCGCGCTGATCGAGATGTACGGCCTGCGCCGCGTGCACCGGAACGGGCACATCGCGGAGCTGCTGTTCACGTTCGGCCTCGCCTTCATCATCGACAAGGCGGTGCAGATGGCCTGGGGCCTGCTGCCCGTCGCCTACCGCGTGCCCGCCGTGCTCGACCGGCCGCTCTTCACGATCTACGGCACCAATTTCCACGCCTACCGCGGCTTCATGCTGCTGATCTCCGCGCTGATGTTCTGCGCCATCTGGCTGATGCTGACGCGGACGCGGCTCGGCCTCGTCATCCAGGCGGCCCTCACCCATCCGGAGATGGTCGGCGCGCTCGGCCACAATGTCCCCCGCGTCTTCACCACGGTGTTCGCCGGCGGATCGGCGCTCGCCGGCCTCGCCGGCGTGATCGGGGGGAACTATCTCGTCACCGAGCCGTCGATGGCGTTCACCATGGGGCCGATCGTCTTCGTCGTGGTGGTGTTCGGCGGCCTCGGCTCGCTCGCCGGCTGCTTCATCGCCTCGCTGATCATGGGCTTCGTGCAGACCTTCGCGGTGGTGTTCGACGTCTCGCTCGCCTCCGCCCTCGCGCTGGTCGGGATCAAGGTGACGGAGGCGAGCTGGTTCGGCGAGGTGCTGACGATCCCGCTGCCGCGGATCGGGGCGCTCCTGCCCTACGTCATGCTCGTGCTGATCCTGCTCTTCAAGCCGCGCGGCCTCATGGGGACGCGCGACACGTGAGCGAGAGCCTGCTCCACACCGCGGCCCGCCCGGTCACCGCCGCCCGGGCCGGCGGGCTCCTCCGGCGGCACTGGCCCTGGCTCGCCGCGCTCGCCATCGCGCTCGCCTTGCCGTGGCTCTTCTACGACTGGACCCGCGCCCGTCATTCCGGCTTCGGCGTCGCCATGCTGAGCCAGATGGGCATGATGATCATCTTCGCGCTCAGCTACAACATGCAGATGGGGCACGCGGGGCTCCTGTCGTTCGGGCACGCCGTGTTCTTCGGCCTCGGCGGGTATTGCACGGCGCATTTGCTGAACACGATCAAGGCGGGCGGCTTCTGGCTCCCGGTGGAGCTGGTGCCGCTCGTCGGCGGGCTCGGCGGGCTCGCCTTCGCCATCGTCTTCGGCTACATCGCCACCAAGCAGCGCGCCACGGCCTTCGCCATGATCACGCTCGGCATCGGCGAGCTGGTGACGTCGTGCGCCCTGATGTTCAAGAGCTTCTTCGGCGGCGAGGGCGGCGTCAGCACCAACCGGGTGGTCGGCACCAGCCTCTTCGGCCTGAACTATGGCCCCTCGATCCAGGTCTACTACCTGATCATCGCGTGGACGGTCATCGCCATCGCGCTCATGCGGCTCCTGACGGAGACGCCGCTCGGGCGCATGGCCAATGCCTGCCGCGACAACTTCGAGCGGGCGCAGTTCGTCGGGTACGACCCGAGCAGGGTCCGCTTCTTCCAGTTCGCCCTGTCCGGGTTCTTCGCGGGCATCGCCGGCGGGCTCTATGCCCTCACCTACGAGATCGTCACGTTCGACACGGTCGCGGGGGGCATGTCGGCCAATGCGCTGCTGATGACCTTCATCGGGGGCGTCGGGACGTTCGCGGGGCCCGTGGTGGGCGCCATCCTGATCGTCCTGCTCCAGAGCTGGGTGAGCCTCCTGTCGAATTCCTGGCTCGTCTACGTCGGGGTGCTGTTCATCCTGATGGTGACGTTCGCGCCGGGCGGCATCGCCGGGCTCGTCCTCATGCACCAGCCCATCGCGCGCAGCGGGCGGATGGGCCGGCTCGCCGCGCCCTATGCGCGGATGGCGGGGCCCGGCCTCTGCGTGGCGGTGGGATTCGTCCTGCTGATCGAGCTGTGCTCCTTCCTCACCATCGGCGCCTCCCAGGGCAAGACGTTCATGCTCGCCGGGGCCACGATCGATCCGAAGAGCCCGGTGCCGTGGGCGATCGGCGCGCTGCTGCTCGGCGGGGGCGGCCTCTGGCTCTGGGGCGAGGGCCGCCGCGTGCGCGCGGCGTGGGACGCGGTGATGGAGGAGATCAAGGCGGCCGCGGCGCGGGCATGAGCGAGAGCGCGATCCGGCTCCGCGACGTCCACAAGCGCTTCGGCCCGACCCCCATCATCCTCGGCGTGAGCCTCGACATCGCCCGGGGGCAGCGGCACGCGATCATCGGCCCGAACGGCGCGGGCAAGACCACGCTGTTCAACCTGATGAGCGGGCGCTTCCCCGTCTCGAGCGGCACCATCGAGCTGAACGGCCGGCCGATCGACGGGCTGGCCCCGCACCAGATCAATCGCCTCGGCCTGTCCCGCAGCTTTCAGATCACCTCGATCTTCTCGCGCATGTCGGTGCTCGAGAACGTCCGGTGCGGGCTCCTGTGGTCTCGCGGCTATCACTACTCGTTCTGGCACCTGCTGGGACGGGAGCGCGCCCTCAACGAGGCGGCGCTGCGCGCTGCTCGAGGACGTCAATCTCGAGAGCCGGCGCGACGTGCCCGCGGGCCTCCTCTCCTATGCCGAGCAGCGCGCGCTCGAGATCGGCATCACCATCGCCGGCGGCGCCGACACCATCCTGCTCGACGAGCCGACGGCGGGCATGAGCCGCACCGAGGCGAACCATGCGGTGGACCTGATCCGGCGGGTGACGGCGGGCAAGACGCTCGTCATGGTCGAGCACGACATGAGCGTCGTGTTCGACCTGGCCGACGTGGTGACCGTGCTCGTGTACGGCGAGGTCATCGCCTCCGACGCGCCCGCGGCGATCCGGGCCAACCGCGCCGTGCAGGACGCGTATCTCGGCACCGAGGCGCACTGATGCTCGACGTCCACGACCTGCACGCCTTCTACGGCAAGAGCCACATCCTCCAGGGGGTCGACCTGCGCGTGGGCGAGGGCGAGATCGTGAGCCTCCTCGGCCGCAACGGCGTCGGGCGCACCACCACGTGCAAGGCCATCATGGGCCTGGTGCCGCCGCTCGGCCGGATCCTGTTCAAGGGGCGCGACATCGCCGGGCTCCGGACCGACCTCATCGCCCATGCCGGCATCGGGTACGTGCCCGAGGACCGGCAAGTCTTCCCGACGCTGACCGTGAACCAGAACCTCGAGCTGGGCATGAAGCGCACGGGCGAGTTCGGGCGATGGACCTTCGACGACATGTTCAGCCTGTTCCCGAACCTGGGGGAGCGCCGCGACAACGTGGCGGGCGTGCTGTCCGGCGGCGAGCAGCAGATGCTCACGATGTGCCGCACGCTCATGGGCGATCCGGAGCTGGTGATCATCGACGAGCCCACCGAGGGGCTGGCGCCCAAGCTCGTCACCCAGGTCGCGCGAGCTCCTGGACGAGATCGCCCGCCGCGGCGTCTCGATCCTGCTCGTCGAGCAGAAGCTCACGATCGCGCTCAAGATCTCGCACCGGCTCTACGTGATGGGGCATGGCCGCATCGTGTTCGAGGGCACGCCGGCCGACCTCGCCGCCAACGAGGCGGTGCGCAAGGAGCGGCTCGAAGTCTAGCGGAGGCTCTTCAGCATCGAACCGGAGAAGATCTACGCCCGCAACAGCTGACCCCGAGGTCGCACCCCTCACGGATACGCCTTGCAGACTCCGACCCGCTCCGTTATGTTCGGGCGCACGAACGAGGGGAGCGTTCCCAGCATGGCCATCGCCAGTCGGTCGAACCCGTCCGAGGTTCACCGCCTTCCCGACCTCTCTCGCCGTTCACGACCGCCGCGCCCCACCCAGAACCCGCCACGCCATGGAGCATCATTCCTTCGGTCCGCTTCCGCCGGTCTCGACGCTCACCCTCGGCGGCGGCGGCCTCGGCATGCTGTGGGGCGAGACAACGGTCGATGAATGCATCGCCACCGTGCATGCGGCGGTGGCGGCCGGAATCTCGCTGCTCGACCTGGCGCCGCGCTATGGCGACGGCAAGGCCGAACTGGTGGTCGGCGAGGCCTTCGCCGGCCGATTGCCGTCCGGCGTCCGGGTCACCAGCAAATGCAACCTCGGCAACGCGCCGCCCGAGCGCGTCGAATCGATGCTGCGGCAGTCCATCGAGGGGAGCTTGCAGCGCCTGCGTTTGTCCCGGCTCGACTTGTTCTTCCTGCATTCCAATGTCGTGCCGGACGAAAGCTTCATCGCGCGGCGACCGCCCGACGGCGCCAGCCGGATGACGTCCTATGAGGTGTTCGTCGGGCATGTGCGTCCGCTGTTCGAGCGCTTCGTCGCCGAGGGCTTGATCGGCGCCTGGGGTCTGACGGGCATCGGCCATCCCGACACGATCATCAAGCTGCTCGGCGAGCGTCCCGCGCCGGCGGCCGTGCAATGCATCGCCAACCTGCTCGACTCGCCCGGCGGCTTGAAGTTCTTCGACGGCCCGGCCAAGCCCCGTGCGGTGATCGCGGCAGCGCGCGCGAACCCGGTGGGGGTGATGGGCATCCGCGCCGTCCAGGCCGGCGCGCTGACCGCCGCGATCGATCGGCCGCTGCCCGCTGACCATGCCGAGACGCGCGACTACCGGCTCGCGGCCCCCTTTCGCCAAATCTGTTCCGAGCTCGGCGCCAACCCCGCGGTGATCGCCCACCGCTACGCGCTGTCGCTCGACATCGACACCCTGGTGCTCGGGGTGAAGAACCGTCGGGAGCTGGCGGAATGCGTCGCGGCGGCCGAGGCCGGGCCCTTGCCGCGCGATCTGATCGCCCGGATCGATGCGTCCATGGAGCATGCGCGAACCGTCTGAACCACTGACGCCGCCGCAGGAAGGCGCGCGGCTGGAGCGTGACGTTCTTCGCTCCTTCTCGTTGTCGTCCTTGAGGCGGAGCCGAAGGACCTCACGCACACTCACGTGCTGGATGCCACTGCGGCCATGAGCTCAGTCGTGCCCACGTGGGACGTCCTGGCTAGCCACCTCGTGGGGTTGAACCCGCCGCTTGGAGGCGGCGCTTGGCTTCGGCGTACACGTCGGCCGGCAATGGGCCCTGCCGCAAGACATCGACATTGTGCCGGAGATGGGCGGGATTGATCGTCCCGACGATGTTCGTGTGCAGGTCCGGATGGGTGAAGGTGAAGCGCAAGATGAACTCCATGGGCGACATGCCGTCGAGCAGGTCAGCGAGGACCACCTGCTGCCACCGTTCCCATTGCACCCCGTCTTGCTTGCCCTCGGTTGGCGCGCCCTTGGCCGCGCCGCCCCGAATGACGATGCCGGCTCCCGCCTTGGCGGCCGCCGCGATGAGCGCCTCGTGCTCGCGCTCGACCGCCGAGTAGGGGATCTGAAAGACCTCGAACACGCCCATGGCGATGTGATCCGTGAGATTGGGCAGGGTGCCGGACATGCCGATGTGCCGGACCGTTCCGGCGCTCTTGAGCTCGAGCACGGTCTCCAGGGCGCCGTGCTCCTCCAGGGTTTGCCTCGACGGCGAGATGTGGAACTGGAGCACGTCGAGATAATCGGTCCGCATCCGGCGGAGGCTCTGCTCCACGCCCGCCAGGATATTGTCGCGGGTGAACACATGGGGGCTGGTCTGGCCGCGCGGAGCGGGTGGGGCACCCACCAGGCAACCGCACTTGCTCGCCAGATAGTATTCGGATCGCCGATCCCCGATGTAGCGGCCGATGCGTTCTTCGCTCACGCCATAATCGACCGACGTGTCGATGTAGTTGATCCCGGCGTCGAGGACGGCATTGAGGATGACTTCCGCCTGGGTGTCCGTGACGTCACGGCCGCGCGGAGCCCCGCGGAGCTCCATGGCGCCGTAGCCCAGCATGGTGACCTGCAGTCCCGTCCGTCCGAGTTGCCGCTTGGGTAGCTCAGTCATCTCTCTTCTCGCTCGAGCCAAGGATTTGGATCCGCTATGCCGTGAGGGGGGCGTGCGTGCGAACGCCCGGCCGAGGCTGGGCGGCGGCGGCCACTCGCGAGCACACGCCCACGAGAACCGCCGCGCCCAGCGACCCGAGCCGGATGATCACGCCGTCTTGATCCAGACCGCCTTCACGTTCAGATACTCCTCGAGCTGCTGCAGACCCGACTCGCGGCCGTAGCCGCTCATCTTGTACCCACCGAATGGCACCGCCGGATCCATGGCCTGGTAGCAGTTTACCCAAACCGAGCCGGCCCGAATCCCTTTCGCCAGCCGGTGCGCCTTGCTGACGTCGCGCGTCCACACTCCGCTGCCGAGCCCGAACAGGGTGGAGTTGGCCCTGCCGATCACCTCGTCGACAGTTGCTCGCCACCCGACATCGCCCGAGCGCCCTCGCGCTTGCCGACGTTTCAGGCAGGCACTGCCGTGGAGACACACACGTTCACGGGATTCCTGCTGTACGACGTGCTCACGTTCCTGGGTCCGAAGTTCGACCCCGCGGTGAGAAATGACAGGCTGCGATTCTACGCCGCGGCGACCGGATCGGATGAATATCAGGCGATCGTGGCGTGGGGCGAATTCGATCCCACCTTCGAGAACAAGCCTGTCCTGCTGGCGTTCACGCAGGATGGGAAATCGCTGGCGGGGGAGGGCCGCGCCTCGTGGTCCCCGAGGATATTCGCGGGGGCCGCTATGTGTCGGACGTCGTCAGCATTCGGCTCGAGCGGGCGCTCCCGGACCCCGTGGTCGAGTTCCTGCCGCTCGGGCCATAGGCAATTGCGACCGCCGAGGCGATCCATCCCTTTGGTCGGTGGGGCAACCCTGCCCCCCGGGGTGGACCGTGGCTGCCGTCAAGCATCGCGCGTGTGCTAGGGTCAGACGGGCCATGACCACCAATGTCCCGCCGTCGGCAAGGCTCGCTCGATGACCAGAAAGCTCCTCGATGACGTCACCGCGACGAGTGACAACACTCGTGCACGGGGAACATTACGTGGTGAGCATCAGCGCGCGCACGAGCGCATCATCGCCGCTCAGGTGAAGACCAAGGTCTGGCTCGAGCTCGATGGCGGATTCGTGATCGGTGACGGTGGCGTTCGCTTGTTGCTTGGGATCGAGCGGCATGGCTCGCTCGCCAAGGCCGTCCGCGAGCTGGGCTGGTCGTACCGGCATGCCTGGGGCTATCTGCGCCAGGCCGAAGCCCGGTTGGGTGTCGCAGTGATTCGGACTCGGTCGGAAAGGGCTCCACTCGCGGCATGGAGCTGACCGAGGCAGGTCATCTCCTGATGGAACGCCTCCGAGCTCTCCGAGACCGCATCGACGAAGCGCTCGGCCCGAGCGGGCCCACGGCGATCGAAGTGGCCGCCCGCGGCCGCAGGGCCGCACGTCGAGAGACCCGCCGGGGAGCTCGCCGCTAATCTAGGCCGCCGCAGATCCGGCCGCGCCGTTGCGGGCCCAGCCCGCCTTCCCGTGCGGGCGACGAGCGGCGGG
>CAWIZN010000020.1:0-44061 GCA_963840495.1 uncultured Candidatus Rokubacteria bacterium
GCGCGCCACACGCGCTCCGGCGTCAGCGGGAGCTCGCGAAAGCGCACGCCGGTGAGCCGGGCGAGCGCATTGCCCACCGCCGGGCTCACGGGAATGAGGCTGCCCTCGCCCGCGCCCTTGGCGCCGAAGGGGCCGGCGCCGTCGCCGTTCTCGACGAACATGCAGCGCAGGCGCGCGGGCAGGTCGAGGGCGCGGGGCACGCGGTAGTCGACGAGGTTCGCGTTCAGGAGCTGGCCGCCGTCGTAGACCATTTCCTCGTAGAGGGTGTGGCCGAGCCCCTGCATCACCGCGCCCTCGTCCTGGCCCTCGCACTGCTGGGGATTGATGCAGCGGCCGACGTCCGCCACCGAGACGTAGTCGTCGACCACCACCGCGCCGGTCTCCTCGTCGACGTGCACCTCGGCCGCGCCCACCGCCATCTCCCAGAACGGCGTGCTCCCCCCGAGCGGCGCGCGGCTCCGGCCGGGGGCCACGATGCCGCGCCCGATCAGCTCGCCGCCGCTCATGCCGAAGCGCTCCTTGAGGAGATCCGGATACGGCAGGCGCGCGCCCCCGGCGGCCGCGTGCCCCTCGTCGAGCTCGATCTCGGCGGGCGGCACGGCGAGGAGCCCGGCCGCGATGTGCAGGAGCTGACCGCGCACGTCCAGGGCGGCGTCTTCCACCGCGCGCCCCATCATGGCGGTGGAGCGGCTCGAGCTGGTCGTCTGATCGTAGGGCGTGATGGCCGTGTCGGGCGTGGCGACGCCGACGCGCTCGAAGGGGATGGCCAGCACCTCCGCCGCGATCTGGGCGAGGACGGCGCGCGCGCCCTGCCCCATCTCGACCGTGCTGGCGAGGACGGTCGCGCTGCCGTCGGCGTGCAGGCGCACGATCGCCTCCGACACCGTGGGGCCGATGCTCGCCTTCATCATCATCGCGACCCCGCGTCCCCGATCGGCCGCGGCCGCCTGGGTCCAGCGAATCGCCTCCGCGGCGCGCGTCAAGCTCTCCTCGAACTTGCCGTCGATGGGGGTCTCGCCGGGCGCGAATTCCTCGCCGTGGGCGAGGAGGTTCTGCCGGCGCAGCTCGACGGGATCCCGATCGAGGCGCCGGGCCGCGTCGTCGAGCAGCGACTCGAAGGCCCAGGCGAGCTGGGGCACGCCGAAGCCCCGGAAGGCGCCGCCCGGCGTCGTGTTCGTGTAGACGGCCCGGCTCGACAGCGCGACGTGGCCGACGCGGTACGGGCCGGTGGCGGTATAGGTGCCCTTCTGGATGATGCGCGGCCCGATGTCGGCGTAGGCGCCCACGTCGAAGTCGGCGCTGCACTCGGCGGCCCAGAGCTGACCGTCGCGCTTCAATCCGAGCTTGACGCGCACGCGGGCATCGCAGCGGCGGACGGTGCGGAAGGCGTCCTCCGCGGAGATGGCCAGCCGCACCGGCCGGCGCGCCACGCGCGCGAGCGCGCTCGCGATGGGCTCGATCTTCGCGTAGGTCTTGCCGCCGAATCCCCCGCCGAGGAGCGGCACGATGATGCGAATCCGGTGGAGCGGCACGCGGAACATCGCGGCGAGCTCGACCCGCACGGAGTACGGATTCTGCGTGGAGGCCCAGACGGTGAGGCCGCCCTCCTCGTCCCAGGCGGCCAGCGCGCAGTGGGGCTCCATGGAATAGTGCTGCACGCGCGGGAAGCGTGTAGCTGTCCTCGAGGACCAGGTCGGCCTCGGCGAAGGCGCCGGCGCCGCGCCCGCGCTCGAGGTGGAACTGATGGCAGACATTGGTGCCCGCGACGGGCTTGAGCGTCGAGAGATCGGCGAAGTGGCCGGCCAGGGGCTCTCCCGTGTGGACGAGCGGCGCGCCGGATGCCAACGCCTCCTCGATCGTGGTGACGGCGGTGAGCGGCTCGTAGTCGACGTCGATCCGCTCGAGCGCCTCGCGGGCCGCGGCCTCGTCCTCGGCGACCGCCGCGGCCACCGGCTCGCCCTCGTAGCGCACCACGTCGATGGCGAGGATGGGGCGGTCGCGGAAGGCGGGGCCGAAGTACGGGTCGCACCAGTCGAGGTCGGCGCTGGTGACCACGGCGTGGACGCCGGGCACGGCGCGCGCGGCGGTCACGTCGATCGACCGGATCCGCGCGTGCGCGTGAGGCGACCGCAAGCAGCGCGGCGTGCAGCATCCCCGGCTGGCTCAGGTCGGTGACATAGCGCGCCCGTCCCGTGACCTTGTCCATCGCGTCGGGCCGGCGGACGGATCGGCCGACGACGCGGAGCGGGCGGGCGGGACTCACGGGGCGCTCGCCGCGCAGGCGAGGATGGCGTCCACGATCTTCCGGTAGCCGGTGCAGCGGCAGAGGTTGCCGCGCAGGTGGTGCATCACGTCGGCCTCGGTCGGAGACGGCTCCTCGTCGAGCAGCGCCACGGCGGACAGCAGCATGCCGGAGGTGCAGAACCCGCACTGCACCGCGCCGTGATCGATGAACGATTGCTGGAGCGGATGGAGGGCGTCGGCGCTGCCGAGGCCCTCCACCGTGAGCACCTCGCGGCCGTCGGCCTCGACGGCGAGGTAGGTGCAGGCGCTGACCGGCGCGCCGTCGACGAGCACCGTGCAGGCGCCGCAGACCTGAAGGTCGCAGGAGCGCTTGGCGCCCTTCAGGTCGAGCCGGTCGCGGAGGACGTCGAGCAGGAGCGCGTGCGCGGGCACGTCGATCTCGACGCGGCGGCCATTGACCGTGAGCGCGATGCCGTGGCTCACAGCGTCCCCCTGGAGGTGGCCGAGATCATCGCCTAGACGACGACTCGTGTGGGGATAGCGCGCGTCGACGGGTTCGCCCATGGCGCGGCTCGCGGCGATGCGGAGTGCGCGGCGGAGGAAGACCTGGGCCATCTCGCGCTTGTAGTCGGCGGAGCCGTGCAGGTCGGTGATCGCGTCGATCGCGTCCGCCGCGCCGTCCGTCACGCCGGTGTGGCCCTGGGCGATGTCGGCGATCGCGGCGCCGCACAAGCGCGTCTCAAGGACGCCGAGGCGCTCGGGTCTCGGGCCGATGCAGCCGATGGCCAGGCGCGCGTCGGCCACGGTCTGGCGGTCCGCGTCGAGCGTCAGGACGGCGGCGACGCCGAGCGTGGGGCGCTCGTGGACGCCGAACTTGAGATAGGTCCCCGCCGCGCCGGCAGGCCAGGGCCGAAGCCGCACCGCCGTCAGGATCTCGTCGTCGCGCCGGGCGGTTTCATAGGGGCCGAGCACGAAGTCGGCGAGCGGGAGCTCGCGCTCGCCCGCGAGGCTCCAGAGGACGACCCGGGCGTCGAAGACGAGGAAGAGCGTGGCGAGGTCGCTGTGCGGATCGGCGAACGCGAGGTTGCCGCCAACCGTGCCCACCGAGCGGACGCGCACATTGGCCACGTGGCGCGCCACGCCGGCCACGAGCGGCGCGTGCGCGCGCACGGCCTCCGACCGCTCGACGCTCCGGTGGGAGGCGGTGGCCCCGATCTCGATGCCGCCGGCCGCGGCCGTCACGCCGGTCGAGCCCCGGCACGCGCTTGACGTCCACGAGGACGCGCGGCCGGACGAAGCCCTCCTTCATGAGCAGGAGCAGCTCGGTGCCGCCGGCGTAGAGGGCCGCCGCGTCGCCGTATTCGCCGAGGAGCGCGCCGACCTCGCCGAGCGCCGACGGCCGGCGGAGATCGAACGGGCGGATCATCCGCCCGCTTCGCCCGTCGCCGCGCGGGCGAGGCGGCGGCCGAACTCGTCGAGCGCCTCCTCCGCCTTGCGCTGGATGATGCCCTGGCCGAGGCCCCCGAGCTTGCCCAGCACCTGGCCCTCGGCGCCGATCGACAGCCGGGCGCCGGTCCCGACCGGCTCGCAGTCGATGGTCACGCGCATGGAGATCTCCGCGCCGACGAGCGGGTCGCGGCCCCGGGCGGACAGCGCCAGGTGGCGCGGTGGCTCGGCGGCGAGGATCTCGACGTCGAGCGGCACCGAGAGGCTGATCGGCCCGACTTTCTGCGTCATGCGCGCGCGATAGCGGCTGTGGGGGATCACTTCCTGGGCCTCGGCGCAGCCGGGGAGGCAGGCCGCCATGCGCGGCACGTCCCACAGGATCGGCCAGAGCGCCTCGGGCGGCACCTCGATCACCAGCTCACGCGTGACGCGCACGCGTGCTCTCCGGCAGCTCGAAGACCGTCATGCGAGCGCGCCCGCGGGCCGGAGAACGCGCTCGGCGATCATCTGCATGTAGTCGATGCGGGCCTCGACCTCGCGCGGCAGGCTGTAGATCGTGAAGCCGATCCGCTCGAGCCCCATCTCGCGCGCGCGGGCGATGGTCTCGACGCAGTCCTCGGGCGACCCGTTCACCGTCCAGTCGTCGAGGGGCACGTCGGGGCTGAGCTGCAGCTCGACCATCGTCGACTCCTGCATCTGCCAGGTCCGGTACATCTTGAAGGTGCGCTCGAGGTACTCGCGCGCGGCCGCGCGCGCCGCGTCCTTGCTGGCGCCGACGATCAGCGAGCGGGACGCGCCGACGTAGCCCGGGGTCGCGGCGCCCTGCGCGCCGCGCGCGTCGCGGAAGACCCGGGCGAGCCCGGCGATGTCGCGCCAGGCCACCTGGGGGCCGAAGAAGACGCCGTCGGTGAGCCGGGCCGCGCGGCGGGTGGCGCCCTCGCTCTGCGCCCCCATCTCGAGGGGCGGATGGGGCGCCTGATAGGGGGGGAAGCCCATGCGCCCATTGGTGACCGACGTGTAGGCGCCGTGGAAGGTCACCGCCTCGCCGGCCCAGAGGCGCTTCATGAGCTCGAGCGACTCCTCGAGCTTCTTGACGCGGTCCTTGCGCGCGAGCCCGACCGCCTCGAGCTCCGCCTCGCGGTAGCCGATGGCCACGCCGATGTCGAGCCGCCCGTGGCAGATGTGGTCGAGGGTGGCGACATTCTCGGCGACCTCCACGGCATTCAGCATGGGCAGGAGCAGCACCGAGGTCTTGAGCCGCATCGATCCGGTCTCGGGGGCCAGGCGGGCGAGGATCGGGAAGGGCTGCGGCCACACCGTCGGGTGCGAGACGAAGTGCTGGCCGATGGACACCCACGAAAAGCCCATGCGGGACGCGGCGCTCACCACGGCGACGGCCTCGTCGATGATGCGCGTGGCGCCGCGATCCGTGGGACTCCAGAACGGGGTCAGGTGAAAGCCGATCTTCATGGCGACTCCGTGGCGCGGACGACGATAAGGGCCCATCTGCTTCGTTGGAGAGGGCCGCGGCGCCCCTCAACGTACGGCAAGTACGCCTCGGGGGCCGCGGCCCTCTCCGCCTCGCATCTGGACCCTTCTCGTCGCCCGGCTTGCGCTTTGCTTAGCCTCCTTAGACGGCTCAGGTCGATGAGCCCGAGGCGCGATCGCTCTTCGTCCCTGTCACTAGCACCTCCCCGGAGGCCGGTCAAGCCCGGACTGGCCCCCAATACCCCGGGCCGGGAGCCCGTGAAATCTCGGTTGACAGGTTTGGAAAACGCGTGTACCGTGCCGCATGGTAGTGGGTTCACCCGGTAGCAGGATTGGTTGGCAGCGGACAGAAAGTCGCGATCAACGCCGCGAGGACTCAGATCCCGCGGCGTTTTTGTTTGTCCTTCACTCCCGAAGGACGCCCCCGCCATGGTGGCGGGGAACACCGAGGCGCAAGCCTCAGAAGAAGAGGTACAGGATCCATGGCAACAGGTACAGTCAAGTGGTTCAACGACGCGAAGGGCTTCGGCTTCATCACCCAGGAGAGTGGCGAAGACGTATTCGTCCACTTCAGCGCCATCCAGGCCCAGGGCTTCAAGAGCCTCGCCGAGGGCGATAAGGTCGAGTTCGAGGTGACCCGCGGCCCGAAGGGCCTGCAGGCCGCCAACGTTCGCCGGGCTTAGCGCGAACCACTCGTACAGAAGGCCGGGCCCCGTCACAGGGGCCCGGCCTCTCGCGTTTCACCCCCGTAACCCCGCCGTTTACCCTGTGATATCGTAGGTGCCCATGTTTCGCTCCGAAGTCACCGCCGAATCCCTGCTCCGTCCCCTGAACGCCCCCCAGCGCGATGCCGTGACCACGACCAAGGGGCCGGTGCTCGTCCTCGCGGGAGCGGGCAGCGGCAAGACGCGGGTCATCGCCCACCGCATCGCGTATCTCCTGGGCGTCGAGGGCGTGAACCCGCGTTCCGTCATCGCGGTGACGTTCACGAACAAGGCGGCGGCGGAGATGCGCCAGCGGGTGGAGGCGCTCGTCCTGCCCGCGGGAATCCGGCCGCCGCTCATCTCCACGTTCCACTCGACCTGCGTGCGCATCCTGCGCGAGCGCTCGGTCCAGGCGGGGCTGCCGACCTCTTTCGTCATCTACGACGAGGACGACCGCCAGGCCCTGGTGAAGGAGGCGATGCGCGAGCTCGACTTCGACGAGCGCGCGCTGACGCCGGCCGCCGTGGTGCACCGCATCAGCCACGCGAAGAACCAGATGCTGTCCGTCGAGGACGTGGAGCAGCTCGCGCGGACGCCGCGCGAGGAGCGCATCGCCTCGCTCTACCGCCTCTACGAAGAGCGCCTGCACGCGGCGGGCGGCGTCGATTTCGACGACCTCTTGCTCCGCGTCGTCCGGCTGCTCGAGACGGTTCCCCAGGCGCTCGACTGGTACCGCTCGGTCTGGAGCTACGTCCTGGTCGACGAGTACCAGGACACGAACCGGGCGCAGTACCGCATCGTCCAGATGCTGACCGAGGCAGCACCGGAACCTCTGCGTCGTCGGCGACCCCGACCAGTCGGTGTACCGGTGGCGAGGTGCTGATCTCAGGAACATCCTCGACTTCGAGAAGGACTACCCGGATTGCCGGGTGATCGCGCTCGAGCAGAACTATCGCTCGACCAAGCGCATCCTCGAGATCGCCTCCCACGTCATCGCCAACAATAAGGCCCGGAAGGACAAGCGCCTCTGGACGGAGAACGGCGAGGGCGACAAGGCGGCCGTCTACCGGGCCTGGGACGAGAACGAAGAATCGGGCTTCGTCGCCCAGTTCGTGCGCGGCTTGCGCCGCGAGGGCGTCGACTACCGAGACGTCGCCGTCTTCTACCGCACGAATGCCCAGTCCCGGGTCATGGAGGACGCCCTGCGCCGCGCCAGCATCCCCTACCTGATCGTGGGTGGGGTGCGGTTCTACGAGCGGCGCGAGATCAAGGACGTCGTGGCGTATCTCCGCCTCATCGTGAATCCCTTCGACGACGTGGCGTTCCGGCGCGCGGTGGCGGCGCCCACCCGCGGCGTCGGCAAGGCCACGCTCGACCGCCTGGGCGAGCTCGCGCGCGAGAGCCGCGCATCCCTCCTCGCCGCCTGTGCCCATCTTCCGCCGGACTTCGGGACCAAGCCGCGGAAGGCGCTCGAGGACTTTGCCCGCCTGATCGCGCGGCTCGCCGAGCGCCGCGCGACGGCGGCCGTTCCCGCCTTCATCGACGAGGTCGTCTCCGCCTCCGGCTACAAGGACTCGCTCCGCGCCGACCGCTCGGCCGAGGGGGCCGCGCGGCTCGAGAACCTCGAGGAGCTCGTCGCCGCCTCGGAGGAATTCGTCGCCGATCAGGAAACGCTCGGCGCGTCCGACGTCAGGATCGAGGCCTTCCTCGATTCCATCGCGCTCGTGGCGGACATCGACGAGATGGATGACGAGGCGGGCGGCGTCACCCTGATGACGCTCCACTCCGCCAAGGGACTCGAGTTTCCCGTGGTATTCCTCACGGGGATGGAGGAGGGCGTCTTCCCGCACTCCCGCTCGATGAACGACGCGGACCAGCTCGAGGAGGAGCGGCGCCTCTGCTACGTCGGCATCACGCGCGCCAAGCAGCGACTCTTCCTCTCCTATGCGCTCCACCGCCGCATCCAGGGGTATGGGGTGGGCGAGCCGTCGCGCTTCCTCCTCGAGATCCCGGAATCCGAGCTGACCATGCTGAACGCGGCCCGCTCCGAGCGCGCCGCGGCGCCCGCTGCCGTGCCCCCGCCCGACCCCGGCGAGGACTTCCCGTTCCGCCTCGGCGCCAAGCTGCGCCACGCCCGCTATGGCGAGGGGCTCCTCGTGGGCCTGCAGCGCGAGGGGAGCGACGTGATCGCCACCGTCAACTTCGCGAGCGTCGGCCGGAAGCGCCTGTCGCTGCAGTACGCGCACCTCGAGGAGATCTAGGTGATGGGGAATCCGAGGATCACCCTCGAGGAGGTCGAGCACGTGGCGCGCCTCGCCCGGCTCGAGCTGCGCCCCGAGGACAAGGAGCGGATGCGCCGCGAGCTGGACGGCATCCTCGCGTACATCGACAAGCTCCGCGCGCTCGACGTCGACGGTGTGGAGCCGACGTCTCACGCGGTCCCGCTGACCAATATCATGCGGGACGACGAGCCGAGGCCGTCCTTTCCGCGCGACGAGATGCTCGCGAACGCGCCCGATCCGCACGGCGACTTCTTCCGGGTGCCGAAGATCATCGAGGACTAGAGCGATGATAAGGGCCCATCTGCTTCGTTGGCGCCCTCGACAGCCGGCTCAACGTAGCTCGCGAGCGCTCGCCAAGAGTTCCGTACTGCTGGCCTCGCCGCGGCTGCGGCTCGCCCTGCTCGAGTACGCCTCGCCGGCTGCCTTCGGGCGCCGCCTCGCAGCTGGACCCTTCTCATCGCTCTAGCCGGCATTTTTCCGACAGGCTCCTAGGGGGCGGCGGTTCGTGCTGACCGGGCTGAGCCTTTCCGAGCTGGGTGAGCGCTTCCGGCGCCGGGAGGTCACCCCCACCGAGGCGGCAGTCGCGTATCTCGGCCGGATCGACGCCCTCGACGGCGAGGTGCGCGCCTTCCTGACGGTGACGCGTGAGCACGCGCTCGCCCAGGCGGCCGCCGCGGACGCGCGCTTCCATGCGGGTCAGCCGCGCGGCCCGCTCGATGGCGTCCCCGTCGCGCTCAAGGACCTGTTCTGCACGCGCGGCATCCGGACGACGTCCGGCTCGAAGATCCTCGAGCGATTCGTGCCGCCCTATGACGCGACGGTGGTGGCGCGGCTCGTCGAGGCGGGCGCGGTGGTCCTCGGCAAGGTCAACATGGACGAGTTCGCGATGGGCTCGTCGACCGAGCACTCCGGCTTCTTCACCACGCGCAATCCGTGGGACGTGGACCGCGTGCCCGGCGGCTCGTCGGGCGGCGCGGCGGCGGCGGTGGCCGCGGGCATGGCCGCGGCGAGCCTCGGCACCGATACCGGCGGGTCGATCCGCCAGCCCGCCGCGTTCTGCGGAACCGTCGGCTTCAAGCCCACCTATGGCCGCGTGTCCCGCTATGGCGTGATCGCCTTCGCGTCCTCGCTCGACCAGGTCGGGCCGTTCGGGCGCACCGTCGAGGACGTCGCGCTGATGCTGCAGGTCATCGCGGGCGCCGATCCCATGGACTCGACGGCGGTGGCCACGCCGGTGCCCGACTACCGGGCCGAGCTCGGCCGCGGGATCGAGGGCCTGCGCATCGGCATCCCGACGGAGTACTTCATCGACGGGATGAGCCCCGAGGTCGAGTCCGCGGTGCGCGCGGCGATCGCCACGCTCGAGCGGCTCGGCGCGCGCACCGAGCCCGTGTCGCTGCCGCACACCGAGTACGGGCTCGCCGCGTACTACGTCATCGCGCCCGCGGAGGCGTCCTCGAACCTCGCCCGCTACGACGGGGTCAAGTACGGCCTGCGCGCGCCTGGCGGCAAGGACCTGATCGACATGTACGCCAAGACGCGCGCGGCGGGCTTCGGCGACGAGGTCAAGCGCCGCATCATGCTCGGCACCTATGCGCTGTCCGCGGGCTACTACGACGCGTACTACGGCCGCGCCCTGAAGGTGCGCACGCTCGTGCGGCGCGACTTCCAGGAGGCCTTCGAGCGGGTGAACCTGATCGCCGCGCCCACGACGCCCGGCGTCGCCTTCAAGCTCGGCGAACGGGCGGATCCGCTGTCGATGTACCTGAACGACGTGCTGACGATCCCGGTCAACCTGGCGGGCCTGCCCGGGATCTCGGTGCCGGCGGGCTTCACCGGCGGCGGCCTGCCCATCGGGCTTCAGCTCATCGGCCGCGCCTTCGACGAGGCGACGGTGCTGCGCGCGGCGCACGCCTACGAGCGCGCGACCGACTGGCACACCCGCCGGCCGAGCCTCGGGCCAAACCTCGGAAAGGACCGGCCGTGAGCGAGTCCGCGTACGAGACCGTCATCGGGCTCGAGGTGCACGCGCAGCTCGCGACGGCGACCAAGATGTTCTGCGGCTGCGTGACGGGCTTCGGCGCCGCCCCCAATACCCAGACCTGTCCCGTCTGCCAGGGCATGCCGGGCTCGCTGCCCGTCATCAACCGGCGCGCCATCGAATTCGGCGTCAAGACGTCGCTGGCCCTCGGCTGCGCGGTGAACGTGCGGAACCGCTTCGCGCGGAAGCACTACTACTACCCGGACATGCCGAAGAACTACCAGATCAGCCAGTACGAGGAGCCGCTCGCCGAGCACGGCCTGCTCGCGATCGCGTCGGGGGACGGCACGCGGGACATCCGCGTCCAGCGCCTGCACCTCGAGGAGGACGTGGGCAAGCTCGTCCACGAGGGGACGCTCGAGACGGCGGCGGCGAGCCAGGTGGACTACAACCGCGCCGGCGTGCCGCTGATGGAGATCGTCTCCCACCCGGACCTGCGAAGTCCCGAGGAGGCCGCCGCGTACCTGCGCGCCCTCCGCGCCATCCTGATCTACCTGCGCGTGTGCGACGGCAACATGGAAGAAGGCTCGATGCGCTGCGACGCCAACGTGTCGCTGCGGCCGCGCGGGGTCGCCGAGCTGGGCACGAAGATCGAGATCAAGAACCTGAACTCGTTCCGGAACGTCCAGCACGCGCTCGAGTACGAGGTCGTGCGCCAGGCGCGCGCCCTCGACGCGGGCGAGCGGCTCGTGCAGGAGACGCGGCTGTGGGATCCCGACCGGGCCCGGACCGTCTCCATGCGCTCGAAGGAGTTCGCCCACGACTACCGCTACTTCCCGGAGCCGGACCTGCCGCCCCTTCACGTGGAGCAAGGGTGGATCGACGAGATCCGCGCAAGGCCTGCCCGAGCTGCCGGCGGCGCGCCGCGCGCGCTTCGCGCTGGCCTACGGTCTCTCGGCCTATGACGCCGAGCTCCTCACCCAGGGGCGGGGATTGGCCGACTACTTCGAGGAGGCGACGCGCGCCCACGGCAAGCCGAAGATCGTCGCCAACTGGATCCTGAACGAGCTCTTGCGCGAGCTGCCGGGCGATGACGATGCCGCCGTCGCCGCCAGTCCGGTTCCACCGGGTCATCTCGTCGGGCTGCTCGCGCTGATCGACGACGGCAGCATCAGCGGACGGATCGCCAAGGACGTCTTCGAGAAGATGTATCGCTCGGGCGAGGCGGCCGACACTATCGTGCGCCGCGAAGGCCTGACCCAGGTCGCCGACGCCGGAGCGCTTGCCGCGGTGGTCGACGAGGTGCTCGCGGCCAATCCCAAGGTCGTGGCCGATCTGCTGGCGGGCAAGAAGGCCGCGCACGGCTTCCTCGTCGGGCAGGTGATGAAGTCGACAGGCGGGCGCGCGAATCCCGCCGTCGTCAACGCGCTCCTCGGGGAGAAACTTCCGAAAGCATGAGTAGTTAAGTACAATGTCCGGTGCGTGCCATGATTCGGCTTCAGGGCGTGTCGAAGGTCTTCGGAGATGGACGCAGCCGGGTCCCCGCCCTCGTCGACATCACCTTCAGCGTCGACCCGGGTGACTTCGTCGTCCTGTACGGCGCCAGCGGAGCGGGAAAGACGACGCTCCTCAGGATGCTCTACCGGGCCGAGCGGCCCACCGAAGGCGAGATCGAGGTCGCGGGCTTCGACCTCTCGACCCTGCGCCGCCGCGAGATTCCGCAGCTCCGCCGGTCCATCGGCATCGTCTTCCAGGACGCCAAGCTCCTCGCCGGACGCACGGTGTTCGACAACGTCGCCTTCGTGCTCCGCGTGCTCGGCACGCCGCGCCGCGAGATCACGCCGCTGGCGTTTTCCGCCCTCAAGGCGGTCGGGCTCTCGGCGCGGGCCCAGGCGCACCCCCACCAGCTCTCGCAGGGCGAGGCGCAGCGGGCGTCGCTCGCGCGTGCCATCGTGAAGGCGCCCCCGCTCCTGATCGCGGACGAGCCGACGGGCAATCTCGACGACGACATGGCCGGGGAGATCCTCGAGCTGATCAAGGACATCGGCAGGCGCGGCACGACGGTGCTCTTCGCGACGCACCAGGCGAAGCTGGTGGGCCTGCTCGAGCGCCGGACGCTCCGGCTCGAGCGCGGCCTCCTCGTGAAGGACGAGGGCTGAGCGTGACGAGCTTTCTCGTGAGCGAGGCGCTCCGCGACCTCCGGCGGACGGGGCGGGTCGGCGTCAGCGCCATCCTGCTCATCGCGCTGTCGCTCGCGGCGCTCGGCGGCTTCTGGCTCCTGTCGCTGAATCTCGGCCGCGCGATCGGCCAGTGGCGCGACCGGGTCCGCGTCGTCGTCTACCTGCGCGAGGAGCCGCCGGCGGCCAAGGTCAACGATCTCCTGCGCCGGATCGAGGCGCTGGGCGGGATCCAGCGGGTGCGCTACGTGTCCAAGAACGAGGCACTGCAATTGCTCAAGCGCTCGCTTGGTGGGCAGGCTGACGTGGCGGACCAGCTTCCGCGGAACCCGCTGCCCGCCTCCGTGGAGGTGACCCCCGATTCCGACCGGGCCACCCCCGAAGGCACTCGCGAGCTCGTCCGGCGATTGACGGCGCTCCCCGAGGTGGAGGACGTGCAGGGAGGCGCCCAGTGGGTCGAGGGGCTCGCCCAGTTCCAGCGCCTCTTTCAGCTCGTGGGGCTGGGCGTCGGTGCGGTGCTCGCCCTGGCGGCCATCCTCACGGTGACCACGGCGACCACACTCGTGCTCCACCTCCGGCGCGACGAGATGGAGATCATGCGGCTGGTGGGCGCGGCGGAGAGCGTGATCCGGCTGCCCCGCCTCCTGCAGGGCATGGCGCAGGGGTTGGTCGCGGGCACGCTGGCGCTCGCCGTGCTGGAAGCGGCCTTCGCGCTGGCGGCGCCCCGGCTCGAGCCCCTGCTCCCGGTGACGCTCGGGCTGGAGCGCGCGGTCTTCCTGTCGTTCCCCCAGATGCTCGGCCTCATCGGCGGCGGGACGGCGCTCGGCGCGATCGGCGGGCTCCTGGCGACGAAGCAGACCCTCGCATGACGAGGCAGACCCCCAAAATGAGGGGGATGATCCGGCTCGCGACCGCCGCCGCCTTGGCGCTTGCCCTCGCCGGCGCGCCCGCGGGCGCTCAGAAGCGCGACGGCGCCGACATCGGCGAGAAGCAGCAGGATCTCCGGCAGACGCAGAAGCGCCTCAACGAGGAGCGCCAGAAGGCGGCGGACGCCAAGAAGCGGGAGGCGGGGCTGCTCGCCGAGCTCGAATCCATCGATAAGCGGGTCACGGACAAGCGCAAGCAGGTGGTGACGCTGGACGGCAGGATCAAGAAGGCCCAGGCGGATATCGGCGATTTCCAGGCGGACATCGGCAAGCTCGGTCGGCAGCGGCTCGGCCAGGAGGAGGTGCTCGAGCGGCGGCTCCGGGCCCTCTACAAGCTCGAGGCCCAGGGCGGCGCGCTGCCCCTTCTTCTCTCCGGCGACGATCCCGTCGCCAAGGCCGTGCAGCTCCGGCATCTCACCACGCTGGCCACGGTGGACGCTCGATTGATTCGAGAGTATCGTGTGACTTCCGAGGGCCTGGCCGAGCGCAAATCTCGCTTGGAGGCGCGGCAGAAGGATCTGACCGGTCTGCGATCCGAGGTCGACGAGGAGCGCGCCGAAGCCGACAGGGAAGCGGCCAAGCGACAGGTGCTCCTGGCTCGCGTCAAGGACGAGCGGGCCTACCACGATCGGATGGTCGGGGAGCTGTCCGAAGCGGCCAAGCGGCTGGAGGCATTCATCCGGGATCTTCAAGAGAAGCAGCGCAGGGCGGCGGCGGCCAAGGCGGCGCCTCCAACGGCCCGGTCGCGCCCGGCGCCGCCGATCGACAGCGCGCCTGGCGTCTCTGGTACGGGATTTGCTGGTCTTCGGGGCCGACTGGCGTGGCCGGCGGACGGCCGGGTGGTCGGAGAATACGGGGCGCAAGTTCATCCGAGGTTCGGAACCAAGACGTTCAGGAACGGGATCGATATCGATGTGGCGGAAGGCACGAGCATCACGGCCGTGGCGTCGGGTCAAGTGCTGTACACGGGCTGGTTCCGTGGATATGGCAACCTGATCATCGTCGACCACGGCGGCGAGTACTACACGCTGTACGCCCACGCGTCCAATATCCGGGTCGCGGAGGGAGACGAGATCAAGCAGGGGCAGGCCATCGGCACGGTTGGGGACACGGGCTCACTTCAGGGCCCGCGCCTCTATTTCGAGGTCCGGCACGGCGGGCGGCCACAGGATCCCGCCCAGTGGCTCCGGCTGCGGGCACCGTTCGAGCGCCGGCTGGCGCGCGGGAGCTCGGAGGGGGCCGTCGAGGCCCCCCCGATGATCTAGCAGCGTAGCGAGGCGTCACCATTTCCGGGTCTGGCACGAACGCCAGGCGGAGGTTCCCATGGGTCCCATTCGGCACGTGAAGAAGGTGGGCATGATCTCGGCGCTCCTGCTTGCGCTCACGCTCTCCCTCGGGGGCGGCGTTGCGAGCAAGAGCAATGACTCGGCGGCCACCTACGAGAACCTCAAGCTGTTCACCGAGGTCCTCTCGATCATCCAGAGCCAGTACGTCGACGAGGTTCCCGCCAAGGACGTCATCTACGGCGCGATCAAGGGCACGCTGCGCGGGCTCGACCCGCACTCCTCGTTCCTCGATCCCGAGATGTACCGGGAGATGCAGGTCGAGACGACCGGGAGCTTCGGCGGCCTCGGCATCGAGATCACGCTGAAGGACGACGTGCTGACCGTGGTGGCGCCGATCGAGGGCACGCCGGCCTACCGGGCCGGCATCCTGTCGGGCGACCGCATCGTCAAGATCGAGGGCCTGTCGACCAAGGACATGCAGCTCACCGACGCCGTCAAGCGCATGCGCGGCAAGCCGGGGAGCAAGGTGACGATCAGCATCGTCCGCGAGGGCTGGGCGGAGGCGAAGGACTTCCCGATCGTCCGCGAGCAGATCCGGGTGCAGTCGGTGAAGAACCAGCAGCTCGAGCCGGGCATCGAGTACATCCGGCTGCGCCAGTTCCAGGAGCAGACCTCGGGGGATCTCGAGGCGGCGCTCGAGAAGTACACCAAGGACGGCAAGATCCAGGGCCTGATCCTCGATCTGCGGAACAACCCGGGCGGACTGCTCACCTCGTCCGTCGAGGTGACGGAGAAGTTCATCGACTCCGGGCGCCTGGTCGTCTACACCGAAGGGCGCGTCCGCAACCAGAACATGCGCTTCCAGGCGAACTCGAAGCGGGTGTTCTCGGACTTCCCGATGGTCGTGCTCATCAACCAGGGCAGCGCCTCGGCGTCCGAGATCGTGGCGGGCGCGCTCCAGGACTGGGGGCGGGCCGTGGTGATCGGCACCCAGAGCTTCGGCAAGGGGTCGGTGCAGACCATCATCCCGCTGTCGGACGGCTCGGGCCTTCGCCTGACCACCGCCAAGTACTACACGCCCAAGGGGCGCAGCATTCACGGCAAGGGTGTGACGCCGGACATCATCGTCGAGCAGCCGAAGCCCCCCGCGCCGGTCGCGGGAGCCGCGCCGGAGCCACCGGCGCCCCCGCCGGCCACCGACAATCCGCAGGAGCTCTTGAAGCGCGACGTGCAGCTCCAGCGCGCGCTCGATCTGCTCAAGGCGATGAAGATCATGGACAAGAGTCGGCCGGGGCCCGCCGGACCGCAGGCTCAGAAAAGCTAGGACGCGGAAAGTCTGGACGCTCGAAAGGGCGAGTGGCTCGGTCGGTTCGGCGAGGGTGATCACGGCGCTCACCGGTCCGATCGAGCCACCGCGTTGTCAGAGCGCCGGCTGCGCACGCAGGCTCCCCCCATTTCCCCGATGATCGCGCGCGCATGATCGTCCTCGGCATCGAGACCTCCTGTGACGAGACGGCCGCCGCGGTGCTCGACGGCGGCCGCAAGGTGCTGTCGAGCATCGTGGCCTCCCAGGACGACGTCCATGCACCGTACGGCGGCGTCGTCCCCGAGCTGGCGTCGCGGCGGCATCTCGAGGTCGTGGGGCCGGTCGTGCGGCGGGCGCTCGAGGTCGCGGGCCTGGGCCTGGCCGAGCTCGACGGCCTCGCGGTCACCCAGGGGCCGGGATTGGTCGGCTGCCTCTTGATCGGGTGCGCCGTGGCCAAGTCCATCGCCTACGCCCGCGGCTTGCCGCTCGTCGGCGTGAACCACCTCGAAGGTCACGTCTACGCCGCCTTCCTCGAAGCGGAGCCGCCCAGCTTTCCGTTCCTCGCGCTCGTGGTGTCGGGGGGCCATACCGCGCTGTACGTCGCGCGCGCGCGGGGCCGCTACGAGCGCATCGGCCAGACGCGCGACGACGCCGCGGGCGAGGCCTTCGACAAGGTCGCCAAGCTCTTGGGGCTCGGCTACCCGGGCGGCCCGGCGATCGAGCGGGTCGGCGCCGCGGGTAATGCCCGGGCCATCGCATTCCCCACCGCGCAGATGAGCGACGGCGCACCGGACTTCTCGTTCAGCGGGATCAAGACGGCGGTGTCGCTTCACGTGCGCCGGGCGGGCGCGCTCGACGCGGGCCAGGTGGCCGATATCGCCGCCTCGTTCCAGGCGACGGTGGTGAAGACGCTCGTGAGAAAGACCGTGCGGGCGGCGCGGGACCTCGGCATCGATCGCATCGTGCTCACCGGTGGCGTGGCCGCGAACACCGCGCTCCGCGAGGCGCTCGCGGGGGAGTGCGCCGAGCGCGGCTGGCATCTGCACATCCCCTCGCGTCGCCTCTGCACCGACAATGCCGCGATGATCGCCGCCGCCGGCCACGACCGGCTGGAGGCGGGCGAGCGGGCCCCTCTCACCATGAATGCGGTGCCCGACCTGGCTCTCGCTGAGTGGGGGCCCGGACATGGCCCCCCACTCCCCAGACGCTCGGAAGCGCCCGGCTAAGCCGCGGCGCTCCTCGACGGCGCGATGCGTTCACGGACTCTGAGCGGGGGCGCACGCGGTGATGCGGTTCGACTACGAGGGCCTCCTGGCGGGACTTCCCGACGCCGTCGTCGGGGTCGACGAGGGGCTGCGCATCGCCCTCTGGAACCCGGCGGCGGAGGCCCTGCTCGGTCGGTCCGCGCGGCGCGTCGTCGGCCGCACCCTCAAGGAGGTGTTCCCCGCCGAGACGTCTCTCGCCCGCCACCTGAGCGATACGCTGACGACGGGCGAGAGCCGCTCGGAAGCCGAGGCGCTGGTCGAGACTCCCGACGGCCGATCCATGCACGTGAGCATCGTCACGGCGCCGCTCGCGGGGAAGAGCGGCGCGGTCACGGCCGCCGTCGCGGTCGTGCGCGACATCACGCGGCTGTACCAGCTCGAGGCCGAGATGCGCCGGGGCGAGACGCTCGCCGCGGCCGGCCAGATCGCGATGGGCCTCGCCCACGAGATCAGAAATCCCCTCGGCGCGATCCGCGGCACCGTCCAGCTCCTGAAGCGCGAGCTCGCCGACGAGGCGCGGTGGGGCGAGTACACCGACGTGCTCCTCAAGGAGGTCGACCGGGTCAACCGGATCATCGAGATGCTGCTCGATCTCGGCCGGCCCGTGGCCCTGCGTCCGGTGCCGCTGAACATCCACCAGCTCCTCGAGCGCGTCGCGCTGATGTCCGAGGGGACGGCCGCCGAGCGCGGGGTGACCATCGTCAGGCGCTACGATCCGAGCATGCCGCCCATCCTCGCGGATGAGGACCGCATCCTGCAGGTCTTCCACAACCTGGTGCGCAATGCGATGGAGGCGATGCCGCGCGGCGGCCGCCTCACCCTGGTCACGCGCCTGTCGATGAACCCGCTCTTCGCCAAGATGGACCTCGGCCGCGGGCTCAAGAGCATGGCCGAGGTCCAGGTGACGGACGAGGGCGAGGGCATCCCGGAGGCCACCCGCGCCAAGCTGTTCACCCCCTTCTTCACCACCAAGGACACCGGGCTCGGCCTGGGGCTGGCCCTCTGCCACCGCATCGTGGAGGAGCATCGGGGCGCCATCCAGATCGAGAGCGAGCCCGCGAAAGGCACGGCCGTCTCATGCTTTCTCCCGATCGCCCGGTGATCCATGCCTGACGGCCGCATCCTGATCGCCGACGACGAGGACAGCCTGCGCTGGGTCCTCGAGAAGGGCTTCCGCGGCGCCGGCTACCAGGTCACCGCGGTGAAGGACGGCACCGCCGCCTTCGCCCAGATCGAGACCGGCCCGTTCGACCTCATCCTGCTCGACGTGCGCATGCCCGGCATGGACGGCCTCACGCTCCTCAAGCGGACACGCGAGCTTCGCCCCGACGCCCAGATCGTCATCATGACCGCGCACGGCACGATGGAGACGGCGATCCAGGCGATGCAGCAGGGCGCCTACGACTACCTGGCCAAGCCCTTCGATCTCGACGAGGCGCTGCTCCTCGCGGAGCGGGCCATGACGGCCCAGCGGCTCACGCAAGAGGTCAGCTCGCTCAGGACCGGGCTCAAGGAGGTGTGGGAGTTCGGGGCCCTCGTCGGGCGCCATCCCACGATGCAGGAGGTGTACAAGGCGATCGGGCGCATCGCGGCCAGCGACGTGAGCGTGCTGCTCCGCGGGGAGTCGGGGACGGGCAAGGAAGTCGTCGCCCGCGCGCTCCACCACTACAGCCGCCGCGCCGGCCGGCCCTTCGTGGGCATCTCCGCCGCCGCCATTCCCGTCACCCTGCTCGAGTCCGAGCTGTTCGGCCACGAGAAGGGCGCCTTCACCGACGCCAAGGACCGGCGGCTCGGCAAGCTCGAGCTCGCCCACGGCGGCACCGTCTTCTTCGACGAGATCGGCGACATGCCGGCCGAGCTGCAGGTCAAGCTCCTGCGCGCGCTGCAGGAGCGATCCTTCGAGCGCGTGGGCGGCCACGAGCTGATCCGCATGGACGTGCGCGTGCTCGCCGCCACGCATCGCGATCTCGAGGGGATGATGCGCGAGGGCCGCTTCCGGGAGGACCTCTTCTACCGCCTCAACGTGGTGATGCTGTCCCTGCCGTCGCTGCGCGAGCGGCGGGGCGACATCCCGCTGCTGGTCGAGCACATGCTCGCCAAGTACGCCGAGTCCCTCGGCGAGCGCGTGATCGCCGCGGACGCCCTCGACCGCCTCGTCGGCTATGCCTGGCCGGGCAATGTGCGGGAGCTCGAGAACGTCATCCAGCGCGCGATGGTCATGGCCTCGGCCGGCGTCATCCTGCCCGAGCACCTGCCCATCGGGCCGGTGTCCGCGGCCGCCGCCGTCGTCGGCACCGATGCCTCGCTCGAGGAGATCATCGAGAAGAAGATGCACGAGTGCGTGCGCGGGCTGCGCGGGCACACCTCCGCCAATCTCCACGGCCTCATGGTCGGCCTCGTCGAGAAGCCGTTGCTCCGGGCGGTCATGCGCGAGACCAAGGGCAACCAGGTCCGCGCCGCCCAGCTCCTCGGCATCAACCGCAATACCCTCCGAAAGAAGCTCAAGGAACACGGGATCGACCCCGGCGGGGTCTGATCCGATCGCCCGCGGCGCCCGCCATTTCCCCCATGGTCGATCGGGGTCTGGATATATTCTTGACAAAATCGAGCGACAATGAGAGATATAAGGGCGAGACAGCGATAGACATGGCCGGGCTCACGATTCCCGTTGACGAGCAGCGCTGCCCCACGTGCCGGACGAAGATCGTCGTCCCGGGCGAGGAGGGGCTGGTGATCAAGAACGCCATCCTGCGCGTCAGCGCGGCGAGCGGTCAGGCCAGCGCCAAGTGCCCTCGATGTAAAACCTGGGTGGACGTCCCGCTGACGTATCGCGTGTAGCCGGTTCCACGACAAGGCGAAAGTCGTTCCAAGACAGAAAGCCGAGTGGCCGGGCCGGATCTACGGTCCCGGCCCTCGGCTTTTTCCGTTCCGAGGAGAAGACGATGAGCGACCAGGTGCTGCTCCCGGTATTTCTGAAGCTCGAGGGCCGGAGGGTCCTGCTGGTGGGCGGCGGCGGCGTGGCCGCGGCCAGGCTCGGTGAGCTGACCCGGGCGGGCGCCCACGTCACGGTCGTGGCGCCGGAGATCGGGCCCGCCCTCCTGTCGTTTGAGCGGGGTGATCGTGTTGCAGCGCGAGTTCGCGCCGAGCGATCTCGACGGCGCCTGGTTCGCCGTCGCCGCCGCGACGCCCGAGGTGAATCGCCAGGTCGCGGCCGCCGCGGAGGAGCGCCGCGTCTTCGTGAACGCGGTCGACGATGCGGAGCGCGCCAGCGCCTACATGGGGGGCGTCTTCCGCAGAGGCGGCGTGACGATCGCCGTCTCCACGGAGGGGCGCGCGCCGGCCCTCGCCGGGCTCCTTCGCGAGGCGCTCGAGGCCGCCGTCCCCGAGGACGTCGAAGCATGGGTGGACGTCGCGCGCCGGCTCCGCCAGGAGCAGCGCGCCACGGGCGTGCCGATGGCCGATCGGCGGCCGCTGCTCCTGCGCGCGCTGAACCGGCTCTATGCGGAGCGCGGCGTCGAGGTGGAGGCCGGCGCATGAGCGGGTTCGTCTCGCTCGTCGGCGCGGGTCCGGGCGATCCCGAATTGCTCACGCTGAAGGCCGCCCGCCGGTTGGCGGAGGCCGACCTGGTGCTCTACGACGCGCTCGTCTCACCGGAGATCCTCGACCTCACCTCCGGCGCGCAGCGCTTTTCCGTCGGCAAGCGAGCCGGGCGGCCGTCGATCGCGCAGGAGACGATCCACCGGCTGATGATCCGCGGGGCAACGCGAGGTAAGCGCGTTGTCCGCCTCAAGTGCGGCGATCCCTTCGTGCTCGGGACGCGGCGGGGAAGAGGCGCTCGCCCTCGCCGCGGCCGGGATTGCCTTCGAGGTCGTGCCCGGCCTGACCACGGCGGTGAGCGCGCCCGCCCTGTCGGGGATCCCCGTCACGCATCGCGGCCTCGCCTCGGGCTTCGCGGTGGTGTCGGGACACGCCGAGGCGGCGTATCGCCCCGTCCTGGAATCGGTGGCGCCGGGATCGCTGACGCTCGTGATCCTCATGGGCCTGGCCTCGCGCGCGGCCATCGCGCGGCTCCTGATCTCGCGGGGCTGGTCCGCCGCCACCCCGGCGGCCATCTGCCTGGCCGCGGGCACCGACCGGGCGCTCACGTGGATCGGCGCGCTCGACGCGCTCGGCACAGCACCCCTGTCGAGGGCGCATCCCGATGCGCCCGGCACCATCGTGATCGGCGAAGTCGTCAAGGCCGGCGCGGCCATCGCGGCCGCGCTCTTCCCCCACCCCGCAGCGCTGGCCCAGAGCCAGGCCGTCTAAGAGAATGCTGCAAGACTGCAGGCTGCTCAGGCCGCACGCGAGGCGTACTTTCTGTACGTTGAGCGTGCGGCCGAGCGCTCGCAGATGGGCCTTTTTCAGCAGCCTGAGGATCCATGGCTGCACTCGATGATCCCAAGACGCTCGGCCGGACACGGCTTTCCTTCGCGGACGCGGCGGAGATCGACGACTTCGTGACAACGCTCGAGCGCTTCGAGAGCGGCGAGCTCGGGCCGGATCAATGGCGAGCGTACCGGCTGGTGCGCGGCACCTATGGCCAGCGGCAGGCGGCCGACGCGCAGATGCTCCGCATCAAGATCCCGCAGGGCATCCTCGACGTGGCGCAGCTCAATGCCGTGGCGGATGCGGCGGAGCGGTGGTCGCGCGGCTTCGCCCACATCACGACGCGGCAGAATTTCCAGCTCCATTTCCTGAAGCTCCACGACGTCGAGCACGTCATGCGGCGCCTCGCCGAGGCCGGGCTGACGACGCGCGAGGCGTGCGGCAACTCGGTCCGCAATATCACGGCATGCCCCTATGCCGGCGTCGCCGCCGACGAGGCCTTCGACGTCACACCGTATGCGGAGGCGCTCACCCGCTACCTGCTCCGGCACCCGCTGAGCTCGACCCTGCCGCGGAAGTTCAAGATCGCCTTCGAGGGCTGCCCCGACGATCATGCGGTGACGGCCATCAACGACATCGGCTGGCGGGCCCGGGTGGAGATCGTCGACGGCGTGCCCGTGCGTGGCTTCCGCGTGACCGTCGGGGGCGGCACGTCGACCTTTGCGAAGTCCGGCGACGAGCTGTACGACTTCCTGCCCGCGGGGGAGATGCTCGAGGTCGCCGAAGCCATCCTTCGCGTCTTCCACCGGCTCGGGGACTACAAGCACAAGCAGAAGAACCGGATGAAGTTCCTCGTCCGCTCGCTCGGCTTCGCCGTGTGGCGGGCCGAGTTCGAGAAGGCGCTCGCCCTCGTCCGGGACGAAGGCGGCGTCCCCTTGTCCCTCGACGCCGAGCGCCCGCCGCTCGAGACCGCGCCCGACTGGTCCCGCCCGGCGCCGCCGTCCGTCGCGGAGGCGGCGAGGCGCGCCGCCTCCGCGGAGGTGCGCGGCCCCGGCATCGTCCCCGCGGTCGGGACCCCATTGCCCGTGCTGAGCGGCGGCTTCCTCGAATGGCAGGCGACGAATGTCCGGCCCCAGAAGCAGGACGGGTACGCGCTCGTCGCCGTCACCGTCCCCCTCGGCGATCTCACCGGCGCCCAGCTTCGCGTGATCGCGGACCTCGCCCTCGCCTACGGCGACGGCACGGTGCGGGTCACGGCGGACCAGGACCTGCTCTTTCGCTGGGTGCGCGCCGCTGACGTCCCGGAGCTGTACCGCCGGCTCGCCGCCGTGAGGCTCGGCCTCGGCGGGGCGGGCTCGCTCGCCGACGTCACGAGCTGCCCGGGCGCCGAGGCGTGCCGGTTGGCCGTCACGCAGTCGCGCGGCCTCGGCAAGCTCCTCGGCGATCATCTGCGCGAGCGGCCCGACCTCGTCGCCGCCGTCCCCGGCCTCGACATCAAGATCAGCGGTTGCCCCAATGGCTGCGGCCAGCACCACATCGCCGGGCTCGGCTTCCAGGGCAGCGTCCGCAAGGTCGGCGACAAGGCGGTGCCGCAGTACTTCGTGATGCTCGGCGGCGGCGTGGACGGCGGCCGCGCCTCGTTCGGCCGGATCGCCGCGAAGGTGCCCGCCCGCCGCATCCCCGAGGTGGTCGACCGGCTGGTCGCCCTCTACACGGCAGAAGGAGGGCCGGGGGAATCCGCGCGGTCGTTCTTCCGCCGCCTGGAGGTCCCGCGGGTGAAGGCGCTGCTCGCCGACCTCGAGGCGCTGTCGCCGGAGACGGCGACGCCCGCCGACTTCATCGACCTGGGCGAAGAGGCGGAGTTCGTGGTCGAGACGCAGGAAGGGGAGTGCGTGGCCTGAGCCGGCGGCGGCTCATCCACGGCACCGGCCTTCCTGCGCGATCAGCCTATCAACGCCCGATCCGACAGATAGCGCTCGCCGCCGTCCGGGATGACGGTGACGACGAGGCCGCGCTCGAGGCTGCCCGCTATGCTGATGGCGGCCACGAGCGCGGCGGCGCCCGAGACGCCGACGAAGAGCCCCTCCTCGCGCGCGACCCGATGCACCATGTCCCACGCGGCCTCGGTCTCGACCCGCACGTCCTCGTCGGCGAGCGCCGGATCGTAGATGCCCGGGACGATGGCCGTCTCCATGTGCTTGAGCCCCTCGAGGCCGTGCAGCGGCGCGTCGGGCTGGACGGAGATCAGCCGGATGTCGGGTCGCGCTTCGCGCAGCCGCCGGCCCGTTCCCACGAAGGTCCCGCTCGTGCCCAGTCCCGCGACGAAGTGGGTGAGCGCCCCGCGGGTCTGCTCGAGGAGCTCGGGCCCGGTCGTCTCGTAGTGCGCACGCCAGTTCGCCGGATTATTGTACTGATCCGGGTAGAAGTAGGTGTCCGGGTCCTCGGCGTAGAGCTGCTGCGCCAGGCGGATCGCTCCGTCGGATCCCTCCAGGGGGCTGGTCCACAAGACGTCGGCCCCGTAGACGCGGAGCAGGCGCTTTCGCTCCTCGGTGACGCTCGACGGGACGCAGAGCTTGACGGGATATCCGAGCGCCGCGCCGAGCATGGCGTACGCGATGCCCGTATTGCCGGACGTCGCGTCGAGCAAGGTCCGGCCGGGCCGGAGCGCCCCCGTGCGGAGGCCGTCGAGGATCATGGAGGCGGCCGCGCGGTCCTTCACGGATCCGCCGGGGTTCTTCGATTCGAGCTTGGCGTGGATCTCGACGCCCGCATGCGGCTCGAGTCGGCCGAGCCGCACCAGTGGGGTATTGCCGATGAGCGACCAGACGGCGGCCCACGGTGTCTCCCGGATGGCATCGGACTGTCGCATGACGACGGGCTCCTTCATTGGGCGATCGATTCATGTTGGCAATACTACTTTGTCGATCGACAATGTCAATTACGTCAGGATCGCCGGAGCATCGCCTCGGCCTGAGCGGCGAATCGCGGCATGTCGAGCGTCCGGAACTGCGCGAGCGCCATGGTCGCGGCGCGGCGCGCGTCCCCGGGACTGCCGCCTGCCAGGTCGAGCGCGGCCTGGGTCAGCCGACAGCGCGCCGCCAGCGGGCGCATCCCGAGCTCTTCCGCGATGACGAGCGCGGCGGCGAGCGCCTGCATCGCGGCCTCGGCATCCGGCTTTTCGCGGTGGATCTCCACGTCGGCGAGCAGGCGCAGGGCCCACGCCTCGGTGCCCCGCAGGTGCACCGTCCTCGCGACCTGCACGTAAAGCTGGGCCAGGGGGAGCGCGTCCTCGACGCGCCCGGCGGCCAGATAGGCCTCGGCCAGGCCGCCCGTCCGGAGGACGTGACCGAAGCCGTGGCGCAGCGCGATGGCCTGGGCCACGGCCTCCTCGAGCAGCGCGATGGCCTCCCCGGCCCGCCCCATCGCCGCGTACGCCGAGGCGAGCGGCCCCGCGAACTCGATGAGCACGGCGGGGAGATCGGCGGTGCGCCACACCGCATGCGCGCGCTCCAGGACCGCGAGCGCGTCCCCGGCCTCGCCGCGCCGGAGATCGACCATGCCGGCGCCGATCGAGGCGAAGATGATGCTGTGCGGATGGTCGAGGGTCGTGGCGATGGCCAGAGCCTCGGCGGCGAGGCACCGCCCCTCGGCGAAGTCGCCGAGGTCGGCCAGGGCCCAGGCGGCGACGGAGCGACCGTACACCGCCGGGGGCATCACCATCCCGAATGGGCGACGGATACGCCGGGTCGCCCAGCGGGATCGTTCGCTTGCCCGCTTCGACGGCGCGCCGGAACTGGCCGGCGCCATAGTAGGCGAGGGCGAGCGTGGCGGTGGCGACGGCCTCGCGCGCGTGGTCCTCCAGGCTCGTGGCGATGCGCGCCGCGCGCTCGCCGTGCTCGACGGCCTTCGCGAAGTCACCGCGCAGCGTGAACGCATTGCACAGAAACGACGCGATGGCGCCGTGGCGTCGCTCGTCGCCGAGGCTCTGCGGCCAGGCGCTCGGCCTCGCCGAGCGCGTCGAGCATCTGCCGGTACTCCCCGAGCGGACTCAGGGCATGGCGGAGCTCCAGGCGGAGGTCGATCGCCTGCTCCATTCGCTCCCTGGTCGAGGGCAGGTGCTCGAGCGCGACCAGGGCCTGCTGGAAATACGCCGCCGCCCCGCGATGCGCGGACCGCGTGAACGCGCGGGCGCCCGCCTCGCGGCAGTAGCGGAGCGCCGAGTCCCAGAGCTCCGCGCGCACCGCGTGATGCGCGAGGGCATCGAGCTGCTCGGGCGCGCCCCCGCCGGGGCCGTGCTCGATCGCCTTCACGATGCGCGCGTGCAGCGCGTGCCGGCGGTCCCGGACGAGGCCGGCATACGCGACCTCCTGGGTGAGCGCGTGCGTGAAGGTGTACGTGATCTCCGGGTCGAGCTGGATCTCGTGCAGGAGCTCGCGCTCCTGGAGCCGGCCGAGGCCGGCCCGCAGCTCGTCTTCGGGGACGTCGGCGGCCGCCGCGAGCAGCCGGCGCGGGACGTCCTTGCCGATGGCGGAGGCCGACTGCAGCACCTGCTTGTCCTCGGAGGAGAGCCGATCGATGCGCGCGGCGAGCGCGGCGTGCACGCTCTCGGGGATATGCGCGACCGACGGGGTCCTCGAAGGGCGGTACGCGCCGCGCTCGCCGGCGAGGACGCGATGCTCCACGAGGTTGCGAACGCTCTCCTCGAGGAAGAAGGGGTTGCCCTCCGTCCGCTCGATCAGGAGCTGCCGGACCGCGGCGAGCTCGGGCGCGCGGCCGAGGAGCGCATCGAGCAGCGCGCCGGCCCCCGCCGCGGGCAGGGGGTTGACGCGGACCTGGCTGTAGTACGTCTTGCTCGCCCATCCGTGGTGCCACTCCGGCCGGTAGCTCACGAGGATGAGCACGCGCGACAGCGGCGCGCTCTCCACGAGGGCGTCGAGCACGGCCTCCGTCTCGTCGTCGATCCAGTGCGCGTCCTCGATCGCGAGGCAGAGGGGCGCCTCGCGCGCGCGGCGGGTCACGAGATACTTCGCGGCGTCGAGCGTGCGCCGCCGCCGCTGGCCGGCGTCGAGGGATGCCCAGCGCGCGTCGTCGACGGGCAGGTCGAGGAGCGCCAGGACCGGCGACAGGAACCGCGCCGCCTCCTCCGCGGTCAGGGCCTCCGCGAGCCGCGCCCGGGCCGCCGCCGCATCGTCGCCCGGGGCGATGCCGAGCGCGGCACGGAGCAGCTCGATGACGGGCAGGTACGGCGAGCGCTTGCCGTACGCCGCCGCGCCCGCGCGCAGCACGACCCACTCGCGCAGATGGTCGGAGCGCAAGAGCTCCCACATGAGGCGCGACTTGCCGACGCCGGGCTCGCCGACGATGCCCACGACCTGGCCCCGCCCCGCGCGGGCGTGCCCGACCGCGTGGGCGAGCGCGGCCATTTCCAGCTCGCGGCCCGCGAACGGGGTCAGGCCGCGGGCCAGGGCGATCTCGAGCCGCGAGCGGGCGCCCGTCAGCCCCGTGAGCTCGTACACGGTCACGGGCTCGGCGAGGCCCTTGATCGCCATCTCGCCGAGCGGCGTCGCCTCGACATGCCCCTCGGCGAGGCGCGCGACGCGCGCCGTCATGAAGATGGCGCCCGGCCGGGCGAGCTGCTCCATGCGGCCGGCGAGGTGCGTGCTCGCGCCGACCGCGGTGTAGTCCATGGCGAGGCCGGTGCCGATCGCGCGGACGACGACCTCCCCGGAATTGAGGCCGATGCGGATGCGCGGCGTGGCGCCCCCGCGCGCGTGCAGCTCGCGCCCGTAGCGCTCGAGCGCCTGCTGCATGCGCAGGGCGGCGTGACAGGCGCGGACGGCGTGGTCCTCGAGCGCCACCGGCGCGCCGAACAGCGCCATGATGCCGTCGCCCATCACCTGGTTCACCGTGCCCTCGTACTCGCGCACGGCGTCCATCATCAAGGCCAGCGCCGGATCGAGGACCTTCCGGGCCTCCTCGGGGTCGCGCCCCGCGAGCAGCTCCATGGAGTCCTTGAGGTCGGCAAACAGGATCGTGACCTGCTTGCGCTCGCCTTCGAGCGCGCTCTTGTCAGTGAGGATGTGGTCCGGCACCGCGGCGGGCGGCGAGGAGGTCACGGGCTGCCCGCATCCCGCGCAGAACCTGTCGGTCGACTGGTTGGCGTGGCCACACGCGAGGCACGTGGCGACGAGCGCGGCGCCGCAATTGAAGCAGAAGCGCCGGCCCGGATGGATCGTGGCCTGGCACTGCCGACACGTCATGAGCGAGCTTCCGGCGGCCTGGTGCATGCCTATGCCCGGATGACGGCGTCGGCTCTCGCGAGGAGCGAGCGGGGCATCGCGAGGCCCATGGTCCGCACCGCCTCGGCGTTCACGGTCAACACGAGCGGGGCGAGCGCTTCCACGGGCACGGCGGCCGGCCGCGCGCCGGCGAGGACACGCGCCACGACGGCGGCCGTTCGGCGGATCACCTCGGCCGCGTTGCCGGACAAGGCCATGAGGCCGCCGGCCTCGACGAAGGAGCGAGATGAGTAGAGCGCGGGCATCCGGTGCAGGGCGGCGAGGGCGACGATGCGCCGCTGCTCGATCGCGAACAGCGCATCCGGCAGCACGAGCAGGCCCGCCCGCCCTGTCGCCTTCACGACCGGTGAAGGCCCGCTCCGCATCGGCGATGGTCCGGGCCTCGACGCAGCGCAGCTCGACGCCTTGCCTCGATGCGGCGGCCCGCGCGTGCCCGAGCGCGCGCCGAGCGAGCGGGTTGTCGGGATTCGAGAGCACGGCCACGTGGTCGAGGTCGGACGCCACCTGCGCCAGGAGCCGGAGGCTCTCCGAGGCGATCTCGGCCTCGGACGGCACCAGGAGTCCGGTGACATTGTCCCCTCGTCCGGCGAGACCCGCGATGGAGCCGTCCCGCGTACGATCGACGCCCGCGACGAAGACGATCGGGATGGCCGCCGTCACGCTCGTGGCCGCGCGCGCCGATGACGCGCCGGCGGCGACGATGACGTCGACCCCGAGGGCCACGAGCTCGGCCGCCAGATCGCGCAGGCGGTCGCGCCGGCCCTCGGCCCATCGGCACTCCACCTCCACCGCCGACGTCCTGACCGTCCACCCGATGGGATCGACCTCGCCGAGGACGCCGATGCGGGGCACGCGGTGCGCGTGGGCCGGCTGCACCTGCGCGGCGAGGGGGCCGGCAAGCGCCGCGAGGGCGATGCCCTGGACGAACGCGCGGCGGTCGATCACGGGATCGCCTTCCCGCAGTTCAGCCGGGCTCCGAGGCCGGGCTTCGGCTCCGCCGCCTGGACGAGCGCGGCCTTGAGGCGGCCGCCCGTCTGACCCGTCTTTTCTTTCACGAGGGCCGCGCACCCCGCTACGATCGCCGAGGCGGCCGAGGTGCCCTGCATCATGTACAGGGCGTGGAGGCTCGGGTTCGCCGGGTCCGGGGCGATGTCAGCGGTCTCGACGTCTCGACCCGGCGCCCAGAGGTCGCCCGCCCTGTCGCTGAACCGCACCTCGTTGCGGGCGTCGTCGAGCGTCATCGCGGCGACGACGAGGGCATTGTCGAGCCTCGTCCATTCCGGCAGCGGGTAGACGGTGCCATCCCAGACGGATGCCACCACGAAGAGGATAGTCGGGATTCTTGCCGATGCGGTCCTTGAGGAATGCCGACACGTCGGGCGGGCCGGCGGGATAGCCGCCGGGCGCGAGGAGGACGACGTCCGCTTTCTCCGCGATCGCGCGATCGACGCCCTTGGTGAGGGCGTCGGCGGTCACGAGCCCGCAGCTCACCTTGATCGGGATGAGCCGCGCGGCGGGCGCCACGCCACGGGTGGCGCGGCCCGGGTCCCTGCCGGCCGCGATCCCCGCGAGCTGGGTGCCGTGGCCATTCTTGTCGGTCGTGTCGGCGCTATTGCTCCCGCACGTGGCGATGCCCGGAGAGACATTCGCGAGGTCCTCATGGCCGGGCAGGATGCCGGTGTCGAGGATCGCGATGCGCTGCTCGGTTCCCGTGGCTCCCTTGGAGCGCGGACCAGCCGATGTCCACGAGCGCGGCCCACCAGAACGGCGGCAGGCGCGTCCCGACATAGCTCCACGTCTGGACTCTGCCTTCGGGCTTCGGGGTCGTCGCGCAGGCGGGCAGCAGCAGGGCCAGCGCGGCCGCGGTCACGACAAGGACGCCTCGTCGGTCCCGGTTCATGATGTACCTCATCACGGAATGGCTGGGTGACGCTCGTGTCGACCTTCTCGACGGTCTCCTGCGCGACGATCACGGACAGGAGATAGTGGTCGACGAAGCGGTCGGTGCCGAAGGCCATGACGATCGGAGTGACCTGGAACGGCTTCCTCGCCTTCTGCTTGGTCCGGAACTTGAGGGTGATATCGGCCACGAGCCTGAAGCGGCCTCCCGCGGGGGCGAGCGCCACGGCAAAGCCGGCCCACGCGCCGCCGAACGCGTCCTCCAGCTCCTCGGTGACGGCCGCGTTCTTCTGCACGCCCATGCCGGAGAGCGAGCCGTCGTCGAGGCGGGCGAACAGGTTGAACGTGGCCACGTCCCGCGGCTTCACCCCTCCGAGCCCGACCTTGCCCGCGGGCGGCCAGGCGGGCGGCGGCCCGGGATCGGCCCTGGCGAGGTCGCCCGGAAGCTGGTGGGCCGGATCATCGGGGACGGGCGCGCCCTTGAAGGACAGCTCGCTGACGCGATGAAGATGCCCGGCCGGCTCCCCGAACTTGCTCAGCAGCGTCTGCAGCGTGATCGTGACGTATCCGCCAGCGCCAGCGCCCATGAAGTGTCTCCCCGCGTTGAGGTCGGCGATCAGGAAGCGGCCTGAGTCCCGCGCCTCGCGTCTGATGAGCTGATCCGTGTTGTCTAGCTGGATGGTGAACCGGCAAGGACGCGATCGTCAAGCGGATCGACGCGCTTATCGCCCACGGTGTAGGGACAACACCTCGCAGTCAGTAAGGATAGACGCGCATCACGCCCGGGCCTTGTGCCACGCGCAGATCTCCTCGCCGGTCGTGAGCCAGACGCCCTTGTGCTTCTTGATGTAGTCGTACACCGCCTCGAAGTACTTGATCCGGTGCGGGACGCCGGAGATGTACGGGTGCACCGCGAGCGCCATCACGCGCGGGTTCACCGCGCCCTCGGCGTAGAGGCGGTCGAACTGGTCCTTGCAGCGCGTGAGCCACTCCTCCGACGTGTGGTGCTGGATGACCATCATCGGGATGTCGTTGAGCTCGAGCGTGTACGGGATCGAGACGAGGGCGCCCGCCGTCGTCTTGATCTCGTAGGGTTGATCGTCGTTGACCCAGTCGGAGACGTACTCGATGCCCTCCTCGGCGAGGAGATCGAGCGTCTCCCACGTCTCGGTGAGGCCGGGCCCGAGCCAGCCCTTGGGCGCCTTGCCGGTGAAGTCTCGCAGGAGCTGGATGGACTGCCGGATGGCCGCGCGCTGGTCGGGCAACAGATGCATCGCGCCCTGCACGACGCCATGGGCCATGAATTCCCAGCCCGCGTCCTGCATCGCGCGCGCGACGGGCTCGTAGGACTGAACCACGTGCGCATTGATCGCCGTCGTCGCGCGGATCTTTCGCTTCGCGAGCGCGTCGAGCAGGCGCCAGAAGCCGACGCGCATCCCGTAGTCGTGCCATGCCCAGTTCGGCACGTCGGGCACCGTGGCCACGCCCTGGGGCGCCGTCAGGTACTGGCGCGCCATCGCGCGCTCGATGTCCCACTCCTCGACGTTGACGATGGTCCACACCGCGATCCGCGCGCCCTTGGGCAGGGTCCACGGACGGCGGTCCCGCATTGGCGAGTAGTCGAAGCGCTCACGCGGCAGTCTCATCGCATCCTCCGTCGTCGGCACGAGCTCGGTCCGGAACCGGCGCCACTATACGGCATGGCTCCGCGCTCTAGCGAGCCTGTCGGACGGAAACCCGGCTAAGAGCGATGAGAAGGGTCCAGCTGCGAGGCGGCGCCCGAAGGCGGCACGCGAGGCGTACTCGCTGTACGTTGAGCGGGCGGTCGAGGGCGCCAACTCAGCAGATGGGCCCTTATCATCGCTCTAGCCGCGTTCGGCAAGCAGCAGAGCGGCCAGCCCGACCAGGTAGGTGGCTGACGCCGCGAACAGGGTCACCTGAAACCCCCAGTTCATCGCGATGAAGATGGCGAGCGTCGACCCAAGCACCGAGAACGCCCCGTTCATGCCCCAGGCCCACGGCACCATATCGGGAGCGCGGGCCCTGAGAAGCCGGATGCCTGCGGGCATCGGCACGCCGAGCACGATGCCCATCGGCGCGAGAGTCGCGACGCCAATCGCGATCCGCGCGGCGCGCTCGAAGGGCATGGCCCACTGGATGAGTGGCGTCAGCGATCGCCCCCCACGTGACACCCAGCAGCGCGATCACTGCCAGCGTGATCGCGCTTGCGCGAACCAGTCCGGGACCAGCCAGCCGACGACTCCAGGCCGCGCCAATCCCGGTGCCAAGCAGCAGTGAGAACAGCGTGACGGTCAGCGAGTACACCGGATGCCCGAGGAGGAGCACGAACCGCTGCAGGACGGCGACCTCGATGAGCATGAACCCGGCGCCCAGCGCGCCGAAGTACACGAGGAACGCAAGCCACGACGGAGGACGCCGGCCTCCGGCGAGCGCGAGCGGAACGACGACGAAGAGCACGACGAGCGCGCCCGCGATGCCCATCAGCGTGAGCAGTGCGCTCAGCCCATTGCCGAAGAGCATCGACCGCCCAAACGCGACCTGGAACTGGTCGGCAAGCTTGGTGGTGTGGAAGAAGAACGGCCGATCGTCGGTGGTCGGGCGGACGTCCTGCGCGTACTCGGCGTAGAAGCGCTCGCGGTCGGGAGCGGTGATCAGACGGGCGTAGTCGGCGGCGGCGCCTTCCACGCCGTGGGGTGTCTCTGCCGTCGGACATGCCCGGCACGTACAGCACGCGGAATCCGAGCCGATCGCTCACCGCGCGCAGCCGCCCGATCTCGTCCTCCGTGAACGGCGATTTCTTCAGCAAGAACGTGGCCACACGATCGTGCTGCACGATCGCGAGGCGTGACCGAGCGTCCCATCCTCGCCCCGCGCACGCCTCCTGTGCCAGTGATACGAGCCGCAAGCCGTCGAACACCCAGCGCGTGATCGTCACGACGCCGTCGTCCTTGAGGTGGTCGAGGTAGTCGTTGAACGCTTCGACCGTGTACAGCGTGTTCTCGGTGAGGGTGTACGCGCCGGCGGCGGTGGCGGCCCACGTATCGACGAGCGATGCCTGGATGATGTCGTACTGGTTCGACGTCCGGCTGACGAAGCTCCGCCCATCGTCCACCGCAATGCGGACGCGAGGGTGCGTGTAGATCCCGCCTGAAAAGGCATGAAACCGATCGCCCATGACGTCGCGCGCGATGATCGGGTTGATCTCGACGCCGTCGACCCGGCCCGCCCCGAAGACCAGCGCGGAGATGAGATCTCGTCCCCCTCCGGGACCGATCACGAGCGCGGTGAACCCGTCGGCGTCCGGCCCCGGGCTCCCCGCCTCCGGCCCCGAACGATCCTTGAGGTAGTAGGCGAGGGCCGTCAGCTCGTAGCGCAGGTATTGGGCATTGGACAGGTCAGGCGAGACGCGGAGGATAGGCGTGGACGCCGACGAGTCGATGTCCATGAATCGCGTTTCCGGAAGCGGTCCCGTATAGGCCGGGCTGAGCGACCAGTCTCCGTGGGCACGCTCGTAGACGCCGATGCGCGAGAACGAATTCCACTTGCTGAAGAGCACTCGATCGGCCTCGTGGCCTTTGGTGTCCGCGATGTCGAACCGGGCGATGCCTGACCACTGGCCCGCGAGCGGAACAACGAGGATCGCCACGCCGATCGCGATCACGCGCGCCCGGCGTGCCGGCGGCACGAAGAGGACGGCGGCGGCGACAGCCAAGGCCGCGGCCCCCACCACGACCCCCGGCGCGCCGACCCGATCGAGGAGCGGCAGCAGCACGAGGCATCCCGCGGCCGCCCCGAGCAAGTCGGCGGCGTACACCGCGTTGATGCGCGATGACAACCGGGAAATCGCGAGGTGACCACGAGGCCGCCGGTGAAGAACGGGAGCGCCGCGAGCGTGTAGATCGTCAGCATGAGCGCGAGGTTTCGCGGAGAGTAGTTGAGACCGACCCGCAGCCGCACCAGCACGAACAGCGAGACGACCGTGCAGGCCGCGTAGACCAGGGATCGGGTCCCGAGGAGCGGTCCGGTTTCCTCGCGCGCGAAATGCCGTCGGCGCACGAACGCGAACACCCCGCTCGCGCTCAGGCCGAAGAGCGCGATCGAGATGGCGAGGAACGCGAAGTGGTAGTACATCACGACCGAAAAAATTCGCGTCAGCGCCAGCTCGGTCATGAGCAGCGCGGCGGAGACGCAGGCGACGGCGACGAGGGTCTCGGCGGGAGCGTCAGGTCGCGACGGGGATGACTGCGACGCGGAGCCCGCCTGTGCTCGCTCCGAGGGCATTCGCGGCGTGGCCGCCGGTTACGTCAAGGCTTCGCGGCGCGGAGCAGGACCAGGTTCTCCTCGACCGTGTCCTTGGCGGTGATGGCGCGCAGGACCACCTCGTCGACCGCGCCGCGCCAGCGGGCGAGCGCGGCCGGCACTGACGCGGGGTCGGGCACCGCGATCGCCGTCTCCACCGGCTTCACGCCCATGCGCTCGAAGTTGGCGGCATAGGCCGGGATCGCCCCGTACCGGTCGCCCTCCTCGGCGAGCTTGGCGCGTCCGGCCTCGCCGATGGCGAGCCGCACGTAGGCGAAGATCTTCGGAGCCGGCCGTTTCGCCGCCGCCGCGCCCGCGCGCACCAGATCGGCCGAGGCCCGGGCGTGCTCGGGTGTGAGCCAGTTGAGAAGCACGCCATCGGCGACCTCGCCGGCGAGTCGGCACATCTTCGGCCCGAGCGCGGCGACGATCAGCCGCGTCGAGAGCTGCGCGCGAAGTGCGGCGACCCCTTCGCGCACCCGCTTCAGGGCCTCGGGGTTCGGGCTGCCGACGCCGAGCAGGAGGCGGTCGAGGGGCAGGGCATGGCGCTTGACGCCTTCGGCGATGCTCTCAGGCCCGCGCGTGTGGAGCGGGATCACGCCGATGCCGAGCTCGATGCGCCGGGTGTCGCCCGCCGCATGGGCGAGCGCGCCCAGCCCGTCCATCGACCCGGGATGGTTCACCCAGAAGGAGCTGTACCCGAGGCCTTCCGCTTCCCGCGCCGTTGCGCGGATGATCTCGGGCGCGACACCCGCGTACAATGCGAAGCCGTGTCCCATCGCCGCCTCCTCACGAGGATTGCCGTCCAGCGGCAACCCTACCACGAAGCGGGGGCGCCATGACACCGACGCGCGCGAACGCCAACCGCATCTTGATCTGGATGTGCGTGCTGGAAAGAGGCCTCAGACGCGCTCGAGGATGCTGAGGCCGCGTCCCCGGTCGATCAGGTAGATCAGTCCGCGGTCGTCGACGAAGACGTCATTGCTCGACACGCGCGAGCATCCCTGGGGCACGTCGGGGAGGTAGTGCGCCACCTCGCGCGGCGCGTGCGGATCGGCGATGTCGACGATGCGCAGCCCGTACGCGAACCAGGCCACGGGAACCTCCGTCGCCGTGATCGTCTCGGTGGGCTGATGGCAGCCGGTGAACTCGGGCTGGGGCGTGCCGTCCACGCCCTCCACCTGGAAGCTCGCGAACGGCACCGGCCGCCGCTCGTCCGAGATGTCGACCAGCCAGAGGAAGGACGGCGGCCCCGGCTCGAGCTTGGCCACGTCCTCGTCGGCCACGAGCAGCACGCGGCGCCCGCGGAGCGGGAAGGGGACGGGGATCGCGGTGTGGGTCGGCGTGATGAAGGGCGGGCTCCAGTCGAGGCCCGAGACGAACGTCGGCTTCGACATGTCCGCGATGTCGAGGATCACGAAGCCCCCGTGCCAGTAGCTGACGTAGAGGCGGTCGCCGGACCGGATCGGGTGATGGCAGCGGTGGTGGCGCCCCGGCCACGACGGCGTCTCGCCGCCCGCCGTCCATTGCCCGGGCATCCACCAGCGCCCGACTTCCCGCGGCTTCGCGGGATCGGCCAGGTCGAGGATCATCACGATATTGCCGACGTAGCCGTCCATCTCGGGGGAGATGTAGGCGTAGCGCCCGTCGAAGGTGAAGCGGTGGACGCCGGCGCCGCCCGAGCGCCAGAAGGTGATCTCGCGCGGCCGGGTCGGATCGGAGACGTCGTGGATCCCGAGCCCGCCCGTCACCCCGGCCTCCGGCTTATGCGCGGGATGCGCCTCGCGGTTGACGAGCATGAGGCCATTGGCCGCGCGCACCTTGTGGGAATGCGTTCCCGGCGGGACCTCGAGCCCGGCGAGGCGCCGCGGCGACTTCGGATCGCTCACGTCGACCAGCGTCGTGCCGTCCGGTCCCTTCATGTGCGCGATGTATGCGACACGCCCGTCGACGACCACCTGGCCGCCGCCGGGGCAATCGAAGTAGCCGACCTGTCTCAGCCCTCGCGCGCTTGCGCCATTGCTCGCCATGTCCCGTCTCCTCGAAAGGCTGCGTCCTGCCAGGGTGCGGGCATATTAGCCGCTCCCCGCCCGCAACGCGCGGTAGGTCATCTGCGCGCATTCCGCGAACGCGCGTGCGGTCCGTGCGAATGCGCCTAGGGCCTGTCGGAGAAATCCGGCTAGAGCGATGAGAAGGGTCCAGCTGCGAGGCGGCGCCCGATGGCAGCACGCGAGGCGTACTCGTCTGTACGTTGAGCGTGCGGTCGAGGGCGCCGTACGACCGCAGATGGGCCCTTGCTCATCGCTCTAGCGTCACGAGGCGCGCTCCGCGGCGCGGCGCGCGTAGGCGAAGCCGCACGCGATGACGACGACGAGGGCGGCCTGCAGCAGGAGGCTCTGGAGGTTCGGATAGAGGCCGAGGAGCGGCAGGCTCGGGAAGCGCACCTCGTGAACGGCAATCCATCCCGCCGCCTGGAGCGCGGCGACGCCCTTGCCCGCGAGGATGACGGAGAGCAGCGCGAGCAGCGCGGCGCTGGCGCCGAAGAAGAGGCCGAAGGGCAGCCGCACGCTGCCGCGGACGATGAGCCAGCCGAGCACGAGGAGGGCTCCGGCCGCGGCGGCGAGCCCGGCGAGGAGAGGAACGCCTCCGCCCGGCCCGGCCTGGACGGCGAGCGCCTCGTAGAAGAGGACCGTCTCGAACGCCTCGCGGTACACGGCGAGGAAGGACACGAAGGCCAGCGCCCACAGCGTGCGGCCGGCGAGCGCGCCCGCGAGGCGCCGATCGAGGTAGGCCTGCCACTGCCGCGCCTGGCTCTTGCCGTGCATCCAGAAGCCGACGTAGAGGAGGATGGCGGCCGCGACCAGCGCGCTCAGCCCTTCCGTGACCTCGCGCGTGGCGCCGCTCATCGCGACCACGTACGAGGCCACGAGCCACGTCAGTCCCCCGGCGATCAGCGCCAGGATCCAGCCGCCGTGCAGGTACGCGAGCGCATCGCGGCGGCCGGCCCGCACGAGCAGCGCGTAGATCGCGGCCACGACGAGGATGGCCTCGAGGCCCTCGCGCAGCAGGATGACGAAGGCGGAGAGGAAGGTGGCGCTCGCGGACAGCCTCGTCGAGTCGAGCAAGCCGCGCGCCCGGTCGAGGAGGCCCTCGATCACCGCCGCCTGGACTCGCACCTCGGCCAGCGGCGCGCCCGCGCGCAGGAGCCCGCGATAGCGCATCATCTGCGTCTCGACCTCGCCGCGCAGGCCACGGTCCACCGCGTCGAGGCTGGCCTCGGCGAGCTCGAAGCCGTCGAGGTAGCTCGCCGCCGCCAGCTCCTGCGCGTCCCGCCCGCGCCCCTGCCGATATGCCATGACGCTCTCGCGCAAGAGCGCCGCGCTTCTGGCGATGGCCGAGCCGCCCTGCGGCGCCAGGACGTCCGGATGCTGTCGCAGATACCCGAGCACGGTCGCCGCGTCGGCGCCGTGCTGCGCGTGCACCTCGCGCGCGCTCCGCGTGACGATGCTCGCCAGATCCGGGAAGGCCTGCTTGCCCCGCGCCGGCCTGCCAGAGCTCGGCGCCGCGCCGCGTGTCCCCGTCCGCCTGGCCGAGGTTCGCCACGTAGAAGGCGAGCGCCCAGCGCTGCTCGTCGGTGAGCCCGCGAAAGCTCGTCATGCCCGTTCCGCCGACGCCGAGCGTGATGGTGCTGTAGAGGCTGTAGACGCTTCGCTGCGCCATGCGCTCGCCATCGTGGAAATTCGCGGGCGGAGGGTCGAGGCTCTTGCCCGCCGCCCCGTCGCCCCGCCCCTCGGCGCCGTGGCACAGCGCGCACTGCGCGGCGTAGAGCGCCCCCGCCTGCGCGAGATCGGGCGGCCGCTTGGGAGCCACCTCGACGCCATACGCCTTGATGACCGCCCACCGGAGCCGCGTCGCCAGCGCGGCCACGTCATCCCCGGGCCGCTTGTCCTTCACCAGCCCGATCAGCCGATCGGCGTCGGCCGCGAGCGCCGCCCGCTCCGGCCGCGCCTCGAGCTGCCCGATCAGGCCCCGGGCCTGCACGACGAACTCCACCTGCTCGTCGTATTCCCCCTGGTCCAGGACCTTGCCGTCCTTGACCGCCCCGGCGTAGTCCACCCCCACGTAGTCCAGCATGTGCAGGATGATCTGGGCCCGCTCGGCCGGCGAGGCCGGCTGATCCCGGGGCGCGGTGGCTTGCTGGGCCTGGGCGCCCGCGGCGACGACCATCCACGCCACCGCGAGGGCGGCGAGCAGCGAGACGGGGACGATCCGGACGCGCGCGCTCGACGGGTCGCTCATGGCTCGGCCGTCGATTAGGTTCACCTAACTCAAAGGATATGTCAAACCATCATCCGGTCCCGGCGCCGTGGCGCTGGGCATGGGCCTCCCGACCCGGAGCGCGGATGGGGGCCCGGCGGGCGGTGGACGGGCTACTCGTTCGCGGGCTGGCGGATGCGGCGCAGCGGGGCCTCGCGGAACGGATGACGCGCGAGGGCGTCCTCGTCGAGGTCGATGCCGAGCCCGGGCGCGGTCGGCAGGGCGATATGGCTCTGCTCGACGGCGAACGGTGGGCGGGCGATGGCGCGGCCGGCCTCCTCGAAGTTCACGAAGTACTCCGTGATCAGGAAATTGGGCATCGCGGCGGCGGCATGCAGCGTCGCCGCCAGGCCGAGCGTGGTGCTGTTGTAGTTGTGCGGCGAGACGGCGATGTGCGCGGGCTCGGCCATGGCGGCGATCTCGCGCAGCTCGAGGATGCCGCCGCAATTGCACACGTCCGGGTTCAGGATGTCGGCGGCGCGGCGGGCGATCACCTCGTGGAACTCGACCTTCGTGTACAGCTCCTCGCCGGTGACGACGGGCAGGGCGATGTCGCGCTTGGCCTCGATCAATCCGCCGAGGTCGCGCGCGGACACGGGCTCCTCGAACCAGAACGGCCGACAGGCCTCCATCCGCCGGGCGACGCGGATCGCATGCTGCGGGCTGAGCCGGCGGTGCACCTCCACCAGGATCTCCACGTCCGGTCCCACCGCGTCGCGCACGGCGCGGACGCGCGCGACGGCGAGGTCCTCATCCTTGCGATCGATGTACGCGCGCCAGGGGCCGGGGAAGGGGTCGAACTTGAGCGCGCGTGAAGCCGCGGGCGACCACGGCGCGCGCCGACTCCGCCACCGTGTCGGGCTCGCGGTCGCCCGCCCAGCCATTGGCGTAGACGCGGAGCTTCGTGCGGAACGCGCCGCCCAGCAGGTTGTAGACGGGTTGCCCGGTGGCCTTGCCCGCGATGTCCCACAGCGCCTGCTCGAGGCCGCTGATGGCGCAGTACAGCTCCATCGAGCCCCGCTTGCCGCCGAAGTCGGTATACGCCGTGTAGGTGAAGTGCTTGATGTCGAACGGGCTCCGGCCGACGAGGTACCGTCCGAGGGACGCCGCGTGCGCCTCGATGGCGCGCTCGCGGTCGGGCTGCGTATAGCATTCGCCCCAGCCGTGCAGGCCAGTGTCGGTCTCGACCTTCACGAAGAGCCAGTGCTTGTGCGAGCCGGGATCGACCAGGAACGTCCGGACGCGCTCGATCTTCACATCTTCTCCTGCCAGAGCGCGGCCAGCCGGTCGAGCGCGGCCCGGGGCAGGGGCCCCTTTTCCGCGGCGGCGGCGGCGTACTCGAGATGCTCGAACGTCGAGTAGCCGACGAGCACCGTCGTCATGCCCTCGTTCGTCAGCGCGAAGCGGATCCCCGCCTCGACGAGGCTGCCCGCGTGGCCCTCCCGCACCAGCACCTCGAGCCGGCGAGCGCGCTCGACGTCGGCGGCGTAGCTGGGGCCGGAGGCGATCGGATCGACGGACGGGATGCCGAGGGGATGGCGCGCCTCGACGCCGCTCAATGCGCCCCCGGCGAGGACGCGGATGCCGATGGTGCCCATCCCCGCCGCGCGCGTCCGCGCGAGGAGCTCGCCGAAGTCGTGCGCCGGATATCCCGCCGGCAGCGGCATGCCGGCGCTCGGATTGAGCAGGTTGAAGCAGACCTGCGCCGTGTCGAGCACGCGCGCGTCGATCACGCGGTGGAGCGCCGGCGTGTCGCCGAGCGCCGTGATGCCGAAGAAGCGGATCTTGCCCTGGCGCCGCAGGGTGTCGAGGGCGGGCACCACCTGATCGAGCACCGCGGTCGCGCCGATGGTGCCGGCTCGCCCGTCCTCGGAGATCAGGTTGTGGAGCTGGAGCAGGTCGACGCGCTCGAGGCCGAGGCGGCCGAGGCTCGCCTCGAGGGACGCCGTCACCGCCTGGGCGGCGCGGCCGCGCGCGTCGTCCGGGATGCGGACCTTGGTGCCGACGACCACGTTCGGCCGGAGGGTCTTGAGGACGCGGCCGAGGTTCTTCTCCGACTCGCCGTCGCCGTAGAGGGCTGCCGTGTCGAAGTAGTTGATGCCGAGCGCGAGCGCCCGCGCCACCGCCCGCTCCTGGTCGGCGGCGGTGCCGCGCACCATGAGCCCGCCCACGGCGCCGCAGCCGAAGCCGAGCACCGCGACCTCGACGCCGGTCTTGCCGAGTATCCGTCTCTCCATGATTGGCTCCCTCGCTGCTGTCGGAATGGACGCGTCCTTGTAGCACGAGCCGCCGACCTTGTACAGCGGCGCACCATCCGCCCCGCTGAGCACTGGGCCATGTGCTCGCCATGCTTCGTCGAGCCGCGCGGCGTCGGCCGCCCGATCCTTGCGTTCTGGCCGCACGTACGCCTCGGGCTGCCGGGCCGCTCGCGCCTCGCCTTGCTCGCAATTGCCCCAGTGCCGGTGGCCGACACTACTCGCTCGGCAATGCCTTGACAGGCTCGCCCCGGTGGTGGAGTGTACGGGATCGGAGGCCCCCCATGGCTCAGATCGTCGCGGCCGCGCTCGTGTCCCATGGTCCCCTCGTGACCGGCCGGCCGGAGGTGTCGAAGCCGGAGCAGCGCGAGCGGCCGTACCGCAATGCATCCGTGATCCCGCGGATGTCGTACACGCTGAACAAGGGGCTGACCGCGGTCGCCCGCCTGCACGCGATCGTGGACGGGCTGAGCGATGCCGACCTCGCGGGCTATGAGCTGAGCCCAGCCGAGCGCACGGCTCTGAAAGACGGCGACATCACCGGCCTCTCTCACCTCGGCGCGAATCCGTACCTGATCCGCCGGGTGTTCCGGGCCCGATGACCGCATCTGACTCTCTCGCATTCGATCTTCTCAAGGAGGAGCGCGTGGCCAAGTTCACGATCGCAACACCGGCAGGGCCGAGCTACGGGGTAGCGGGTGGAGCGTACGATCTCGAGAGGGAGGGCATGGGCTCGCTCGATGCGGAGATCCTCGAGATCCCCGCGGGCACCGAAGACGAGTTCGTCGCGGCGGCGCGCAATGCGGATGCGCTCTACGCCAAGGGGCGCCCCATCACCAAGCGCATGATCGACGGGATGGAGCGGTGCAAGGTCATCGCGCTCGGCAGCGTGGGCGTGGATTCGGTCGACGTGGCCGCGGCCACCGCGCGCGGCATCCCGGTGACCAATGTCCCCGACACCTTCATCGAGGAAGTGGCCGACCACGCGATGATGCTGATCCTCGCCACGTTCCGGCGGCTCGTCGTGCAGGACCGGATGGTGCGCGAGAACCGGTGGAAGGAAGGGCGGCCGCAGCTCCTGCAGATCCCGCGGCTCATGGGCCAGACGCTCGGCTTCATCGCCTTCGGGCACGTGGCGCGCGCCGTGGCCATGCGCGCGCGGGCCTTCGGCGTGCGGATGCTGGCCTATGACCCGTACATCGAGGAGCTCGTGATGAGCCCGTACGGCGTCGAGCCGGCGAGCCTGAGCGAGGTGCTGCAGCGCTCGGACATCGTCTCCATGCACGCGCCGGCCACCCCCGAGGCCACTCGCATGATGACGGCGGAGCACTTCCGGCAGATGAAGCCGACCGCGCTGTTCATCAATACCGGGCGCGGGCCGACGGTGGACGAGTCGGCGCTCGTCAAGGCGCTGCAGGAAGGGTGGATCGCGGGCGCCGGCCTCGACGTGCTGGAGCAGGAGCCGCCGGTGCCGGGCAACCCGCTCCTCACGATGGACAACGTGATCCTGACCGCGCACGTGGCCTCGGCCTCCGCGCGCTTCGATCCGGCGCGGCGGCGGCGGGTGGGGCATGAGATCTCGCTGGTGCTGAACGGGCGCTGGCCGCGGAGCTGCGTCAACCCCACGGTGCTCAACAGGCGCCGGCCTGCACCGCTGGCAGCCGTTCTCGATGGAGCGCGGGCCGGGAGCCTAGCGCTGGTCTCGAGCCGAGCGGCCGCGGCGGCCCTCCGGCATGGTCTGCCGGTGGCCGCCGCGGCCTTCGTCTGCCTCTTGTCCCCGTCTGAGCTCATCCGATAGGAGTCGTTCATGGACCTCGTGCGCTACCCCGATCCGTCCGTCCAGGTGCTCGATGACAGCTTCGCCAAGTACCGCGTCTTCAACGCCGCCGTCGAGCGCCTCGCCACCGGATTCCGGTGGGCGGAGGGGCCCGTGTGGTTCGGCGACGCGCGCTATCTCTTGTGGAGCGACATCCCGAACAACCGGATCATGCGATGGGACGAGGAGACGGGCGCGGTCAGCGTGTTCCGCAAGCCGTCGAACTTCTCCAACGGCAATACGCGCGACCGCCAGGGCCGCCTCGTCACCTGCGAGCACGACAGCCGCCGCGTGACGCGCACGGAGTACGACGGCACCATCACGGTCGTGCTCGACCGCTTCGACGGCAAGCCGCTCAACTCGCCGAACGACGTCATGGTGAAGTCGGACGACTCGATCTGGTTCACCGATCCCCCCTTCGGCATCCTGAGCAACTACGAGGGCCACACGGCGCCCGTCGAGCTGCCCACCAACGTGTACCGCGTCGACGGCCGGACGGGCGCGGCCACGGTGGCGACGGGCGATGTCCCCCGGCCCAATGGCCTGTGCTTTTCGCCCGACGAGCGGCGGCTCTACGTCGTGGTGAGCGGCGCCATCCCGCGCGAGATCCGCGTCTTCGACGTCTCCGCCGACGGGACCACGCTGTCCGGCGGCCGCGTCTTCGTCGACTGCGGGGCGGGGATTCCCGACGGCTTCCGCTGCGACACGGACGGCAATCTCTGGTGCGGCTGGGGCGGCGGCGAGGGGCTGGACGGCGTGGCCGTCTTCAACCCGGCCGGCAAGCTCATCGGCCGGATCTTGCTGCCCGAGCGCTGCGCCAACCTCTGCTTCGGTGGCGTGAAGAGGAACCGCTTGTTCATGGCAGGGAGTCAGTCGGTGTACGCGGTCTACGTCAACGCCCAGGGCGCGACGCTCTCCTGAGCGGCCGCGCGGGAGGATCCCCATGTACGAGGTCTACGCGCTCAAGTACGGCGAGCGGGACACGACGATGTGCCAGTTCTTCTACCGCGAGCACCGGCACGAGCCCCTGACGCTGCACTACTTCGTCTGGCTCATCATGGGCGGGCCGCATCCGGTCCTGGTCGACACGGGGTTCCGCGACGACGACGCCCAGGCGCGCGGGATCAAGAACTACGTGAGCCCGGGGGAAGTCGTCGAGCGCGTCGGCGTCAAGGCGAGCGACGTGCCGCTCTGCCTCATCTCGCACCTCCACTACGATCACTGGGCCGGCCACACCCTGTTCCCGAACGCCCAGTTCTGGATCCAGAAGGACGAGGTGGCGTTCTGGACGGGCCGCCACGCCGGCACCCCGGCCTTCCGCGGGTCCGCCAATGTCCCCTCGCTCGCGAATCTCGTGACGCTCAACTACCAGAACCGCATCAAGATCGTCGACGGCGCCCGCGAGGTGCTGCCCGGCATCCGCGTCCACAAGGTGGGCGGCCACACCGCCGGCCTTCAGATCGTGAGCGTCGAGACCGCGCGCGGCCCGGTGATCCTCACGTCCGACGCCTCGCACTTCTACCACAATATCGAGAACCGCCAGCCCGTCCAGATCATCACGAGCCTCCCCGAGATGCTCGACGCCTTCGAGACCATCGACGAGCTCGCGGGCAAGGAGCGCCTCGTCGTCGCCGGCCACGACCCCGCGGTGGCCACGCGGTTCAAGGAGGAGAAGCCGGGGG
>CAWIZN010000021.1:0-39973 GCA_963840495.1 uncultured Candidatus Rokubacteria bacterium
GGCGGCGTCCCACGGCGCCTGGTCCTCGATGGTCTCACGCTGCGGATAGCGCGCGGGCAGGGCGCGGATCAGCGCCTGCTCGACCGGGCTGGCGCCGCTGGCACGGGCCAGGGCGCCCTGCATCGCGTCATAGGCGATGGCGAGCGCGGCCGCCTTGCCGGCCGGGTCGTAGAGGTACCAGGGCAGGTTGTAGTTCGGCCCAGCCGCGTAGGAGATACCCCAATGGGCCATGGCGCATCCGGGGTCGCGCTCCAGCGCCTTCTGGAAGCAAGCGATCGCCTCGGCGTGGTTGAAGCCGAAGAGCCAGTTCAGGCCCCGGTCGAACCAGAGCTGGGCCTCGGGCACGGCGGTGGTGACCTTGCGGGTGTACGAGCCGAGGTCGTAGTAGTCCATGCGATCCTCCGTCGCGGCGAGGTCCATCAGGCTCCTGGGGCGTCCGGGTCCGGCCGATTATGTCACGGGGCGGCGGCGCGCGCACCGCGATGGACGCCGTCGTGCCTCCGCGGCGCGGCGTTTATCCCTGCTGATCCGGCCCACGTGGCCTCCACGTGCCGGCCCAGGCCCCCGCCACTGTTTGTTAGCAATCGGAAGACGAGGAGTGGATGTCGCCGCTCTGGCGTGCTATCTGGAGCTTCGAGGAGGTATCCCTCGTCCATGGCCATGCGCACCGAGCGGCGCGTCAGCATCGCGTTTCAGACCGATCATCCACTGAGCGCCTACGGCCCGCTGGCCGCGGCGGCCGAGCGGGCCGGCTTCGACGCGGTCTCCGTCTACAACGACCTCCTCTATCAGCCGGCGTGGCTGCCGCTGCTGGAAATCGCCCGAGCGACGCACCGCGTGGCGATTGGCCCCGCCGCGGTGAACCCGTTCACCTGCCATCCCGTGAACATCGCCGGCCACGCGGCGCTGATCGACGAGGCCTCCGATGGACGCGCGTACCTTGGGCTCGCCCGCGGGGCATGGCACGGGTTCCTCGGCGCCGAGCCGCGGCGGCCGGTGACCGCGCTCCGCGAGGCGTTCGAGTGCGTGCGTCACCTGCTCAGGCGCTCGCGTGCGCCGTATCGCGGCGAGATCTTCCCGCTCGCGGGCGGCGATTCCCTCCGCTGGACGATCGCGCGACCGGAGCTTCCGTTCCTGCTCGGCTCGTGGGGGATGGCGACGATCCGTGCCTGCATCCGCGAGATTGCCGAGGTCAAGGTCGGGGGCACCGCGAATCCCGCGCTCGTCCCCCGCTATCTCGCCGCGATCGGCGCCGCCGCCGCGAGCGTGGGCCGGCCGACCGAGTCAGTCGGCCTCGCGGTCGGCTGCGTCTCGGTCGTGGACAAGGACGGCCGCGCCGCCCGTGACCTGGCGCGCCGCAAGGTTGCACTCTACTTGCCCGTGATCGCCTCCCTCGACTCGACCCTGGCCGTCGAGCCCGATCGCCTCGCGCGTATCCAGGTCGCCTCCGCGGCGTACGACTTCGCCGCTGCCGCGCGCGAGATTCCCGACCGCCTCCTGACCCAGCTCGCCCTCGCGGGCACGCCCGACGAGGTGGTCGAGCAGGCTCACGCCCTCTACGCGGCGGGGGTCACGCGGGTGGAGTTCGGCACGCCACACGGCCTCGACGGAGTCGGTCGGTCTCGGGCTCCTCGGCGAGGCGGTGCTGCCCGCGCTGCGGAAGACATGGGACGTCGGCCGTGGCTAAACGACGGCTCCCTCCGACGAAGACCGCGTTTGCGCTCTATGACCTCGAGCTCGTCGTCGAGCGAATCGACGGGCAGTGCACGTGCCGGATGCGCGTCGGAGATCGGGTGTTCCTCCGGAGCGGCAAGGTCTCGCTCCCCGCCGGCGCGGACTTCTGCCTCTACGCGCTTCAGGCGGCGATCCCGCTCATGCCGGCCAAGCAGCGCCAGAATCACCCGGCAGACTGGATGGAGACCGATGCGCGCGTGACGTGTCCCGACCCGGCCTGCCGCCTCATCATGCGGATCGACCGCGTCGGCCGGCGCGTCCTGCGCCATGACGAGGTGAGCGCCGTCCCGTTGCCCACCGCTCGGGCGGCCGATCGAGCCGCGGCCGCCCCGCCGCTCGCTGTCACTCCACGCGCGCGTGGGGCGATACGACGGTCTCCTCGCCGAAGAGGCCGCGGGGCCTGATCAACAGGATGAGGGCCAGCACGACCCCGATCATCACGGTCTGCAGCGCCGCCCCGCGGGCCTGAAGCGCCTGCGGGAGCACGGCGACCAGGGCCGCGCCGCTCCCGCTCCACAGCGCCCACACGAGGAGCGCTCCGGCGACCGCCCCGCGGTTGTTCCCGGAGCCGCCGACCACGAGCATGGTCCAGACCTGGAACGTGAGGATCGACAGGAAGTCCTCCGGCGCGACGAACCCCACGAAGTGCGCATAGACGGCTCCCGCAAGCCCCATCACCGTTGCGCCGATCACGAAGGCCTGCAGGCGGAACGCCGTCGCCGACTTGCCGAGGGCGACCGCCGCCGTCTCGTCCTCTCGCAGCGCGCGCAGCGCGCGGCCCCACGGGCTCTGCACCAGCCGCTCCAGCAGGACGTAGACGGCGCCCACGAGGGCCACGACCACGCCGAGGTAGACCACGTTGCGGCCGAAGGGGCTCGCCACCACGCCGGCGAAGGGCCGGGGCACGCCGTGAATCCCGAACGGCCCGCCGGTGAGCGTCACGAGGTTCATGGCCAGGAGCTGGATGGTCACCGAGATCCCGAACGTTGCGATCGCGAGATAGTCGTGGCGGAGCCGCAGCGTGACGGCCCCAATGCCGAGCGCGGCGAGGCCCGCCGCGAGCATCGCCGCGACCCAGCCCACGGCGATCGGCCAGGCGAAGCCGCCGAGCCGCTCCGCCTGCGGCCCGGACGTCAGGATCGCCGAGGTGTACGCCCCGATCGCCACGAAGCCGGCCACGCCGACATTGAAGAGACCGGTGAATCCCCATTGCACGTTCAATCCGAGACAGGACAGCGCATAGGTCAGCGCGATCACCAGGAAGAAGACCAGATACGCGGCGAGGTCGCCCGTCACTGGCGTGTTCCCGCGATGCCGCCGGGCCGGATCACGAGCACCACGAGCAGGACCAGGAACGCGACGGCCGCGCGGTACTCGGCCCCGACGAGCGGGACCGACAACGCCTCGGCGACGCCCACGATGAGGCTCCCGGCCAGGGCGCCGTAGACGCTGCCGATCCCCCCCAGGATGACCGCGGCGAAGAGCGGCAGCAGCAGCTCGAAGCCCAGCAGCGGCCGCACCTGGACGGTGAGCCCGACGAAGACACCGGCCACCGCCGCCAGCGCGCCGCCGATCACGCACGTCCACCGCACGACGACGGCCGGGTCGATGCCGGTGGCGCCCAGCAGCGCGGGGTTCTCGCTGGCCGCGCGCATGGCGCGTCCCAGCGTGGTGTGAGCCAAGAGCAGGTGCAGCGCGATCATGAGCCCGGCCGTCAGCGCCAGCACGACGAGCTGGTCCGCAGTGACGCGCACGCCGGGCAGGATCTCGCGGGCGATGGCGATCTCGCGCGTGAAGTACTGGGGCTCCGGCCCCCACAGGAACGCGATCGTGCTCCGGAGCGCCAGCGAGGCGCCGAACGATGCGATCACGACCGTGATGGCCGTGCCCTGCCGCCGAAGCGGGCCGAACAGTCCTCGCTCGAGGCCGATGGCGAGCGCCGCCGTGAGCGCCATCGCTCCCGTGATCAAGATCAGGAAGGGCCAGCCGAACGACAGCGCGCCCCACTGGCCGAGGCTAAAGCCCAGTGCCGCGGCCAGGAGCCACAGGAGGGTCAGCGCCACGTAGGCGCCCGCCGTGATCAGCTCGCCGTGGGCGAAGTTGGCGAAGCCGAGGATCGAGTAGGTCAGCGTCAGTCCGACGGCGCCCAGGCCGAGGGTCGCGCCCAGGACAACGCCGTTCGCAACGTCTTGCAGGGCGATCATCGCGCGCCCAGGAAGAGTCGGGCGACCTCGGAGCTGCCGGCCAGCTCGGCGGCGGACGCGACCAGGCGCGGCCGGCCCTCCACCATCACGCAGCCGCGGTCGGCGATGGCCAGCGCCGCGCGCATGTTCTGCTCGACGAGCACCAGGGTGACGCCGAGCGCGCGCGCATCTCGCAGGCGGGCCAGGACCATCTCCACCAGTCGCGGCGCCAGCCCCGCCGTCGGCTCGTCGAGCAGGAGCACGCGCGGTGCGGGGAGGAGCGCCCGGACCAGCGCGAGCATCTGCCGCTGGCCGCCCGAGAGCCGCCCCGCGACGAGACGGCGGGCCGCGGCCAGATCGGGGAACAGCTCGTACATGGCGGCGACCCGCGCGGGGCGCTCTGCGCGCGGGAGCGCGGCCGCGGCCAGGTGCAGGTGGTCCTCGACACTCATCCGCGTGAAGACATTGTCCGTCTGCGGCACGAAGCCGACGCCGGCCCGGACGAGGCGGTGAACGGTGCGGCCGGTGACGTCGTCACCCTCGAGGAGCACCTGGCCCGACTCGATTCGCACGAGCCCGGCGACGGCGCGCAGCAGGGTGGACTTTCCCGCGCCGTTCGGGCCCAGGAGCGCCAGGATCTCGCCGCGCCGCACGTGGAGCGTTGCGCCGCGCACGATGGGCAGCCCGGGTTCGTATCCCGCGACGAGATCCTGGATGACGAGCACGGCGCCGGTCATTGATCCGCCGGTAAGGGCCCGGGCCCGCCGAGGTACGCGTCGATCACGCGCGAGTCGCTGCGCACCGTCTCCGGATTTCCCTCGACGAGCAGTCGGCCGCTCGCCATGACGAGGATCGGGCGGCAGAGACGCATCACGAGATCGAGGTTGTGCTCGATCAGGAACACGGTGAGACCAGCGCGGTGCAGCGCCAGGACGCGCTCGACGATCACCTCGAGCAATGCCGGATTCACGCCGGCCGCCGGCTCGTCGAGCAGGAGCACGCGCGGCTCGGTCATGAGCGCGCGCGCCAGCTCCAGGAGCTTGCGCTGGCCGCCCGAGAGCACGCGGCCCGGCGATCCGGCGAGCGCGCTGAGACCCACGAACTCGATCAGCTCCTGCGCGCGCTCGCGAAGCGCCCGTTCGCCCGCGGCCACGGCGCCTGCCCGGAGCCAGTTCGCCCAGAAGCGCTCGCCGAGCTGCGCCCGGCCGGCCAGCATCACGTTCTCCAGCACGGTGAGAGCCGCGAACGGGCGCGGGATCTGAAAGGTGCGCGCCACGCCGGCCCGCAGCACGCGATGGGGCGGCTGGCCATCCAGGCGACGATCCCCGAGCACGACGCGTCCCGCGCTCGGGGAGAGCGCCCCGGCGATCACGTTGAACAGCGTCGTCTTGCCGGCCCCGTTCGGACCGATGAGCCCCGTGATCGTCCCGGCGCCCACACGGAACGACACGTCATCGACCGCGCGGTGGCCGCCGAACCGCCGTGTGACGTGGTCGACCTCGAGCGGGAGACCCAGGATGCCCGGCCCGGTGCGCGGGGTGGTCGAGGCATTGCCGGGCGAGCGGCTTGTCATGGCAGGACGAAGACCTTACGATGGGGCGCCACCACGGTCAACGAAAAGGAGAGACCGCGATGTCGACACACACACGGCGCACGTTCCCGATCCTGCTCGCTCTCATCACGGCGACTGCCCTCGGGCCCGGAGCCGCGCACGCGCAGTGCGCCGTCACGATCGGCGTCGTGATGGAGCTCACCGGTTCCGCCGGGCAGTTCGGCCAGGCCGGCGCCAAGTCCGTCGAGCTGGCGTTCCGCGATCTCAACGAGGCCGGGGGGCCGGCCGGCTGCCGCCTCGCCGCCGAGATCCGTGACTCCCAGAGCCAGGGCTCGGTCGGCGTCGACGTCGCCAAGCAGCTCGTGGAGATCAAGCGGGTGCCGGTCATCATCGGCGGCATCATCTCATCGGTCTCGATTCCGATCCTCACCTCGGTGACGGCGCCGAGCAGCATCGTGCAGATCTCGCCGGCCTCCTCCTCGCCAACCTTGACCAACCTCGGCCGCGAGGGCAAGAGCGGCGGATGGTTCTTCAGGACGATCACCACCGACGCGCTGCAGGGTGTGGCCGCCGCGCGCTACGCGCTCGACACGGGGTTCAAGCGCTTGAGCGTGATCCACGTCAACAACGACTTCGGCGTCAACATGGTGCGCGAGTTCACGAAGGCCTACCAGGCGCTGGGCGGGCAGATCATCTCGACCACGCCATACAATCCGAGCCAGGCGTCGTACCAGCCCGAGGTCACGCGCGCGATCTCGGGCAATCCCGATGCGCTCTACCTCGTGAGCTATCCGGGCGACGGCACGACCATTGCGCGCACGTGGATCTCCCAAGGCGGAGTGAAGAAGTTCATGCTCAACGACGGGATGAACTCCGCGAAGTTCATCGCCGACGTCGGCCCGCAGCACTTGAACGACGCGTACGGGACATCGTCGGGCACCGTCAAGACCCCGTCGACGGAGTACTTCGCGCGCGAGTACCCGCCGTTCTCGAAGTTCGAAGCCTCCGCGCCGGCCGCCGATCGTTCGTACGACGCCGCGGCCATCCTGGGCCTGGCCGTTGCCCAGGCCGGCCGCGCGGAGCCGCCGGCCATCCGTGATGCCATTCGAAAGGTACTCGACCCCAAGGGCACGGTCATCCACGCAGGCGCTCCGGAGTTTCGCAAGGCGTTCACCCTCATCAAGGAAGGCAAGCCCATCCGCTACGTCGGTGTGATCGGGCCCGTGCAGTTCGACCGCTACGGCGACATCACCGGGCCGTTCCGTCTGTGGCGCATCCGGGATGGCCAGGTGACGACGGTCGGCGAGCTGTCGGCCGCGGACGTCGATCAGCTCAAGGCCAAGCTCGGCGACTGATGCCGGGCGAGCTGGAGGGCGAGGCTGCCCCGCGCCCGCTGCGCGCCTCGGTCTCGACGGGCACTCCCTGGGAAGCGCTGGCCGGCTACGCTCGGGCGGTGCGCATCGGCGAGCGCGTTCTCGTGTCCGGCACCACCGCGAGCGGCCCGACGGGCACCGTCGGTGTGGGCGATCCGGCCGCGCAGGCGCGCTTCATCCTCGACCGGATCGAGCGCGCGCTGGTGGAGCTGGGCGCCCGGCTTCGCGACGTCGTGCGCACGCGCGTTTACGTACGCCGCCTCGAGGACTGGGAAGCGGTCGCGCGCGTGCACGGCGAGCGGTTCGCCCGCATCCGGCCGGCCAATACGCTGGTCCAAGCCCAGCTCGTCGGCGACGACCTCCTGGTCGAGATCGAGGCCGAGGCGGTGATCGGTGCCGGCGATGCGCTCTAGAGCATCGGAGGGGGCCTCGACGGCCCCCTCCGAGCCTCCCCCAGAAACGGATTGCGCCGGCGAAGCCGGCGCTCGAACAGCGGTTCCGTTGCACGCTCGGCGCCGGCGTTCGAAATCGCGTCTGGCCGTCACCGTTCTCCGACAGGCTCGCCGCGGGCGCTGCGTTCTCTGATCGAGCGATGCGCTCTAGCCTGCGCCTGAACAACGACCTGCCCATCGCCGACTATGTCGCCCTGGCTCGCGCCGCCGAGCGTGCCGGCATCGACCAGTTCTGGATCAGCAACGACCTGTTTCTCCGGAGCGCGCCCGTTCTGCTGGCCGCGGTGGCGCAGGCCACCGAGCGGATCGAGATCGGGAGTTGCATCCTGAACCCGCAGACCATCCACCCGGCAGAGCTGGCGATGCTCGCCGCGACCATGGACGAGCTGTCCGGCGATCGCTTCAACCTCGGCCTCGCCGCCGGCGCCGCCGATTTCCTCGCCTGGGTCGGCCTCGAGGATCGCCAGCCTGTGGCGACGATGCGGGAGACCATCATGACAGTTCGCGGCTGGCTCGCCGGCGACCGCGCGCCGGCCGGCCGCTTCGTCCGTGTGCCCGATGCCGCGTACCTGCGCTTCACGCCGCGGCGTGTGACGCCGATCTACCTCGGCGCAATGGGGCCCGCCATGTTGCGCCTGGGAGGCGAGCTCGCCGACGGCGTGCTGCCGCTGCTCTTCCCGCCTGAGCACTACGCGACCGTGCGCCCGCTGATCGGCGAGGGGCAGAAGCGGCGGGCCCCGGCCCTCGGTGATCTCGACCTCGCCGCGTGCATCTGGGTCTCGCTCGGCGACGACGCCGGCGCCGCGCGACGGGCGCTGGCCGAGAAGGTCGCCTACTACGGCCACGCCCTCGGCCCGCTCATACTCGACCGGCTCGGCCTCACGCGCGATGACTTTGCGCCCATCGAGCACGCGGTGATGGTCGAGCGCGACCTCGATCGCGCCTGTTCCATGGTCGACGCGCGCATGCTCAGAATTGGTGTGGCCGGCGCACCCGACGCGCTCGTGGCGCGCCTGCGCCCGCTCGTGGCGGCAGGCGTACAACACCTGTCCTTCGGGCCCCCGCTGGGTCCGGATCCTCTCCGCGCCGTCGAGCTGCTCGGCCGCGACGTCCTGCCCGCGCTTCGCCCCTAACCCAGCACCGTGACGAACAGCATCCGACTACTGCGACGACAGCCGCTCCTCTCTGATCACGCTCGGAAGGGAGCTGTGCGCTCCCTGTTCCGATTCCTCCCCCGTGAATCGGGTCACCGGCCACACCGGCGCTCGAACACGGTACCGTCTCGTTGAATTTCCTTCGACCGACGGCTGCCGACACGTGCCTGTGAGCGACGAGCGGCTAGAATGGTACCTCCGGCGAGGGGTCGCGCACAGCGCGGCGGGCTCTGGGGCAATTTGCTTCGCCATACTTCGTTGCGAGCGCCCTGGCAGCCCTCAACGTACACCCTCGTACGCCTCGGGCGGCCAGGACGCTCGCGCCTCGTCTGGCTCGCAACTTGCCCCAGCGCCAGAGCCAAATTGACCCACTACGGATGGACGCGGCGGCGCTCCGTCACGACAAATGCGGCGAGGCCGGCGATCGACGCGCCGCCCGCCACGAGAAACCCGGCGGCGTAGGACACGCGCTCGACCGTGACGCCGATGATGAGGGAGCCGATCACGACGCCCACGTCCCACGATCCCGACAGCGTGCCGATGGCGAGGCCGCGCTCGGCTTCCGGGGTGCGGTCGACGAGCAGCGCCACCATCGTCGGATACAGCAGGGCTCCACCGCTCCCGAGCAAGAGCGCGGCGACGGCGAGCGACAGGACGCTCGGAGGCAAGGCGAGGACCACGTACGCGAGGGTGATCACCCCGATGGACGCGGCCACGACGCGCGGCCGTCCGAGCCGGTCCGACGCGCGCCGAAACAGCACGCGGCACGCGATGAGCCACGCCGAGTACAGCGTGTAGAACCACCCGACGCCGCTGCCCATGCCGCCGGCGATGGCGTACAGCGGCAAGAAGGCGTAGACGGAGCTGTGCCCGATAGTGGTCAAGATCATGGTCCCGGCGATCGCGTGCGCGTGGCGGCTGACGAGGGTGAAGCCGAGGCGCGCGCCGGGCACGGGCTCTGCCGCCCGCTCCCGCAGGGTCCAGGCCAGCGGCCCGACGACGCAGACGAGCGCGGCGGCGACGAGCAGGCTCGCCCGCATCCCCGCCGCGCCGTAGAGCGCGAACCCGAGCGGCGGACCGATCGCGAGCGCGCTGGCCGTGGCGACGTAGTAGATGCTGAGCGCCTCCCCCCGGTGCTCGGGCGCGGTGGCCCGCGCCGCGAGCACGCCCGCGGACGTCGAGATCAGGCCATTGCCGAGGCCCATCCCCAGCATCAGGGCGATGACGGCCGCCGGCGCCTCCACGAGGAGCAGCGCGAGCACGCTCGCGGCGAGGACGACGGTGCCCGGGAGCACGACGGCGCGGAAGCCGAAGCGATCGTTCCATCCCCCGACCAGGGGCCGCAGGAACATCGACACCACCGTCGCGACGGAGAAGAGCAGGCCTACCTGGGTCTTGCTCCCACCGAGCGCGACCAGGTGAAGCGGCAGGACGGCGTTGACGAGATAGATCGCCGCGTGGACGGCCGACGTGACGGCGAGACAGGTGACGAGCGTGCGCGTGAACACGCCCGACCGCTCGCGTCGCCTCACGCCGGGCGCTTCCTAGCCCGGCCGGCTCACGGGCGGACCGAGCGCACTGCGGCCGGTGCGCGGCGCCTCGTCGGGCGGCGGACAAGGAGCACGACGGCCGCGCCGACGGGGACCGCGATGAGGGCCGGGTAGGTCAATGCCGCCTTCCGCAACGCCTCCGGCCACGCGGCCCGGCCGGCCGCCGCGACGGCAGGGGCGAAGGCCGGCGCGGCGCCGGGCAGCGCGGCGACGAGGGTCAGCGCGGCGAAGAGCAACAGCCCCACGATGCCTCCCGCGGTGGCCGCACGGGCGTCCGCCCGCCGCCACAGCGCGGCGGGGCCCAGTGCCGCCGCCGACACGCCAAGCGACAACATGATTAGCCGCCACGGATCGACATGCCACAGGGCGGCGAGTCCCGCGAGACCGATCACCGCCGCCCAGCGACCGCGGTCCGGCGCCGCAGGTCGCGTCCCCTCGGCGGCCGGCATCGACAGCCGCTCGCGCAGCGCGATGCTGGACGCGGCGAAGCTCGCCAAGCCCGCGGTGAGCAGCAGCATTTGCAGCCCCGCCGTCCATCGCGGCGGTCCGTGGCTCAGCGTCTGGAGATCGGCGAGGCGCTCCATGATGACGCCGCCGAGGAACACGTCGGGCGCGCCGAGCACGCCGTAGATCGCCCAGCCCTGCGCCAACGCAAAGGCCGCCACCAGGCCCGCGCCGACCACGAGGGCGCCGCGCCGGCTCATAGGCCGCGGCGTGCCCCCGCGGAGCAAGCCCACGCCACCCATCACCAGCGTGACGCAGAGCCCGAGCCGCGGCCAGCCGTCCGCGCGCGGCCACCCTGACCACGCCGGGCCCGACGCCGGCGCACCCGGCACGCGCTTGCCCGGTTCGAAGCGCAAGGGCAGCGCCGTTCCCTCCTCGAGCCGATCGCCGGCGCGCAGCGTGACGGACTGCCCGGGCGCAAGCGTCCACTCCCGCTCGGTGACGCGCCCTCCATCCGCGGAGCGCCCGCGGAGCCGGCCACCGGACGGCGCCGTCACCCGATGCTCCTCGGCGAAGACCATCGGCACACGGGCGCCAGCCCCGCCGAGGGCCTGGCCCGTCGTCACCCAGGAGCTGGCGGCGTGAAAGCGAAAGGCGGACTGGCTCGCCACGCGCTCCCACGCCGCGAGCGGGCCGGCGCCAGCCTCTCGGGCCAGCTCGAACAGTGTCGCGCCCATCGCGACGAGCCCTGCGAGCCAGAGCACGCCGAGCCATCGCGCGGCGCCACGCCATGCCGCAAAGATCCATCCCGCGATCACCGCGACGGCGATGCCCTGCCACCGCGGCGCGCCCTGCCACGCAGCCACGTCAGCGGCGAGCCCGACATTGGCCCAGATCGAGATCCCGGCCACGGCGAGCAGCACCGCGCGGCGGAAGCGCGCCCCCGCCTCGCGCTGCGCAGGCTCGGCGCCTCCCGGCGCGACGAGGGCGATCAGGGGAGCCACCGTGAGCGCGAGCCCGACCCACAGTCCCTCGGAGCCCCGGGCCAGGATGAGCGCGGGCATCGCGAGCCAGAGCGCGGGCGTGAGCCACAGGGCGAGGAGACGGACGGCGTCCGTCATTCGGGAGGAGCTGAAGGCGCGGCACGCGGCGATGACACGGCCGCGATCAGCACGGCGAGGACGGGCGCGACCACGCCGCAATACCACCAGTCGAGCGAGAGGCCGAGGAGCCGGATGGATCCGGTGTCGTAGGGCAGGAGCGCGACGAGCGGAGACGCGGCGAGCAGCGCGAGGAGGACCAGGACAGCCGGCTTCGTCACCTGGGCAGTATACCCAAAGGGCTCCGGCACCCGTGACGTCTTGAGGTAAGATACGACCCAAAAAGGAGCACTCTCGTCCATGGCAGAACGGATCCAGCGTGTGATGGTGGTCACGGCCCACCCCGATGACTCGGAGTTCGGCGCCGGCGGCACCGTGGCCAAGCTCGTGAAGGAAGGCAAACAGGTCACTTATTGCATCCTCACCAATGGCGACAAGGGCTCCGGGGACCGCTCGATGACGCCGGAGCGGCTGGCCGCGATTCGCGAGGACGAGCAGAGGAACGCCGCGCGCGTCCTCGGCGTGGAGGTGGTCGACTTCCTCGGCTTCCCCGACTGCGAGCTCGAGGACACGCGCGAGTCGCGCCGCGCCGTCACCGCGGCGATCCGGCGCCATCGGCCGGACCTCCTCATCGCGCAGAACCCCAACCGGACGAAGAACCTCGGCGCCTCGCATCGCGATCACCGCACCGCCGGCGGCATCGCGATCGATTGCGTCTATCCCCTCGCCCGCGATCACATGGCCTTCCCGGAGCTGCTCGAGCAGGGCCTCGAGCCCCACAAGGTGAAAGAGCTCTACCTGATGTGGTGGGACAACCCCGAGGTGGTCGTCGACACCACCGACACCATGGACCTCAAGCTGAAGGCGCTGGCCTGCCACGTGAGCCAGATCAAGGACATGGCCGCCCTCGAGAAGCGCATCCGCGAGCGGGGTGCGGAGCTCGGCAAGCCCCACGGTTACGCCTACGCCGAGACGTTCGAGCGCATCGTCATGGATCGATGACCCCGCCCGCGCCTCCCGCTTCTCTGGTCGATCTGCTGGGTCGGCGGGCCGAGCGCGATCCGGAGACGCCGTACTTTCACGTGTACGACGAGACCGTGACGTACGGCCGGCTCTGGCGGGAGAGCGCGCGGTACGCGGCGGGGCTGCGGCGATTCGGCGTCGACCGCGGCGACACGATCTGCCTGATCTATCCGACGTGCGCGGAGTTCTTCTACACGTTCTTCGGCGCACTGCGGCTGGGCGCCATCCCGGTGCCGCTGTATCCGACGCTCGGGGTCGACGCGACGGCGAGCATCTTCCGCGATTCCGGGGCGAGCGTCGTGGCCACCATCGGGTGGTTTCGCCCGGGGGTCGACGAATCCGCGGCCGCCGCGGCAAACATCCGCCACATCGTCGAGCCGACGGATCTCGAGGTGGACGACCCCGTCCCCGCCTTCCCGGCGATCGGCCGCGACGACACGGCGTTCCTGCAGTACACGTCGGGCAGCACCGGCCAGCCGCGCGGCGTCGTGCTGAGCCACGCCAACGTGGTCGATACCGTGGCGTTCATGGCCGAGGCCGCCCAGCTCACGCGCGACGACGTCGTCGTCTCGTGGCTCCCGCTCTACCACGACATGGGGCTCATCGGGTGCAGCTTCACCCCCCCGTGGAGCGGCGCGCCGCTCTATCTGCTGCCGCCCGACCTCAAGAACCCGCGCGTCTGGCTCGAGCTGATCACCCGCGTCAAGGCGACGTTCACGGTCTCGCCGGACTTCGGGTACCGGAACTGCGTGCGCAATATCGGCGACACGGCGGGCATCGACCTCGGCAGCCTCAAGCAGGCCCTGTCCGGCGCCGAGCCCGTGCGCACGACCACCATCGAGGCCTTCGAGGACAAGTTCGGCGTCCCGAACGTGATCACGCCCTGCTACGGCCTCGCCGAGGCCACCCTCGCCGTGGCGATCTGGCCGCGCAAGACCCCGCTGCGCTTCGACAGCTCGGGGCGCTTCCTCTCGGTGGGGCAGCCCTGCCGCGGGGTCTCGGTGGCCATCATGGACGGCGAGCAGCCGGTCGAGGCGGGTGTCGAGGCCGAGATCTGCGTGAAGAGCCCCGGGGTCATGCAGGGCTACTACAAGAACCCCGAGGCGACCCGCAGCGTGCTCTCGCCTGATGGGTGGCTGCGCACCGGCGACCTCGGCTTCGTCGACGCCGAGGGCTATCTCTACGTCACCGGGCGGCTCAAGGACCTGATCATCCTGGGCGGCCAGAACATCGTCCCCGCCGACGTCGAGGAGATCGTCGACCGCGTCGATGGCGTCCGCTACTCCGCCGCCGTCGGCCTCGAGAACGAGCGCACGGGGAGCCAGCGCCTGCACGTGGTCGCCGAGGTGCGCGAGCCCGCGGCCCCGCCCGAGGCCATGTCCCGCCTGGTCCGCGACATCGTCCAGCGGGTGCATGAGGGGCGCGGGCACCGGCCCGCGCGGGTGCTGCTCGTCGTGCCCGGCACCATTCCCAAGACCTCGTCCGGCAAGATCCAGCGCGCGCGCCTCGGCACGATGATCGACAAGCACGAGCTGGCCGACCGCACGCTCTACGCCTCCGGCGCTCAGAGAGACGGGCGGTGAGGACTCCCGCGGCACCCGAAGCTGCTTGACCCGTGCGTGGCTCACTCGACCCGCGGCACCTCCGCCTCGATCCAGATCGTGAATTGCATCGTGTCCACATGGCGCCGGCGGGGCGTGCTGTCTACCGCGGCCCGCACTCCGGACATGGGTACGGGCCCACCCGCGCGTCCGCCGCACCAGCACGCGCTGCCCGGCCATTGCGAAACCCACAGTCGGGTCGCAGGCGAGATCGCGCGTGAATACTTCTCCGCCGAAACAGTCGCCGGCAGCCTGATGCAGCGGGCCGGTCTATGAACGCAACCCGCTGCCCATCTGAGGCTCGCCGGTGAGAGTCCTGCATCTTTGCCCGCTGTGGTTCCCCATCAGCCGTGGGGCTCCCGGAGGCATCGAGACGTTTCTGGCTCATCTGGTGGCCAAGCTCTGATGCTCGGCTGTCAGTGCACCCTTCTGGCCAGCGGCGACTCCAGAACCAGAGCGGGTCTGATCGCGGTGACCGAACGCGGTTTGCATCAACTCATGCAAAGCGGTGACGCTGCCGTGTACGACTACTACCAGCAGCAGCAACTCGATCTCGCCCTGCAGCAGGCGTCCAGTTTCGACGTCGTGCATTCCCACATTGGCCCGGCGGCCTATGTGTTGTCCTCGATTCCCGCGCTGCGCGAGCGCGTATTGCACACGACGCATTGGCCCGTGCCGGCGGATCACCAATGGTTCGTCCGACATCATCCCGACTACTGGTATTCGACGGTCAGCGAGCACCAGGCAGGCAAGCTCCGGGCAGCCGGCGCGACGCGCTGCCAGGCAATTCACAACGCCATCGACGTTGCCCAATTCCACTACCGACCCCAGAGCGGCAATGGCTTGCTGTTCCTTGGTCGAATGGAGGCCGTGAAGGGACCGGACCTTGCAGTCAAAGTGGCTCAGGCGCTCGGGCGGCCGTTGACCCTCGCCGGACCCATCGTCGAGGCGGGTTTCTTCGAGCGCTCGGTCGCACCCTTTCTCAACGATCAGATTCGTTACGTCGGCGTGGTCGATCACGCTCAGAAGAATCTTCTGTTCGGAGAGGCCGCCTGTGCGCTCCTTCCGTTCCGCGGCGAAGAGCGTTTGGCATGGTCGCGATCGAGGCGATGGCGTGCGGAACCCCGGTCGTGGCGCTCGCGCGCGGCGCATTGCCTGAAATTGTCGAGCCTGGCCTCACTGGCTTCCTCGCCAGGGAAGAAGGTGCATTGGCCGACCTGATCGAGCCGGCCACCGCCCTGGACCGCGCCGCCATTCGAGCGCGGGTCGCGACTCGCTTCGATATCGAGATCACGGCGCAGCACTACCTCGCGCTCTATACCCGCATCGTAGAGTCCACGCCCGCGGCTTTCCGCGCGGCACCGACGGCAGCTCGAGGGTGAATGGAGCAGCGAGGGGCCGTAGCAGTGAACAACCACAATGCATACGATGAGCATCCGCGCCGCCGATGGCGACAATGAGGTATCGTGGAACTATGAAGCCGCGCATCGTGTTGGCGGGGATTATCGGTCGCTATCCCGTCGGCGGTGTCGCATGGTGTGCCTTGCACTACATTGCCGGTCTCCAGGAACACGGCTTCGAGGTGTTCTATCTGGAGGATACGGGAGAGTGCGGGTTTGACCCGGTGGTCAACGGGATCTCGGAAGATCCTGCCTACGCGCTTCGGTACATCCCAACCGTTCTGAAGCTGGTCGGTCTCGACCAGCGGTGGGCATATGTCGACCATCGAGGCACTTACCATGGCAAGAGCCGCGAAGAGGTGTCAGCAGTCTGCCGTTCGTCCGACGCGATGATCAACCTGTCCGGCGGCGCGTGGTTTGCACGTCCGGAATACGAGGGGCTCCGAAGGATTTTCATCGATACAGATCCGGGGTTCACTCAGAGTCGAATAGCCGACCCGGTCGTGTACCAGTTGCTCGCTTCCCAGGACGCGCTGTTCACGTTTGCCACCAACGTCGGACGCTCCACCTGCACCTTGCCGCCCACCCCGTTCAAGTGGCACCCGACGGTGCAGCCTGTCGCCATTCGCTTCTGGCCCGTCGTGTCCCCGCCACCCGGCGCTCCCTACACCGCGATACTGAGCTGGAAGGTGGAGAACATCGAGTTCAGCGACGGCAAGGCGGGTGAGATTCTGCAAATGATAGACCTGCCGAGAACCACCCCCTATCCAATCGTCCTCGCCCTTGCTGGACAGGCGCCCACGGCCCTGTTGCGCAGCCATGGCTGGAACACCGTGGAGGCGATGGCGGCCACGGCGAGCCCACGCGCCTACCAGCAGTTCATTCGCCAGTCGCGCGGAGAGCTCGGCTTCGCGAAATCGATGTACGTTCAGACGAATAGCGGCTGGCTCAGCGACCGCACGCAATGCTACTTAGCCACCGGTCGACCGTGCCTGGTGCGCGATACCGGGTGCTCGCTCTTGCCTGCCGGACAAGGGTTTCTCACATTCAGGGACGCGGATGGTGTTCGGGCTGGCCTCGCCGCCATCGAGGCCGATTACGAGCGTCACAGCCGGCGGGCGCGTGAGCTTGCGGAGGCGCATTTCTCGACCGACGTCGTCATTCCGGATTTCCTCGACCGCGCCGGTCTTCGATAGCCAGGAGCCTCGACCCACCTACGCGGAGTTCGTCGCCGTCGAAGATGGCCCGACGTCGAACACCACCGGCCGCTCGTTCGAGAGCACGCGCCCGTAGCGGCGGTCGCGTGGGCCAATACGCTGCTGAGTCCAGACATTCTAGATATCCTCTGGCCTCCTCCGGGAGTTGGTTCGCGCGGATCTCACCGTGCCACGATCGTCCACGGCATCGCGGCACTTGCCGTGACCGCGATCTGTGGCACCTTTGGGGTATGGCCGTTGACGCACGAGGATCGTGGTGACCGGGCACGTCGCGAGCTTTCCGCTGGGCGGGGTCGCCCGGGACTATCTCGCCTGCGTGGATGGCTCTCGCCGGCTCGGCTGCGACGTCTTCTACCTCGAGGACACCGGCCAATGGCTTTTTGACCCGACCCGCGAGACGACGAATGGCGACTGCCGGCGTCAATGCGAGGCAGCCCGTGTGGTCGCCGAAAGCGCTTTCGCCGCCGACAAGGCGCTCGAACGCCTGCTCGCCGGCTGCGATCTCACGTGACTCCAGTCTTCGTCGGGTCCGGCTTCGTCGCCAAGTACCCGACGGGCGGGGGCAACTTCTGGGTGCCGCTTCAGTATCTGCTCGGGCTGCGCGCGCTGGGAGTGGAGGCGTACTGGCTCGAGGTGCTGTGGCCGCAGTCCGACGTCGCGCGTGCGCGCCAGTATCTAGAGACGTTCCAGCGCTACGTGGAGGCGCTCGGCGTCGCCGAGTGGGTCGCCGTCGTGCTCTTCCCCGACAATGAGTACGGCGACCCCTCCGGACGCGAGGAGTACTACGGCGCCGCCTCCACCCAGGATCTATGGGCCCGGGCGCGCGATGGCCTCCTGCTCAACCTCGCCCATAGCATCCCCGCCAGCCTGCGCGGCCGGTTCGCTCGGACGGCGCTGTTCGACATCGATCCCGGTCAGTTCCAGCTCTGGGCCCGCGACGCCGATCTAGGCGTCGGCAGCCATGATGCGTATCTAACCATCGGCCGGAACCTGGGCGCCCCCGATTCCCCGTCCCGCTCGGTGACGTGCCCTGGCAGCGGGTGTGGCCCGCCGTGCACCTGCCCGCGTGGCCGGAGCAGCCGGCGAGTCCGGCCCGGGCGCTACACGACCGTGACGCAATGGTGGAGCGATAGCTGGACGGTGCTTGGCAGCGAGCTGATCGAGGGCCACAAGCGCACGAGCTTCCTGCGCGTCCTGGACCTGCCCCGACAGGTGCCGGTCCAGCTGGAACTGGCCGCGAACATCCACTCCGAGGAGACGGAGGACCGGCGCCATCTCACCGCCGAAGGCTGGCACCTCGCGGATCCCGAGGTGGTGGCGGGAACACCCGAGGCCTTCCGGCGCTACGTGCAGCAGTCACGGGGCGAGTTCAGCTGCGCCAAGCCCTCCTACGTGCGCACGCGGCCGGGATGGGTGAGCGACCGCACCATCTGCTACCTGGCCAGTGGCCGCCCGTGCGTGGTCGAGGCGACCGGAGCCGAGGGCCACCTGCCCGCGAGCGCTGGCCTGCGCTTCTTCCGCACCGTGGGTGAGGCCGCGGAATGCCTCCGCGCCGTGGAGGGCGACTATGCCGCCGCCGCGCGGGCGGCCCGCGAGCTGGCGGAGGACGTGTTCGCCTCGCGTGTGGTCCTGCCCGAGATACTGAAGGCCGCGGGCGCTAGAGCGATGATAAGGGCCCCATCTGCTTCGTTGGCGCTCTCGACCGCACGCTCAACGTACGAGAGTCGCCTCGCGTGCGGCCGTCGGGCGCCGCCTGCGCAGATGGACCCTTCGCATCGCTCTAGCTGGATTTCGCCGACAGGCTCCTATCTCGCCGTATGCGTGCTCGACAAGGCGCTCATGGCTTCTCGCCGCCGTCAACAGCCCTCGCCGCGGCTGCCCCAGGGCTTGGCGGCAGGCGGTCTTCGTAGGCCTGGAGAATCTCATGCTTGTCGAGACCCTGTCGCGCTCGGGGCTTCTTGCGCGCCACTGCTCTTACGCTATAGAGGCGTCCCGCGCTGTGCGGGGCATGGTGATCCGCAAGGCGCATGACGTCGAAATGTTCCTGCAAGAGTGCCCGGAGGCTCTCGACGGAGAACACGGTCGGCTCGTCAGGCGTCGGCTCTCCTCCAATATCGACACTGATGAACAACGCTCCATCCTGATTCAGAACTCGCCAGATCTCATTCACGGCGACCGCCGGGTCGGGCATGTGATCGAGAGCGTTCCGGCAGATGACGAGGTCGGCGAAATCGTCGAGCAGTGGTAGATTCTCGGCCCCGAGCGACAGATACACGGTTCGGCTGCCGGTCTCGGCGAGCACGAGCATTCCGAGTTGCTGATAGGCGTAGAGCAGCGGGTCGATCGCGATCTTAATCGCGGCCGGAAACGCGGCGAGGTCGCCGGTGCAACCACAGCCGAGACTCACGACCGTCTTGCCCTCGACCCAGCTCACGTCGCGTCCCAAGTAGTCGGCGACCTCTGCCAGCAACAGGCGAGAGTACGCGAGCCGCTCATCCTCGTAGGATCCGCCAAACTGATCGCGCCGATACTTTTCGTGGTAGAGAAACCAGCCGATCTCTTCCAGATAACGGGGATCCGTCAGATCAGGGATTTCGGGCATAGTTTGCCTTTGGATACGGACATTGTTCGAGAGCGGCCCGGCTACTTCTAACCTCCGACATTCTGCCCATCGGCAGCTGAATCGTCAAGGCGCCCCACGCTCTCTTCGCGCTCCGCACATTCTCGGGGCGCGGCCACGGGTCGGTCCCGCCGCGCTCGAACTCGCTCAGGAGAGCGTGACTACCGGGGTTTTGGCGTCCTCTTGTCGTTCCTGACAGCGTCGTGCCCCGGTCCACCGTCGGGCGCCACTTCCACGATGGACGCGGGGCCGCGCCCGCCGAGCTGCACCACGAGCAGGCGCGCGTGGAATGGGCGCAGCGTGGCCCGATGCCCGATGCTGAACACCGTCGTCTTCGCGAGCCGTTCGCGCACCAGGCGATAGAGGTCCGCCTCCGCTACCTCATCCACCGCGGAGGTCGCCTCGTCGAGGAAGAGCCAGTCGGGCTTCTGGACCAGGACCCGTGCGAAGGCAATGCGTTGCTGCTCGCCCGGGGAGAGCTGGAGCGCCCAGCTCGTGGCCTCGTCGAGGCGCCCGGCGAGCTCCGGGAGCCCCACGGCCTCGAGCGCCTCGCGCAGTGCCGCATCGTCGATACCCCCCGCGGGCATCGGAAAGCTCACCACGTCCCGGAGCGTGCCGATCGGCAGGTACGGCCGCTGCGGCAGAAAGAGGATCCGGGCGTCCAGCGGCGCGCGGACCTCACCGCGTCCGAACGGCCAGATGCCGGCGATGGCACGGACGAGTGTGCTCTTCCCCGAGCCCGACGCGCCGCCCAGCAGCACGGTGTCGCCGCGCAAGAGCGAGAGGTTCACGTTCGCCATGAGGGGCTGACCATCGGGAAGATAGAGATCGACGCCCTCCACCGTCAGGTGCGTGGCGCCCCCCTCGGCGCGCCGGACGCCGCCGCCGCTCGCCGCCTGCAGGCGCACGTGCTCGAGCGCGCGCTCGAAGCCGGAGAGCCGCTCGACCACGGCGCTCCAGGCCGCGATCTCCTTGTACGACTGGACGAAGAAGCTGAGCGCATCCTGGACCTGCTGGAAGGCGCCGGTCGTCTGCATGAGCCCGCCGAGCCCGAGCTCGCCCCGGAAGTAGCGGGGCGCGGCGACGACGGACGGGACGATCCACGCTGCTTGCCCGTAGCCGGAGGTGAAGTAGGTCAGCCGCTTCTGCCGGCGCATGATGCCCCACCAGTTGCGGACCACCTCCTCGAACCGTTCGCGAAAGCCACGGAGCTCGTCCGCCTCGCCGCGGTAGAGGGCCACCCCCTCGGTGTTCTCGCGGAAGCGGACGAGGCTGAACCGGAAGTCGGCTTCGTACCGCTGCCGATCGAAGTTCAGCCGGACGAGCGGGCGGCCGATCCAGTCCGTGAGCCACGTGCCGGCAATGGCGTAGAGGACGGCCACCCAGACCATGTAGCCGGGCAGCGTGATGGAGAACCCACCCACCGGGACGGTGAGCGTTCCGGAAAGCCCCCAGAGGATCGCCACGAAGGTCGCCAGCGTGACGCCCGCGCGCAGGCCTCCGACGAAAAGGCCGAGCGTATGGGAAGCGAGGAGGTGCAGGTCTTCGGCGATGCGCTGGTCGGGGTTGTCCGTCTCACGCGCCACGAGCTGCATCCGATAGTAGGCGCCATCGGTCAGCCAGGCGCGGAGATAGCGGTCGGTCAGCCAGCGCCGCCAGCGAATCTCGAGCATCTGGTTGAGATAGAGCTGGTACACGGCCAAGATGATGAAGACGGCGATCAGCCACGAGACACGGATGATCTGCGAGAGAAAGGCCTTCTGGTTCTTTTCCTGCAGGGCGCTGAAGAAGGCGTTGTTCCACTGATTGAAGAGCACATTGATGTAGACCATGCCGAGCGTGAGAAGCACGACGGCGAGCAGAAGCCCCCAGGCCGCCCAGCGGTCCTCCGAAGACCAGTACGGGTGGATCATGGCCCACGCGTCGGCAAGGGTTCGGCGCAGGCTGGTTCTGGCCGGATAATCGGGAGGGGTGGGAGGAGTGACGTGAGGCGCGTCCGGACTCCCTTGAAACACTTGCGAATGGTGATCCATAGTGAGATCTAACGTGATGAGTTTACAGGAAGCGAAGGAGTCAACGATGCGCCAACTGCTGCTCGGACGCATACGGCGTGGAGCCCCGCACACGCTGCGCTCGGGTCTTCTTCTCCTGAGTCTCGCGTTGCTGGCCGTCGGTTGCGCGAGCCACACGCTGATGCCGAAAGAGCAGGCGGTAGCCATCGACGAGCGAGACCGCGCGCTCGTGTCCCACGCCGCCGCCATTCAGGCGGCCATCCGGCAGTCCGGCAACATAGGCGCGCTGGCTTTTCTCGACGCCAAGGATGGCAGCTTGGTCGTCCTGCCTGGCGACAGTCCAGCCGATGCCTGGGCCCGTTACGCCACGTCGCCCGAGAGCGGGACAGGCCGCGTGTCGGTGCCCGCGGTCCTCACCTTCGTGTATCGAGCAGACGTACCCAAGGCTCCCGAGACCGTGACCCAGAACCTCCTGCAACAGCAGCAGCCTTCCGGAGGTCCCTGACGGCTCTCGAGACCGAGCTCCGCGATGCGGACCGGAAGCGCCGAGCAACGCTTGGGCATCGTGCAGCGCGAGCTCGCCGAGTCGATCGCGGCGACGAAGCAGGAGACGGACAGGTCCCTGGCCCTGGTGAGGGCCGACGTGCAGAAGGCCTTGAGCTCGCTGGCCGAGGAGCTGGATTCGGCACGCAAGTTCATGCTGCAGACGGCCCAGCTCGGCTGGCTCAATCACGAGCTGAATGTCGAGAACGCCAGCGGCATACGGAGGGTGGCGACGGCCAGCCAGGAGCTGGCCGCCAATTCGGCAAGGCTCGCAGACACGATGCGCCAGCTCTCGGAAAACCTTGCCGGCCAGCTCAAGGAGCTGGCGACCCGGCTCGATGCCATTCAGGGCTTGGTCAGTACCGTCAAGTGAGGAGGAAGATGCATCACGGCGGCACCGGTGGGCGATATCTCGTGGTCCTGATGGCCTTCCTTTTGCTTTCCTGATCGCGGTCCCGGACGCGTTCACCGTCGAGCTGGAGAGGATGCGGGAGAGCTATGACAGTAAGCTCAGGGCTCATGAGAAGCGGATCACGCGAGATCGAGGCAAAGGGGCGCGGCGCTTCGGCCGATCCGGAGAAGCGCGCGGACGGGATCACGCGGGATCGGGTCGCTGACATCAGGGCCTCCTTGAAGGGCGGTGGCGGGGCGGCCAAGCGCTTGGCTGAGCTGGCTGAGAAGGCGTCCGTTGACGCGAAGGCATGGGTCGACGTGTACAGAGGTCAGAGCGAGCACCTCGACACCGTCACGCGTGAGTGGGGAGCCGACGGTGCGGAGCGAAAGAAGCTGAGAGAGGCCATCACCGCGCTCCAGAAGAACCTCGCGCTCATCAATACGAACCTGGCGATGGCGTCCGAGGCGGCCGAGGCGATGAAGACACAGGTTCAGCAGTCGGGCGTGCTCGAGAAGTTCGCCCGGATCGAGGCAGGGGCGAGCGAGGCCCGTGAGCGGCTCAGCGCTCGATGGGAGCGCGAGCGCATCGTGCGGGAACGGGAACGAGAACAGCGAGAGCGCGAAGCGGGTGAGCGCGCGCGGGGGCTGCGGTGAGAGGCGGATCGCGCTTGGTGTAGCCCGCGGAGAAGGATAAGATCGCGCCCGTGAGCCGGCGGCCCGGGCTGGTCGTTGTCGTGTGCGTGGCGCTCCTGCTTGCCACCCTGCCCGGCGCCGCCTGGGCGCACCCGTGGCACCCGGCGACCGGCGGCTCGGACGCGAGTGCCGAGCGGGTACCCGCCAATGGCCCCGTCCTCCCGCACCACGCGGCGCCGCCGCCGCTCGCCCTCGCGGCGGGAGCGCTTGCCCTGCTGGCGCTCGTCGTCGTTCGGCGGCGCCCGCTCGCGCTCGGACTCGTGCTCGTGGTGGCGATGGCGGGCTTCGAGGGCGTCTTCCACGCCGCGCTCCATCTGCACCACGTGTCACATCCCGACGGCCTCACCATCGGAGCGTCGGCGGCGGCGCCCACGGCCCTGAGCCCGGACGCCGAGATCCCGGCCGCCCCGACCCCCATCCTGCTCGGACCCGCTCCCGAGGACGGCGGCGAGCTCGGAGCCGGCATCGGTCACGCGTCTCATCGGGGACGCGCGCCGCCCGTCCTCCCCGCATAGCCATTCGGCCTCGGCGCACCCCGAGCGTTCCGCGAGCGCGGACCGGGGTGCTCGTCGTCCATCGAACCGTTCACGCGGAGAACGCCGCGCGTCTCCGGACGTCCGTCCGGCGCGCGCCACCCGCCATGCGAGGTCCCGATGAAGCGAGTGATCATGTCGATCGTGCTCCTGGCGAGCACGGCAGTCGCGGAGGGCCAGGACCGGGCCCAGCAAGCCCCGGCGCCGGCGCTGCCGTCCGACTCCCAGGAGGCCGCGAGCCCGCCGCCACCCCCGCCCGTCCTTCTCGAGCCGGTGGTGGTCACCGCTCCGCCGCCAGTCTCATCCTCCTCCGAGCTCTATATCCCGGGCCGCGACTTCGAGCTGAGGCCGCAGGGCCGTCCCGCCGACATCCTGCGCCTCGTGCCGGGGCTCATCATCGGCCAGCACGCGGGCGGCGGGAAAGCCGAGCAGTACTTCCTGCGCGGGTTCGACGCCGACCACGGCACCGACGTCGCGCTCTTCGTCGACGGGCTGCCCGTGAATCTCCGCTCCCATGCCCACGGCCAGGGCTATGCGGACCTGCACTTCCTGATCCCGGAGACGCTCAAGCAGGTGGACGTCTACAAGGGGCCGTACTTCGTCGAGTTCGGCGACTTCGCGACGGCCGGCGCCATCAACTTCATCACCCTCGACACCGTGCCCGAGAACCTCGTCGAGGCCGCGGGAGGGAGCTGGGGCACCCAGCGGTACCTCACGCTCCTGTCGCCCACTCGCGACCGGCTGAAGACCCTCTTCGCCATGGAGGCCTACACCACCAATGGCCCGTTCGACCGGCCGCAGGAGTACATCCGGTTCAACGTGTTCGGCAAGGCGTCGGCCGCGCTGAGCGAGAGCGTCGATGCCTCCGTGTGGGTCTCGTATCTGAACAGCAACTGGTTCGGCTCGGGCCAGATCCCGGAGCGCGCCGTCCGCGAGGGGCTCATCGACCGCTTCGGGTCCATCGACAATAGCGAAGGCGGGAACACCCAGCGCTTCAATGGCAATTTCGACCTGCGCTGGCGGCTCTCCGACAACGATACCGTCAAGGTCCGCGGCTACGGCCAGTACTACCAGCTCGACCTCTTCTCGAACTTCACCTTCTTCCTGAACGACCCGGTCAACGGCGACCAGATCGAGCAGTCGGACCGCAACCGGATCGTCGCCGGGCTCGACACCACGTACGAGCACCGGGGCACCCTCTTCGGCACCCCTCTCGTCAGCACCGCGGGGTTTCAGTTCCGCCTCGACCGGCCCCGCGTCGTCCTCTCGCACACCGTCGACCGAGGTCTCCTCGAGCGTACCCAGGACGTGAGCATCTTCGAGACCTCCTACTCGCCGTTCGTGAAGTTCGACGTCACTCCGCTGCCGTGGCTGCGCTTCATCACCGGGGCCCGTGGCGACATCTTCAACTTCAATGTCCGCAACAACCTGACCGGCGTGCCCGACCAGCCCAATGGCAGCGCGACCCGGGCCATCCCCAGCGCCAAGGCCAACCTGATCCTCGGGCCCTGGTACGAGACGGAGCTCTTCGGCAATCTCGGGACGGGCTTTCACAGCAATGACGCGCGCGCCGTCGTGCAGGACTCGACGCTGCCCGCGCTCGCCCAGGCGACGGGCTGGGAATTCGGGACGCGCACGCGCATCCTGCCCCGCGTGGAAGTGGCCTTCACCTACTGGTGGCTCAACCTGTCGAGCGAGCTGGTCTTCGTCGGCGACGAGGGCACGCTCGAGCCGAGCGGACCCAGCCACCGGCAGGGCTTCGAATTCAGCCTGAAGGCCAAGCTTCTCGACTGGCTGACCTTCACGGGCAACGTGACGAAGACGACGGCCGAGTTCTTCAACGGCAACGCGGTTCCCCTGGCTCCCCGCCTGACCGCCTTCGCGGACCTCACCGCGCGCCTGCCCTGGGGCCTGTCGGCGAGCGCGACCATGCGCTATGTCAGCAATCGCTTCGCCGACGAGGAGCGCACCCAGACCGCGCTGGGCTACACGCTCTTCGACGTGGGGGCGCGGTATCGCTACAAGCTGCCCGGCTCCCTCGCCCTCGACGCCTTCGTCACCATCGAGAACCTGGCCAATGTCGAGTGGCGCGAGGCGCAGTTCTCCACGACCTCGCGGCTGCCAGGGGAGCCGCCCCAGGGCGTGAGCGAGGTCAACTTCACGCCGGGCAACCCGCGCACCATCATCGGCGGCCTCGCGTTCCGGTTCTGACCGCCGCCCGAGCCGCAGGAGACCCCGGCGAGGCGCAGGACGAGGATGCGCCTACGGGGCGCCCAGGCCCGCTTCCTCCGGGAGCCAGGCCTGGGCGCGGTACAGCGAGGCGAAGGAGCCGCCGCCGTCCATGAGCGTCTCGAAGCTCCCCTGCTCGGCGATCCCGCCGTCGCGCAGCACCACGATCAGGTCGGCCTTGCGGATGGTGGACAGCCGGTGCGCGATGATGAACGTCGTCCGGCCCGCGGTGAGCCGCTCCAGGCCCTGCATGATCAGGGCCTCCGTCTCGCCGTCGAGCGAGGACGTGGGCTCGTCCAGGATCAGGATCGGCGAGTCGCGGAGGAGGGCGCGGGCGATGGTGACCCGCTGCTTCTCGCCCTCGGACAGCGTGACACCCTGCTCGCCGACCAGGGTGTCGTACCCCTCCGGCAGCGCCTCGATGGCCTCGTGGATCGACGCCAGGCGCGCCGCCGCCACGATCTCATCGGGCCGCGCGCCGGGCCGGCCGAATGCGATGTTCTCGCGCAGGCTCGCCGGGAACACCAGCGGGGGCTGGAGCACCATGGCGATCTGGCGGCGCAGCGCGCCGAGGCGATAGTCCCGCACGTCGACGCCGTCGATGAGGACGCGCCCGCCGTCGGCGTCGTAAAAGCGCGGCAGGAGGCTCAGGAGGGTCGACTTGCCCGCCCCCGTCGGGCCCACGACCGCGACCTTCCATCCCGGCCGGACGGCGAGGCTCACCCCGTCGAGCACGGGGCGGCCCGGAACATAGCCGAAGGAGACGTCCTCCCACTCGACCGCGCCCCGTGCGCCCGCGGCAGGAAACTCGCGGCGGCCGTCGGGCACCGCGTGCTCGAGGTCGAGCACCTCGAAGACGCGCTCGACCCCGACTCGCGATCCCTGGGCGAGCGCCCAGGTGTGGAACATGCTGTACAGCGGGCCGTAGAGCGAGGCGAGATACGAGATGAAGACCACCAGGGACCCGAGGGTGAGCGAGCCGTCCATCACGTGTCGCGCGCCCACCCACACCACCGCCGCGGTGCCGAGCGCGATCAGCACGCCGACCGCGCTCGAGTACACGCTCTGCAGCGTGTACAGCCGCCGGCCGGCGGCCAGGCTCTGCCCGCTCGCCGCCATGAAGCGCCGCTGCTCGTCGTCCTCGCGCGTGAACGCCTGGATGACCCGCATCGCCGACATCGAGCGCTGGACGAGGGCGTACACCTCGCTGTCGCGGTCGCGCGCATCTCCGGCGGCGCGGGTGACGCGGGAGTCGAGCCGCGCGATGACGAGGAGCAAGAGCGGGCAGACGCCGAGCGACAGGAGCGTCAGCTTCCAGTCGAGCGCGAGCATGATCGCGCCCATGCCCGCGAGCGTCACCAGCGCGGTCACGGCGGGAAACAGGCAGTTCATCGTGAGGGTCTGCAGCGCCAGGGTGTCGGCGGTGACTCGGTAGAGGAGATCGCCGACACGGGCCCGGCTGTGAAAGCCGAGCGACAGGCGGTGCAAATGCGCGTAGAGATCGCCCCGCAGCGCGGCCACCATCGCCTGGCCGATGCCGATCGTGGTGTAGTTGCTCAGCACGGCGAGCGCGCCGATCGCGGCGTGAATCACGACGAAGGCGGCACACGCGGCAAGGAGGAGCTCCGGCGGCGACCATCCGGCAGCCCAACCGAGCGGCGCGGGCTGGTGGCCCAGCACCGAGTCGATGACGATCTTGAGGGGCCAGGGCTTCAAGAGCTCGAAGGCGCTCACGAGAAGAACCTGGCCGAGCGCCCAGGTCAGGGCTCGCCGGTGCGGCCGCAGGTAGCCGAGGACGCGAGGGACCAGGCGCCTCACGCGTCCTCCTGCTCCCCGTCGGCCAGCGGCGGCGCATAGTGCAGCCTGACCCGCCGCCCGACGGTCGTGGAGCGCTCCGTAGAGCATTCGTCCGAGGTTCAATGCCTCACGCGCGAAGGCGCCGGCGGCGAGCACGACGCCCGTCGCTCCCACCGCGATGAGGACCGGCTGGCGAAGCTCCGCGCCGAGGACGGCGGCGAGGATGGCGACCGTGAGGCCCATCCGGGTTACGAGCGAAGCGCGCAGGGCCGTCTTGACCCGGAGGACCCGCTGCCCGCCGCCGTGATACTCGGTGGCCACCGTGACGCGGCCCCGCGACCAGAGCCCCCCCTGCACCTCGAGGTCCCACGTGCTCCATCCCTCGTCCGCCACGGCGAAGTACTTGCGCTCCGCCACCTCCGTCCGGAGACCGTCGAGGATCGCCTCCTTCTCGTGGCCATCCTCGCTCCAGAACGAGACGGAAAATGCGCGCTCCCGCCAGGACACGGGAAGGGGCCGCTGCCCCCAGTCCCCGTTGACCGGCTCCGCCTGGGACAGACCGCGCGCCCACCACCGGTACCGCTCGAGACAGCGCAAGAGGGGCCCGAGGTAGGTCAAGAGCCCGATGAGCGTGCGGCCGCGGACGCCGGCGCCGCGCGCGTCGACCCGCGCGCGGACGGCCGCGGCCAGGCACGCCGCCCACGTCAGCCCGAGCGGCAAGGCCCCGAGCCAGGCGTGCCCGCCGTGCGCGATGGCATAGGCCAAGAGCCCCAGGGCGACCGCGTTCCACTCGAGCGTGAACGGCAGGTGCGCGAGCAGGCTCGACGGCGGCGGGTAGAGCGTCTGAAACAGCCCGCGGCCATAGACACCGCCGTAGATCACCGGGCGCGCCAGCGACAGGATCGACGAGACGCCGCCGTAGATCCGCCCGCGCCAGCGCGCATAGCCGAGCGCGTTGAAGCGGTGCGGGTGGCGGAAGTACAGGAGCGCCTCCGCCTTGCCGTAGCCCCGCTGCTGCCCGATATACGCCTTGACCGTATTGCGCCGGAAGTGCCACACCATCGCCGCGGGGCTCCAGCCGATGCGGTAGCCGAGATTCTGCAGGCGCCAGCAGACGTCGACGTCGTCCCCGGCGGCGCGGTACACCGGGTCGAAGCCCCCGATCTCCTCGAGCGCCTCGCGTCGGAACGCCATGTTGCACCCCGGGATATGCTCGGCCTCCTCGTCGTCGAGCAGCACCTCGAGCGGCCCGCCCGGTGAGGCGGCCACACACGATGCGACGAAGGAGTCCTCGGGTGGCGGCAGATTCGGCCCGCCGACGGCGCGGAGCCCCGAGGAGAGGAACGTCGCGACCAGATAGTGGAGCCAGTCGGGATCGACCACGCAATCCGAATCGGTGTAGGCGACGATGTCTCCCGTGGACGCCGCCATGCCGACATTGCGCGCCGCGCTCAGCCCCTTGTTCTCCTGGTGGATGACGTGGAAGCCTTCGTAGCGGTCGGCGATCGCGCCCGTGCGGTCCGTGGACCCGTCGTCGACGACCACCACCTCGGTGGCCGGATAGCGAAGCGCGCGCAGCGAATCGAGGCACGCCGCGATCGTGGCTTCCGCATTGTACGCGCAGATGACGACGGAGACCTTAGGGTACTCATGCAGGGCCGGCAATCCGTCGGACGCGTACCAGCGCTTCACGGCGCGGAAGGCGGGCTTCCGCCTCCGCTGTCGGTCGACCACGCCGAAGGCCCAGTCCCGCACGTCGTGGCCGCCGGTGAACCACTCGTCGGTGAACGAGAACACGCACGTCCCCGCCGCGCCCATCTCGAGCGCGGTCCGGACCTGCCACGACAGGGTCGCCGCCTGCTCGTCAGCGCCCTCGCGCATCGAATCGATGCCGAACTCCGTGAGCACGACCGGGCGGTTCCCCGCGAGCGCGTGCAGCCGAGAGAGGTAGCGGCGGAAATCCGGCTCGCGGTGCAGGTAGACGTTGAAGGCGAGAAAGTCGGTGAACCCGGTCTCGAGATACTCCGTGGACGGAAAATTGGCGTAGCCCACGAGCGTGTCCGGGTCGATCTCCTTGACCATGCCCACGAGCTCGCGAAGAAACCCGGCGACCCGCGGCGCGCCGTACCAGCGGACGATGTCGGGCGGAATCTCGTTGCCGATCATGTAGGCCGCCACCGCGGGATGGCTCGCGCACGCCTCCACCGCGCCCGCCACCGATCGCCGGATGTCACGCCGTCACCTTCTTCGAGTCGAGGAAGCACACGTGCTCGGCCCACGGGATTCCCACCAGCACGCGCACGCCGCGGCTGGCGGCGAGGTCGAGCACGTAGCGGGGCGGGACGGTGAAGGTCCGGAGGGTATTGGCCCCGAGCTCGGTGATCAGGTCGAGATCCCGAGCGATGGTGTCCCAGTCGGGAAACTGCGTGCCCAGCGCGTCAGGCGCGAACGGCCCGTAGGTGACGCCCTTGAGGAGTACCTTGTCGGCGCCGGAGAAGAAGAACTTGCCGCGCGCCTCGAGCTTGCCGGGCCAGTCCGGCGATGCGTTGGGGGTCCGGCGACACCGAGATCGATCGAGCACTCAAGGAAATTCTTCCCTAGGGTATGAGGCAAAACTTACACCGAGGCAGAGCGCGACCGCGCTCGCCGCCGCCAGAGATCCTGCATTAGCCGGGAATCGCCCGCCTCATGGACCAGACCGAGGCCGGCGTGTATGACAAGCATGTCGTCGGAAGAGCAAGGCCTGTGCCAGGCTCGGCCGACGGCGACGCTCAGGCGGCGTCGTGAAAGATCACGCCGAGCGTGTAGCGCTCCCCCGAGTGAATCCGGCTCACGCCATGCCGCATCGCCACGCGATGAAACCCGCTGGCGCCGCGCACCGGGCGATGATGCGTGGGGAAGATGAGCGCCTCCCCCTGCTCGAGCGCGATGACCTCGCCGCGCGACTGGGCGCGCGGCCGCTGCTCCACGAGCAGGCTCTCGCCGCCCTCGAAGTCGACGCCGCGGCGGCTGAGCGCCCAGGTCATCTGGAGCGGAAAGGCCACGGCGCCGTAGAGATCCTGATGTAGGCAGTTGTAGCCTCCTGCCTTGTAACGCAGCAGGAGCGGCGTGGGTTTCGTCTGGCCCTGCTCGGCGCAAACCCGGAGGAAGGCGGCCAGGTCGGCCGGGTAGCGTCGGGCGGCCCCCAGCGCCGACTCCCAGCGGTTGGCGATGGCGGCCAGATGCGGATAGGCGTGGGCGCGAAGCGCCGCCACGGAGCCGGGAAGCGGCGACGCGAAGTACTGGTACTCGCCGACGCCGAAGCGGTACCGCGCCATGTCGACCCGGCTGCGGAATCGCCGCTCCTCGCCGTAGAGCCCGACGAGCGCGCCGCACTCCTCATCGGTGAGGAGCGGCGGCGTCCTCGCATATCCCCGCTCGTCGAGCTGGGCTTCGAGCGCCGCCCAGTCCAGGCCCGCCAGTCGCGCGGCTATGGAAGGGGGCAGGGAGCGGGACGGGCGCGCGCTCACGCGGCGCTCAGCGGCTTGCATATCTTGCAGGGCCGATAGCCCACCGAGCGCGCGTCCTCGACCGATCCGAAGACCACGCGCTGCTCCGGACGCATGGAGGCGGCCTGATGACACCCCACCCGGCAGACGATGCGCGTCGCGGTCGAGCCCGCGAGGATGGGTGTGAAGCGTTCCAGCTCGGCGAGCCGCCGCTTCAGCTCGCCGCCGAACAGATAGCCGCCGAGCCCGCCGTCGCTGCGCCACACGCGGTGGCACGGCACGATGAGCGGCACCGGATTCCGCCCGAGCGCCGTGCCCACCGCCCGCACCGCGTGCGGATGGCCGATGCGCTCGGCGATCCACGCATACGGGCGGGCCTCGCCGAAGGGAATGCGCTTCGCCGCTTCGAGCACGCGCCGCTGGAAGTCGGGCGTTCCGGACAGGTCGATGGGCACCGAGAAGAAGGCGCGCCGGCCGGCAAAGTACTCCACGATCTCCTCTCGCGCCTGCTCGGCGAGCCGGCGCGCGGCGGCCGTCGCCGGCTTGTCGAGCTTGCCCGTGCGGATCAGGCTCACGCCCTCGGGCGTGGCCTGGATGGCGAGGCTCCTCTCGAGCCGGCCGAGCTCTTCCGCGTCACGGCGGCGGGCGCCGAGCACCCGCCGCGCCAGGCCATCCGGCGACGGCCCGGGCTTGAAGTAGTCGTGGAGCAGATCATCGAGACGGTTCGCGGTCGCGAGATCAGTCATGGAGGATTCCTCTCTTGCCGAGCTCCTCGCGCAGCAATGCCTTGCCGCGCGCGAGCTGGCTCTTCACGGTATTGACGGAGATGCCGCGGATCCGCGCGAGCTCTCCGTAGGAGAGCCCCTCCGCGTAGCGGAGCGCCAGGAGAACGCGCGCCTCCCGCGGCACGCGCGCGAGCGCGCGATGCAGATCCAGGTCCCGCCGGGGCTCGCGGGGACGCGCCGAGTCGAGCACGGCGCTGCCCGGCGCCGTAGGCGGTCCGAGTCGCCCGGCGCCGCAGCTCGTCCACGCACACATTCGTGAGGATGCGATAGAGCCACGTCGACACGGCCCACTGCGGCTGGTAGCTCGAAGCGCCGGTATAGCACTGCAACAACGCGCGCTGCACGGCGTCCTCGGCGTCCGCCCGGGAGCCGAGCAGCCGGCGCGCCACCGCCAGGAGACGTCCGCCGTAGCGCTCGACCAGGACCGAGAACGCCGCCTCGTCCCGTCCCGCCACCCGCGCCATCACCTCTCGGTCCGTCTCCATGGCCTTCACATAGAGCTATACGGCCGTGGGGGGTGAAACGGGTGGAATCAGGCGCGCTCGACCTTCACCGTCGTCCCCGAACGCACCCGCGCAAAGGCGCGGGCATCGCCGTCGATGCGCCCGAAGACGTTGACCGCGCTCGCCGGGCGGATCTCCGAGCCGCGGCTCATCGGCGTGGGGCCGAAGAAGATGCAGAACGCCGAGCCCGGCGGCCAGTACGCGAGATCTCCCATGTCCACCGTCTCGCGCGGCGACTCGGCGGCGGCCTTCACGGGGATGCCGAAATAGATCTCGTCCCCCCAGGTCTGGCCCGCCACCGCCAGCGGCAAGGCCGCCCACACGGCATCCGCGGTGGCCGAGTCGTCGAGCGTGGCATCGGCCGACACCGACCCCGCGGTGATCCGGATGCGCCGGCCAGGCATCGCGCGCTCAGCCGCCCGCCTGGCGGCGGCGATAGGCCCGCAGCCGGGCGTCCAGGGCCGCTCGATCCGGAGTGCCGGCCGCGCCCGGCGCCTCGACGGACATCGCCGCCGCGCAGGCCGCCGCGGCCGCGGCATCCCAGTGATTGCCCTCGCGCTCGTACTCGATGAGAAGCGTCGTGGCGAAGACGTCGCCGGCGCCGGTCGGATCCACCTCGGCCGCCGTGTCGGGCTCCACGTGATACGGGTCCCCGTTGACGAAGAGGGTGGCGCCTCGCGACCCGCGTGTGACGACGCCGACCGGCACGCGCTGGAACCATTCGAGCGCGTCCTTCTCGAAGGGCTCGACGTCCTCCTCGCTCACGACGACGGAATGCGCGTGGGGCAGCACGAGGTCCGCATCCTCCCATCGCTGCGGCGCGACGACCCCGCCCTTGCCCCGCGCCCGCATCCACCCCTGCGGCAGGACCCCGACCGACGCCTGCTCGAACACGGCCGCCAATCCCGGATCCACCTCGTTGGCCACGGGACACAGCATCACGAGCGGCACCTCGCGCCACGCCTCCGGCAGATGCCCCTCCTCGATATCCCCCGCCCGCGCCAGCAGCGTCAGCGTCCGCCCCTGCCGGGACTCGTCCACCCGATACACGGTGGTCCGCTCCGACGGCACACGGACCACCTCGAGCCCCGACGGCAGCGCGTCGAGCGCGTACTCCGGCCCGAACGACGTCAACAGCCCGACCTCGAGCCCCAGCCGCGACGCGGTGACCGCGGCATAGTACGCGGCGCCCCCCGGCCGCGTGGCACCCGCCACCTCGTCGAGAGTCACATGACCGATCACGACCAGATCCACCCCAGCCCCTCCGCCCCTACTAGTCATGAGCGTCCTGAGTGGCAGAGCAAGGACTCGCGGCGCGGGCCGGGGCGAGGGTCGGTGAGCCCTCCCCGCGGGACCGTGACTTCTGCGGATCGCCGAAGGAGTGGCAACGATCTCGTGGCTACCGTTGAGTGCCGGCGGTGGTCGCGACTCAGCGTGTCCCGCGGGGAGGCCCCGCCGTGGCCCCGCCCGGCGCATTGTCGGCACGTTCATGACATCAGTGCAGGCTAGAGCGCCATCTGCTTGGCGATGATGTCCTTCATGATCTCCGACGTGCCGCCCCCGATGGTCAGGAGCCGGATGTCGCGGAAGAAGCGCTCGATCGGATACTCCCGCATGTAGCCGTAGCCGCCGTGAAGCTGCACGCAGTCGTACGCGACGCGCTGGGCCATCTCCGCGGTGAAGAGCTTCACCATGGAGATCTCCTTCACCGCGTCCTCGGCGGCGGCGAACTTGAGGCATGCGGCATACGTGAGCCAGCGCCCCGCCTCGATCATCGTGGCGAGATCGGCGATCTTGTGGCGGATCACCTGCTTGTCCGACAGGGGGCCCCCGAAGGCGCGCCGCTCGCGCACGTACGCGATGGTGTCCTCGAGCGCGCGCGCACAGCCCGACACGGCGTGCAGGCCCGCGACCAGCCGCTCGCGCTGGAAGATCCGCATCACCTCGTAGAAGCCCTGCCCCTCGAGCCCGAGGAGGTTCTCCGCCGGGACCCGCATGTCCTGGAAGGCCAGCTCGGCGGTGTCCGACGCGCGATTGCCCATCTTGTCGAGCTTGCGGCTGACGCTGAAGCCCGGCGTCTGCCGCTCCACGAGGAACATCGAGATCCCCCGATGCCGCTTGCCGTCGGCGCCCGTGTCGATCCGCGCGGCGACGAAGTAGAGGTCGGCGAGCACGCCGTTGGTGATGAACATCTTCGAGCCGTTCAGCACGTAATCCCCGCCGTCGCGGACGGCGCGCGTCCTGATCGCCGCGACGTCGGAGCCCCCGCCCGGCTCGGTGACGGCGATGGCGCAGAGCGCGTCCCCCCGGCAGATCGCCGGCAGGTACTTCTCCTTGAGCGCCTCGCTCCCCGTCCAGTAGAGGTGGGGCGAGGACATGTCCGTCTGCACGCCCACCGCCATGGCGAGCGACGCGCAGCGCGAGCGCCCCATCTCCTCGCAGAGGACGGCGGTGGTCAGAAAGTCCGCGCCGCCGCCCCCGTACTTTTCGTCGTACTCGACGCCGATGAAGCCCAGCCCGCCCATGCGCGGCCAGATGGACTTGGGGATCTCCCCCGCCTGCTCCCACTCCTCGATGTGCGGCGCCACTTCCCGGTCGACGAAGGCGCGCACCGCCTGCCTGAACATCTCGTGCTGTTCCGTGAAGATCTTCACGGGGAGCATCCATAGCACACTCGGCGGGCGCGGCCAAGCAGCGCCGCCGGCGACCGGCTGGACGCGCACCCTCCCGAAGAGGGCTTGCGCACGCGCAGGCGCGGTTGCTATATGGACCCGGGCGCCCGGCGCGCGGACTCTCCCGAGCGCGCGTGCATGCCGAGTGCGTTGCCGGTCACGCCGGAAAGGACGACGCGATGCTGCAGGAGCGAATCGAGGGCAAGTGGATCGAGGCCTTCGCCGCCGTGTTCAGGCGGTGCGACGTCACGGCGGGCCTCGAGGTGGCCATCCTGTCCGAGACCCAGTCGCGCCCGGTCACGGTCGCGCTCGCGGAGCTGGCGCTCCTGTCGCTCGGCGCCCGGCCCTTTCACGTCGTGGTGCCCACGCCGCCGCAGCGCGCGGGCGTTCCCGTCCGATCGACGGGCGCCTCCGACGCGCTCCAGGGCAGCAAGCCGGTGGTGAGCGCGCTCGGCCAGTCGGCCATGGTCGTCGACTGCACCGTCGAGGGCCTGCTGCACGCGCCCGAGCTGCCGCAGATCCTGGGCGCCGGCGCGCGCGTCCTCATGATCTCGAACGAGCATCCCGAGGCCCTCGAGCGGCTTGCCCCCACCGCCGACCTCGAGGCCAAGGTGAAGGCGGGGATCCGCCGGCTGCGCGCGGCGAAACAGATGCACGTCACGTCACCATCGGGCACGGACCTGCGCGTCTCGCTCGAAGGCGCGGCGGTGGGCGGCGGCTGGGGCTATACGACGCGGCCGGGCACCATCACCCACTGGCCCGGCGGGCTCTGCCTCTGCTTTCCCGCGCGCGGCAGCGTCGCCGGACGCCTGGTGATGGCGCCCGGCGACGTCAACCTCACGTTCAAGCGCTATCTGGAATCGCCGATCGAGCTCACGATCCGCGACGACTACGTGGTCGACATCGCCGGCCACGGGCTCGACGCCGAGCTGATGCGGAGCTACTTCGCCGCCTGGGGCGACCGCGACGCCTACGCGGTGAGCCACGCGGGCTGGGGCATGAATCCGGGCGCGCGCTGGGACGCGATGACCATGTACGACAAGAACGACTTCAACGGCACCGAGCTCCGCGCCTTCGCGGGCAACTTCCTCTACTCGACGGGCGCCAACGAGGTGGCGGGGCGACGGACGCTGGGCCACTTCGACCTCCCGCTGCGCCGCTGCACGGTGAGCCTCGACGGCGTGGCCGTCGTCGCCGATGGCGTGCTCCAGGGCGACCTCGCGTGAGCGCGTTGCCCGCTCTCGCTCCGCTCGTACCCATTCCCGAATCCGCTCCCCTCGCCTGCGGCTGCGGCTCGCCCTTCAAGTCGGCCGGGGCCGGCGATCGGCTCCTCGTCTTCCTCCGGGCATGCACCCGCCCCTGAGCGAGGAGCAGCAGCGCCTCGTCGAGCTGGTCCGCACGCTGGGCCGCGACCGCTTCGCCGCGCGCGCCCACCGCTACGATAGCGAGGCGTCGTTCCCCTTCGAGAACTACGCCGACCTCCGCGAGGCCGGCCTGCTCGCCCTCACCATCCCGAAGCGCCACGGCGGCCTCGGCGCCGACTACACGACCTACACGCTCGTGTCCGCCGAGCTGGGCCGCTGGTGCGGCGCCACCGCGCTCACCTTCAACATGCACGCCTGCAGCATGCTGTGGTCGAGCCAGATCGCGGACGACCTGCCCATGCCGGCCGAGGACCGCGCGCTCCACGAGCGCCGCCGCGCGCGGATCTACGAGCGCGTCGTCCGCGATGGCGCCATCTTCGCCCAGCCGTTCTCGGAGCCCGACAGCGCCGCCGCCGCGGGCCAGGCGCCCTTCGGCACCACGGCGCGCAAGGTGGAGGGCGGCTGGCGCGTGAGCGGCGTCAAGCACTTCGCCTCGCTCGCGGGCGCCGCGCACTACTACGGGGTCCTGTGCACGGAGGATCGGCCGGGCGTGGCACCGAGCGTCGTGGACACGCTCTACCTGGCCGTGCCCGCCGACGCGCCGGGGGCTCAGATCTTCGGCTCGTGGGATCCCGTCGGCATGCGCGGCACCGTCTCGCGGTCGCTCCGCTTCACGGACGTCTTCGTCGGCGACGACGCGATGGTCATGCCGCGGGGCCTCTACTACCAGGCGGCGCTGCGCTGGCCCCACATGTTCCTGACGCTGTGCCCGACGTATCTGGGCATCGCCCAGGCGGCCTTCGACTTCACCGTCGCCTACCTGCGCGGCGAGGCGCCCGGCTCGCCGGGACGCGGGGCGCGCCAGAGCCCGACCAAGCAGCTCGCGGTGGGCGAGATGCGCCTCAAGCTCGAGCAGGCGAAGGCGCTCTTCTACCGCGCGGTCACCGAGGCGCGGGTCGACCCGCCGAAGGACAGTCGCCTGCGCGCCTATGCCGCGCAGCACACGGTGATGGAGCACGCCAACGACATCTGCCGCCTCGCCGTGCGCACGTGCGGCGGGCGCTCGATCATGAAGTCGATGCCGCTCGAGCGGCTGTACCGCGACAGCCGCTGCGGCTCGCTCATGCTGCCCTGGACGGCGGAGATCTGTGTCGAGCGCCTCGGCCGGGAGAGCCTCTTCGAGCCCGGCGAGCGGGACTGAAGCGGGCGCACCGGCTCCTGCCCATGGACATCTCGCGCTGGGTTCGCCACCGCGCCGACAGCTCGCCGGACCGCGTCGCCGTGCATTTCGCGGGCGCGGACATCACATATGCCGCGCTCGATCGGCGGGTGTCCCGACTCGCCGCCGCGCTCGCCGGCGGCCTTCAGATCCGGCCGGGCGACCGCGTCGCCTATCTCGGCTACAACTCGCCCGTGGTCCTCGAGCTGCTCTTCGCCTGCGCCCGCCTCGGCGCCATCTTCGTCCCCCTGAACTGGCGGCTCACCGCGGCCGAGCATCGCGTCGTCCTCGGCGACGCGGAGCCGAGCGCCCTCTTCGCCGAGCCGGACTTCTATGCCCACGCCGAGGAGGTGCGCGGCGGGGTGCCCCACCTGGTGGCCTGCGGGCCGCCTGCCGCGCGCGATGGCTGGCACCGTTACGAGGACCTGGCCGCGGCCGCCGAGACACCGCCGGCGTGAGAGCGGTGACTTCGCATCGCCGCTCCTCGTCGTCTACACGTCGGGAACGACCGGGCGGCCGAAAGGCGCCGTGCTGACCCAGGGCGCGCTCCTGTGGAACGCGCTCAACTCGATCGCCGCCCACGCCATGACGAGCGCGGATCACGTCTTGACGGTGCTGCCGATGTTCCACGTCGGCGGCCTCAATATCCAGACGACGCCGGCCATCCTCGCGGGCGCGACGATCACGCTGGCGCGCCGCTTCGATGCCGACGAGACGCTCGACCTCCTGGAGACGCGCCGGCCCACGTTGTTCCTCGCCGTCCCCGCCGTCGCCCAGGCGCTCAGCCGGCACCCGCGCTTCGCCGCCGCCGATCTCTCGAGCCTGCGCGCGATGTGCACCGGGTCGTCCACCGTCCCCGAGGCGGTGATCCGCCCGTGGATGGACCGAGGCATCCCCGTCACCCAGGTCTACGGATTGACCGAGAGCGGCCCGATCGCCATCGCGCTGTCGATCGCCGACGCCGCGCGCAAGGTCGGCTCCTGCGGCAAGCCGGCCGCCCACAGCGAGGCGCGCATCGTCGACGCCGAGGGCCGCGACGTGGCCCAAGGCCAGCCGGGCGAGATCTGGCTCCGCGGCCCCAATGTGATGACCGGCTACTGGCGCAATCCCGAGGCGACGGCCGAGGCCTTCACCGACGGCTGGCTGCGCACCGGCGACATCGGCCACCAGGACGCCGACGGCTTCTACTACGTCGACGACCGCAAGAAGGACGTCGTGATCTCGGGCGGCGAGAACATCTACCCCGCCGAGCTCGAAGCCGTCCTCGCCGACTGCCCCCACATCGCCGAAGCCGCCGTCATCGGCCGCCCCGACCCCACCTGGGGCGAAGTCCCCATCGCCTGCATCGTCCCCCACCCCAACACCACCCTCACCCGCGCCGACGTCCTCGCCCTCTTCCCCGACCGCCTCGCCCGCTACAAGCACCCCCGCGACGTCATCTTCCTCACCGACCCTCCCCCGCACGGCGATGGGCAAAGTAGAAAAGTTCACCCTCCGCCGCCTCATCACCCCATAGCGAAACGCGCCACGCCGACATCCCCACCCGCGGGATCACGCCGGACGGTAACGGTGTCGATGTTGATCCTGACGCTCAATCCACAAAGTCGTGAGCCCGCGCTGCAGGACCTCGCGGCGCCGGGCGGGGCGGGGGGCGCACCCTCCCGCCGGGACCGTTGCCTCTGCGGGCCAGCGAAGCGAGAACCCCCGATCTCGTGGCCCGTTACGAGTGGAGGAGCGGGTAGCGGCTCAGCGTGTCCCGGCGGGAGGGTGCGCCCCCCGCCCCGCCCGGCGTCACGACGCGCCGCAGCGAGGAGCGCGCTCACGACAGCCACCGCTTGCGCCGCTTGTAGTGCTTCACGTCGCGATACGACTTCCGCGCCCCGACCTCCGTCAGGCCGAGATAGAACTCCTTGATGTCGGCATTGCTGCCCAGCGCCTCGCCGCTGCCCTCCAGCACGATCCGGCCGTTCTCCATCACGTAGCCGTGGTCGGCGATGCCGAGCGCCAGCGCCGCGTTCTGCTCGACCAGGAGCACCGTCAGCTTCTGCTCGCGGTTGAGCCGCTGCACGATCTCGAAGATCTCCTCGACGAGCATGGGCGCGAGACCGAGCGAGGGCTCGTCGAGCAGGATGACCCGGGGCGTCGACATCAGCGCGCGCCCGATGACGAGCATCTGCTGCTCGCCGCCGGAGAGATAGCCGGCCTGCACACCTCGCCGCTCCTTGAGCCGGGGGAAGTACTGATAGACGCGCTCGATGCTGGCGGCCACGCGCTTGCCGTCCGACTGGATGTGGGCGCCCGCGATCAAGTTCTCCTCGGTGGTCAGGTGCTCGAAGACC
>CAWIZN010000022.1:0-25855 GCA_963840495.1 uncultured Candidatus Rokubacteria bacterium
CGGCATGGTCAAGGACACCTACGGCATGATGTCCGTCTGGCCGCACATGGCCCTCTTTCCGTGCGCGGCGATCTCCTCGCTCGTGATCGGCTTCAACCTGCTGGCGGTCGGCCTGCGGGAGATCGGGCTCCGTGACTGACACTCCGATTCTCGCGCTCGAGAATGCCCGCATCTCCTACTTCGGCCGCGCGGGCGAGGTCAATGTCGTTCCCGGCTTGACCTTCCGCCTCGCTCCCGGGGAGGCGATGGGGCTGGTGGGCGAGTCGGGGTGCGGCAAGTCCACGGTGGCGCTGGCGATCGTGCGCTATCTCGGTCGAGCGGGCCGCATCGTGGGCGGGCGGATCGTCTTCGAGGGGCGTGACGTCGCCGCGATGACGGTGAGCGAGCTGCGCGCGATGCGGGGCCGTCGCGTCGCGATGGTGTACCAGGACCCGATGGCCAGCCTCAACCCGGTCATGACGGTGGGCCGCCAGCTCATGGAAGTGCCGATGCTCCACGAGGGCCTGGGCGAGCGGGCGGCCCGCGCTCGCGCGCTCGAGATGCTCGCCGAGGTCAGGCTGCAGGACGGCGAGAGCGTGCTCGGGCGCTACCCGCATCAGCTCTCGGGTGGCCAGCAGCAGCGCATCGTCATCGCGATGGCCCTCATCGCCGAGCCCGCGCTCCTGATCATGGACGAGCCGACCACGGGGCTCGACGTGACCGTGGAGGCGGCCGTGCTCGAGCTGGTGCGCGAGCTCCGCCAGCGTCACGGCACATCGGTCCTCTTCATCAGCCACAACCTGGGCACGGTCGTGCGAGTGTGCGACCGGATCGGCGTCATGTACGCCGGCGAGCTGGTCGAGGAAGGCTCGATCCGGCAGGTGTTCAAGAATCCGCGTCATCCCTACACGCGCGGGCTTCTCGACTGCCTGCCGTCGCTCGGCCGCGACAAGCGACAGGCCCCGCTCGTGCCCATCCCGGGCCAGGTGGCGCCGGCTCTCGCGCGGCCCGTCGGCTGCGGCTTTGCCGCGCGCTGTGCTCACGTCGAGCCCGGCCGCTGTACTTCGCAAGCGATTCCCATCCTGCCGCTTGCCGGCGAGGCCGGACATCGGGTGCAGTGTGTGCGGGCCGCGGAGCTTCCTCGATGGGAGCGCAAGCGAAGTGCGGCGGGCGCTGCCGCCGAGCGACCGTCGGGCGAGGTCGCCCTGAAGATCGACGGCCTCGAGAAGCTCTACCGTCAGCGCGGCGGTCTCTTCGGATCGGGCCGTGCTCCGGTGCGTGCCCTCAATGGCATCGATCTGATCGCCACGAAAGGTGAGACCCTCGCGATCGTCGGCGAGTCTGGCTGCGGCAAGTCCACGCTGGCCAAGGTGCTGGCCGGGCTCGAGACGGCGAGCTCGGGCCACGTCGAGCTCGAGGGCATCGAGGTGGCCTCGGCCCGCGTGGAATCACGGCCGCTCGCGCTCAAGCGCACGATCCAGATGGTGTTCCAGAACCCCGACAGCACGCTCAACCCGAGCCACAGCGTCGGCTATGCGATTGGCCGGGCGCTCCGCCGCCTGCGTCGCCTGTCCGGCAGCGAAGCGGCGAGTGAGGTCACGCGCCTCCTCGACGTGGTCAAGCTGCCGCCGGAGCTTGCCGGCCGCAAGCCCGACCGGCTCTCGGGGGGCCAGAAGCAGCGCGTGGCCATCGCGCGGGCGCTGGCCGGCAATCCCGACGTGATCGTCGCCGACGAGCCCGTCTCCGCGCTCGACGTCTCCGTGCAGGCCTCGATCATCAACCTGCTGAACGAGATCCAGGCCGAGCGAAACGCCACGCTGATCTTCATCTCCCACGACCTCTCGGTCGTGCGCTATCTCGCCGATCACGTCGCGGTGATGTATCTGGGCGCGGTCGTCGAGTTCGGCCGGGTCGCCGACGTCTTCGCGCCGCCCTTTCACCCGTACACGGAAGCGCTCCTCTCCGCCGTCCCCGTGCCCGACCCCGATGCCCAGGGCGCCCGCATCGTCCTCGAGGGCCCGCTGCCGAGCGCGACCGAGATCCCGCGCGGCTGCCCGTTCAGCGGCCGCTGCCCACGCCGAGTGGGCGCCATCTGCGACGAGACGCCGCCGCCCACCTTGCAGCTCGCGAGCGGGCATCGCATCGTCTGCCACATCCCCGCGGAGGAGCTGACGCAGGCTCAGAGCGCGGGAAACGCTCGCTCACTCGTCGCTCAGGATGAGGCGGGTCTGCGCCGTGGGCTCGGCGATGGCCATGCCGGCCTCCCAGTGGGGACTGAACTGGGTCGGGATGCCGAACCAGCTCACCCACTCTTCGCGCATGGCCGGCGGCTCGTCCGTGGGCCAGAGCACGTTCAAGGGCAGCGGGCGGATGGGCGGGCGGAAGCTTGGCAGCGGAATGCGATCGATGGAGGTGCCGGTGGCCTGCGCGACGAGCAGCCCGACCTGTTCTCGGCAGCGGCGGCTCTGGCAGGGGCCCATGCCCGCGCGGGTGAGGCGCTTGATCTGGTCCTGATTGACCGGCCCGTCGCGGAGCATGGTGTCGAGGCTGCGGGCCTCCATTTGCGGAGACTCCCACTTGAGATAGCGCGGGGGCTTGACCTCGACGAGCTCGCGTCGCGTGACTTCTTCGCACTGGCAGATGTTGACCTCCCAGCCTCCGGCCTGGATGAGGGACCGGAGCCACTGCTGCCAGTGGGCGTGGACTTGTGCCCCCTCACCCTGCCCTCTCCGCCGGTGGGGGAGTCAGGGACCTTGGGAGTGACGGCGCCGAGGGATTGGGCCGCGGCGATTCCGGCGCGGCGGCCCTGGACGCGAGCGATGTCTGGATCGGCGAGCATGCCGTCGTGGACACCTGCGCAGTCGCCGGCGGCGAAGACGGTGGGGACGCTGGTCTGCATGGCGTCATCGATCGCGGGGACCCAGCCGCCGAGCGCTGAGGCGAAAACGAGACGGGCGCCGACGAGGTGGAGCAGCTCCACGTTGGGCGCGAGGCCGAGGGCGAGGCAGACCGTGTCGCACGCGATCTCGCGCTCACTGCCGGCGACAGGATCGAGGTCGCCGTCGATCTGGACCAGGATCACCGACTCGATCTCGCCGACCCGGCCGCGCGCCTCGCGGATCGTGTGAGCGGTGTAGAACGGCACACCTCGACTGGCGAGTGATCGTGCGATCTCCTCGTCACCGCGCACGGCGTTCGCGACCTCGACGATTCCCGCGACGGCCACTCCGCTCTCGAGCGCCAGGGCGGCCGTCCTGAGACCCAGGTCTCCCGAGCCGACGATGACCATGCGTTTCGAGCCGAGCGCGCGATAACGGGTGAGGAGAGAGACGGCGCCGTTCGCTCCCATCGCGCCGGCGCGCTCCCAGCCCGGGAAGCCCATGGCCACGTCGCGCGCCCCGGCGGCGACGATGAGCCGGTCGTAGCCGACGAGCCAGGAGCGCCGGTCATCGGCGAGGCCGAGCATGGGTCCCGGCAACTCGCGCACGGTCGGCCCATTGACGAAGGCGCCCCAAACATAGGTGCCGAGCTGGACGTCGACGCCGGCCTCGTGCGCCTCGGCCAGCGCGGGGTTCGTCGCGACCACGCGCTCCATCATCAGGGCACGGTTCCGGACGGACGCCTGCATGCGCTGGCCGAAGTAGAGCGGCACGTCCATGGCCATCATGTCGTTGTCGATGGGGTTCTCGTCGATCAGCAGGACCTCGACGCCGGCCCGGGCCGCCTCGATCGCGGCGGCCACGCCCGCGGCGCCGGCGCCGACGACGACCACGGCGACGTGGCGCTCGGGCTGCGGGGCTTTGTCCGCGATGGATCGTGTGTCGACGGTCACCGCGGGCCTCCGGCCGCGGTCTCGGCGACAGAGGCATTCGTCGGAATCCATCCGGCCCGCTCGCGCCAGTCGGGCGGCGTATCCGCGAAGCGACCCAGCGCGAGCGCCGAGAGATCGGCGAAGAGACACCGGCCATGCATCACAAGCTCGCTGATGCCTTTTCCGGCGGCCGGCGAGAGCCCGAACCCGACGCTCGACATGGTCGCGAGGATGACATTGTCGGGGGACGAGAGCCGATCGATGACGGGAAGCCCGTCGGGCGTGTTCTCGACGATGCCGCCCCAGGCGCGGATCACGCGCAGGTGGGCGGCCCCGGGCAAGAGCTCGGCCAGCCGGCGCGCGAGGTTGCGCACCAGGGGCGTGTTCGGATGATCCGGCGTCGCCATGTCGGGCACGTTGATCCACTCGTGAGGCCCGCCGCCGTAGACGAGATTGCCGCGCAGGGTCTGCCGGCCGTAGAGGCCATTGCCCGCCACGCCGCCGTGGCGCATGAGCGGCAGAGGCTCCGTGGCGATCATCTCGACGCGGGCAGGTGCGAGCGGAAGGGAGACGCCGAGCATCTCCGCGAAGAGTCCCGTCTGCGGACCCGCCGCGATGATCACCGTGTCGGCGCCGAACGTGCCCTGCGTGGTCTCGATCGCCGTGACGCGACCACCGCGCATCGTGAGCCCCGTCACCGTCGTGTGCTGGAGGATTCGCCCGCCGTGATCCTGCAGCGCCCAGGCGTACGCTTGCACCGTCCGCTGGGGATTGGCATGCCCTCCGAAGTGGAGATAGGTCCCGCCGATGGCATTGTCGCCGACGATGGGCACCAGCTCCTTGAGCTGCTGGCGATCGAGCAGCTCCCACTGGAAGCCGCGTGTCTCGCCGATCTCGGCCCAGCGCCGCGCCAGCGCGAGCTGCGCCTCGCTCAGCGCCACGCCGATCCGGTACGGCTGGTGCTCGGTCGGGTATCCGAGCAGCTCGTCCATCTGCGGCCAGAGGCGCTGCTCCTCGAGGCCGAAGGGACTGTAGACGTGAGTGGCGCCCCCGCCATTGCGCCCGGAGGCTTCCCACCCCACGATGTTCTTCTCGAGGACGAGAACGTCGACGCCGGAGCGAGCAAGCCACCATCCCGCGCTGAGTCCGGTGACTCCGCCGCCGATGATGACGACCGCCGCCCCCCCGGTTCGATCCATGAGTCCTTGGTTCTTGTGTCCCTGGGTTGCCCCGAACATAGCACGGGGCTCTATCCATCTGGTCGACGTTGCTCGCCCTCGGGGAAGAGGCTAGAGTGCAGACAAGATGCGGACCGGTATGCGGATCGGGGTGACGGTTCTTGCTCTCGGCGTAACCCTGCTCGCCATACCGACCTTGCTCGAGGCGCAAAGGGCTGCCGGGATATCGCGCGTCGGCTGGCTGGAGGTCTGTGGCCCCGGTCCTCGGCGACCCCATTTCGATATCTTCCGGGCTCGCCTGGCGGAACAAGGCTACGTCGAAGGGAAGAACCTCATCCTCGAGCAGCGATTCGCAGATTGCCGATACGACCGGATGCCGGGGTTAGCCGCTGACCTCGTGCAGGTTCCGGTCGACGTTCTGTTCACCATGGGCACGAGGGCGGCGCGAATCGTCGCCGGAACCGTGAAGACTACACCGGTCGTCGTCTACTCGTGCGACCCGTTCGAGCACGTCACACGCCTCGCTCGGCCCGGTGGAAATCTGACGGGCGTTACATGCATGACGACGGAGCTCAGCCCGAAGCGCCTCGAACTCCTCAAGGAGGCGGTTCCCAAGGCGTCGCGGGTGATGTTTCTTCATGACCCTCAAGCGGCTCCCAACGCGTTGAAGCTGACCCAGGAGGCCGCACCGCGTCTAGGTATCAGAATGCAGGTGGCTCAGGTGGGAGCCGCCGAAGAGCTGCTACCAGAGCTCACGATGATCGCGAAGGAGCGTCCTGACGCGTTGTTCGTGTATCCCGACGTCGTTCTCAGCTCTCATCCTCGGCCTCGGCAGCTCGCCGACTTTGCCATCAAGGCCCACTTGCCCACGATGCATGCGTTCCGTTTTTTCGTAGACGCCGGCGGTCTCATGTCCTACGGCGCGACCCAATCCGAAATTTATACGATCGCGGCTGAGCAGGTCGCAAAAATCCTGGATGGCGCTCGGCCGAGTGAGTTGCCGCTGCGACAGGCAACGCGGTTCGAGTTGGTCATCAACAACAGGACTGCGAAGGCGCTCGGACTCACAATCCCACCGTCGCTGCTGTTGCGAGCCGACGAGGTGATCGAGTGACACTAAGTAGAGGCCGAGCCTGCCGCGCCGTACGTCTGCCGACCGTATTCCAGGTTCTTCCGCCACAACCGCCTGTCGGTTCCGAACAGGATGTGCTTGGACATGTCCGGTGAGAATCGGCTCGCGGGCGGCCGGCGGCCCAGCGCCTCGGCGAGGCTCCGGATGTGATGCGGTCCCGCGCCGCAGCAGACGCCGAGATAGCGGACGTCGAGCGCAAGCGCTTCCTTCCCGAACTCGGCGATCTCGTAGCGGTTGCAGAGGAACGGATCCAGCGCGGTGGGGAAGGCGCGGTTGTCGGGAAGGGATGGGTCCGTCAGGCTCTGGAAGACCGGCTCCGCCGCCGTCGTCCGGTAAGGAACCGGCAACGCGGCCACGTGACACGAGACGGCGGCACGAATTTCTCTGAGCAGCGGCATCGTCGTGGCTGGTCCCCGAGCGCAGTTGAGGCCGACCACGGCCGCGCCGCCCGCCTCGAGTCGGCGGCACGCGTCGGCCACGTTCCAGCCCTCCCGCGTCGTGCCGTCGCGCGGGATGGCCAGCGTGACCACGGCCGGGCGGCCGGACTGCCTGATCGCCTCGAGGGCGAGGAGGGCCTCGCCTCCGAACGAGTACGTCTCGGCCACGATGAAGTCGACGCCGGCCTCGACCGCCCACTCGATCTGCTCGTCGAAGATCCGACGCACCTGCTTGTGTGACTTCGGCTCGCCGGGATCGTAGATGCTGGTGTTGCAGATGTCTCCGGCCAGGAGGGTGCCCGTGCTCCGCGCGACCTTCTTGGCGATGCGAAGCGCCGTGCGATTGATCTTGGCGAGGTCTTCCTCGCGGCCCACCATCCGCAGCTTGGCGCGGTGGGCGTAGTAGGTGAAGGCCTCGACCACATCCGAGCCCGCGTGGACGAACTCGCGGTGGAGCGACTCCACCAGATCCGGCCGATCGAGCACGATCTCCGGCACATAGGCGCCCGCCTGCAGATATCCGCGCCGCTCGAACTCGAACAGATACCCTTCGGCGCAGATCACCGGCCCCTGGGCGAGCCGATCGAGCAATCCGAGCGGCTTGCTCTTGGTCCCGGTCTTCCGAGCGCCTCCGGTCGTGCGGGGTCGGCGGGCCATCACGCCTGGATGGCGAGCTGGTGACCGAAGATGTAGAGCGTCGGGTGCAGCCGGAAGCCCTGCACGCGCTTGTCGAGGAAGGTGAAGATCGACCGCCACACCGGCTGCACGATGGGTCCGTCGTCCTGCAGGATGGCTTCGAGCCTGGCCATGATCTCGCGTCGCGAGGCGACGTCGAGCGTGCCCTCCGCCTGGGTGAGCAAGCGGTCGAACTCGGGATTGGAATATTTGGACTCGTTCCACGGGCCGCCCGAGCGATACGCGAGCGCCAAGCTCATGATCCCGAGCGGGCGATGGGCCCAGGTGGTGAAGCCGAACGGCACCTTCGTCCACACCTCCCAGTATTGCGTGGAAGGCATGACGTTGATCTTGACGCGGATGCCCGCCTCCTTCCATTGCTCCACCATGGTCTGCACGGCGAGCAGCTCCCAGGCGGGCTGAGGCCGGCAGATGATCTCGACGTCGATGCCGTTCGGGTAACCCGCCTCCGCGAGCAGCTTCTTGGCCCGGGCGACATCGCGCTGCAGCGGCGCGAGCTTCGCGTACTCCGGATGGACGGCACTGACGTGATGATGCTCGCCGGGCTGGCCGAGGCCGCGATGCGCGATCTGGAGGACCGCGTTCGAGTCGATGGCGTAGCGCATGGCCTGGCGCACACGCTTGTCGTCGAAGGGCTTCACCGGCTGCATCCGCGCCGTCGCCGTGTAGGCCGTGGCCACCTGGTACATCTGCACGTGCGGGATCTTCTGGAGCGCCTCGAGCTGGACGATGTCGGTGCCGTAGAGCCCGTCCACCTGCTTGGAGGCGAGCGCGCTCACCGAGGCCGCGGGGTCGTCGCCGAGGTCGATGAACTCGAGCTGGTCGAGGTGCGGCCCGCCGCCCCAGTAGCCTTCCTTGCGCGCCTTGAGCACCTGCTTGCGGCCGACCTCGTTGGCCGTCAGCGTGAAGGCGCCCGTGCCGTTCGAGCCCACCTTGAACTCGCCGTTCTCCGCGGGGTCGACGATGAGGAGCGGGTAGTGGAAGAGCTGCTCGGGCACCGCGAGCTGCGGCGACTTGCCGTTCAGCCGCACGGTGAAGTCGTCGACCTTCTGGATGGCGCTGGCGTCCCAGAGGCGGGAGGACTTCTTGGGATTGCCCTTGTCGTCCTTCTCGCCCGTCTCGACGTCCTCGAGGAGAAAGCCCTTCATGAGGCCGACGACAGAGGAGCCGGTCTTGGGGTCGAGCACCCGCTTCAGATTCCACACGACGTCGTCGGCGGTGAACTGCCGGCCGTTGTGCCACTTGACGGTCTTGCGCAGTCGTAGCGTCCACGTCTTCAGGTCGGGGCTGGGCTCCCACTTCTCGACGAGGCTCGGGCGGGTGATGTTGTCGACGCCGGTCACCGTCAGGTAGTCGAGGACCTGACGCGCGGAGTTGGACGATTCGACCCAGCTATACGTGTGGGGGCTCTTGAGGTCCTGGCAGCGCATGGCGAGCCGCAGGGTGCCGCCCTTGGGCAGGGCGCCCTGCGCTTCCGCCGGCGCGATCAGCTTCTCGCCGGTGACCTTGGCCACGAAGGCATACGCGGTCGGCGCCGCCATGCCGAGCAGGGTCGCGTAGCGCAGGAACTCGCGGCGCTCGATCTGGCGCTCGACGAGCTGCCGCTTCAGCGTGGGCACGAGGGGATGCTCGTCAGAGGCGCGCATGGTCGGTCCTCCCTGGGGCGATAGTCTCGGCGGTCGTCGTCTCCTTGTCAACGCCGCCACGGTCGCCTGCACGAGAGAGGTCAAAGGGCGGCCCGTTCGCACCCGAGCGCCGGATTAGCAGGAATACCGGCGAACGTGAGACGCTGGAGATCCTTCCCGTGTCGAGCTGATCCCCGACGGGCGCTTTCCCGACCCTGAACGAGAAGAAGACAGAGGTCTCCGATGACTAGATGCCTCGCGACTGAACGCCAGTTCACCGGCTACGGACGACCGTTCGTGCTGCTGCTCGTCATCGGCGCGCTGGCTCTGGCCGCCGGGCCGGTTTCTGCGACGAGTATCGTCCCCGTCAGCGCCCGGGAGCTCTTCGCGCGCGCCGACGTGATCGTCCATGGCGTCGTGGTCGGGAGCCACGTGGGTGAGGATGCACTCGGCCGGCCGGAGACCATCACCATCATCACGCCGCTCGAGGTGCTGAAAGGTCATGTATCCGGCGCGCTCGTCCTGCATCAACTCGGCGGTGAGTTGCCCGATGGACGCTTCTTCAAGCTCTGGGGACGGCCCGAGTACGAGGCCGGCCACGAGGTCGTCGTCTTCGCGATCGCGCGCGCCGAGGGAGACTATCAGACGGCGGAGCTGGTGCTGGGCAAGTTCGAGGTGCAGCAAGACGAGCGCGGAGTGAGCTTCGCCGTACCGGCTCTCGTCGCCGACGCGCCCGTCCAGGTGACGGTGATGCGGCAACGCCCGGCCGGCGGGCCGGACAGCCTGGAGGCTGAGCCCGCCCGATGAAGCGCTGGCGCCGCGGGAGCTGGACGGGTTTCTGCGGTCGCTGCGTGGGGACGGCGCGATGCCCCAGGATTGGGCCGCGCCGCGAGGGGCCCTGACCTCGAGCGTGTATCCGGAGTACCTGCCGCAGGGCGTCGCCCCCTTCTTCAACATCGGCGGCCTCTGGCGCTGGAACAACGGAGCCGCGGCCGTTTGGACCCTGGACGGTCAGGCCAACGTCACCGGCGGCGGAACGGCGGAGGCGACCAACGCCACGGCCACATGGAGCGCCCAGCCCAATTCGACGATCGGCTACACGATCGGGCCCGGCGGCGTCAACCCGATCCATTTGGACGCCCTGTCCTCTCCGTGCGGCTGGAACACGTGCATGTCGGGCGGCGGCGTGATCGGCTGCGGTGGGCCTGGCGGAGGCGGCTCGAACGTCTGGCGGGGCGAGACCTACTCGACGATCACGAACGGTGAGGTCTGGCTGCGCGCCTACTGCACGCTCGATCTCTGGGATTCGATCACCACGGAGGCGGTCCTGACGCACGAGCTGGGGCACACGCTGGGACTGGGACACTCGGACACGGGCGCGTCGCCGCACGACGTGTGCCGCGGCGACGAGGACGCGGCGCAGATGCGCTCCTTTGTGCAGCACCGGACGACGCTCGGCACCGACGACGAAGACGCCGTGCGCTGGATCTACGGTGACGCCGGCAATTCCTGCACCGTCAGCGGTCCCACGCTGAGCGTGACGAAGACGGGAGCCGGCACCGGAACCGTCACCAGCGTCGCCGCCGGCATCTCCTGCGGCACCACCTGCTTCGCCGCGTTCGCCGACGGCTCCGTCGTGACGCTCTCGGCCGCTCCAGGAGCCAACTCCGTCTTTACCGGTTGGAGCGGGGACGCGGATTGCGCCGACGGCTCGGTGACGATGAACGCGAGCAAGACGTGCACCGCGAACTTCAACCTGCGGCCCGATCTCCTGATCTCCGCGCTCACGGCGCCGTCGGCTGCGCTGGCGGGCTCGACGATTTCGCTGTCCGAGACGACGAAGAACCAGGGAGGGCCGGCGGCCGCGTCGGCGACGCGCTACTACCTCTCGACGAACTCGACGTTCGACGCCGGCGACACGGCTCTCGGATCCCGCATCGTGCCCGCGCTCGCGGCCGGCGCGTCGAGCCCCGCGCCTCCGGGATTCCAGTTGACGATCCCGCCCGCCGCGGCGACGGGCAACTACTACATCATCGCGCGCGCCGACGCGGACGGCCAGGTGCCGGAGTCGAACGAGTCGAACAATACGAAGGCCACCGCGATCCACATCGGCCCGCCGGACCTCATCGTGTCTTCGTTGTCGGTGTCGGCAACGAGCGGGGCGGATCTCACGACCACGCTCACCGTGACCGACATCACGCGCGATCAGGCGGGGACCGGGCCGGCCGCTCCGACGGTGACGCGCTTCTACCTCTCGACCGATGCGACGCTCGGGGCCGGGGACGTCTGTGCTCGGCTTCCGCAACGTGCCGGCGTTGTCGCCGGGCGGCTCGAGCTCCGGCTCGACCGTCATGCCGGTCCCGTCCGGCACGGCGCCGGGAACCTACTACGTGATCGCGAAGGCGAACGCGGACAACTCGACGCCCGAGACGAACGTCACGAACAACACGCGCTCGATCAAGATCGTGATCGGGCCGGATCTGTTCCTCTCCTCGCTGTCCGCCCCGGCCACCGGCGGAGCGGGTCTGCCCGTCGACGTGACCGACACCACGAAGAACCAGGGCACCGGCTCGGCGGCGGCCTCGGGGACCGCGTTCTACCTGTCCGCGAACGCGGCGCTCGGCGCCGGCGACGTTCTGCTCGGCAGCCGCCCGGTCGGAGTCCTCCTGCCAAACAGCTCGAGCACGATCACGACCACGCTGACGATCCCGGGCGGGACGCCGGCAGGCAGTTACTACATCATCGCGGTGGCCGATGACGGCGGCGCGGTGCCGGAGACCAACGAGGCAAACAACACCCGCGCGGTCCTCATCAGGTTGAGCCCGGATCTGATCGTCTCGTCGATGACGGTCTTCCCGACGACGATCTCCCTGTCAGGGGCGGGCGGCTCGCAAATCAACGTCACCGAGACGACGAGGAACCAGGGCGCGGGCACGGCGATCGCGACGACGACGAAGTACTACCTGTCGACCAATCCGACGTTTGACGCGCCGGCGGACGTGTGGCTCGCCAGCCGCGCTGTGCCCCTGCTGGCGACCGGCGCGTCGAGCGTCGGCCCGCAGACGGCGGTGACGATCCCGCCCGGCACGGCCTCCGGCAACTACTACATCCTTGCCGTCGCCGACGCCGACAACACCGTCGCCGAGTCGAACGAGAACAACAACGTGACCGCCAAGCCGCTCACGATTACTCCCTGAGCGGTGATGCGAGCCTCGCTCGAGAATTCAGGCGAGGTGTGTCTTGAAGAAGGCGATCGTCCGTTCCCAGGACAGCTTGGCCGCCGGCTCGTTGTAGCGCGGCGTCGAATTGTTGTGAAAGCCGTGCTGGGTGCCGGGATAGATATGCGCCTGGTACGATACGCCCGCGGCCTTCAAGGCCGATTCGAACGCCGGCCACATCGCGTTGATTCTCTCGTCGCTCTCGGCGTACTGGATCAGCAGAGGCGCCTTGATCTTCGGCACGCTGGCCGTCTCGGTGGCCGCGCCATAGTACGGCACGCCCGCATGCATGTCGGCACCGAGCGCCGCCGCGAGGAAATTGGTCGTGCCACCCCCCCAGCAAAAGCCCGTCACGCCGAGCTTGCCGGTGGATAGCTTGTGCGATTTCAGAAAGCGCGCACCGTTGAGCATGTCGGTGCGCAATTTGCCCTGGTCCAGACCGGCCTGCAGCGTACGGCCGTCGTCGTCGTTGCCCGGATAGCCCCCGGCCGGGAACAGCCCGTCGGGCGCGAGCGCGAGGAATCCTTCCACCGCGGCGCGGCGCGCCACGTCTTCGATATAGGGATTGAGCCCGCGGTTCTCGTGGATCACCAGCACCGCCGGAAACGGCCCCGGCCCGGCCGGCTGCACCAGGTAGCCGCGCATCTGCCCCGAGTTGCCATCCGGCGAGGGATAGCTCACGTACTGCGCCTTGATCCGCGTATCGGTGAACGAGATCATCTGCGCCTCGGCGTAGCGCGGCAGCAGCGCCTGCGCCATGGCCAGACCGCCCACCACGAGAGCAGCTCGCGCCAGGAACTCGCGCCGGTCTATGCCTCCATGGCAGTACTCGTCGTACAGGTCGAAGACGCGCTGGTCGATCTCCAGCTGGGTTACGGGTTCGTGCATGTTCATGGCGTCATATCCTCCTGCGGCTGTTTAACTGAGCTAGTCGAGGGCGGCGGAGACGCGGTTGGCGTCCTTCGTCAAGGCGGCCGCCGGCGTGTCGATGTTGTAGAGGCGCGCGCAATTGTCCCAGAGGATCTTGCGGCGGACGTCAGGGCTGAACGGCAGTCCGAAAAACTGCTCCATCGCCTCGGGAAACGCGCCGTCGGAATGCGGATAGTCGGTCGAGACCACGAAGAAGTCGGCGCCCATCTTGTTGACGACGTCGACCGCCGGCTCCTCGTCCACATCGAGCGCGATGTAGCACTGGCGCTTGAAGTATTCGCTGGGTGGCATCGAGAGCTGATGCTCGCAGCCGGGGCCGAACTTCTCCCACTGGTCATCGAGCCGCCACAGCCACCAGTGGAGCCAGCCGGCGGTCCCTTCGAGAAAGGCGCAGCGCAGCCGCGGGTGACGATCGAGGATTCCGCCGGTGGTCATGCTGGCGATGGCCCCCATCAGCTCGACCGGATTGCGAATGGCATGGGCAATCGGGTGGAAGTTGGCGTGGCCGACGAAGCGCCGCCCGGCATCGTCCCTGAGCGAGGTGTTGCCGGTCGGATGAAACCCGATCGGCACGTCGAGCTGCTCCAGCGCACTCCACAGCGGCTCGCACGCCTCGTCGTGCAAATGCTGGCCGTTGACCGGGTTCGGGGTGCCGATGATGGCGACGGCGCCAAGCTCCCTGACGCATCGGCGCGCCTCTTCGATCGCCGCCGGGATGCTGTGCATCGCCACCTGGGCGGCGAACTTCAGCCGCCTGGGCTCGCTCTGGCAATAGTCGTGCGCCCAATTGTTGTAGGCACGCGCGAGCGCCGCCGCGTAGTCCGGCGCGAGGTCGTCGTGCATCAAGACCTGCCGCCCGCGCGTGCCGTACATGACGGCGACGTCGACGCCCTCGATGTCCATCGCGGTCAGGGTCGAGTCCGGATCGAAGCCGCGCCCGCGCGCGACCTGGAAGTGCGGGTGCCGCGCGCGGCTCCGGCGCCGCAGCTCGCGGCTGGACGCGGTGGCGGCCGTCGCCTTGCCATGGGCGGGAATCGCCAGCCCCTGCACCTCCATCCCCATGATGGTATCGGCGTGGCCTTTGTCCTCGGAGCTGTCGCCGAGTTTTTGCTGCTGCCCGCCGAAGAACCGCGGCGGGCTCGCTCGATGTGGACCCTCGAGGTAGCGGGCCCAGAGATCGTCCGGCTCCATCATGTGAAGGTCGCTGTCGAGGATCAGATAGCCGTCGCGTGCCATATCGCACCTCCCCCGGTTTCGGGTCGCGCGTCCCAGCGCTCGCCGAGTATCGCCGGGAGCGTAGGCGACATCAAGGCGTCCAGCGTCACCCGACCACGATGCCGGCCGTCTCGCGGCGCAGCATCGCGATCAGGCTGGCCGCGACGGTATGGATGTCCTCGGCGGGAACGACGCGCGGCTTGGCGGTCAACTCGAAGACGCCCGCCCGCGAGCGCACCGTGAATCCCATCGTGCGGCCGACGGTCCCCCGGGGCGGTCGCATCACGCGGACCTGCGTCGCGTCGAGGCCGGGGCCGGCCAGCGCCGCCGCGATCGCGACGTTGACGCCCTCGGGAAAGCGCAGCCCGACGGCGCGCGCGGTGCCCTCGAACAGGAGCTCGGGCGCGGACGCTTCCCCGGCGCCGAGGTCGACGAAGACGTCCAGGCGCTCGAGGCCGGCCGCCATCGCGGTGGCGATGCCATCGAAGGCCGCCAGCGCGCCGGGCGCGATGCGGAGCGCGTGCCCCGTGGTCGCCGCGATGCGACGGACCTCGCGCTCGAGCACCGGATCGGCGAGCGGGATCGGGCTCACGGCCCACACCTCGCAGCGCTCGAGGGCCGCCGGCACCAGGGCGCGGAAGGCGGCGGGCCCGCCCGTCTCGAGGATGAGGTCGTAGCGGCCGGCCAGGAACGCCTCGACGTCGGCCGTCACCTCGAACCCATCGAGCTGGCCGCGCGGAGCGGGCCAGCACCGCCGCGAGCGAATGCGCTCCGGCCGTCCCGGCCAGCAGCGCCCGGGCGACGGGACGTCCGATCGCCCCGCAGCCGATGAGGCCGACTCGCTTCATCCCGGGCTAGAAGCCTATCGGAGAAACCCGGCTAGAGCGATGAGAAGGGTCCAGATGCGAGGCGGCGCCCGAAGGCCGCAGGCGAGGCGTACTCCGGTACGTCGCGCTCGCCAGGACTCCGGATTCGCTCGCCTCGCCTCCGGCTTCCTCGCCCATGAGCTGCGCCGAGGGCGCCAACGAAGCAGATGGGCCCTTATCATCGCTCTAGAAGGGATAGCCCTTCAGTCCTTGCAGCCCCTTGAGGGTGGAGATCTCGCCGGCGTGGTTGGCGCAGTGGGTGCACATCACGCCCAGGAAGAAGGCGACCAGGGCATCTTGCGGCCCATGAAATCGATCTCCTTTGCCAGGTCGGTCTCGCTCAGGCCGTCGACGTAGGTGTCGGTGGCGGCGAACACCGCCTTGCCGTACTCGCGCAGCTTCGGCATGTCCATCCGCACCCGGCGCGCCCAGTCCTCCCATGGCTGACCTCGCGGCGGCCGTGGCTCGCTGAGCCCCATGTTGTCCTTCCAGCTCGAGTCCCACAGCGGCGCGCCACCCTTGAGCAGGCCCTGGATGAAGAAATCTTCCGCGGTCAGCACGTGAATGTAGAGCGCGCCCAACGGCAGCGCCTTACCCGGAGGCGCCCAATGCGCGTGTTCGCTCTCCACATCGGCCATGGTGCCCTCCAGCACCTCGCGGTTGCGGGCGAGCAGTCCCTTCACCAGCGGTTTCACGTCCATCGGTCTGTCCCCCTCTCTCGTCGCTCAGGCGACGACGCCACGCGATAGCAGGTTCGCGACGTCGTCCTTCGAGAGGCCGAGCACCTCGCCCAGCACCTCCGAGGTGTGCTGGCCGGCGAGGGGCGGCGCCGTCGTCACCGCCGGTGAGTCGGAGAGACGCACGGGGCAGCCCGGCAGCCGGAAGCGGCCGCGCGTGGGGTGATCGATGGTCGTGCTGCGCTAGGGGCTCGACTCGACACGCTGCGCTTGTTCGCGTTGAAGACGAGGAAGAACATCGCGTCGAGCCCCGGGACTTCCGGCCGGTTCCGCCGCGACTGCTCGCCACCCGGCGGCTCGATCTTGATGACGTCGGCGCCGAGCCAGCCGAGGAATTGGGTGCACGTCGTGCCCGCTTCGAACTGCGTCAGGTCGAGGATCCGCATCCCGCTCAGCGCGCGCTCAGTCATGGTGGTCACCCCCGGCGCGAGCTTAGCCCCTCCGCGGAAACATGGTCAAGCACAGGTGAGGGCCGATTGACTTCCCACGCCGGCAAGGGGCATGCTCGGCTGCGGCCGGGCACGCCCTATGAGCAAGGACGGGGAGCGATCATGCGCGAGAACACCCTGAAGCAACGGCTCTACGCCGGGAAGGCAGCCTTCGGTGTCATGTGCACCTTCCCGTCGCCAACGGTGGTGGAGATGCTGGGCTACCTCGGATTCGATTGGATTCTGCTCGACAACGAGCACGGCTCCATCACGGTGGACACCGCCGAGGCCTGCATCGCCGCCGCCGAGCTGACCGGCATGGCGCCGATCGTGCGCCCGGTGGGGAACAAGCCGGAGATCATCGCGCCGTTCCTGGATCGGGGCGCCTGGGGTGTGCAGGTTCCCCACGTCAACACGGCGGCAGAAGCCCGCGCCGCCGTGGACGCCGTGAAATACGCCCCGGAAGGGCACCGAGGCATTTTCAGCGGGGGTCGCCCGGCCCGGTACGGCTTCGAGGGCACCACCGCGGACTACGCCAAGGACGCCAACCGCCAGACGCTGGTGTGCCTGATGCTGGAGGAGGTGGAGGCCATCGAGAACCTGTCGGAGCTGGTCACGGTGCCGGGGGTGGATGTGTATTTCATCGGTTCCGGCGACCTGTCCCAGTCCATGGGCTACACCGGCCAGCAGGCCCACCCGGACGTGCAGAAGATGATGGAGCGCGGCGTCGCGACGATCACCGGCGCCGGACGCATTGCCGGGTGTAGCTGCCCCGACAATCTCATTCCGAAGTTCCTGGGCCTGGGCGTGCAGTACTTCCACGGCAGCGTGGGCCGCCTGCTCCAGCAGAGCAGCACCGCGTACTTGCAGGCCATGCGGCAGGCCGCCGCCAGCGCGGGGAAGTGACGTGGGGTTGCCACAGCAGGTGGGTATCAACAACGTCCCTTGGATCTCAAAGGAGAGAAACATGTCGATCACTCGCCGTCATCTGGTACTGGCAGGCGCGAGCGCGCTCGGCGCGGTCGTCTCGGGTCTCGGCTCGGAGGTCGCTGCTCAAACAGGCGATGAGGCTGCCGTTGCGCAGGCGGTCGAAGCCTTCCGGAAAGCCATGCTTGCCAAGGATCGAGACCAATTCGAGGTTCTCTGCTCGGATCAGCTCAGCTATGGCCATTCGGCCGGGAGGATCGAAACAAAGAGCCAGTTCATCAACGCCGCCACGAGCGGACGATCGGTCTGGAAGTTCATTACCCTGTCTGATCAGACCGCCCAGATCGTCGGCAATAACGGGATCGCCCGTCATATCTTGACCGGCGAGACCGAAAGTGAAGGCAAGACCAACGCGATAAAGATCGGCGTTTTGATGGTCTGGCTAAAGCAAGACGCCCGCTGGAAGCTGCTGGCCAGGCAAGCCTTCAGGATCTGACGATGCGCAGCTCGTCCTCGCTGTAGCGCTCGACCGGGATGCGCCGCAGCAGCACCAGCCCGCGGCCATCCTCCAGCTCGCGGCCCACCTCGGCCAGCGACCGGGCGAAGCGCGGGATGGGAAAATCGTCGCGGGTCATGTTCCGCCAGTCGAGGCCGCGCCGTTGCACCGCGCGCAGTGCTCCGTCCAGCTCCTCGATCTCGGTCGCGGTGATCGCGCGGATCCAGTCGGTGGAGCGGGTCAGGTCCTCGCCGCGCCACACCATCGGGCCCGTGATCGGTTGCGCGGTCGTCACGCTCACGCGCCGGGCTCCTTCAGCAGCGTCTTGGCGACGTCCTCCATCGACGGCGGCGCCGGCGCGTCCTTGTAGCTCGCCATCCGGCGGTACACCTCGCTGGCGCCACGGTGGAAGCCGTCGGGCAGGCCGGCGCCCTTGAAGGTGGCGGCGATCTCGTCCATCTCGCCGACCCAGCGCCACGCCTTGCGGGCGGTGCCCTTCGCCGCGTTCTCCGAGCGCTTGGGCAGGTCGGGCTGCGAGCGGCTCCACTCGACCAGCAGCGCCTCGTCCACGCCCTCGGCGGTGGCCAGCGCCCGCACCGCCATGATCAGCGCCTGCGAGCCCTTCGTCCACGCCGCATACGCCATCTTGATGGCCGAGGCGGACGTGAGATCGCCGGGCAGGACGATCGCCTCCAGCGGCCCCGGCGCGAAGAGCGCGCGCACGCGCTCGGCGGCGGCGCCCGACAGGTAGAGCCGCGTGGTGCCGGGCTTGTCGGGGGGCGGGCCGATGATGCCGCCGTCGACGTAGGTCGCGCCGGCGGCCTCCACGATCTTGGCGATCGCCCGCGAGGTGGTCGGCGCCACGGCGTTGCCGTCGACGTACAGCCCGCGGAAGGCGTGACCGGCGACCGCACGGGCGACGTCGAGCGCGGCGTGCGGGGGACAGACGGCCAGCACCACGTCGCTCTTGCCCACGAGCGCGGCCACCGTAGTGGCGTCTTCGAGGCCCGCCGCGGCGGCGCGCCGGCGGGTGTCGTCGCCACGGCCCTGGGAGGCCCACAGCACGCGCGAACCGCCCGCCCGCGCCGCCGCGCCCACCCCGGCGCCCATCTCTCCCGGATGCAGCAACCCGATTGTCGTCATGCTTGCCCTCCTCGGCGGGACGATTCTACGCCTTTCCTGGCTCGATCTCCCGTGCCAGCGTCTCGGTCTCGCCGAGGGGGGCGTGCGAGGCCCTACTTCTTCAGCCGCAAATCTTCGAGCGGCGCCGAGTAGGGGAAGGCCGGGATCAGGCTCAGCCCCGGCTCCTCCACGCGGGAGCCGACGCCGCGGATGAAGCCGTTCTCCCAGATCGGGGCGAAGACCACCTTGTCGTGGAGGATCTTCTGGGCCTGGTGGAGCAGCTCCTCGCGCTTCTTCCGATCGAGCTCCTTGGCCTGGCGCTGGAAGAGGTCCTCCACCTCGGGCAGCACGCCGTAGGCGTAGAGGCCGCTCTTGGTGGCCATCGTCTCGATACGCGTGGCCGCATTGCCCGCCGTGCCCTGGGGGGCCATGACGACGCCCTTGAGCTTCTTCTCCCGGTAGGCCGTGAGGAAGGCGGCGCGCTCCATGCTGCGGAGCCGGGTCTGGATTCCGACTGCCGCGAGGTAGTTGGTGATCGCCTCCCCCATCCCGAAGTACGGCGGGTTCGGCGTGAGGTCGCCCGCGTCGAATCCGCTCGCATAGCCGGCGTCGGCGAGGAGCTGCTTGGCGCGCTTGGGATCGTAGGGATGCGGCTCGATGGGCAGGGCGAACTCCATGTGCCGGGGCACGATATTGCCGGTCAGCCCCGAGAAGCCGAGCGACTCGGCGTCATTGATGGCCTTCCGGTCGATGGCGAGGCTCGCGGCGAGGCGGACGCGCTGGTCGTGCCAGGGGGACTTCGGCTCCCACTGCTCGACGAAGTCGAGGAAGAAGATGGTATTGGTCCGCGCGGCCATGAGCTTGAGCCCCGGCGTCTTGCGCACGTCCTCGGCGATCGGCCCGTTCAGGAAGTAGGCGATGTCGACCTCGCCGCGCTTCAGCGCCGCGGCGCGCGTGGTCTCGTCCGGCACGCTCTTCAGCACCAGGCGCTTCACGTTCGGCACCTTGCGCCAGTAGCCTTCGAAGGCCTCGAGCGTCAGGTCGATGCCCTGGTTCTGGCTGACGTACTTGTACGGGCCCGCCCCGATGGGCGCCTTCAGGAAGCCCTCGTCGCCGACCTTCTCGACGTACTTCTTGGGGACGATCCACCCGGCTCCGGTGGCCGTCGTGCCGTAGAAGGTCATGAAGTCGGGCCACGGCTCCTTCATGACGAAGCGCACCCGGCGCGCGTCGACTACCCGCACCTCCTTCACGCGCTCCTTGAAGAGCTTGGCCCCGCCGCCGCGGTACCGCTCGAAGGAGAACTTCACGTCCTCCGCGGTGACGGGATCGCCGTTGTGGAACTTGATGCCGTTCCTCAGGAGGAACTCGTAGGTGAGGCCGTCCTTCGACGCCGTCCACGACTCCGCCAGGCTCGGTGTATTGAGCCCGCCCGGCATGGGCTTGACGAGGGCATCGTGAATCGCGTAGAGCATCATGAACGGCGTGATGGCCGACTCCGTCTCCCCGGGGTCGAGCCACTTCGGGGCCAGGGTGACGTGGACGGCGAAGCTGATCTGCCCCTCGGGGGCCGCCTCGATCGGCGGGGCGAGCGCCGTCGTGAGCGCAATGGCGAGCGCCAGCGCGGCCATCGCCGCGAGGCCGCGGATCGATCGGAAGAGGCCCATCATGCCGACGCTCCCTTCAGCACCTCGGCGCCGGGGGCCGCCTCGAGCTCGCAGACGTTCACCGTCATGGCGAGCAAGGCATAGTAGCCGATGCTGCCCGTCAGCTCGATGAGGCCGCGGTCGCCGAAGCGCTGCCGGAGCGCGGCGGCGGTCGCGTCGTCCACCCGGTGCTCCCGCATGAGGCGCCGCGTGAAGTCGATGATCTGGGCGTCCTCGGCGGGGACGCCGCGCATGTGGCCCTCGCGGATCGCGGTGATGGTCGACTCGGGCACGTTCTGGCGCCGCGCGCTGCCGGTCTGGGCGCCCCAGACGTACACCGCGTCCAGCTCGCGCGCCACCGTCATCGCGGCGAGGACGCGCACCCGCATGTCGAGGCCGCCCTCGAAGCGCACGTAGGCGCCCAGATGCGCCACCCGCTCCGCCAGCTCCGGCGCGTGAAGGAACATCGAAAACGGACCGTGCAGGCCGCCGCGGCTCTTGATGATGCCGTCGACGATGGCATGGGCCTCGGGCGCCACCTGGTCCTTGCTGGTAATCGGGGTGAGTCGTGCCATGATCGCGCTCCTCGATGGAAATGAAGCATGGGGATGGAAGGTGTCTGTCGGTCCTGACCCGGGCCAGTCTGAACCCGACGCGGGCACAAGGCAACCGCAGGCAAGGCCATGGCGCAGCGGCCGGCTTTGCGCGTATCCTGGCACGCGATGCGATTCGGGCTCTTCTTCCAGGCGCCGGAGTCTCGCGGCCGCTCGCACGCCGAGCGCTACGCCGAGATGTTCGAGCTCATCGAGCTCGCCGATTCGCTCGGCTTCGACGTGGCCTGGCTCGCCGAGCTGCACTTCGGCGGGGCCTTCTCGCTCCTGTCGAATCCCCTCATGGCGGTGCCGGTCATCGCGGAGCGCACCCGGCGAATCCGCATCGGGACCGCCGTCACCCTCTTGCCGCTCCACCATCCGCTGAGCCTGGCGGAGCAGGCCGCGACGGCCGACCTCCTGTCCGGCGGACGGCTCGAGTTCGGAGTCGGCCGGGGCTCCATCCCCACCCAGTTCCACGGCTTCGGCCTGCCCGTGAAAGAGAACCGCGCCCGCTTCGACGAGGGCCTGGACATCATCCGCCTGGCGTGGACGCGAGATCGCTTCAGCTATCACGGCACGTTCTACCAGGTCGAGGATCTCGAGGTCGTCCCGCGCCCGCTCCAGCAGCCGCATCCGCCCATCCGCGTCGGCGTCCACACGCCGGAGAGCTTTGCGCATATCGGCGACCTGGGCCTGCCCATCTACTCGGGGACGACGACCACCCCGCTGCCCCAGCTCCGCGAGTGCCTGGGGATCTACCGCGAGCACCTGAGCGCCGCGGGTCACGCGTGGCAGGCGGACCAGATGGCGCTGATGTTCCCGGTGCACGTGGGCCTGGGCGGCGCGGCCGCGCGCGACGCCATGCGCGGCGGGGTGCTCCAGTACTACAAGAACGTGCACGCCATCTTCTCGGCGCTGCCCGAGTCCTACGGCGACCACCTGCCGCGCCTGCGGGGCATCGAGGAGACGATCGCCAATCTGCCGTACGAGCGGTTCTGCCGCGACCAGGCGGTCTTCGGCGATGTCGCCGAGGTCGTCGACCGCCTCGAGGCCGCGCGGGAGGAGCTGAACCTCTCGCAGATCATCTGCTGGTTCGACCAGGGCGCGATGCTGCCGCGGGCCGAGGTCGAGCGCACGATGCGGCGCTTCGCCGAAGAGGTCATGCCCCGGCTCGCGTAGGCCTTACCTGCTCTTGGTAGCCGTCATGGACCACTCCTTCCTCACCGCGTCGCTGGCCGCGCGAGGGTCGCCGGCGCGCCCGTGGCCTTCTGCCCTATGCGGTCGGGCATCCTTGGCCGCACCGTCATCGCCGACGGTGACGAACAGGCTGCTCGCCCCCGCTTCTCCCGGGAGCTCTCGGCAGACCATCAGGGAAGTGTGCTGTGCTTACTGTGTGGGGAATGCCGTGCTCTCATCGAGCGCTTGGCACTTGAATTGCCGAGGAAACTGATCTCTACTGCCATCGGTTCCCGACGGGATCCCAGTCTTGTCCCAGAGGGCGATGTCGGGTTCTGGCGTGGTCACGGTCGCTCACACTTTCGAAGCCCACGGGTTCCACCGTGAGCTTCAACGAGGGGACACATGAACAAGCGTCAGGGTGCTCGCCTTCACTCGTCGTGGCCTTCCTTCCCGTCAACGCGATAGGCGCGCGGTCAACGATCTGGGGCGATCCTGGGAACAGCGGCTTCGAGGACGGAGGTCCCTCGCCGAGTGGACCGCCACGAAGAAGAGCACGAACTATCGCCTCGAGGCACCGGTGCTCGATCCCATCGTCCTCCCAAAGGGCGAGAGCGTCCCCTGGCGGCGCCCTCGGGACATACTTCATCGGTGTGCTCAATCCGGGAGACGACGACATCAATGGCCGGCTCGTGCACGACGTGGTGGCCCGCTCATTCCCCGCGGGCACCGAGTTCACCATCAAGCTGGTCGGCAATCATGGCCGCCTTACGGGCGCCCCCAGTCCAGCTTCCCGAACGTGCCATCGGAGCTGACACTGCAGTTCTTCGGCTGGAAGACGGGGAGCTCTCCGTTCGTCGATCCGAACAATGACAACTGGAGCCGCACGCCCGCCATCGTGCTGTCGAAATGCTTCACCAACTGGGCGGCCAACGGCGAATGGGCGAAACAGACGTTCGCATTCGCCATCACCCAGGCCTGCAGTACATCTCGCTCGCCGTGACCGGGAAGAACCACAAGGCCGCGTCGTACGTCGCGTTCGACATCCTGCCGCCGGACGACGAGCCCTGACGGCATCGCCGCCGTCACCGCGGCGATGAGATCGGCGAACAGAACGGTGCCCGGCTTGCGCTCCTCTGCGGCGGCCATCAGGCTTGCTGCTCGGTCTCGGCCCGGGTCCCGGGATCGGTGGAGGCTGCCCAGGCTCGCGTAGGACGATGCGGGGGGCGGCGGTAGAATCGTGCCGCGATGCCCACCCCGCGCGCCGGCCGCCTCCTCGAGCGCATCGAAGGCCTCACCGCGCAGCGCGACGACGAGCCCGGCGTCGCGGTGTCGGTGATCCGGGGCGCCCACGTCGTCGCGCGGCGCCATGTCGGCCTGGCGAGCCTCCCGCACCGGGTGCCCATCGGTCCGCGCACCCGGTTCCACATCGTCTCGGTGTCGAAGACCTTCATGGCGGCGGCGGTGCTCGTGCTCGCCGCCCGCGGCGCGTTGCGGCTCGACGATGACGTGCGCCGCTATCTCCCCGAGCTTCCCGCAGCGGTCTCACCGGGTGGCGCGCTCACCATTCGTCATCTCCTCTCGATGACAAGCGGACTGCGCGACGTGCTCGAGATCGAGCGGCTGCGCGGTGTCTGGGGCAGCGCGGCGTCGCGCACCCGGGACCTGCTCGACCTCGCCCGGAGGATCGCCGGGGTCAGCGCGCCACCCGGCGCCCAGTACATGTACGGCAACGTGAACGTGCTGCTGCTGGACGAGCTGGTCGCGCGCGTGAGCGGCATGTCGTCAGAGGCGTTCCGGCGTGCCGTCCTGTACGAGCCGCTCGGCCTGGTCGACACGGCGGCTCGACCGCACGAGGGCCTCGTGGTCCCCGAGCTCGCCGAGCCGTACGTGTCGGACGGCGCGGGCGGGTGGGCGCGCGCCACCGATCTCCTCGGCATTGCGGCCGATACGCTGACCACGTCGCCGGAGGACCTGACGCGCTGGGTGCTGGCGCTTCGGGCGGGTGCCGTCGGCGGCATCGCCGTGACCTCCGCCATGGCCGAGCGGACCCGGTTGCGCGACGGCACGCCCGTCCACTATGGCCTCGGCCTCGCGGTGCGGCGCTACCGCGGCCTGACCGTGCTCTGCCACAGCGGGAGCCAGCCCGGCTACAAGGCCCATATCGCCTATGTCCCCGCGCGCGACGTGGGCGTGGTGATCCTGTCGAACCGGGAAGATACGCGCCCGGCGGCGCTCGCGGCATCGATCCTGGAGGAGGCGATCGGCCGGGACTTCCCCGGGCCGCATCCCGCCGCCGAGGTGAGGGGGCGGGTCGACAGCGCCGGCTTCACGCCCGAGCAGCGGGCCGCGCTCGAGGGCAGCTATGTCGACGTCGACGCGGGCGAGTGGATGTCGCTTGCGATCGAGGATGGCGTGGTGCCCGGGGAGACCCTGGGCGACCCGGTCGCCCTCTATCACGAGGGCGGTGGCGTGTTCCGGGACGCGGACAACTACCGGGCGACCGTCCCTGTCGAGCTCCGGATCGAGCTCGCGCACGATGGCGGCGTCACCTGCCGGCTCCGCCTCGGCGGCCAGGACATGGTGCTGCGCCGGTACGCGCCGCCGTGGTATACACCTGAGGCCCTCGCCGCCTTCGCCGGATGCTACGAGAGCGGAGAGATCGACAGCCGGCACCGGGTGCGCGTGCACGGTGCAGGGCTGATCGTCGAGTGCGGGCTCGGCGGCGACGGCGGGCGCGCGTTCGCCATGAAGCCGATCGCGCCCGACGTGTTTCTCGTGGAGCCGACGGGCCCGGGCATCGCCTACCGCCACGTGTTCCGCTTCGAGCGGGACGGCGCGGGGACGGTGGTGGGCGCGGTCGTGACGATGGAGCGGTTGAAGGGCGTGAGGCTCGATCGCACCGTGCGCCCCGCGGTTGCCTGACAGATTAGATTGAAAGGAGGAAACCTTATGGAAACGAGAATCGACGAGATCGCCGACCGCGTCTACCGGCTCTCGACCTTCGTCGCGGCCGCGGGGCCGCCGGTGGGCTTCACCTTCAACCAGTTCTTGATCGACGCCGAGGAGCCGCTGCTCTTTCACTGCGGCCAGCGATCGCTCTTTCCGTCCGTTTCCGCGGCGGCGGCCCGCGTCCTCGATCTCGGCCAGCTGCGCTGGATCACGTTCAGCCACGTCGAGGCGGATGAGTCCGGCTCGGTGAACGCGTGGCTCGCCGCAGCGCCGCGGGCGACGGCGGCGCACGGCCGCGTCGGGTGCGCCATCTGGCTCACCGACGCGGCGGATCGGCCGCCGCGGGCCCTGGGCAACGGCGGGTGGCTGGACCTCGGAGGCAAAGAAGTACAGCGCATCGACACCCCGCATGTTCCCCATAGCTGGGACGCGGGCCTGCTCTACGAGAAGACCACGGGCACGCTCTTCTGCCACGACCTTTTCACCCACCTGGGCGACCCGCCCGCGCTCACCGACGGCGACATCGTCGGGCCCGCGATCGCCGCCGAGGAGCGGTTGCCGCTTCACCAGCCTACCAGCACCAATCAGGCGCCCCATGCGCCGCCTGGCCGCGCTCGAGCCGAGGCGGCTAGCGGTCATGCACGGATCGTCCTACTCCGGCCCCGTCGCGCCCGCGCTCGAGGCGCTTGCC
>CAWIZN010000023.1:0-29959 GCA_963840495.1 uncultured Candidatus Rokubacteria bacterium
TGGTCCTTCTCGTCGCGGCTCAGCGATGCGAGGCCCTCGACCCACGTGACGGGCGACGGGTACCACGGCACGAACGGCCAATCGCTGCCGAGCACGACGCGATCCGCGCCGACCCGGTCGAGGAGGAAGCGCAGGGCCTCCTCGCTGCCCACCACCGAGTCGTAGTACAGGCGCCGCTGATAGGCGCTCGGCGGCTCGGGGATGCTCCGGCGCGCCTCGGGAAGGGCCCGCCAGGCGCGGTCGATGCGGCCCATCGCGAAGCACGCGGGGCCGCCGCCGTGGGCGATACACGCCTTGAGGGCCGGGCACGCGTCGAGGACGCCGCCCAGGATCAGCGCCGCGACGACGATCGCGTCCTCGACGATGACGCCCAGGCTGTTGGACACGCCGTGGCGCGGCATGCGCTCCGCCATGAAGTTGTGCTGCGGCTGCGGATGGAAGAACAGCACGGCGCCCATCGACTCCGCCGCCTTGAACAGCGGCAGGTACTTCGGCTCGTCCCAGTTCTCACCGTTCACGACCGTGTCGAGCTCGGCGCCCTTGAGACCGAGGACGGTCACCGCGCGCTCGAGCTCGTCGATCGCCGTCGGAACGTCCTGCACGGGCAGCGTCGCGAGCCCCGCGAAGCGGCGGGGCCACTGCCGGGTCATCCCCGCGATCTCGTCGTTCACCTCGCGCGCGAGCGCCCGCCCCGCCGCCGCGTCGAGGTGATAGCCGAAGATCGGCGTGTGAATCGAGATCACCTGGACGTCGACGCCCTGCGCGTCCATGTCGGCGAGGCGCTCCTCCGGCGTGAAGCGCACCTTGGGCGAGTTGAACTGGATGCGCCTGCCGCCGCCGATCACGGTGCCGAGACCGTCGCCGGGCTCGTGGCGATGGCCGTGCCACGGAACGCCGGCCTCGGCCGCCCGCCACAGCGACTGCGGCACGAGATGCGCGTGAATGTCGATCGTCCTCATGACTGTCTCCTCGCGCTCCGGTAGCCGCGGGCCGCCCGTCAGGCCATCTTGACGGCGGCCGCCTGCTCGAGGCCCAGCTCCACGACGCTCTCCTGGCGCATCAGGAACTTCTGCACCTTGCCGGTCACCGTCATCGGGAAGGCGTCCACGAACTTCACGTAGCGCGGGATCTTGTAGTGGGCGATCTTCCCGCGGCAATAGTCGCGGATCTCCTCGGCCGTCGCCTCCTGCCCCTCGCGCAGGCGGACCCAGGCCATGACCTCCTCGCCGTAGCGCGCGTCGGGGACGCCGATGACCTGCACGTCCTGCACCTTGGGATGGCCGTAGAGGAACTCCTCGATCTCGCGCGGGTACACGTTCTCGCCGCCGCGGATGATCATGTCCTTGATGCGGCCGACGATGTTGAGGTAGCCCTCCTCGTCCATCGTCGCGAGGTCGCCCGTGTGCATCCACCGCGCGCTGTCGATGGCGGCCCGCGTCGCGTCGTCGTTCTCCCAGTAGCCGAGCATCACGCTGTAGCCGCGCGTGCACAGCTCGCCCTGGACGCCGACGGGCACGACCTGGCCGGTCTGCGGATCGACGATCTTGATCTCGACGTGCGGGTGCACCTGCCCCACCGTGCCCACCTGCTTCGCGAGCGGCGTGCCCATCCGCGTCTGGGTGCTCACCGGGCTCGTCTCCGTCATCCCGTACGCGATGGCCACGTCGCTCATGTGCATCGCGCTCTTGACCTGCTTCATCACCTCCACCGGGCACGGCGACCCCGCCATGATCCCCGTGCGCAGGCTCGACAGGTCGTAGCGCGCGAAGTCGGGATGGTTCAGCTCGGCGATGAACATGGTGGGCACGCCGTACAGCGCGGTCGCCCGCTCCGCCTGGGCCGCCTCGAGGACGGCGGTCGCATCGAAGCCCTCGCTCGGGTAGATCATGGTGGCCCCGTGCGTCACGCAGCCGAGATTGCCCATGACCATGCCGAAGCAGTGGTAGAGCGGCACCGGGATGAGGAGCCGGTCGCGGTCCGTGAAGCCGAGGAGCTCCGTCGTGAAGTAGCCGTCGTTCAGAATATTGTGATGGCTGAGGGTGGCGCCCTTCGGGTAGCCGGTGGTGCCGCTCGTGTACTGGATATTGATCGCGTCGTCGAACTCCTGCTCGCGCTGGCGCCGCGCCAGGTCCTCGGCGCTGACCGCCGCCGCCTTCGCCAGGAGCTCGGCCCAGGAGAGCATGCCGGGCGAGCGCGCCTCGCCGAGCCGGATCACGCCGCGCAGATCGGGCAGAGCCTCGGCCTCGAGCTGGCCCGGGCGGCTCGCGCCGAGCTCCGGCGCCAGCTCGTGGATCATGCCGGTATAGTCGGAGGTCTTGAACTCCGGCGCGATCACGAGCCACCGGCAGCCGGACTGGCGGAGCGCGTACTGCACCTCGGTCAGCCGATAGCTCGGGTTGATATTGACGAGGATCGCGCCGATCTTGCTCGTGGCGAACTGCGTGATCGTCCACTCGGCGCGGTTCGGCGCCCAGATGCCGACCCGCTGGCCCTTCTCGATCCCGAGGGCCATGAGGGCCCGGGCACAGCGGTCGACCTCGCCCTTGAGCTGGCGATAGCTGTACCGGAGCCCTTGCTGGCGGCAGACGAGCGCCTCGTTGTCGGGATACCGGGCGGCGGTCTGGTCGAACAGATCGCCGATCGTGAGGCCGAGGAGCGGCAGCTCGCTCGTCCCGCTCGTATAGCTCTTCTCGTGCTCCGCCATGTCCCCGCACTCCTCGCGAATGAAATGTCCGCCTTCGGCGTGCTGGCATACTGCCCTTCCGACCGCGCCGGGTCAAGCAGGGCCGTCGACTTCAATGCCACTCGGACAGCTCGACCGTGATCCCCTCGGGGCCCTCGACGAAGATCAGCTTGCGCGAGTGGAAGTCGAGCAGGTATTGCGCATCTCGATGCCGTGCGCCCGGAGCTTTGCCACCTCCGCCTCGATGTCGTCGACGGCGAAGCAGATGTGGTTGAACCCCAGCTTGTCGAGCCGCTCGATGTGCGGATCCGGCAGCGGATCGGGGTGGCGGTAGCGCAGGAGCTGGACCTCGAGGCGCGGCTCGGCCCCGGCCAGCGCCAGCGTGACGTGGTCGGCCTCGATGCCGTCCACCCCCATGTACGCCGAGAAGATCGGGCCCGAGATGACGACGGCCTTGTCCTCCACGAAGCCGAGGAGGCCGAAGAACGCCTTGGCCCGGTCGAGATCCCTCACGGCGATGGTGACGTGATCGAATCGCTTGACCATGTGCGGGTTCTCCTTCAGCCCGCGCGAAGGCGGCGCGGGCTCCAGTTCCCCGCGCGGTGGGCCTCGACGTATTCCGGCCGCGCGAAGAACTTGACCAGGACGAGGCCCGCCACGAATCCTCCGGCGTGCGCCCAGAACGCGACGCCGCCGCCCTCCTCGGAGGCAAGCCCGGCGAGGCCTCCGAGAAACTGCAGGCCCAGCCAGTAGAGCAGCATGGTCCAGGCGGGCAGGGCGAAGAAGAAGAACGGGGGCACGAGGCAGAACACGCGCACGTGCGGATACAGGACCAGATAGCCGCCCATCACGCCGCTGATGGCGCCGGACGCGCCGACCATCGGAATCCCCGACGCGGGATTGGCGGCGACCTGGGCGAGCGCCGCGGCGATGCCGCACAGCAGGTAGAACGCCACGAAGCGGCCGCGGCCCATGGCGTCCTCCACGTTATTGCCGAAGAGCCAGAGGAACCACATATTGCCGAGCAGGTGGGCCCACGAGCCGTGCAGGAACATCGAGGTGATGACGTGCGAGACCTGCGAGCCGGGATCGATGATGCAGACGAGGCCCTCCCCGAGGGGGAACCGCGCGCCCGGGCGCAGCACGCCGGTGAGCGCGCCCGGGATGAGGCCGAGATCGCACACCGACCGCGCGACCGCCAGCGGCGAGCCCGCGCCCTCGACGAGGAACCACACCAGGACATTGAGCGCGATGAAGAGCAAGGTGATGATGGCGGGCCGGACCGTCCGGTTGTCGTCGTGGTACGGAAACATTCGTGGTCTCGTCCTCCCTCAGGCGCGATGCCCGTGCTACCGTGAGGCGCAGCGAATCGACCGCGCAGCGAATCGAGAAGGAGGACGCGCATGGCCGCGACCCCGGTCCCATCGAAGCAGGAATTGCTGGACGCGCTCCGGGCGAGCCGCGACGAGGTGCTGGCCACCGTGCGCGCGCTGCCGCCCGCGCGGCTGGAAGAGGGCCGCTACGAGAACGGCTGGAACGGCCGCCAGATCCTCGCCCACGTCGCCTCGATCGAGTGGAGCTATCCGCGCCTGATCGACATCGCCCGGTCGGCCGGACCGGACCAGCCGGCGGCCCAGACGACCGGCGATCCGCCCACCCGCGCCATGCGGGGCGGCAACGATGCGTACAATGACCGGCAGGTGGCCAAGCGCGCGCACGTGTCGCCCGCCGAGCTGCTCGCGGAGTTCGAGGCCAATCGCGCCGCGACGATCGCGGCCGTGGAAGCCGCGGACGAGCCGCTGTTCGCCCGCCCCATCCGCTCCGCCGGGGGCATCGTCGGCCCGCTCGCGATGGTCTTCCACCAGGTCGCGGTGCAGCACGTCCTCGGCCACGTCCGTGATATCGCGGGGCCGGGTCAGGCGTAGCCGGTCATTCTTCGAAGACCGACAGGGCCGAGCGCAACACCTCCGCCTCGGCGTCGTCCGGGCCGAGACGGCGCTCGAAGCGCGCGCCGCATGGACACAGGATCCAGAGGCGGCACCCACCCGGCGTCTCGTCGTCCCGGTTGCCGCGGAGCACGCCGCACGCGCGGTGTGCCAGCACGAAGCCCCGGAGCTCAGCATAGATCCCCATCGCGATCGCTCAGTACCGCTATAATTGCCCCGCCCGATACGAAGTCAAGCGAAACGATGCGCGACGGAGGACCGACCGATGCCGACCATGGAGACGCTCGTGCTCGAGCGCGCCGACAACGGCGTGGTGACGCTCACGCTCAACCGTCCGGAGCGGAAGAACGCGATGAACGCGGCGATGTTCAACGAGCTGCTCGGCGTGTTCCGCGAGGTCGACGCGTCCACGACGGACCGCGTGCTCGTCATCACCGGGGCGGGCGACGCATTCTGCTCCGGCGCTGACCTCTCCGACCGCGGGAGCGACACGCGCCACGCGATGCAGCGGCTGCACTGGGTGGCCGACATCGCGCTCGCGCTCCATCGCATTCCCAAGCCCATCATCGCCAAGGTGAACGGCGTCGCCGTGGGCGCGGGGATGAACCTGGCCCTCGGCTGCGACCTGATCGTCGCCTCCGAGCAGGCCCGCTTCTCGGAGATCTTCGCCCGGCGCGGGCTCACCATCGACTTCGGCGGCTCGTGGCTCCTCCCCCGCCTCGTCGGCATGCACCGCGCCAAGGAGCTGGCGCTCTTCGCCGACATCATCTCCGCCAAGGAAGCGGCCGAGATGGGGCTCGTCAATCGCGTCGTGCCCGCGGGTGAGCTCGACGCCTTCGTCGCCGACTGGGCCAAGCGCCTCGCCGCGGGCCCGCCGATCGCCCTCGGCATGACCAAGCGCCTGCTCTCGAACTCGTTCTCGATGACGATGGACGAGGCGCTCGAGGCGGAGGGCATGGCCCAGTCCGTCAACTCCGGCACCGAGGACACGGCGGAGGCCATCCGCGCCTTCCTCGAAAAGCGCGAGCCGAAGTTCAAGGGTCGGTGAGCGCGCGACTGGCCCGCGAGGCCGGCCGGGGATCGGCCGGCTCAGCCGAGGCGGTTCTTGTGGAAGCGCCCGCCTTTCATGATGGCGGAGAGGTGCGCGCCCTGGTCCTGGAAGAGCTTGAGGCTCTCGAGCGGGTTGCCGTCGACCACGAGCAGGTCGGCGAAGGCCCCCGGCGCGATCACGCCCAGCTTGCCCTCGTGGCGCAGGACGCGCGCGGCGATCGTCGTCGCCGACTGGATGACCTCGAGCGGCGTCATCACCTCGCCCCGGATCAGGAACTCGCGGCTCTGCTCCTCCTGGAGCTGCCCCAGCAGATCGCTGCCGTAGGCCACCGGCACGCCCGCGCGCTTGCAGAGCTCGAGGGAGCGGTAGCCGTGCTCCAGCACCACGGTCGTTCTTGGCGAGCATCTCCGGCGTCATCCCGAACGCGGCCGCCCGCTCCTTCATGACGGCATAGGTCACGAGGTTGGCGACGAGGAAGGCGCCCTGCTCGGCCATGAGCCGCGCCGCGGGCTCGTCGATCAGGTTGCCGTGCTCGATCGTGCGCACGCCGCCCCGCATCGCGCGCGTGATGGCCTCCGGCGTGTAGGCATGCGCGCAGACGTAGCGGCCGAAGGCCTGCGCCTCCTCGACCGCGGCGGTCACCTCGCCCGGGCTGTACTGCAGGCTGTCGAGCGGGTCGTAGGGCGACGCGACACCGCCCGACATCATGATCTTGATCTGGTCGGCGCCCTGGCGCATCTCTTCGCGCACGGCGCGGCGCACCTCGTCGGGCCCGTCGGCCAGCGACAGCGTGAAGGCCATGGCATTGCAGCAGCGGCACGGCGGCGCGCCGTCGGTGCGCCGGCGCGGGTCGCTGTGGCCGCCCGTGGGGCCGATGGCGCGCCCGGAGATGAACAGGCGCGGGCCGGGCAGGAGCCCGCCCTCGACCGCCGCCTTGATGCCCCAGTCGGCCCCGCCCGTGTCGCGCACGGTGGTGAAGCCGCGGTCGATCATGCCGCGCATCAGCGGCGCGGCGCGCGCGGTCATGAGCGTGAGCGGGATGTGCTCGAGGTTCCGGATGTTCACCTCGCTCAGGTACACGTGCACGTGGCAGTCGATCAGCCCGGGCATGAGCGTGCGCCCGCCGCCGTCGATCACCGTGGCGCCCGCGGCCACGATCGGCCGGTCGGAGACCTCGCGGATCAGCTCGCCCTCGACGAGCACCTCGCGGCCGCCCAGCAGGCGGTCCTGGGCGGGGTCGAGCAGCTCCACGTTGCGGAAGAGATACTGGGTCATCGGCCACACCTCCCGTCGTAGTACGCCGCCATGTCCGGCGCCGCAGTTCTCATCGCTCCGCTCGCCGCCGTAGTCTCCTCCCGAGCCCGACCTCGATCGCGCGACGGCCCTACCTCCGCACCGCTTACGCGAACCCTACTCGGCCCCGCGCCATCGCCCACCTCGCATTGTCACGCTTCGTACTCCTGGGTGACGTCGAGCTCCACGTCGCCGTCATCGTCGAAGACGAGGGCAATCAGGTTGGGCCGGCAGCACACCGTGCAGTCCTCGGTGAAGGTCTGCCGCCGGCCGCCGCTCGGGTCCGCGAAGACCTCGTTGTCCTCCCCGCAGAACGCGCAGCTATACGTCACGACCGCCCGCCGGCCCGCGTTGTCCATCAGCCGATGCGCGCGCTCTGGCCGCCGTCCACCGGGAGCGCGACGCCGGTGATGAAGCGCGCGTCGTCCGAGGCGAGGAAGAGCGCGGCGTGGGCCACGTCCCAGGCCGTGCCCATCTTGCCGTGCAGCGGCACCTGGGCGTCGCGCTCGCGGCGCAGGTCGTCCTTCGGCATGCCGCGCGCCTGCGGAAATACCCTCGATGGCCATGGGCGTGTCGATCAGGCCGGGCATGATCACGTTGACGCGGATGCCGTAGCGCGCATTGCCCAGCGCCAGCGAGTGGGAGAAGGCGTTGACCGCGGCCTTCGAGCTCTTGTAGGCGATGATGCCGACGGAGCAGACGGCGGCGATCGAGGAGATGTTCACGATGGACCCGCTCATCTGCGCGCGCATCACGGGCACCACGTGCTTGCAGGCGAGGAAGAGCCCCTTGACGTTCACCGTCATGATGCGGTCCCACACGTCTTCTTCCAGCACCGTCGCCCCCGCGTCGCCGCCACCGATGCCGACATTGTTGTGGAGCACGTCGATGCGCCCGTGGGTCTCGACCACGGTCCGGGCCAGCTTCTGGCAGTCCGCCTCGCGGGTGACGTCGGCCTCGAGCGCGGTCGCCGCGCCACCCTCGGCGCGAATCGCGGCCTCGGTGTCGCGCGCGCGGGCGAGGTCGCGGTCCACGACCACCACGCGGGCGCCCTCCCGCGCGAACAGGATGGCGGTGGCGCGGCCATTGCCGATCGTGTCGCCGGGCGTCTGGCCCCCGCCCACGACGACCGCGACCTTGTCCTTGAGCCTCATCGCCGCCACCGCGCGAAGCCCTCGAGCCCGGCGTCGAGCTGCACGCCGAGGGTATCGAGCGCCAGCGAGACCAGGTCGTACTGGCCCCAGGATATTGTAGACGCGGCCCGCCTCGGCCATGCGGCCGAGCTCGGCCCGCGCGTCGGGCGACCAGTCCTTCTCCTCGAGCGGCGTGATCCGCGGAGATGCCAGCCTCATGCGACGTCCTCCAGTCGTGCAGGAGTGGGTTCGCGGCCGCCGGCGCGGCGGCGGATCAGTCTTACCACAGGCCGGCCCAGCGACGCAGCGGCCTGGCCCTTGCGCTCGTCCTCGGGAGGCGGCATGGTGTCGTTCGTGGCGCCTCTCTTCGCCTGGGCCGGTCTCGCCGCGAGCTTTCTGCTCGGCCTCGCCGCCGTCATCCGGATGGCCGGTCCGGCCGCCGGCGTCGGCTCCCCGAGCGGCGTCATCCGGCTGCCGCGGGAAGTCACGGCCACCATCATCACGCTCTTCGCGCTGGCCGCCGTCGTCTTCCTGACGCATCTCGTTCGCCGCGGATGGTCCAGGCGGCAGCCGGGTGAGGACCCGCCCGAGGGCGCCGGCGAGGCGCGCCGCGTGCCCACGTGGGTGCGCGCGCTGAGGCAGATCGCGGGGTTCCTGTACTTCGTGGCCCTCGCCTACGCGCTGTCGCGCGGGGGCGTGTCGCTCGACGCCATCCTGGCCCTGGGGGCGGGCGCCGGGTCGGCCGGGGGCACCGCGCTCGCCGGCGCCGCCGCCGAGAGCGCCCCCGCGCTCGTGACCTGGAGCTTCGCCGTCCTGGCGATCTTCGCTGGTCTCGGGGCGCTCGGCCTGGCTCTGTGGGTCTCGCTCGGCGCCCGCCTCGCCCGCCCGGACGACGATGACGAGGGCCCGGCGCGCGTCTCCGCTCGAGGCCGCCGTCGACGACAGCGTGGAGGACTTGCGTGCCGAGCCCGACCCGCGCCGCGCCATCGTCCGCTGCTACGCCAGGTTCGAGCGCGCGGCCGCGGCATCCGGCGTCGAGCGCAAGCCGTGGTCCACGCCGATGGAGTTCATGCGCGAGGCGCTCCGGCGGCTGCCCCTGCCGCGCACGGCGGTGCCGACGCTGACGGGACTGTTCGAGCTGGCCCGGTTCAGCCATCATCCGCTCGGGCCGAGCGAGCGGGACCGTGCCCTCGCGGCACTCGACGAGATCAGGACGGCGATGCGGGCGACCGAGAGCGATGCCGCAGCCCGCTAGGCGGTCTCGCCGCCGCCTCGTGGGCGGGGCCGTCGTCGTGGCTCTCGTGGCCCTCGCGGCCATGCCCGCGTATCTGGCACTCTCCCCGTCGTGGCGGCCCGTGGCCGTGCGCCTGGCGTGCACGGCGGCGGTGATCGCGGGGTGCGTCCGCGCGCTGCGCTGGGCGCGCGGGGCCGCCGCGCCGTCGGTCGTCTCTCCCCTGGATGCGCCTGCGCCGCCCGCGGCCGGCCCGGAGCTGGACGCGCGCTTCCTGGCGCTCCGCGACGACGTGATCTACGGCACCCGGAGCCGGCGATACTTCGACGTGATCCTCTGGCCGCGCCTCCGTGCGCTGGCGGGAACGGAGATGCTGCCGCGCCCCGCGGACCGGCGCGGCATGCGCCGGCGCGGGCCCTCGCTGCGCGCGATCGAAGAGCTCGTCGCCGAGATCGAGAAGCGCCCGTGAAGCTCGACGCCGTCGCCGACCGCTGCCAGGACATCCTCACCGCGCTCGGCCAGGTCGTCGTCGGCAAGGCGGACGTGCTCCAGCACATCCTCGCGGGCATCCTCGCCAATGGCCACATCCTCATCGAGGACTACCCGGGCCTGGCCAAGACGCTCATCGCCCGGCTCGTCGCCCAGACGCTCGATCTCGGCTTCAAGCGCATCCAGTTCACGCCCGATCTCCTGCCCAGCGACATCACCGGCAGCTTCCTCTTCAACCAGCGCGAGGGGCGGTTCGAGTTCCGCCGCGGCCCCATCTTCACCAACCTGCTCCTCGCCGACGAGATCAACCGGGCCACGCCCAAGACGCAGAGCGCGCTGCTCGAGGCGATGCAGGAGGCGCAGGTCACCATCGAGGGCGAGCGCTTCCCGCTCGAGCCGCCATTCCTCGTGATCGCCACGCAGAACCCGATCGAGCTCGAGGGCACGTACGCGCTGCCCGAGGCGCAGCTCGACCGCTTCCTGATGCGCCTCGGCGTGGGCTATCCGGATCCCGAGGAAGAAGTGGAGATCCTCGCCCGCCGGCGCCGCCGGCGCGAGGACGCGGTGCAACGTCGCGGGCGTGATCTCGCGGGCGGAGCTGGCCGCGATGCAGCAGAGCGTCGAGGACGTCCACGTGGCGGGCGTGATCGAGCGCTACATCGTCGATCTCGTGCAGGCCACGCGCGCCGATCACCGCGTCGCCCTCGGCGCCTCCCCGCGGGGGACGCTCGCGCTGCTCAAGCTCGCCCGGGCGCTCGCCGCGCTTCGGCGACGCGACTTCGTCCTGCCCGACGACGTCAAGGCGATGGCCGTCCCCGCGCTCGCGCACCGGCTGGTGCTGAAGCCCGAGCTGTGGGCCGCCCGCGTCTCGGCCGGGCAGGTCGTCGAAGGGCTGCTCGCGCAGGTGCCCGCGCCCGGCCCCGACGCCCGATGAGCGCTTGCGCGAAGAGGCCCGGCCGCCCAGCCAGAGTCACTCACAGCAAGGTAACCCGATGAGCGCTTGCCCGTGACCGCGCGGGTGACGCCGCTCGGCCTGTCCATCATGGCGGTGGCGGGCTGCGCGCTGTCGCTCGCCGTCCTGTCCGGGCGCCCGGAGCTCTTCGTGGCCGCACTCCCGCTGCTCCTGGCCCTCGTGCCGCTCGCGCTCCGGGCCCCCGCGCTCGATCATCGGATCAGCCACGAGGTCTCGCGCGAGCGCGTCTTCGAGGGCGAGCGCGTGACGGTCGCGGTCACCGTCGCCGCGCGCGCTGCCATTCCTCTGATCGAGCTCGCTGGGCCCGCTCCCCGCCGGCAGCGCCGTCGTGTCCGGGCGCCATCGCGCGGTGATGACCGTCGGCGCGGGAGGGACCGCGCGGTGGAGCTACGAGATCGTCTTCCCCGGCCGCGGCGTGCACGACCTCGGCACCATCGCCGTGCGCAGGCGGGACCGCTCCGGCGTGCGCACCTGGGAGCATCGCCACGTCGACTCGAAGCCCCTGCGCGTCTACCCGCCCATCGCGCCGCTGCGAAGCCTTCCGCGTCCCGCCTATCCGCGGGCCTCGATCGGCGACTACGTCTCGCCCGCCTTCGGCGAAGGCATCGAGCCCGCCGACATCCGCCGGTTCGCGCCCGGCGACCGCGTCCGGCAAGTGAACTGGCGCGCGTCGCTGCGGCTGGGCGAGCTCTACGTCACCCAGCATCACCGGGAGCGAAACGCCGACGTCGTGCTCATGCTCGACACCCTGGCCGAGGCGGGACGCGCGCCGGAGACGACCCTCGACTGGAGCGTGCGGGCCGCGGCGTCGCTCGCGACCGCCTACCTCGCCCGGAAGGATCGCGTCGGCCTCATCAACTACGGCGGATTGATCCACTGGGTGAAGCCGGCCGGCGGCCGCACGCAGTACGAGCGGCTCGTCGATGCGCTGGCGCGGGCCGGGGTCGTCTTCACCTACGTGGCCAAGGATCTCGCGGTGGTGCCGCCGCGGGTGCTGCCGCCGCGGGCCGTCGTCATCGGGATCACGCCGCTGCTCGACGCGCGCTTCGCCCGGGCCGCGCTCGACCTGGCCGCCCGCGGCTTCGACCTGGTCGTCCTCGACGTCTCGCCCGTCGCCGTCACGCGCGCGGCGCTGCTCCCGTCGCCGGCCACCGACCTCGCCTGTCGGCTCTGGACGCTCGAGCGCCGCGCGCGGCTCGCCGAGCTGCACCGGCAGGGGATCCCCGTCCTCGAGTGGCAGCCTCCGGAGCCCCTCGAGCTGGCGCTGGCCCGCGCGCGGCGCCGGCGGCCGCGCCTGGTCGCCGCGGGATGATCCGCCTCCTCCCCGCGGCCATCGCCGTGGCGCTGGCGGCGGCGCCGGTGGTGATCATGCCCGAGCCGCCCGTCGCCGTGACCGCGCTCGCCGGACTGCTCTTTGCGGCCGTGGCCATCGGGGCGCGCTGGCGCTGGCCGGCCACCGCGGCGGCGGCCGTCTTCCTGGTCGACTACACGGCGGCGCTCTGGCTTGCCGACGCGCGCGTGAACATCGCCGGTGCCGCGGGCTTCGGCCTGGGCCTCCTCTACCTGCTCGAGTCCCTGGACCTCGCCGGCCGCGTGCACCGGGCCACCGTCGACACCGCGGTCATCCGCTCACATCTCGGTCGCTGGACCGGCTTCGGCGCGGCGACGCTCGGGGCGGCAGGCCTGCTCGTGGCCGTGGCCAGCGCCCTCGCGGCGCCGATGCCGCCCGCCGTCGCCCCGATCCTCGCCGCGGCGGGCGCGCTCGGTGTCGTCGCGATCATCGCCGTCTTCGTGACACGCGCCGCCGCGCGCTCCTCCACCCGGCCCAAGCCGTAGCGCTATACGCGCTGCGCGAGAGGCTTCATCGCGGGCCGCACCTCCTCCGCGAACAAGCGCATCGATCGCAGGGCCTCCGCGGTGCCGAGTCCGGGTAGCGCCATCAGGAGCAGCACGTGGTGATAGCCGGTCCAGGCCTCGTCGCGCTGCATCAGAAAGAACAGGCCGAAATCCATTCGTGTCCCTCCCGTTCGGCTGGCGATCGGGCCCAGGATACCTCAGGGCGTCACCGGACTATCGCGCATTGTCAGCGCGGGATACTCTGGCACCGCCGCGCCCATGCCATCTCTGGTGGCCGTGACAGTCGTCGAATCCTTTCCCAGCGTGCGCTTGCCGGAACACGCGAGCCCTCGCGCCTGCCACTTCGCGGCAGACGCTTGACGAAAACCGACAGTTCTGGAGGTGGCATGGCCTCTGCTATTCGAATGCTCGCCATGAAAACTCACATCAGAATCTCCGAGCGACATTCGAACGCCGCGCTGCTCGCCTCGACGACCGCCGTCCTCATCCTCGTCCTCGCCGGCGTGCTGTTCGCAGCCGAGCTGGAGGCGCCGGGCAATCTCGCCGTCCCGGGAGCATCGACGACGCTGACGGGATCGCTCCACACCATGTACGGCGACGCGCCCCGCGGCGGCGGCCACATGCACATGCACGTGCTCGTCGACGACAAGGGGCGGGCCACGAAGCTCGCGGTGCCCGACAGCGTCATCGCCGCGGCGGGCGGCCGCACCGCGATCAACCACCGCCGCGTCACCGTGCGGGGTCAGACCCTCTCCGCCCTGCCGTCCGCGGGCCCGGGGGCCGCGCCGCTGTTCGAGGTGGACGCGATCGCGGTCGACGGCAGCCGCCACGAGCCTGCCGGAGGCAAGCCCTCTGGGCGCCCAGGCTCTCGTCAGCGGATCGCAGAAGTGGGTGTCGATCCTCTGCCGCTTCGCCGATTCCGCGAACGTCACCCCGTATCCGAAGACGTGGTTCGAGACGCTCATGCTCGGCGGCGCAGGCCCCCGGCCTCGACCACTACTGGCGCGAGTCGTCGTTCGGCACCATCAACCTCACGGGCAGCGTCGTGCTCGGCTGGTACACGCTGCCGCACCCGCGGTCCTACTACGTCTACGGCAACCCGCTCCAGCTCGATACCCAGCGCGCCGCCGACGATTGCACGGGCGTCGCCGATGCCGACGTGTTCTTCCCGAGCTTCATCGGCATCAACCTGATGTTCAACGACGACCTCGACTGCTGCGCCTGGGGCGGGAGCACGACCCTCAGCCTCGACGGCCAGTCGCGCACGTACCGCATGACCTGGCTGCCGCCCTGGGGCTACGAGAGCCAGGGCCCGGTCGCGCACGAGATGGGACACGGCTTCGGGCTCCCGCACTCGTCGGGGCCCTACAGCGCGACCTACGACTCGCGCTGGGACGTGATGAGCGACGTGTGGGGCAACTGCCCCCCGTATGATCCGCACCTACGGCTGCGTCGGCACCCACACGATCTCCTACCACAAGGACCTCCTGGGATGGATTCCGAGCAACCGGCGCTACGTCGCGGCGCTGGGGACGAGCCAGACGATCACGCTCGAGCCGCTCGACCAGCTCTCGTCCAGCGGCTACATGATCGCGCGGATCCCGCTGCCGGGATCCGCCACCCGGTTCTACACCGTCGAGACGCGGCGGCTCGCAGGCTACGACGCGAAGCTCCCCGGGCATGCCGTGGTCATCCACCTGGTCGACACCGCGCGCGCCGATCGGGATGCGCAAGTCATCGATCCCGACGCCAACGGCAACCCCGACGATGCGGGCGGCATGTGGCTGCCCGGGGAGGCCTTCGTCGATTCGGCGAACGGGATCAGCGTCTCCGTCCTCAGCGCGACGTCGCAGGGCTTCGTCGTGACGGTGAGCAATGGCAGCAGCGGGCCGGCGTCCTATACGCTGTCCATGACGGTGACCGGGTCGGGAACGGTGACGAGCAATCCGGCGGGCATCGCGTGCTCGGCCGGCACCTGCTCCGCGAGCTTCCCGAGCGGCACCGGCGTCACGCTCACTCCGAGCGGCGGAAGCCTGACCGGCTGGGGCGGCGCCTGCGCGGGCACCGGCACCTGCAGCGTGACCATGACCGCCAACCGGGCGGCCTCCGCGACCTTCTCGGCCGGCGCCCCCGACATCACCGTGAGCCCGCTCCTCCTCGACTACGGCAGCGTCGCGATAGGGAGCAAGGGCAACAAGACGTGACGGTGCGGAATGACGGCGCGGCCGCCGCTGGTGCTCGGGACGGTCACGCTCGTCGGCCTCAATCCGGATCAGTTCATGGTGGTCGCCGCCTCCAATCTCTGCGCCGGCCGCACCCTCGCCGCCGGCCAGTCCTGCACGGTGCTGGTGCGGTTCAAGCCCACGACGGCCGGCTTCAAGACCGCGAAGCTCCGGATTCCTTCGAACGACCCCGATGAGGCGGCCGTGAAGGTGACCCTCAACGGCACCGCGAGCAGCGCAGTCGCGCCTTCCCGAGATCACCGTCACCCCGGCGTCAGTGCCCTTCGGGAGCGTCTCCGTCGGGATCAAGACGCATCCAGATCGTGACAGTGACACAACGATGGCGCCGCCGACCTGGTACTCGGCGCCACCGGGCTCAGCACCGCCACGAGCGAGATCTCCCTGCCCGCCGGCCAGGACCTCTGCTCCGGGGTGACGCTGGCGCCCGGTCAGTCGTGCACCATCGGGGTGAAGATCAAGGCGACATCATCGGGGCCCAAGACCGCCACGCTCTCGATCCCCTCGAACGACGCCGACGAGAACGTCGTCAGCGTGAGCGTGACGGCCACGGCGCGACTAGGTCATCGGCGAGTCGGCACTCCCTCGCCGATCGCCCGCCACACCCGCTCGGCGCGGAGCGGCATGTCGAGGTGGCGCACGCCGAACGGGCGCAGGGCGTCCACCACGGCATTGACCACGGCGGGGGTCGAGCCGATGGTGGCGGCCTCGCCGATGCCCTTGGCGCCGAGGGGATTTCTCGGCGTCACCGTCACCGTCTGGTCCGTCGTGAACGACGGCAGGTCCTCGGCGCGCGGCAGCGCGTAATCCATCAGCGAGCCCGTCACGAGCTGGCCGTCCGCGTCGTAGACCACCTCCTCGAGGAGCGCCTGCGCCACGCCCTGGGCGATGCCGCCGTGCACCTGACCCTCGACCAGCAGGGGGCTGATGCGGACGCCGCAGTCGTCCACCGAGAAGAATGCCCGGACCTCCACGTGCCCGGTGTCCCGATCCACCTCGACCACCGCGACGTGGGCGCCGAAGGGATAGACGAGGTTGGGCGGGCGGAAGTAGTCCGTGGCCTCGAGGCCGGGCTCGAGGCCCGGCGCCAGCGCCTCGCCGTAGGCGCGCTCGGCGATCGCGGCCAGGGCCAGGCTCTTCGCCGGGACACCCTTCACCTGATAGCGGCCGTCCGAGAGCTCCACGTCCTCGAAGGCCGCCTCGAGCATGCTCGCGGCGATGCGGCGGGCCTTCTCCTGGACCTTGCCCGAGGCGTTCAGCATGGCCGAGCCGCCCACGGCGAGGCTCCGGCTGCCCCCGGTGCCGAACCCCATGGGCGTGGTCGACGTGTCGCCGTGGCGCACGATCACCTGGTCGAACTCCACGCCGAGCTGATCGGCGATGATCTGGGCGAACGTGGTCTCATGCCCCTGGCCGTGGGGCGACGTGCCGGTGAACGCGGTGACGGTGCCGCTCGGCTCGACGCGCACCATGGCGCTCTCGTAGGGGCCGAAGCCGCACATCTCCACATAGCAGGCCATGCCGATGCCGAGCAGGCGCCGATCCTTCGCCTCGAGCCGCCGGCGCTGCTCGGCGCGGAGCTGCTCGTAGCGCGACACCTCGAGCGCGCGCGTCAGCGCCCGGTCGTACTCGCCGCTGTCGTAGTGCTGTCCCGTCGGCGCCTGATAGGGGAAGGATGCGGGCGGGATGAAGTTCTTCCGGCGGATCTCCTCGGGCGGGCGGCCGAGCTCCGCGGCGATCACGTCCACGAGCCGCTCGAGATAGTAGGCGGCCTCCGGCCGGCCGGCGCCGCGGTAGGCGGCGATCGAGGTCGTATTGGTGAAGACGCAGGTGTTCTTGAGGTCCACGTTCTTCACGCCGTAGACGCCGACGCCCATCATCAGCGTGAGGTCCGGGATGAAGGTGAAGATCGGATAGGCGCCGATGTCGGCGAGGACGTGCATGCGGAGCCCGGTGATGCGGCCGTCCGCGTCCACCGCCGCCTCCATGTCGGTGACCTGGCCGCGCCCGTGCGTGGTCGTCATCATGTGCTCGACGCGCGTCTCGATCCACCGGAGCGGCACGCGCCGCTGGCGCGCCAGCGCAGCCACCACCACGTCCTCGGGATAGGTGCCGAACTTCACGCCGAAGCCGCCGCCCACCTCGGGCGCGATGACGCGGATCTGATTCTCGGGAAGGCGCAGGGCCGCGGCGAGCCCCGTGCGGAGCGCGTGCGGCGCCTGGTGCGTCGACCACACGGTGATGCCGCCGCTGGCGAAGTCGGGTGAGGCGAGGACGGCCCGTCCCTCGATCGGCACACCCGAGAGACGCTGGCTCACCATCCGCTGCTTCACCACGCGATGCGCCTTGGCAAAGGCGGCGTCGGGGTCGCCCGCCTTGATGGCCTGGGTATGCTCGACGTTCTTCGGGGCGTCCGCGAAGATCTGCGGCGCGCCGTCGGCCATGGCGGAGGCCGCGTCCACCACCGCGGGCAGCGGCTCCCAGTCGACGGCCACCGCGGCGGCGCCGTCGGCCGCGGCCTCGGGCGAGGCACCGATGACGGCGGCGACCGCCTCGCCGGTATGGCGCACGCGGTCCACCGAGAGCGGATAGTGCTGGCGCCCGACCTCGCTCTTCGCCTCGCCGCCGCCCTCGACGGAGACGACCGCGATGGGGAGCGGCGCCACGTGGGGCATGAGGTCGCGCCCGGTCACGACGGCGACCACGCCGGGCAGCGCGCGCGCCGCGGCGGCGTCGATGCCGCGAATGTTGGCGTGGGCGTGGGGGCTGCGCACGAAGGCCACGTGCAAGAGGCCGGGCAGCGCGATGTCGGCGACGTACTGCGACGTGCCCGTGATCAGGCGAGGGTCTTCCTTGCGCTTGACCTGAGCTCCCAAGAAGCTTGGCTGCCATGGTGGGTTCGTCCTCCTGGGCCAGATGATACGGCAGAACGCGGCTGCCTGCGCCGCGCGAGGCTTCACGGCTCCTGGTAGAGTGGGGGGCCGGCGCAGTCCCGATGTCCACGTCACTCGATAGGCGCCACCGGGCGCGCAGGAGGATGCCATGAGCGACCGTTCGCCCGCGCCGAGGCGCTCGCGCCTCACGCTGGAAGGCCTGGAGCGCACGTCACACCGGACGTTCATGCGCGCCCTGGGCCTCGACGAGGCGGCGATGGCCAAGCCCTTCGTCGGCGTCATGAGCACCCACGGCGAGAACACCCCCTGCTCGCTGTCGCTCCGTCCCCAGGCCGAGGCGGCGAAGCTCGGGGTCGCCGCGGCGGGCGGCACGCCATTCGAGTTCACGACCATCTCGGTCTCGGACGGCGTCTCGATGGGCCACCGCGGGATGCGGATGAGCCTGCTCTCGCGCGAGCTCATCGCCGACAGCATCGAGCTGGTGATGCGCGGGCACGCCTATGACGCGCTGGTCGGCTTCGCGGGCTGCGACAAGACGCTGCCCGGCATCATGATGGGCATGGTGCGCCTCGACTGCCCGAGCGTCTTCGTGTACGGCGGCGCGATGCTGCCCGGCCAGTGGCAGGGCGCCCGGTGAGCGCGGTCACCGTCTACGAGGGCGTGGGCGCGGTGATGGCGGGGGCGATGACCGAGGCCGATCTGGCGTCGATGGAGCTCGAGTGCGCGCCGACGGTGGGCTCCTGTCCCGGCCAGTTCACCGCCAATACCATGGCGATGGTGTCGGAGACGCTCGGCCTCGCCGTGCCCGGCTCGGCGATGCTCCCCGCGGTGTACTCCCAGCGCCTCGCGCTCGCGCGCCGGGCCGGGGAGATCGTGCTGCGCATCCTCGCCGACGGCGGGCCCCTGCCCCGCGACCTCGTCACGCGGAAGAGCCTCGAGAACGCCTGCGCCGCCGTGGCCGCCACCGGCGGATCGACCAATGCCGGGCTGCACCTGCCCGCGATCGCCCACGAGGCCGGCATCCGCTTCACGCTCGACGACGTCGCCGAGGTCTTCCAGCGGACGCCCCTCATCGCCAACCTGCAGCCCGGCGGCGAGTACCTGGCGCGCGACCTGCACTACGCGGGCGGCGTGGCCGCCGTCCTCAAGGCCTTGCTCGACGGCGGCTACCTCCACGGCGACGCGCTCGCGCTCAGCGGCCGCACGCTCGCCGCCGAGCTCGCGGCGGCGCCCGGGCCCGACGGCAGCGTCGTGCGCCCGGCGTCGTCGCCCATCCATCCGACGGGCGGCGTGGTGGTGCTGAAGGGCAATCTCTGCCCGGGCGGCGCCCTCATCAAGATCGCCGGGCTCAAGTCGCTCGCCTTCGCCGGCCCCGCCCGCGTCTTCGAGTCCGAGGAGGAATGCGCCGTCGCGGTGCGGGACCGCTCCTACCGCGAGGGCGACGTGCTCGTGATCCGCAACGAGGGGCCGCGGGGCGGCCCCGGCATGCGCGAGATGCTCGGCGTGACCGCGCTGATCTACGGCCAGGGCATGGGCGAGAAGGTCGCCCTCCTCACCGACGGGCGCTTCTCGGGGGCGACCCGCGGCATGTGCATCGGCTATGCGTGCCCGGAAGCCGCCGACGGCGGCCCCATCGCGCTGCTCCAAGATCGGCGACCGCATCGCCATCGACGCCCAGGCCCGCACCATCCACGTGGAGCTCGACGACGCCGAGCTGGCCCGCCGCCGCGCCGCCTGGCAGCCGAAGCGGACCGAGCGCCTCGCCGGCGCCTTGGAGAAGTACGCCCGCCTCGTCGGCCCCGCCAACCTCGGCGCCGTCACCCACGCGGGCGCGGTGGAGTGGCCGCTCGAGTAGCGCGCCGGCGGCGGTATCCCGGTCGAATCACGACCCACATTCGGTGATCGAACAGCGACACGGCCGGGGGCGGATGAACACCGCGGCTCACCAGCCTTGACTTAATGGCCATGTCATGGCTATGTTTCCTAGCCAGGAGAGACCATCATGAAGCCGGTCAAGATCGCCGAGTTGAAAGACCGTCTCAGTTATTACCTGCGCCTGGTGCAGCGCGGGGAATCGATTCTCGTGGCCGACCGAGACAAGGTCATTGCGCGGATCGAGCGGGTCACCGGGCGCGAGGCGGTCCCCGCGGGAGACGCGGAGTGGGTGGAACGCCTCGAGCGGCAGGGGGTCATCCATCGGGGTTCCGGGCACGTTGACGGGAAGTGGCTCAGGGACAAGCCCGTCGTGAAAGCAGACGTGGTCGCCATCCTGGTCCGCGAGCGAGACGAGGGCCCGTGAGATTCTGGGACAGCTCGGCGATTGTCCCTCTCCTCGTGCGTCAGGAGTCATCCCCCGTCGCGGAGGGCTGGATCGCCGAAGATTCGGATCTGGTCCTGTGGACACTCACGTCCGTCGAGGTGGTGTCGGCATTCCGAAGGCTGGTCCGTGAGCAGGCTCTCAAAGAAGACAGCGCGCGTATCGCCGAGCGGCGCCTGGACCAGCTCGTCCGGACCTGCCACGTGGTCGTCGACGTCCCCGCTGTCAAGGGACAGGCAATCCGGGTGTTGCGCTTCCATCAGCTCCGAGCGTTCGATGCTCTCCAGCTCGGAGCTGCTCTCCTTTGGGCGGAGGGTCATCCGGAAGGGCGGACACTTCACACCCTCGACGTGCGCCTCGGCAGCGCCGCCGAGAGAGAGGGCTTCAGCGTCCCCCGCTGAACACTCAAGTCGCGTCATCGCGCCGCGATGAGGCGTAGCGATGAGCGCGCGACTGACCTCGATTCGCCTGCGAAGGCCGCCGTGCACGGTGCCGAGACACGAGCATGATCTGTCGACGCGTCATCGATCGGCCTCCCGCCTGGCGGCCCGTCACCTCATCGGAGCCGCGGGTCCAGCGCGTCGCGCAGTCCGTCGCCCAGCAGATTGAAGCCCAAGACCGTGAGAAAGATCGCGATGCCGGGGAGCGCCGCCACGTGCGGCGCGACATTGAGATACTGGCGGCTCGCGGCCAGCATGCTGCCCCAGTCGGAGGTGGGCGGCTGGACGCCGAGACCGAGAAAGGACAGGCCGGCCAGCGCCGTGATCATCCCGCCGATATTGAGGGTCACGGCGACGATCACCGGCTCAGGCAATTGCGCAGCACGTGCGTCAGGGCGAGGCGCAGCTCCGATACCCCGAGCGCCCGTGCGCTCTCGACATACTCCGTCTGCTTCACGGCGAGCACGGTGGCGCGGACGATGCGCCCGTAGAACGGGATATTGACCACGGCCACCGCGACCATGCCGTTGACGAGCCCCGGGCCCAGCACCGCGATGATGGCGACCGCGAGCAGGAAGTACGGGAAGGCCATCAGCGTGTCGATCGATCGCATGATGAGCTGGTCGACCCAGCGGCCGACGAAGCCGGCCAGGAGGCCGCAGAGCGAGCCCGCGAGCGCGGCCAGGGCCGTCGCCGTCAGCCCCACCACGAGGGAGATGCGCGCGCCGTACAGGAGGCGGCTCAGCAGGTCGCGGCCGAACTCGTCGGTGCCGAGGGGGTACCCGGCCGTGAGGATGGGGGCGAGGCGGCGCGCGGTGTCGATGGCGTCGGGGTCTCGCGGAGCGAGCCAGGGCGCCAGCACGGCGAGCACGGCCATGACCGCGACGAGGCCCAGGCCGAAGAGGGCCGCGCTGCTCCGCCGGAAGACGCGGACGACGTCAGTCATAGCGGATGCGCGGATCGAAGATCGCGTAGAGGAGGTCCACGGCGAGGTTGACGACCACGAAGGTCGTCGCGATGAGCAGCACCCCGCCCTGCACCAGCGGATAGTCGCGCGCCTGGATGGCGCGCACCATCATGGAGCCGAGCCCGGGCCAGGAGAAGACCGTCTCCGTCAGGATGGCGCCGCCCAGGAGGAAGCCCACCTGCACCCCCAGCACCGTGATGATCGGGTTGATCGCGTTCTTGAGCACGTGGCGGGCGATGACGGCGCGCTCGGCCAGGCCCTTGGCGCGCGCCGAGCGGACATAGTCCTGGCGGATGATCTCGAGCACGCTCGAGCGCGTGAGCCGCGCCAGCGCGGCGGCGGACGCCGTGCCGAGCGTGATGGCGGGCAGGACCAGGTGCCAGAGGACATCCGCCACGCCGCTGCTGCCATAGGGCGAGCGCATGCCGCTCGACGGGAACCAGCCGAGCTGCAGCGCGAACACGATGATGAGCATGATGCCCGTCCAGAACACCGGCAGGCTCACCCCGGTGACCGCCACGCCCATGCTCAGGCGGTCGAGCCAGGAATACTGCTTGACCGCCGAGACGATGCCCGCGGCCAAACCGAGCACCACGGCGATGGCGAGCGCGCCGGCCGTGAGCACGAGCGTCGCCTTGAATCGGAGCAAGACCTCCGGGAGCACGGCCCGGCCGAGCGGGATGGAGCGACCGAGATCACCCTGCACCACGTGCCCCATCCACCGGAGGTATTGGACGACGAGCGGCTGATCGAGTCCGAGATCGCGGTGGAGGCGCTCGACGTCCTCCTTCGTGGCCTGGGCGCCGAGCATGATCGCGGCCGGATCTCCCGGGGCCAGGTGCAGGACGGCAAAGACCAGCACCGAGACCCCGAAGAGGACCGGGATCGCGAGCAGCAGGCGGCGGAGGGCGTAGGCGGGGAGCCCGCCGCCCCCTACTGCAGCCACACCTGCGACAGCACGAGGTCGAAGTTCGGGTGGAGCTTGAAGTCCTGCACGCGCTTCCTGTGAATGATGATCTGCCGGCCGTGGTCGATGAAGATCCACGGCGCCTCGTCGGCGATGATGCGCTGCGCTTCCTTGTAAATGGCCGCGCGCTCGGCGTCGCCGACCGTGGTGCGTCCCTTGCGCAGGAGCTCGTCCACGCGCGCGTTCTGGAAGAAGCCCGCGTTGAAGGCCGGCGGGAAGCGGTCCGAGGACAGCAGCATGTAGGTCACGTGGTCCGGATCGCCGATGGACGGGTTCCATGACATCTCGGCCATGTCCGGGCGCGTCGAGATACTTCTTGAGATAGGCGCCCCACTCCATGGTCTGGATCTTGGCCTTGATGCCCACGGCCAGGAGCTGCGCCTGGATGACCGTGCCCATCTCGACGGGCTGCTGCATGCCCGAGCCCGACTCCGGCACGAAGAAGGTCACCTCGAAGCCGTTCGGGTAGCCGGCTTCCTTCAGGAGCGCCTTGGCCCTGTCCGGATCGTAGGGATACCGCGTCGTCTTGTCCTCGTGGAAGGGGCCGTAGACCGGCGACATCGGGCCGCTCGAGACGATGGCCGTGCCCTTGAGGATGTCGCGAACGATGGCCTCCTTGTTGATGGCGTGATTCATGGCCTGCCGCACCCGCTTGTCCTTCAAGATCGGGTGGCGTGTATTGAGCACCACGTACCAGACGGCCGAGGAGTTCGACTCGGCGACGGTGATATTGGGATCCTTCCGGAGGCTCTCGAGACTGTCCGGCGGCACATCGATGGTCAGATCGATCTCGCCCGTCTTGATGGCGGCGAGCCGCGCCTGCGCCTCGATGATGGGCACGTAGATGGCCTGGCGGATCTTCGGCACCCCGCCCCAGTACCGGTCGTTGCGCGCGAGGACCACCTTGACGCCCGGCTCCCACGTCTCGAGCTTGAAGGGTCCCGTGCCAACGGGATTCTTCACCATGTCCTTGCCGTGCTTCTTGAGCGCGTCCGGGCTGTAGACGAAGAGCGACTGATGCGCGAGGTACTGAAGGAAGGGCGTGAGCGGCGCCTTGAGCTTGATTTGCACGATGAGCGGGTTGACCACCTCGATGCTCTGCACATTGCCGAGGAAGCCCTTGACGTACGGGTACGTGCCGGTCTTGTAGTACGGTCCTTGCTCGTTCAGCTGCCGCTCGAAGCAGAACTTGACCGCCTCGGCATTGAACGGCGTGCCGTCGTGGAAGTGACGTTGGGGCGCAGGTTGAAGGTGTACGTGAGCCCGTCCTTCGAGATGTCCCACGACCGCGCGAGACCGGGAATGAGCTTGTAGGAGCCCAGCTCCTGCGCAACGAGCCCTTCGAAGATGCGCTTGGTCACCCGCGCCGAGTTGAGGTCGGTGATCTGGGGCGGGTCCATGGTGACGGGCTCGGCCAGGAGGCCGATGACGATGGCATCCTTGGGCGGCGCGGCGCCGGCGCCGGAGGCCAGGACCACCGCCAGGATCACGAGGGCAATCATCCAGGCTCGACGAATCGTCATGGTGTGCTCCTTTGGCCGGCAGTGTGCCTCAAGCCGATCCCGCGCGCAATCGAGGCGAGAAAATCACGGAGCCGGCGTCGGCCACGACGCTCTGGCCGGCCTGCTCGACGGCAGATTCGACCGTGTTGTATCAAGCAGGGGCCGGAGCAGCGGGCAACCGGGCGTCGCGGCCCGAGCCTGTCCGCGCTCTGCGGCGCGAGGCAGGAGTCGGAGAATTGGCTTGATGTCACCTACGGTCGGTTCGGCGGCGGAGTTGCGGCTGTCCAAACGAACGCTCGTCACCTGCGCACTTCCCTACGCCAACGGCCCGATTCATCTCGGCCACATGGTGGAGCACATCCAGACCGACATCTGCGTCCGGTTTCTGCGCTCCTGCGGAGAGGACGTGCTCTTCCTCTGCGCCGACGACACCCACGGGACGCCAGTCGAGCTCAACGCCGCGAAACAGGGGCTCACGCCCGAGGAGTTCGTGGCGCGGTTCCACGTCGAGCATCAGAAGGACTTCGCCGACTTCGACGTGCAGTTCGACTTCGTTCCATTCGACGCAACTCGCCCGAGAACAAGCACTACGCGGAGCTGATCTACGGCCGGCTGAAGGAAGCAGGGCTGACATCGATCGCAAGCGAGGTCGAGCAGGCCTACTGACGAGGAGGCCCAGCGGTTCCTGCCCGACCGATTCATTCGCGGCACCTGTCCCAACTGCAAGGCGCCCGGACCAGTACGGCGACGCCTGCGAGAAGTGCGGCACCACCTACGGCGCCGACGGAGCTGATCGATCCGAAGTCCGCGATGAGCGGCAAGCCGCCGGTGTGGAAGAGCTCGCGTGCACCTCTTCTTCAAGCTGCCGAAGCATGAGGCCTTCCTGCAGGAGCTGATCGCGCAGACCCGAAGTTCATGAACCCGGGCCTCGCGAGCCAGCTCCAGCAGTTCTTCGTCAAGGGCCTCGCCGACTGGGATATCAGCCGCGACGGGCCGTACTTTGGCTTCCCGATTCCCGGGCGAGACGGACAAGTTCTTCTACGTCTGGCTCGACGCGCCGATCGGCTACATCGCGACCACCGAGAAGTGGGCGAAGGACACCGGCAAGGCGAAGGACGCGCTCGACGTACTGGGCCGAGGATCAGCGAGCGCGGATCGTCCATGTCATCGGCAAGGACATCGTCTACTTCCACTGCGCTGTTCTGGCCGGCGGTGCTGAAGGTGGCGGAGCTCCATCGGCCCGACTACGTGCACATCCACGGTCACCTCACGGTGAACGGCGAGAAGATGAGCAAGAGCCGCGGAACGTTCATCAACGCGCGGGCGTACCTGGACCTGCTCGATCCGAGCTACCTCCGGTTCTATTACGCGACCCTGCTCGGGTCGGGCGCCGAGGATCTGGACTTCAGCCTCACTGAGTTCCGCCAGCGGGTGAACGCGGAACTGGTCAACAACCTCGGCAACCTCGCCAACCGGACGCTCTCCCTGCTGGCCGGCGCGGACCTGGCCAAAGAGCTCTCGCCCGCCGGGACTGGGCCGGGGCGTAAGCTCGTCGAGGATGCGGTGGCGCGGGTGAAGGAAGTGCGCGAGGCGTTCGAGCGCTTCGACTACCGGGTGGCGATGAAGGTGATCTTCGAAATCGGACACTCGGCGAACGCGTTTCTCACCGTTCATGAGCCATGGAAGTCGAAGAAGACCGATCGCGAGGGGGCGCGCGCAGCGCTCTCCGATGCCGCCGAGGTGGCGTACCTGATCGCGGCGCTGATCGAGCCGGTCGTGCCGCGGCTGGCCGAGAAGCCTGTTTCGTCAGTTCAACGCGCCGAAGCTTTCGTTTGCGGCGCTGGAGAAGGCCGGATACCCGCTGCTCGATCGGGGGCGGCCGATTGGCGATCCGTCGCCGTTGATCAACCGGATGGAGGAGGGCCAAGTGGCGCAGCTGATCACCAGGGCATCGAGAGCCACGGGATGATCCTCACCGCAGGACCGGGCGGAAAGGACCTGATGCTGCTCGATCCGGGCGCGATGACGCCCGGAGCGGACGTGACGTGACGATAGCGCCTACACCTCTCCGCGCAGGTAGTCGCCGTCCCGCGCGCCGCCGGCGGCCAGCCGAGCTACGGCTTCGAGGAGGGCTCGCGGCTCGACCGGCTTCGACAGGTGCACCTGGAAGCCCGCCGCGAGCGCCCGATCGCGGTCCTCGGGTCGCGCGTAGGCGGTGAGCGCCACCGCCGGTACCACGATGCCTTGGTCGCTCGGCCAGGACCTGATTTCCCGGATCAGGGTGAAGCCGTCGTCGCCGGGCATCGCGAGGTCACACACGATGACGTCCGGCCGCACGCGCCGGGCCGCCGCCAGCCCCTCGCGGACGGTGTCAACCGCGGTCACCTCGGCTCCCCGCCGACTCAGGATGGCGGCGAACAGATCGCGGCTGTCGGCGTGGTCGTCCACGATCAGGACTCGAACGCCGCCGAGGTCGATGGCTTCTGCCGTGATCTCGCCGAGTCCGACGGCATCGGCGGGGCGGTCCTCCGCCGCCGCGATGGGGAGATCCACCGTGAAGGTCGCGCCCGTTCCCTCGCCAGCGCTGTCGGCCCGGACACGCCCCCGGTGGAGCTCGACGATGTGCCGGACGATGGCGAGGCCGAGACCGAGGCCGGCTTCCGCCCGCGTGCTGCTGGCGTCGGCCTGACGGAACCGCTCGAATACGTGGGGCAGGAACTTGCCGCTGATGCCTTTGCCCGTATCGGTGACGGCAAGGCGCGCACGATCACCTGCCACGGTGAGCTCGACCGTCACGCGGCCGCCGCTCGGCGTGAACTTCACCGCGTTCGACAGGAGGTTGGCCACGACCTGACGCAGCCGCTCGCCGTCACCGTCGACCGGCACCGCGCCGGGTGTGAGCCGCAACGTCACCGTGATCGATTTCGCCTCGGCCGATGGCCGCATGGTCTCGACGACACTCGCGACCACCGCGGCAAGGTCCACGACCGCCATCTCCAGCGTGAGCTTCCCGGAGATGATCCGGCTGATATCGAGCAGGTCCGTGATGAGCTTCGCCTGGTGGTCGACGTTCCGATCGACGACTTCGAGCGCCCGCCGCGCGGTCGCCTCATCGAGCGTGCCGGACCGAAGCATGCGGATCCACCCGAGCATCGCGTTCAACGGGGTGCGCAGCTCGTGGGAGAGCGTGGCCAGGAACTCGTCCTTGGCCCGATTCGCCGCCTCGGCCTGCGATCTGGCGCGCTGCTCCGCCTCGTAGAGCCGGGCATTGTCGGCCGACAGCACCTCGAGCTGCTTGCGGGAGCGCACCTGCTCCGTGACCTCGTTGCAGATGGCGATGACCCGATCGATCTGGCCGCTCTCGCCGCGGAACGGAGCGTAGATGAACGTCCAGTACGTGTCTTCCGCCTCCCCGGTGCCCTTGCGGTCGAGCCTCAGGAGCGCCTCGTGACCAATGCGGGCCATCCCCGTCTGCATGACGTCGTGCAGCAGGTCGTCGAATCCCTGGCCTTTCAGCTCGGGTAGCGCCTCGAGCAGCGGCTTCCCCAGGATGTCTCGGTTCCCGACGATCTGATGGTAGGCGAGGTTCGCGATGTCGAAGATGAGATCCGGTCCGCGCAGAAGGGCGATCGGAAGCGGCGCCTGCCCGAAGAGATCGGCCAGGGTGGCCCGCTCCTGCTCCAGGCGGGCCCGCAGCCGTCCCAGCTCCAGGCGAGTCGCCACGGTTGCCAGCAGCTCGCGCGCGCTGAAGGGCTTGACGAGGTACGCGTCCGTGCCCGCCTCCAGCCCTTCGACGCGGGCCTCCTCCCCCGCGCGCGCGGACAGCAAGATAACCGGCAGCGTGCGGGTCTCGGGGGTCGCCCGCAGCTCTCGCAGCAACCCAAAGCCGTCCAGCTTCGGCATCATCACGTCGGCGAGGACCAGGTCCGGACGGCGAGCGCGGGCGGCGGCCAGGGCCGCCTGACCGTCGGCCACCGCCTCCACCTCGTAGTGTGGACTCAGCAGGCGCCGGACATAGTCGCGCATGTCGGTGTTGTCATCGGCCCAGAGGATGCGCGCCCGGACGCTCGCGAGGCGCGGTCGGGCCGGTTCCACCGTCCACTGGGATGAGCGGGAGCGATTCCGCATCCGAGAGCCAGCGCAGTGCCTCCGCCACGTAGGGCCCGGCACCCAGCGCCGTCGAGGCCAGCGTGCGCGCACTCCCGATCCGGTCGGCCGGGAGGTGGGCCTTGCCGGTCGGGATGGACACCGTGAACGTGCTTCCCTGGTCGACGGCGCTCGCGACCCGTACCGAGCCGCCATGGAGCTCGACCAGCTCCTGCACCAGCGCCAGCCCGATGCCCGTCCCCTCCTGCGTGCGCCCTCGCGCGTCTTCGACCCGGTGGAAGCGCTCGAAGACTCGGTGGATCTCCTCGGGCGGAATGCCGATTCCCGTATCGCGGACGGCCAGCTCCACGGCCTGCCCGTCGGGCCGGAGGATGACCGCGATGTCACCTTCGAAGGTGAACTTGAAGGCGTTGGACAGGAGGTTGAGGACGACTTTCTCCCACATCTCACGGTCGACGTAGACGGGTTCGGGCAACGGCGGGCAGTCCACGACCAGCGAAAGCCCGGCCCGCTCGCAGGCCGAGCGGAAGTTGCTGGCCAGCTCGGCCGTCACCGCGGCCAGGTCGGTCGGCTCGTACACGGCCTGGACACGGCCGGCCTCGATCCGCGCGAAGTCGAGGAGCGTATTCACGAGCTTCTGCAGCCGCAGGCCGTTGCGCTGGGCGACGGTGAGCAGGGCCCGGTCGTCCGCGGACACCTGGTCCCCGGGCTTGGCGAGGAGGTCCCCGACCGGCCCGAGCATGAGCGTGAGCGGAGTACGGAACTCGTGGCTCACGTTGCTGAAGAACGTGGTCTTGGCGCGATCCAGCTCGGCCAGGATCTCGGCGCGGCGGCTTTCCTCCTCATACGCGCGCGCGTTGCCGATCGCCGCCGAGACGCGCCCGGCCGCGAGGTCGAAGAAGTCGCGATAGTCGCCGGCCAGCCGGAGGAACCGGCTCACGCCGGCGACCAGCGCGCCCGAGATCTGCGTCCCCGACGAGATCGGCAGCACGAGCACGCGCTCGGCAGAGGTCGCCGGCGCGCGACCGACGAACACCCCGGTCTCCACCTCGGTGGCCCGGCCCTCGCGAGCGGCGGCCAGGACTGCGACGTCGGCAATCATGACGTCACGTCCAAGGGCGAGGTCGTCTCGCTCGACCCCGCAGACGCCGACGAGCTCCGCGCGGAGCCCCGGGCCATCGAACAGGTACAGCAGCGAGAAGGGAACATCGGCGGGATCCATCGCCAGCGCGGCCGCCGCCTCCCGGCAGACCTCCTCGGCGCTCTTCGCGCCCGCCGTCTTCGCGCCGAGCTCCCTCAGGGTCCGAAGGCGGCGTTCGCCGAGGACGCGCCCGGTCTGCTCGCTGACGATGCAGAAGACCCCGCCGACGCTGCCGTCCTCGATGCGGACCGGATCGTACGAGACATCGAAGTACGTCTCTTCGAGGAATCCCTGGCGGTGGAGAAGGAAGGGGTGGTCCTTCGCCCAGAACGCCTCCCCCGTCCTGACCACGCCCTCGAAGAGCGGGCCGAGGACCTGCCACACCTCGCTCCAGCACTCGCGGGCGGGACGACCGAGCGCCCAGGGATGCTTCGCGCCGAACACCGGCGCGTAGGCGTCGTTGTAGATCGCGATGAGCTCCGGGCCCCAGAAGAGGACCACCTGAGCCCGGGATGGCAGCAGGATGCTGACCGCGCTCCTGAGGCTCTGCGGCCACGTCTCCACGGGGCCAAGCGGGGTCGCCGGCCAGTCGTGCTCGCGAATGCGGCCGCCCATCTCGCCGCCGCCCGCGAGGAAGTCGGACCCGGTGGCGCGCCGGGCCGCGTCGGTCCGACGCTCCCCGATTCGGCGGCCCTCTGTCGACCGCCTGCCGTTACGCTTGCCGGCCA
>CAWIZN010000024.1:0-38217 GCA_963840495.1 uncultured Candidatus Rokubacteria bacterium
CATTCGGCCTACTATCACGTCATCGGTTCGCGCACGCAGCCCCAGGGCTGTGTCCTGGAGACCGGCGACGCTCGAGAAAGGGACGGTTCGACGATGCGGCCATGGCGGTGGGGCGGGGTGGTCCTGATGGCGCTCGCGCTCGGCGCGTGCTCGAGCGCGGGCACGGCCAAGCTGAGCAGCAAGTCGCTGTGCGAGAACTCCGGCGGCCGGTACGCGCAAGGCGTCTGCCAGCCGGGCACCGCCATGAAGGCCGCGGACATGTGCCAGGGCTTCGGCGGCCTCTACATGGTCAACGAAGACCTGTGTCACATCCCCACGCCGTAGCTCGACGCGGCAGGGTGGCCGGGCTGCGGGCCGCCGTGACGCGCGCCGTCCTGGCCGTCGTGCTGGCCGCCGCGGCCCTGACCGGCGCCGCGTGGGCGGGAACCCCGACGGAGGACCTGAAGCGGCAGACGGATCGCGTGCTCGAAGTCCTGCGCTCCACGAGCTTGACGCCGGCCGCGCGCCGGGCCGCCGTTCGCGAGGTCGCCGCCGACTCGTTCGACCTCGCCGAGACGGCGCGGCGGGCGCTCGGGACGCACTGGCAGGGGCGGACGCCCGCCGAGCGGGAAGAGTTCGTGCGCGTCTTCCGCGATCTGCTCGAGCAGACCTACGTCACGCGGATCGACGAGTACGGCGGCGAGCGCGTCGAGTACGTCGCGGAGCGCGTGGACGGCGATTCCGCGATCGTCAAGGCGCAGATCGTGACCAAGTCGGGGACCACCGTGCCCATCGAGTCGCGCGTCAACCAGCGGGGCGGTCGCTGGCTCATCTACGACGTCCTGATCGAGAACGTGAGCCTGGTCGGCAACTACCGGTCCCAGTTCGACCGGATCATCCGCACCAGCTCCTACGACGAGCTGGTGCGCCGGCTCAAGGAGCGGGTGGTGCAGCTCAACGACAAGCCGGCCACGCCCGCGAAGCCGTCCGGGCCGCGGCCGCGATAGGGGCCGATCGCCATGTTCGATTCCGCGCGGATCAAGGCGCTCACGTTCGACGTCTTCGGCACGGTGGTGGACTGGCGCGAGAGCATCATCCGCGAGGGCCAGGCGCTCGCTCGCGCCAAGGGCCTCGACGTGGACTGGGCGAAGTTCGCCGACGCCTGGCGCGGGCTCTACCAGCCGGCGATGAATCGGGTCCGGCGCGGCGAGGTCGAGTGGACCAAGCTCGACGACCTGCACCGGATGAGCCTCGTGCAGCTCCTGGGCGACTTCCGCATCACCGGCCTCACCGAGGCGGAGGTCGACGATTTCAACCGCGCCTGGCATCGGCTCGATCCGTGGCCGGACGCGGTGCCCGGTCTCACGCGGCTCAAGCGCCGCTTCATCCTGGCCACCCTGTCCAATGGCAATGTCGCGCTGATGGTGAACATGGCCAAGCGCGCGGGCCTGCCGTGGGACGCGATTCTCGGCGCCGAGGTGGCGCGGCACTACAAGCCCCAGCCCGAGGCCTACCTCACGACGGCGGCCCTGCTGGGCCTCGCCCCGGATGAGTGCCTGATGGTGGCGGCGCACAACGGCGACCTCGCCGCCGCCTCGGCGCAGGGGTTCCGCACCGCCTTCGTTCCGCGCCCCGCGGAGCACGGGCCGAGCCAGACGCGGGACGTGAAGGCCGAGCGCGACTGGGACGTGATCGCCGCCGACTTCCTCGACCTCGCCGGCAAGCTCGGCTGCTGACCCGCGCCCGGGTGCCCGGCGCCCCTTGCGAATGCGCGGGGGCCGAGCTACCATGAAGCCCGGTTTTGCAACTCCCCGATATGCAAAGAAAAGTCCGATGGGCTCGCGTCCGCCTGACGATGGCGCGCACGAGAGCGAGAGGAACCGATGGCGCGGCCGGGCATCCGAGATCTCGTCGGGCGGGCGATGATCGACCGGGATTTTCTCGCCGACCTCGTGCGCGAACCGGCGCTCATGCTCGCCGAGTTCGATCTGTCGTCCGAGGAGCGCGCGGCCATCATGCAGGCGGTGGGCAAGACCGGGGGGACCACGGAGCGCGAGCGCGCCCGCGCGCTCCAGGTCGTGCTGATGAAGCGCTGGGCGACCTGAGACGCGCGGTGCCCGCTCGTCAGGCGCCGACAGGATCCCGCTGAGTGGCCAGTCGCCCGGACGTCGCCTTCCTCCGCCAGGTCCTCATCTTCAAGGACGTCGACGAGCAGGTGCTGCTCGCCCTCTGGCCGAGCCTGCGCGAGCGGCGCCTGCGCAAGGGCGAGGTGATCTTCCGGGAGGGCGACCCGGGCGACGAGCTCTTCGTGATCTTCTCCGGCTCCGTCGTCGTGTCGAAGCCCGTCACCGGGCGCGTCGAGCAGGTGCTGAACCGGCTCGGGCAGGGCGAGGTCTTCGGCGAGATGAGCGTGTTCGGCGACGAGCAGAAGCGCTCCGCCACCATCCAGGCCGACACGGACTCGGTGCTGCTCGGGCTGCGCCGGGACAGCCTCTCCCGCTTCATCGAGTCGAGCCCGAAGGATGCCGCCAAGTTCTTCCTCGAGATGGTGCGGTTCACCTTCAAGCGGCTCCGCGATACCTCGGACCTGGTGGCGGAGGTGACGCGCTGGGGCCTCGAGGCCACCGGGCTCGACGTGGAGCATCGGTAGACCGTCGTCGACGTGAGCGAGCGGGAAGCGGGAGCCGACAGGCCCAAGCGGACGCGGATCGAGCTGCTCGTCCGCACCGAGACCGGCGACGACTTCGAGACGCGGGAGGTCCCGAGCGCCTCGGCCTACCTCGAGAGCCGGCCCCAGCGCATCCCGGTCGCGGACTACGAGCTGGCGCGCCTGCCGACGAGCATCCAGGGCACGACCGCCTACGTCCTCAAGAACCGCCGCACCGAGGACTACCTCATGCTCACGGAGCAGGAGACGTTCCTCTGGGAGCAGATGGACGGGCGCGCCTCCCTGCAGGAGATCGCCACGGCGTACGTCCTGCGCTACGGCGCCTTCGACTTCGAGACCATCCCGGTGCTGATCAGCAAGCTCCGGCGCGCGGAGCTTCTGATCATGCGCCCGGCCTCGCGCCTGCGCGAGGTCCTCGCGAGGAATCGGCGGAACCCGGCGGCGCGGGCGGCGGAGGCGGCGCTGCACGCGCTGGAGAAGCTCACCGTCACGAGCCGCCGGTCGCACGAGGTCTTCGCGCGCATGTACCGGTACGGGGGATTCCTGCTCTTCTCGCCCGCGGCCGTCCTCGTCCTCACCGTGCTCGTGGTGCTCGCCGCGCGGAGCGCCGTCGAGCTGTGGAGCGACAGCGGCGAGGTGACCAAGGGATTCGCCGGCCACGCCCTCGTCGCCATCCTCCTCGTCAAGCTCTGCTTCTGGCTCACCGTGGTGAGCCACCAGCTCGTGCACGCCCTGGCCTGCGTGCACTACAAGCGGCGCGTGCGCGAGTTCGGCTTCACCATGCTTCACGGGTTCATTCCGACCTTTTACGCGGACGTCACCGACATCTTCATGGCGAGCCGTCGCGCGCGCATCGTCAACGCGCTGTCGGGGCCGCTCGTGCACCTGTTTCTCGCCGCCCTCTGCCTCTGGACGGCGAGCTTTCCGGGGCCGGGGCTCCTCAAGGCGTTTCTCGCCACCTCCGCGATCCTCCAGCTCCAGTCCTTCTTCATCAGCCTCTATCCGTTCTGCTTCCTCGAGATGGACGGCTACCACATCCTGGTGGACCTGATCGGCTTCCCCACGCTGAACCACGACTCCGTCCGCTTCGTGCGCGAGTCCCTCGGCCCGCACCTCATGCGGCGAGCGCCCTGGAGCTCGACAGGAGATCGCCTGCGTCGCGTATTTTGTTCTCTCCCTCCTCTCGGTGGCGGGCTTCGTCCTGCTGAACCTGTGGGTGATCGTGCACGCCATTCGGTCGTGACGCTCCCACGATATGCCGAAGCATTTCCCAAGGTGGGTAGCGCTCGCCAGAGTCTTGCCCCTGCGGTCTCTCGGCCACCGCTCGGTTTCTGCGGGGTCGCCGGCGCGGCGCGGCGAATCGCGCGCGCCGGCGTCGCGTAACAGGGCTTCTAACTCAGTAGCTTAGCGGCCAGGATCGACCCGCTCCAGTCCTCTGTCGCACCGCTAGCAGGCTGGACCGACAGTTGGCATGGTCTTTGCCCTTTTTCGTCAAGCCTGAACTGCACGTTGTGACCTCGACACCCCGTGAGAAGGAGATACCTGTGAGCTTCACGATCCAACGGATCCTCGGCATCGCGCCGGTCATCGTCCTCGGACTCCTCCTCCTCACCCCCGCGCCGGGGCTCGCGCAGGCCGCCAAGCCCGATCTCGTGGTGAACTCCCTCGATGTCGCCGCCGGCGACCGCGCTGCCGGGGGACAGCTTCGTCGGTCACGGCCGAGCGTGCAAGAACAAGGGCACGGTCGCCGCCGGTGCCTCCATCACCAAGTTCTGACCTGGTCAGCACCACCGGGGCCGCCGTGAAGAACCTCAAGGGCGTCCAGAACATCGTCCGGGCCCTCGCCGCCCGGAGCCAGCGAGCGCGCCCCCGGTGACGCTCGACCATCTACTCGGACACCGCTCCCGGGGACGTATTCTCTTGCAGGCGTGCGCGAACAGCGTCGACCCCCAAGATCGCGGAAAGCAACGCACGACGCGAACAACTGCCTGATCGCGACCGGGACGATCACCGTCCTCGACGTGCCGGACCTCGCGATGACGGCGATCAGCGACCCGCCGTCGCAGGTGCCGCAGGGGCAGGGCTTCGAGCGCGACCTATACGGTGAAGAACACGGGGGCTGTATCCGCGGCCGCGTCCCTGGTCAAGTTCTCCCTGGTGCCGACCGTCGTCGGCGCGACGACCGGGATCGATCTGAAGACCGCGGATTCCCCAGAGGACGGTGGGACCGCTCGGCCCGGGTGCGACGTTCACGAACACTCTCACCGCTGACCGTGCGGCCGGAGACCGTGCCGGGAACGTACCGCCTGAAGGCGTGCTGCGCCGATTCCGGCAAGACCGGTGCCGCGAGGACGACGAGAACGACAACTGCAAGACCTCGGTCGGGACGGTGCAGGTGACGCCGCAGCCCGATCTCCTCGTGAAGAAGGTGACGGTGACCGGGGCCCCACTCACCGTCGACCAGGGCGAGTCCCTCGACCATCAAGGTGATCGTGAGGAACAACGGCCTGCTGGATGCCGCCGCGTCGACGCTGAAGCTTCGCCTCGTGTCGACGGTCGGCACCCCGCCCCTCGCAGGAGAACTTGGGGAACGGTGGCCGTGCCCGCGGTGCCCAAGGGCACGGAGGTGACGCTCAGTGCCACGCCCGATCGTGGATGACGAGACTGTACCCGGCTCCTACATCGTGCAGGCCTGCGCCAACTACGTTTCGAGCCCGCCGAAGGTTGTCGATGGCTCCAAGAAAAATGACTGCGCGACGTCGCTCGAGATAGTGACGGTGACGGGTGTCGTGGTGACGGGGTTGCCGGATCTCATCGTGAACGCGGTGAAGCTGGCGACTCCTGTGGTGACGGTCGCGAGCGGCGGCACCCTCCCGATCACGGTCGTCGTGAGGAACCAGGGGTTCGCCAATGCCGCGGCCTCGACGGTCAAGTTCTCCCTCGTGGTGGCTCCGGGGGCCGCTCCCAAGAAGAACCTGCTCGAGTCACAGGCTGTGCCCGCCGTCGCCCTGGGCGGCAAGCAGACGGTGCAGCCGACCGCGACCATCCCGTCCGGTACCAAGCCCGGGACCTACGTGGTACAGGCCTGTGTCGATACGGCCAAACTCGTGCTGGAGACCTCGGACGAGAACAACTGCGGTACCTCCGTCGACATCGATTAAAGTGCAGTAGCGCGCGCAAGACCTGATCGGGAGGAGGCCTTGCCGGACTCCTTCCGATCAGGCGCGGCCGCTCGCCACCAGGGCGAGCAGCCTCCCCACTGATTCCGGCAGGGCTCCCTCGTGCGGCGGGGTGTCGAGCGCGCGCGCCTGCTCGGCCGCGCTCGACGCCGCGAGCCGGGCCTGGGCGCGCAGGCGCGCGGCCGGTGCGACGAGGCGAGCGACCTCGACCACGAAGGCGATCGCGCGCTGCGCTCGCTCCGGGCCGGCCGCCGATTCGCCCACCCACTCGACTCCCGCCGCGCGGAGCCGGCGGCTCACGCGCACGCGCGCGCCGTCGACCTCCAGGAGATCGCCGGGTACCGCGCCCCATTCGAGCGTCAGCGCGCGCATCACGTCGCGAAGCGAGCGCCGCCAGCGCGGGGGCGCTCTCGCGGGCGATGAGCTCGGCGAGGGCCGGGGCCCACACGGGCGGCAGCGGCGCCGGCGGAATCGGATCGAGGGCCGGGGCGGGCCGCTCCTGCACCTCGCCCGATCGATCGAGCGTGAGCCGATCCTCGAGCGAGCGGCCGAGCGCCCAGAGCGAGCAGATGACGCGCGCGCCCTCCTCGCGCACCACGCGGGGCTCGTGTCGGATCACGCCCTGCCAGTCGCGCCGATAGAAGGCGACGCCGTCGAGCACGACCTTGTCGATCTGATGGCGGAGCTGGACGGAGACGCCGGGCGCCACGAGGTGCCGCTCGTGGGGCGCGGGCACCCAGTCGACGTCGCCCTCGTCCATGAAGCGGCGGAGCGGGTCGTCCAGTGCCGGGTCATGGCGGAAGCACTCGAGCAGCGCCGTGAAGAGCTGCTCGGTGGGATAGGGGCCGCGGTAGCGCACCCGCGCCACGCCCTGGTCCTTCATCAGCCCGGCGATCAGGTTGAGGACGGCGGTGCCCGCGCCGGGCGGCAGCCGAGCCGGCGCGAAGAGCGGCGGGATCACGTCGGGCCGCGCGTAGTCGACGGCCTGAAAGAGCGTGAGCGCCTCGCGCGGCGCCCACGCCTCCTGCGAGTCGAGGAGCCAGAGGCGATCCGAGAGGCCCCACGCCGGATGATCGTCCGCCGCCGGCTCGATGCCGATCCAGTCGCCGTTGCCGGTGAGGCACTTGGCCCAGGCGAGCGTGCCGTCCGCGCGCCATCGACAGGCCGCGGTGAGATGGCCGCGGCGGTCGATCGTGACGAGACGGCGTCGTCCGGGCCCGGGGTCATAGCCGGTGACGGCGCCGCCTCGGCCCGCCGAGGCGGGGGGATCGTCCTCGTCGAGCGCGGCCCGGAGCGCGGCGACGCGCTCGGGATCGATGGCGAGGATCTCGGGGCGGTCGAGACACGCGGCGAGGCGATCGCAGAGGGCGCGCTCCATGAGGCAGATGATACAATCCGCCGCGTGAGAGCCCTCGTGATCGCCGCGGGCACTGGGTCAATTTGCTTCGCCAGATCCACTCAGCCCTCGCCTCGCAGCCGAGCTGCGCAGCTCGAACGGCCACGTTGCGAGCGCCTGTCACGCCTCGGGCTGCCAGGGCACTCGCGCCTCGTCTGGCTCGCAACTTGCCCCAGTGCCAGACGACACGGTGGCGCGCGCGAACCGGGCCCTCTGATGGCGTCGACCGATCTCGCCTGGCTCTCCGCGCTCGAGCTGGCGTCATTGATCCGCCGGAAGGCGGTCTCGCCGGTCGAGGTGACCGATGCCGTGCTCGCGCGCCTCGAGCGGCTGAACCCCAGCCTCAACTGCTTCTGCACCGTCACCGCCGAGGAGGCACGCGACGCCGCCGTGGCCGCCGAGGTGGCGGTGATGACCGGCGAGGAGCTCGGTCCGCTTCACGGCGTGCCGTTCTCGGTGAAGGACGTGGTCTGGACGCGGCGGGTGCTGACCACCGGCGGCTCGCGCCTCTTTGCCGACCATGTCCCGGAGGAGGACGCCGTCGTCGTCGAGCGCTTGAAGGGCGCGGGCGGGGTCATCCTCGGCAAGACCACTACGCCGGAGTTCGCCCACAAGGGCGTCACCGACAGCCCGCTCTTCGGGATCACCCGGAACCCGTGGAACCTCGCGCTGACCCCGGGCGGATCGAGCGGGGGCGCGGGCGCGGCGGTGGCGGCGGGGCTCGGGCCGCTCGCCGTGGGCACCGACAGCGGCGGCTCCATCCGGATCCCCGCGTCGTTCTGCGGGATCTACGGGCTCAAGCCGTCGTTCGGGCGGGTGCCGCAATTCCCGGGCTTTCGCGGCTGGGAAACGTTCTCGCACACGGGCCCGATGACGCGCACGGTGCGCGACGCGGCCCTGATGCTCGACGCGATCGCCGGGCCCGACGACCGCGACCGCTACTCGATCCCCGCCGACGGCGGCCCGTCGTTCCTCGAGTCCTGCGACGCGGGCATCGCCGGCCTGAGCGTCGCCTGGTCGGCCGATCTGGGGCACGGCACCGTCGACCCCGAGGTCCTCGATCTCTGCGCCCAGGCGGCGGAGCGCTTCGAGTCGCTCGGCTGCCACGTGGAAGTGGTGACGCCGACCTGGGACAACCCCGAGGAGGTGTTTCGCGTGCTGGCGGCGGCCGAGACGCATGCCGCCTGGGGGGACCGCCTCGACGACGGCGCGCAGCATCTCGACCGGAGCCTCGTCGCGCTCCTGCGCTTCGGGCGCGGGATCACGATCGAGCAGTACATGCGCGCATCACAGGCGCGCCACGACCTCTGGACCGACGTGCAGCGCTTCCTCGCGCGCTTCGATCTCCTCATCACGCCGACGGTCGCGGTGCCGCCGTTCGAGGTCGGACGGCCCGGCGTCAAGGAGATCGCGGGCCGCGAGGTCGGCCCGCTCGGCTGGATCCCGTTCACGTATCCGTTCAACCTCACCGGGCAGCCGGCGGCGACGGTCCCCGTCGGCTTCACCGCGTCGGGGCTGCCCGTGGGGCTTCAGATCGTCGGCCGGCGCCATGGCGACCGGACCGTGCTCGCCGCCTCCGCGGCCTTCGAGGCCGCCGCTCCGTGGGCGGATTCGAAGCCGCGCCTCGACTGAGCGCCGCTCGCCGGCTCGACCGGAGGCTGTACCGGGCTGGCGACCCGTATCGTGAATCAGAGAGGAGATAGCAATGGCGAAGGTCGAACCATGGCACCCGGCCAGTACGGCGTTCACGACCGGGGAGTCGGCGGTCGGTGGAGAGGATACGCCGGGCGACGGCGAACGGGTCTATCACGACAACGACGCGTGCGAGGAAGGGAACAAGATCCCGAAGGTGCAGCGCGCGATCGGGACAGGCAAAGACCGAAAGCATTGCCCGACGTGTGCGGGGCTGGGCTAGCTGTATCGAACTCGCGACATTGACCGGCCACCGCGTCTGACCCTACGGTGGGCCCATGCGGCCCACACTCCTCGCCCTCGTCCTCGGTATGGCGCTGGCCGGTGAGGGCTTCGCGGGGGACGCCGTCACCGTGCTGCAGGAGCGGAGGACGCGCGTGCCCGGCAAGAAGCCCGCGGTCGAGCACGTGGCCCTCATGAAGAACACGTCGTCCCAGAGCATTCGCGGGCTGCGCGTCACGGTAGAGCTTCACGACAGCTTCGGCAAGCTGCTCTGGACGCGGACGGTGACGCCGGGTCCCTCCTCGCTCAAGCCGGGGGACACCGCCTCGCTGTCGGTGTCCACGCCCGATCTGAAGGACTACAAGAAGACGGTGTACCGCTTCGAGTACCGGCCTGACGGCAAGGCCGCCGCGTCATCGTCTCACCCGCGCCGCTTGACTCCGTGACGCGGTTTCCGTGATGCTGGGGCGCGCCACGAGCGCGGCATGATTTCCGTCTTCGGGAGGACAGAGCGATGAGCGGCACTGACTGGGTCCAGATCGCGGCCGATACCAAGCTGAACGAGATCCTCGAGCGCTATTCGTCGGTCGGGCCGATCCTCGTCCAGGCCGGACGCGGCTGGGTGAACAAGCCGGGAGACCTCTACGCCCAGTTCCCCGACCTCACCGTGGCGCAGTACGCCGAGCTGAATGGCCTGGAGGTCGGCCGAGTGCTGAGGCTCCTGCAGGCCGCCGCGGAGGCGGAGGAGAGGACGAAGAAGGCCGGCGCGGGCCAGGGCGACCACGACGCGGTCTGGCGCCGCCCGCCGGTCACCATCGGCTACACGTCGAGCTACGACGAGCGCGAGGGGACGAGCCCCGGGACCATCCCCGTGGTGCACGTCCAGTCGGAGCGCGGCCCGGTCTGAGGCAGGCGGCTCGCAGCGGCCGCGCGCGTCGGGCGGGAAGCTAGTCCGCGCGAGTGCACGAAGTCCCAGAGGGTGCCGGCGCGAGTGACCATCGCGTCGACGTCCTCGGCGAGGGCGTGCCGGGCGGTCACGAGCCGCATGGCCGCCTCTCGCACCAGGGTGAGATAGCGATCGCGGCTGCCGTAGCGCTCGGCGATGGACGGCCGCGGATCGCCCTTCGCGGCTCGCTCGGCCGCGGTTCGGGCGAGCGGAACCGTCGAGCCCATCATGCTCATCAGATCGCCCGGCGCGCCCTGGCTCGGATGGCGAAGATTCCAGCCCGTGAAGGTCGCGACGGGCACCGCCAATTCCGTTGCAATGACGCCGGCCGTCTCGTTGCCGTCGGTGTCGACGCGCGAGACGAAGGTCACGTAGGGCGCCCCCATCTTGGGCGGCAGCGCGGCCAGGATGCCCCGCTCGGCGTCGGGCCCGAAGTCCAGGCGCTGGGGCCGGGGGACGCGATCGGGAAACTGCATGCCGGGCAGGGCCCGGAAGACCGGCGCCGTCGCTTCCGCGGGCACCGCCGAGCCGTCGCCGAGCCGGGGGAGGGCCGAGGCCGGGGGCTCGACGCCCTCGGTGACCCAGCGGTCGAGGTTCACGAGCACCGCCCGCAGGAGCGGCGCATAGTCGACCGCATTGAAGACGTGGAGTCCCCGGCTTCCCGTATTGGCGTCTTCGGACGGCGGCGGCAGCGTGCCGGGCATGTGCTGCGTTCCCGCGAACAGGTAGGCGCGGACGTCCGGCGCCGGCTCCACGTCGCGGGACCCCGTCACGTCGATGTGGGTGAGCGAGGCGTCGCCCCGCCAGTATTCCGCCGACGTATTGACGGCGACGATCTTCGGCCGCGACGCGCGCGCGCGGAGGCGATCGAGGAGGCCGGCGCGCTGGCCGGTGACCGGATCGGTTTCCGGCAGGTCGGCGAAGGGAAAGAGGCTGCCGAGTGACTCGGTGGCATTGAGCGAGGGCTGCCCGAAGCGGCAGTTGAACTCCCCGCGCCGCGCCCCCGCCACGTGAGGGATCACGCCGTCGAACACGGAGCGCCCGTGCTCGTCCTCGTCGAGCCCGAGGTAGAGGAGATGGCGGAGGAAGCGCCCGCTCTGCGACACGCCGAAGACGTAGGCGCGATCGAGCGACCCCGCGCAGGGGTTGCCCGACGCCGCGTCGCCGAAGCGCAGGAAGGCGCCGCTGTCCCTCACCGCGGTGAAGCCGAGCCCGACGAGCGGCGGGCGCTCGGCGCGATAGTAGCAATCGTAGATCTTGCCGGGCTCGAAGCCCGTCTCGAGGTGCACGTGGCCGTGATCCGGGACGACGTCGGCGCCGGCGCGGCGGGCGAAGCGCCAGTTCCGCCGCGGGATGACCACGGCCGGCGCCCCGGCGTGCTCGCGGACGGTCAGCTCGGCGTCCGGATCGTCGAGGCGGGCGACCGGATGCGGAATGTGGTACCGGTCCGCGAGCGGGAGCACGTCGACCGCGCCGTTCGGCCGGAACTCACAGCGCACGAGACCCGAGATCGGCCGCGGGCCGTCGGCGGCCGCCGGGACGGAGAGCGCCATGAGGCCGTCCCGGCGCGGCACGTCGGGCTGCCAGCCCACCCACGCCACGGTATAGCCATGCCGCATGAGAAATCCATTGCCGAAGTCCTCGGGCGCGCGCGGATCGGGTACGCGCACCGCGCTATTGAAGAGGCCGAGCGCGATCTTCCGCCCGCGGTTCGGCAGGTCGAGGAGGAGCCGGCGATTCCCGGCGGCCGGGTCGACGGGGCGGAGGAGATAGAAGTCCGCCCAGCTCTCCACCTGGCCGCGGGCGTTCGTCGGCGCGAGCGCGATGTCGGCGATGGACGCGTGCACGGCGAGGCGCGGGTCGACGGCGAAGCGGATGATCCCCGCGAGCGTTTCGTAGGCGCCGGCGCGCCCGAAGGCGCGGCCATCGAGCACCGTCGAGCGGGTGTGAATCTCGAGCGCGGTCACGGCCATGACAGGCTCCTCTCGGCGCGCTCGCGCTGCCTCCCGCGGCCCGCCGCCGCCGAGTCTAGCACGGGGCTGCCGTCTCGACCTCGAGCGCGATACGGGCCCTTGACCTCGGGGACGGCTTCCGTCTACGCTCCGAGAGGTTCGATCCCACTCGCGAGAAGGAACGGAGGCCCATGGAACTCGAGCGCCCCTTGCCCCAGCCCATCACGCCGGAGGCCAAGCCCTACTGGGACGGCCTTCGCGAGCAGAAGCTGATGCTGCCCCGCTGCCGCGCCTGCCAGCGCGCGTTCCTCTACCCGCGTGTGCTGTGTCCGTTCTGCCACGCCTCCGACATCGAGTGGGTGCAGGCGAGCGGCCGCGGGAAGCTCTACTCCTTCGAGATCGCGTACCAGACCATCAGCAAGGCCTTCAAGGTGAAGCCGCCGTACGTCCTCGCCATGATCGAGCTGGAAGAAGGCCCGCGCATGATGTCGAACCTGGTCGGCATCGAGCCCGACCCCAAGCGCATCGCGTGCGACATGCCCGTCGAGGTCGTCTTCGAGAAGCTCACCGACGAGATCACGCTGCCGCTGTTCAAGCCCGCGGGAGGCGCCCGATGAAGGAGCTCCGGAACTCGGTCTGCATCGTCGGCGCGGACGAGAGCGACGAGCTGGGCACGCTGCCCCACAAGAGCATGCTCACGCTGCACCTCGAGGCGGTGCGCAATGCCGTGCGCGACGCCGGCCTCAAGATCGGCGACGTGGACGGCGTCTTCACCGCGGGCCAGCACTCGCCCGCGACGATCGGCGAGGCGCTCGGCATCGTCCCGCGCTACGTCGACGGGACCACGGTGGGCGGCTGCTCGTTCATCATCATGGTCGGCCACGCGATGGTCGCGCTGCACCACGGGCTCTGCGACGTCGCCGTCGTCTGTCACGGCGAGTCGGGCCGCTCGGGCGTGGGCGTGACCCCCCGCCGGGACACCGCGCTGCCCGGCCAGTACGAGACGCCCTACGGCTTCGGCGGCGCGCCGACCTATTTCGGCATGATCACCACGCGCCACATGCACGAATACGGGACGACCCTCGAGCAGTGGGCGCAGGTCGCCGTCTCCACGCGCGCGTGGGCCGGGCTCAACCCGAAGGCGCGCAACCGCGAGCCCATCACCGTCGCCGACGTGCTCAACTCGCGCCCGGTGTGCTACCCGTTCAATCTTCTCAACATCTGCCTCGTGACCGATGCCGGCGGAGCGGTGGTGTTGACGCGCGCCGACCGCGCGAAGGACTGCGCCAAGAAGCCGGTCTACGTGCGCGGCGCGGGCGAGGCGACCGAGCACGTGATGCTGACCCAGATGAAGAACCTGACCCAGAGCGAGGCCACGCGCCTGTCGGGCGCGAAGGCATTCGCCATGGCCGGAGTCGGCCCCAAGGACTTCGACCACATCATGCTCTACGACGCCTTCACCTCGGGGCCGCCGATCATGCTCGAGTCCCTCGGCTTCTGCAAGCCCGGCGAGGGCGTGCACTATTTCGAGAACGGCAAGTCCACCCCGGGCGGCACGCTGCCCATCAATACCAATGGCGGCGGCCTGTCGTATACCCACTCGGGCATGTACGGCATCTTCCCGATCATCGAGGCGGTGCGCCAGCAGCGCGGCGAGTGCGGCCCGCGCCAGGTGCCGGGCACCAAGCTCTCGCTCGTGAACGGCATGGGCGGCATGCTCTCGGCGGCGGGCACGCTGGTCCTGTCGCATGAGCGGTGAGGGAGGCGGGTCATGATCGACGGCGTGGACAAGCGGAACCTCGCGGCGATGGAGCGGCTCAGCGCGGGCTTCGAGCGTCACGACGTGGACGCGATCCTCGACTGCTTTGCCGACGACGGGATCTTCGACGTCACCGAGGGCCCGGATCCGTGGGGCGAGCGATTCCAGGGCAAGGCGGCCATCCGCACGGCGCTCGAGGGGCTGTTCAAGGTCTTGCCCGACGTGCAGTTCACGGACGGGGTGCACTGGGTGGCGGGGGAGCGGGGCACCTCCGAGTGGACCTGCGTCGCCACCACCCCCCGGGGCCGGCAGCTCCGCGTGCGCGGGTGCGACCTCTTCGAGTTCCGCGACGGCCTGATCACGCGCAAGGACAGCTACTTCAAGAAGATCGTTCGCCGCGACGCGAGCTGAGCGGGCGCTCGGCGGCGCGGCGCGGGAAACCCGTCATCAGATGATCGTCGGCGTGCCGCGGGAGATCAAGCCGGGAGAGCAGCGCGTGGCGCTGACGCCGGCGGGGGCCCGCGAGCTGAGCGAGGCCGGCCACGGCGTGGTCGTCGAGCGCGGGGCGGGCCTCGGAAGCGGCATCGGCGACGAGGAGTATGCGGCGGCGGGCGCCGCGCTCGACACCGTCGAGCGCGTGTGGGCGAGCGCCGACCTGATCCTCAAGGTCAAGGAGCCCATTGCCGCCGAGTACGGGCATTTTCGCGCGGGACAGGCGCTCTTCACCTATCTCCACCTGGCCGCCGCGCCCGAGCTGGCCCGGGAGCTCATGCGCGCGGGCGTCATCGCCATCGCCTACGAGACGGTGGAGCGCGCCGACCGCAGCCTCCCCCTGTTGACGCCGATGAGCGAGGTGGCCGGGCGCCTCGCCGTCCAGGAAGGCGCCTTCTATCTCGGCCGAGCGCACGGCGGGCGCGGCATCCTCTTGTCGGGAGTGCCCGGCGTGCCGCGCGGCAACGTGGTCATCATCGGCGCGGGCGTGGTCGGGCTCAGCGCGGCGAAGAGCGCGGTGGGGCTCGGGGCCGATGTCTCGCTCCTCGACGTCAACCTGGACCGCCTCCGCCACGCGGACGAGCTGTTCCGGGACCGCGTGGTGACGCTCGCCTCCAATCGCTACAACATCGCCCAGGTGACCGCGCGCGCGGACCTCTTGATCGGCGCGGTGCTGATTGCCGGCGCCCGCGCACCGGTCCTCGTTCCGCGGAGCCTCGTCGAGCGCATGAAGCCCGGCTCGGTGATCGTCGACGTGGCGGTCGACCAGGGCGGCTCGATCGAGACCATCCACCCGACCACGCTGCTCGAGCCCGTCTACCAGGTCGCCGGCGTGCTCCACTACGGGGTGGCGAACATGCCCGCCCTCGTCCCCCGCACGTCCACCTTCGCGCTGACCAATGCGACGCTGCCCTACGTGCTGGAGCTGGCCGGCCGCGGGGTCGCCGCCGCCGTGCGCGCCGATCCCGAGCTGGCCCGCGGCGCGAACGTCTGGGGCGGGCGCATCGTGCATCCCGCCGTCGCCGCGGCCCTCGGTGAGCCGGCCGCGGCGCTCGAGACGGTCCTCGGCGCCTAGCAGGATGCTAAGGGCCCAGCTGCTCGATGGCGCGCTCGGCAGCCGGCTCAACGTCCGAAGGACGCCCGCGGGCTCGCCGTTCGGGCGCCGCCTCGCAGCTGGACCCTTCTCATCGCGCTAGCTGAGTTTCTCCGACCGGCTCCTAGCGCCGTGCGACCTGATCCGGCAGGGCCGGAGCCCCGCGTGCGAGACGTGATGGCGGCCGTGGCCGCGACGGCCACGCCCGAGACCTCCGTGGGCGAAGCGCACCGGCTCCTGCGTGAGCACGGGATCCATCACCTGCCCGTGCTGGACGGTGGCCTGCTCGTCGGAATCGTGTCCCAGCGCGATCTGCTCCGCGCCGAGAGCGACGCGCTCCCCATCCGCGACGCGATGTCCCGCATGGTCTTCGTCCTCTCGCCCGAGACGCCGCTGAGCCGCGCCGCCCGCATCTTTCGGGAGCGGCGGCTGCCCGTGCTCCTGGTCCTCGAGGGACGGTCGCTCGCGGGGGTGCTCCGCGCGGCCGACGTCCTCGAGACGGCCTGGGACCGGGCCAAGTCGTGATGTGCAGGCCTCGGCTTGACGCCGGGCGCCGGCGCTTGCTAGGTTACCGGCTCAGTTGCCGGCCGTCGGCGCACGCCACACCGAGGAGAGCGCTCAGGCATGTCCCGCATTGCCCTCGACGGCATCACCCGTCGGGGAGTGGCCAGATCCTCGGGAGGCCGACACGGACAAGACCCTCGATCACTACACGGTGCTGCTCGGCGAGACCCCCGAGGTGAAGTCCGCGCTGCGGGCGTTTCTCGCGGGCGGGTGAGCCGCGAGCCTAGGCGCCGACGGGTTTCGCGGTATGCTGAGGCTCGATATGGCGGCACGGGACTATGACGCCATCGTGGTTGGAGCGAGCTTCGGTGGCCTTGCCGTCGCCCGCCAGCTCCGAGGCAACGTGTTGCTCATCGACCGGAACGAGGTCGGGTCCGTGCAGACGTCGGCGTGTGGAACGCCGCTCTGGGTGCCGCAGGCGCTCGGCGTGAGCGCGAGCGTCCTGCAGGTCCACGATCGCCTCAATATCCGGACGCCGCGCCGCACGATCTCGTACGATCTCTCCGCCGTGCCGTTTTGCACCTTCGACTACCGGGTCTTCTGCGAGGGCCTGCTCGCTCAGACGAGCGCGCGCTTCCTCCAGGCCGGCGTGACCGGCTTCGCCGAGGGCGCGGTGACGACGACCGAAGGGCGGTTCACCGCGCCCGTCGTGGTCGACTGTTCGGGCTGGCGGGGGGCGGTCGTGCAGGACGGTGCGCCCGACGCCACCACCGGGGCATACTCCTTCGGGCTCGAGACCCACACCGCGCTCGACGACCAAGGGCTCTGGTTCCTGCTCGACCAGAAGCTGATCCCCCACGGCCTCGGCTGGATCTTCCCCGTGGGCGCGGGCAGCCTGATCGGGCTCGGCTCGTACGTCGGCCGCTCCAAGCTCAAGCCGCCGCTCGATCGCTACCTGCGCGATCAAGGCATCGCGCCCGGCTCCTACCACGGCACGTATTTTCCGAACCGGCTGCCGCCGGGCCACGGTGGGCAAGGTCTTCGCCGTCGGGGATGCCGCGGGCCAGTGCTTGCCCCTCACCGCGGAGGGGATCCGCCCGGCGGTCTACTTCGGCAGCGAATGCGGCCGGATCGTGCAGCGGGTGCTCGACGGGGCGATCAGCCTCGAGACGGGACTCGACACGTACGGCCGACTGGTCGAGCGCTACCGGGGCGCCTACCGGACCCTCAGATGGGTGCAGTGGCTCGCCGCGCATGCGCCGACGCGGTGGTTCGCTGCCCTTACAGAGCTCGCGGCGCACCATCCGATCCTGCCGCACTGGTGGCCGAGATACGGTTGGTTCGGGCGGCTCGACCCGGCCTCGGCGCCGACCGCGCCATGACGGGGCCCGCCTTCGCTGCTTGGCGAGCGCATCAGTGACGATGCGATGGGTGGGCTGATCTCCCGCTACCGGTGGCTCCTCGTGGGGGGCGTGATCGCGCTCGTCACAGGCTACTGCGCCTGGCTGGTCGTCACCGATGCCCCGTCGTACCGCTTCCTGGTCCGCCTCTACGTGGACAAGCACTATCTCAAGGAGATGCTCCGGGAATGGGGGATCCTGGCGCCCCTGTTCTTCATCGTGCTGCAGGCGCTGCAGGTGGTCCTGTCGCCCATTCCCGGCGAGGCCACCGGCTTTCTCGGCGGCTATCTCTTCGGCGAGGCGCTGGGGCTGGTCTACTCGACCATCGGCCTCACCCTCGGCTCCGTGGCGGCGTTTGCCATCGGGCGGTGGCTCGGCGCCCACTACGTGCAGAACTTCGTCAAGAAGGAGACGTGGGACAAGCTCGGCTTCATCGTGGAGGCGGAGGGCGCGATCCTCTGCTTCATGATCTTCCTCATTCCGGGGCTGCCGAAAGACATCGTGTGCTACCTCTTCGGGATCAGCCCCATGCCGATCTTGGTGTTCGCGGTCGTGTCGGGACTCGGCCGCATCCCGGGCACCTGGGTGCTCTCGGCGCAGGGGGCGCACACGGCCACGGGCAACTACGTCTACGTGATCGTCATCACCGCCATCGTGGTGGCGGTGGCCCTGCCGCTGTACTACTACCGAAACCGCATCGTGACGTGGTTCCACGGCAAGAGCACGCCCCCGCCGCCGGGCTTCGTCGAAAGGCTTGACACCAAGAAGCGCGATCCGTAGAGTAGCGGCTACTTTCGTCACTGGAGGCCAACGGTGCTGCGTGGGGCGGGGAAGGCGATGACGACCGGTATGATGACCGCAGGGATTACCGATGGACGGTCGCATTCGTATTTTTACTTTCCCTGCGTCTGCCCGCCGGCTCCGATGAGCTGAACAGAAAGGAGCCACGGGCGGACGAAGCGCCGGCCCGTGGCGGAATCGAAGACAAGCGACGCCGCGGGTGAGCACCCCGCGGCGTTTTTCGTTTCGTCCTGCCGGCTTCACCGAGAGAACAAGGGGGAGCGAGCGATGATCATCATTCTGAAGTCGGGGATCGGCGACGGCGAGGTGGAGGAGGTGTGCCGCAGGATCACGGAGATGGGGTATGCGCCGCACGTGATCCGCGGGGAGTTCAAGACCGTGGTTGCCGCCGTCGGCGAGGAGCGCGGGCGGCCGGATCTCCGGCTCCTCGAGGCGCTCGAGACCGTGGAGTCGGTGATGCCCGTCCAGCAGCCCTTCAAGCTCGCGAGCCGCGAAGTGCGCCAGACCCCGAGCGAAGTGCGCATCGGCGCCGTCACCGTGGGCGGCGGGCCCATCGTCGTGATGGCGGGGCCGTGCTCCGTGGAGTCCGAATCCCAGATGCGCGAGGTGGCCGTCGCGGTGAAGGCGGCGGGGGCGCGCATCCTGCGCGGCGGGGCGTTCAAGCCGCGCACCTCGCCCTACGCCTTCCAGGGATTGAAGGAGCAGGGGCTCCAGTACCTCGCCGAGGCCCGCAAGCTGACCGGGCTGCCCGTGGTCACCGAGGTGCTCGAGACGGAGAGCGTCGAGCTCGTCGCCGAGTACGCCGACGTGCTCCAGATCGGCGCGCGCAACATCCAGAACTTCACGCTGCTCCGCCGCGTCGGCGAGATGGGCAAGCCGGTCCTGCTCAAGCGCGGCATGGCCACGACCATCCAGGAGTTCCTCCTCTCGGCCGAGTACATCCTCGCCGCGGGCAACCCGAACGTCATCCTGTGCGAGCGCGGCATCCGCACCTTCGAGCCGACCACGCGCTTCACCCTCGACCTGAACGCGGTGCCGGTGCTGAAGAAGCTCTCGCACTTGCCGGTCGTCGTCGACCCGTCCCATGGGACAGGCCACTGGGATCTCGTGGCGCCCATGGCCAAGGCGGCGGTCGCATGCGGGGCGGACGGGCTCATCATCGAGGTGCACCCGCGCCCCGAAGAGGCGCTGTCCGACGGCCCGCAATCGCTCAAGCCCACGAAGTTCGCCCAGCTCATGCGCGAGCTCAAGCCGGTGGCCGAAGCCGTCGGCCGCTCGCTCTGATCGCCCGGAGCGAGGACGATCGTGAGAGTCGGCATCTCGCTGACGAGCGCCTACGCGACCCGGGACGCGCGGCGGGGCGCGCGCATGATGATCGAGCGGGCCGCGGCGGCGCGGCGGGCCGGCCTCGACTCGCTGTTCCTCGGCGACCATCACTCGACGGGCTCCCCCTACTACCAGAACGTGCCCATGCTCGGCCGGCTGCTCGCCGAGTGGGGCGACGCCCCCGCGGGGTGTCTCTTCCTCTTGCCGCTCTGGCAGCCCGTGCTCGTCGCCGAGCAGGTCGGCACGCTCGCGGCCATCGCCCAGGGCCGCTTCATCCTCCAGTGCGGCATCGGTGACGGCGCCGAGCAGTTCGACGCCATGGGCGCCAACCTGAAGCACCGGCCGTCGGCGTTCGAGGAGGGGCTCGACGCCGTGCGGCGCCTGCTCGCGGGCGAGACCGTGCGCTCCCACGGCCGCTATCATTTCGACAATGCCCGCATCGCCCCGCGTCCGCCCGATCCCGTCGAGGTGTGGATCGGAGCGACCGCCGAGCCCGCCGTCGACCGGGCGGCGCGGCTGGGCGACGGCTGGCTCGCCTCGCCGGGGCTCCTCCCGGAGCGCGCCCGGGCGCTCGCCGCGTTTTACCTGGAGCGCTGCCGCGCGCACGGCCGCGCGCCGAGCGCCGTGGCCATCCGCCGCGACATCTACGTCGGGGAATCCCGGGCCGACGTCGAGGCGACCGCCGGGCCCGTCCTGGCCAGGGGGTATCGGGGGTTCGATCCCGCCGCGCTCGTCACGGGGACCATCGACGAGGTCGTCCGGAGCTTCCGCGACCTCGGCGCGATGGGCTACACCGACGTCATCGTCCGCCATCTGATCGACGACCAGCCCAAGGTCCTCGACTCGCTCCGCCGTCTCGAGCAGGTCCGCCTTGCCCTCAGGGCCTGACGACGACCGCGTCGCCCGCCGCTCGCGGGCTCGGCCGGGCCCCCATGGCATAATCGAAAAATGGTCGAGCTGAGGATCAAGATCCCGCTTCCCGAGGATCCCGCGAAGCGGGCCTTGGTCATCGCCATCGTCGGCTCGATTCTCCTCCACCTCGGGCTGCTCGCCTGGCTGGTCATCGATGAACCCGCGCGGAACGCCCGCCTACGTCAAGCGCGGCGAGCCGCTCCTCGTCGACATGGCTCCCGACAAGCCGGAGGAGAAAGCGCCGCTCGGCAATCCGTCGCGGCCCGCCGGAGCGCCGGCCGAGCCGGCCCCGAAAGCGCCCGAGCCGCCTGCGCCGGCGCCGAGGATGGCCGCGGCTCCCCCCGCGCCCAAGGCTGTGCCCGCACCGAAGGCTCCCGCGCCGCCCAAGGCCCCGCCGGCTCAGCGAGCAGCTCCGCCGCCCCGACCCGCTCCGGAGCCGCCGAAGCAGGTGGCCAAGGCCGAGCCGCCCCCGCCGGCACCAAAAGCGCCGCCCGAGCCGCCGGCTCCCTCTCCGGATGCGCTGTCGAAGCCGCCCGAGCCGCCGGCGGTGAAGCCGCCCGACGCGCCGCCAGCCGGCGGCCCTCCGGCCCAGGCCGAGGCGCCACGGGCCCTCGCCGCGCCGCCTGCCGTGCCCCCCGGGCCCGGTGGGGAGCGAGTGGGCGGGCAGACGCAGACCGCCCTGGCCAAGCCGCCCAGTCCACCCGCTCCCAGCATCTTTCGGCAGCCTGGCGCAGGCGGAGGCGGGCTTCGAGGCGGCCGCGGGGGCGTCGAGGGCGAGCCGATCCCGCTCGACACCCCGGAGCCCAAGTACCAGGACTACTTCAAGAAAATCCGGGAGAAGATCCAGGCCAAGTGGATCTACCCGCGCGAGGCGGGCGACCGGGGCCTCCAGGGCGAGCTCCTGCTCGAGTTCCACATCGCCAAGGACGGCCGGCTCGCAGTTCATCGAGCTGCGGAACTCCTCGGGCGCCAGAGATACTCGACGACTACGCCATGAGGGCGGTGGAACTGGCGCAGCCATTCCCGCCCGTTCCCGACGACATCGCCAAGCGGGTGCTCGCGATCAATGGCCTCTTCAAGTACCAGATCGTCGGCGCGAGCCTCTTGAACCAGTACCTCCGGTGAGGGGCGCCGGGCCGGGGAGTGCCCTTGACAGCCGTGTCGTCCATCCGGTAGCCTGTGCTATGTTTTTCAGATGTAGGCTCGTAGCTCAGTGGGAGAGCGCTACCTTGACACGGTAGAGGCCGGCGGTTCGAAACCGCCCGAGCCTACCACGCATCATCGATACCGGGAGTTGCCCATCGCCAGCCTGCCGCACGTGACCGGTTGAGGAGGTTGCCGAGCATCACCGGGCGAGCGTCCGAGTGATGCTTTTTTGTCTCACGAAGGAATAGGACGAATGGCCGAGTCCGAAGAAGATCGTCATCTCAAGCTGGCCGGGGAATTCGACTGCCTCCCCGAGCCCTTGCCCACCTTGCGCCACTCGACCTCGCACGTCATGGCGCAGGCGGTGAAGCAGCTCTTCCCCGAGGTCAGGGTCGCCATCGGTCCCGCCATCGAGGACGGCTTCTACTACGATTTCCTGAAGGCCACGCCGTTCACCCCGGAAGACCTCGAGCGCATCGAGGCGGCGATGCGGAAGATCGTCGCGGCGGATCACAAGTTCGTCCGGGAGGAGCTGTCGCGCGAGGCCGCCATCCGGTTCTTCGAGGAGCGCGACGAGCCCTTCAAGGTCGAGATCCTGCGCGGGATCGACGCGCCCACGGTGTCGCTCTACCACCAGGGTGATTTCGTCGACCTGTGCCGAGGCCCGCACGTGGCCTCGACGGGCGCCATCAAGGTCTTCAAGCTCCTGTCGTCCTCCGGGGCCTACTGGCGCGGAGACGAGCGGAACCCGATGCTGCAGCGCATCTACGGCACCGCGTGGCTCTCCCAGGCGGACCTCGACAAGTACCTCTGGCGCCTCGAGGAGGCCAAGAAGCGCGATCACCGAAAGCTCGGGCGCGAGCTCGACCTGTTCGTGTTCCACGACGTCGCCCCGGGCGCCCCCTTCTGGCTGCCCAATGGGATGGTGATCTTCCGTCAGCTCGAGGCGTTCTGGCGCGAGGTCCACGACGCGCACGGCTATCTCGAGACCTCGACGCCGATCCTGGTGAACAAGAAGCTGTGGGAGCAGTCCGGGCACTGGGACCTCTACAGCGACAACATGTTCAAGCTCGACGTCGAGGAGCAGACGTTCAGCTTGAAGCCGATGAACTGCCCCGAGTCGACGTACGTGTACCGCCACGCGCTCCGCTCGTACCGGGACCTGCCGCTGCGTGTCTCCGAGATCGGCCGGTTGCACCGGAACGAGCGCTCGGGCACGCTGACCGGGCTGTTTCGCGTGCGGCAGATCACCATGGACGACGCCCATATCTACTGCCGTCCCGACCAGGTGCAGGACGAGATCACCGGCGTGCTCGGGCTGGTCCGCTCCTTCTACAAGCTGTTCGACCTTGAGCCGACGTTCAAGCTGGCCACGCGCCCGCCGGACTACCTGGGGACGGAGGAGCAGTGGGATGCGGCCGAGCGCGCGCTCCACGAGGCGCTCAAGGCCAACGGTCTGGCCTACGAGGTGAATCCGGGCGACGGCGCCTTCTACGGCCCGAAGATCGACATCCACATCGAGGATGCCCTCGGGCGGAACTGGCAGATCGCCACCGCGCAGCTCGACCTGACCATGCTGCCCGAGCGCTTCCAGCTCGAGTACATCGACGCCGACGGTCAGGCCAAGCGGCCGGTGGCCATTCACCGCGCGATCTTCGGGTCCTTCGAGCGCTTCATCGGCATCCTCACCGAGCACTTCGCGGGCGCCTTCCCGACGTGGCTCGCCCCCGTGCAGGCGCGGGTCCTGCCGATCAGCGAAAAGCACGCCGAGTACGGGCGCGCCGTCTTCAACCGGCTGCGCGAGGCGCGGGTGCGCGTGGGGCTCGACGATCGCAACGAGAAGCTGGGGTATCGCATCCGCGACGCCCAGCTCCACAAGATCCCCTACATGCTCGTCGTCGGAGAGCGCGAGGCGCAGAACGGCACGGCGAGCCTGCGCCGGCGCACGGGCGAGGACGTGGGCGCGGTGCCCCTCGACCAGATCGTCAGCGGGCTCGCGGCCGAGATCGGAAGTCGTTCCGCCACCCTCACCGTGGGGCGGTCGCTCTGAGCGCGCGCCCCGCACGCAAGGAGCCACGGCTATAGCGTCAAAGGACATCCGTGTCAACGAAGGCATTCGGGTGCGGGAAGTGCGGGTGGTCAGCGCCGACGGCGAGCAGTTGGGGATCCTGCCGATTGCCCAGGCGCTCGATCTGGCGCGGCAGCGGGACATGGACCTGGTCGAGGTCGCGGGGGAGGCCGTCCCGCCCGTGTGCCGGATCATGGACTTCGGCAAGTACAAGTACCTGCAGGCGCGCCGGCAGAAGGATGCCCGCAAGAAGCAGACGGTGATCCAGGTCAAGGAAGTGAAGCTCGGGCCCAAGACGGACGTGCACGACTTCGACTTCAAGGCCAAGCACGTGCGGCGCTTCATCGAAGAGGGCAACAAGGCCAAGGTCACGGTGCGGTTCAAGGGGCGCGAGATGGCGCACACCGACCTCGGCTGGAAGATGCTGAACCGGATGACGGAGATCATGCACGATATCGCCGTGATCGAGAACCACCCGCGCATGGAAGGCCGGATGCTCAGCATGATCCTGTCGCCCAAGCCGCACTGAGGAGAGACCCGAGATGCCGAAGATGAAGACGAAGCGGGCGGCCGCCAAGCGCTTGAAGCGCACGGCGTCCGGCCTGCTCAAGCGCAGCCGCGGTTGGAAGCGCCACAAGCTCGAGGGGAAGCGGCCCAAGCGGAAGCGCCATCTCCGCAAGTCCGTCGTGGTGGCCAAGGCGGACCAGCCGCGGCTCGACCGGCTCGTCCCCTATCTCTAGAATCGGAAGAGGAGAACGCACATGCCACGGGCCAGAGGCGGGTCCAAGACCCGCCAGCGCAGAAAGAAGATTCTCAAGCAGGCCAAGGGGTACTTCGGCGGCCGGCGCAAGCTGTACCGCACCGCCGCGGAAACCGTGCTCCGCGCGGGGGCCTTCGCCTACAAGGGCCGCAAGCAGAAGAAGCGGCGGGCACGCGCGCTCTGGATCGTCCGCGTCAACGCCGCCTGTCGCCAGCTCGGGCTGTCGTATTCCGTCTTCATGAATGGGTTGAAGAAGGCGGGTGTCGAGATCGACCGCAAGATCCTCGCCGAGCTGGCCGTCTCCGACCAGGCCGCCTTCGCCAAGCTCGCGGAGACGGCCCGGGCCCAGCACGCATAGCGTGGCGGCAGACCAGGTCCAAGCGGTCCTCGACCGGGCCCTGGCGGATGTCGCCGGGGCCCGATCCACGTCCGACCTCGAGCAGGTGCGCGTGCGCGTGCTCGGCCGCTCGGGCGAGCTCACCGGGCTGCTGCGCGCGCTCGGCGGCATCCCCGCATCCGAGCGCCCGCGTGTCGGCCAGGAGGCCAATCGCGCCAAGGGCAAGGTCGAGGCGGCCATCGCGGAGCGCCAGGAGGCGCTGAGGGCGGTCGAGCACCGGCAGTCGCTCGACGCCTCGACCCTCGATTTGACCCTGCCCGGCCGGTACATCCCGCCGGGACCCGTCCATCCCATCACCCGGGTCATGGACGAGATCATCGAGATCTTCGAGGGCCTGGGCTTCTCGGTGGCGGAGGGCCCCGAGGTCGAGACGGACTACTACAATTTCTCCGCGCTGAACTTCCCCGACGACCACCCCGCGCGCGACATGCAGGACACGCTGCACGTCTCCGCGGACACGGTGCTGCGCACCCACACCTCGCCGGTGCAGATCCGTGCCATGAAGGCCCAGCGCCCGCCCGTGCGCGTCATCTGCCCGGGCAAGGTCTACCGCCGCGATGTGACCGATGCGACGCATTCGCCCATGTTCCACCAGGTCGAGGGGCTCGCCGTCGATCGACACATCACGATGGCCGACCTCAAGGCGACGCTCGAGCTCTTCGCGCGCCAGATGTTCGGGCCGCGCTCGCGGCTGCGCTTCCGGCCGTCCTTCTTTCCGTTCACCGAGCCCTCCGCGGAGGCCGACGTGCTGTGCTTCAAGTGCGGCGGCGACGGCTGCCGCTTCTGCAAGCACGGGGGCTGGATCGAGATCCTCGGCTCGGGGATGGTCCATCCGAACGTGCTCCGGAACGTGGGCTACGATCCGGAAGAGGTGACCGGGTGGGCCTTCGGGATGGGCGTCGAGCGCGTGGCCATCCTCAAGTACGAGATCGACGACATCCGGCTCTTCTTCGACAATGACCTGCGCTTCCTGCAGCAATTCGGGGGCGGGGCTGGTGCTCCGTGAAGATCTCCTGCCGCTGGCTGAAGGAGTTCGTCGACACCGACCTCGGGCCGCGCGAGATCGCCGACCGCCTCGTCAATGCGGGAGTGGAAGTCGCGTCGATTGCGCCGGTCGTGGAGGGGCTCTCCGGCGTCGTGGTCGGCGAGATCGAGGCCATCGAGGCGGAGCTGGACGAATCGCGCCCCGGCCATCGGAACCGCCTCTGCCGCGTCGCGCTGCCGGACCGCCGGCTCTCGGTGATCTGCGGCGCGCCGAACGTCGCGCCGGGATTGCGCTCGGCGCTCGCGCCGCCGGGCGCAACCCTCCCGGGAGGTCGCGAGATCAAGGCCGCGACGATCCGGGGCGTCGTCTCCGAGGGCATGCTCTGTTCCGAGAAGGAGCTCGGCCTCGGGCCCGACAACGACGGCATCCTGGCGCTCCCGTCGGATGCGCCCCTCGGCGCCGATCTCGCGACCTATCTGGGTCTCGACGACGCGATCCTCGAGATCGAGATCACCCCGAATCGGCCTGATGCGCTGTCGGTGGTGGGCGTGGCCCGCGAGGTGGCCGCCCTCACCGGCGCGCCGTTCCGCTTTCCCCAGGTGGCCGTGAAGGAAGGGGAGCCCGAGGCCGCCGCGCTCGCCACCGTCGAGATCGAAGCGGTCGACCTGTGCCCGCGCTTCTGCGCGCGGGTCATCACCGGCCTGACGGTCCGGCCCTCGCCCCCATGGCTCGCCCAGCGGCTGCGCGCCGTGGGCCTCCGTCCGATCAATAACCTGGTCGACGTCACGAACTACGTGATGTGGGAGCTGGGCCAGCCGCTGCACGCCTTCGACTACGATCAGGTGGGCGGGCGGAAGATCGTGGTGCGGCGCGCGCGGCCGGGTGAGCGGATCACCACGCTCGACGGGCAGACGCGCGCGCTCGGCCCGGACATGGCGATGGTGTGCGACGCCGACCGTGCGCTGGGGGTTGGGGGAGTCATGGGCGGCGCCGACAGCGAGGTGACGGGCGGGACGACGTCCGTGCTCCTCGAGGCCGCGTACTGGGATCCCGCCGGGATCCGCCGGACATCCCGCGCGCTCGGCCTGCACACCGACGCCGCCTACCGCTTCGAGCGCGGCGGCGACATCGATGGCTTGCGGGCGGCCCTCGACCGGGCCGCGCAGCTCATGGCCGATCTCGGCGGCGGCGTGATCGCGCGGGGGGTGCTCGACGTCTATCCCGAGCCGCGCCCGCGCCCCCGCATCGTCCTCCGGCTCGCGCGCGTGGAGCGGGTGATCGGCGTCTGCCCGCCGCGCGACGAGGTGGTGGGGATCCTCCAGCGGCTCGGCTTCGCCGTCGGCGACTCCGGCACGGATCTCGAGGTCGTCGTCCCGAGCTTCCGGCGCGACATTGCCCAGGAGGACGATCTCGTCGAGGAGATCATCCGGGTCTGGGGATACGACAAGATCCCGGTGACCCTCGCGCGCGGCGGCGAGCTGCGCCCCGTCACGCGGCCGCGCGGCCTCACCGTGTCGCGCGCGGTGAGCCGGGCGCTCAACGCGGCGGGACTCGCCGAGTGCGTCACCTATGCCTTCGTCGATCCCGACCGGCTGCGCGCCATGGGCTGGGAGGACGACGCCGCGCTCGTGACGCTGCAGAACCCGCTCTCGCGCGAGCGCTCGGTGCTCCGCCCGTCGCTGATGGCGGGGCTGCTCGACGTGCTGGCGCTCAATGCGAACCGGGGGAACCCGGACGCGAGGGTCTTCGAGATCGGCCACATCTTCGCGCCCCGACGCGCCGAGGACGTCGATCGCCCCGTGCACGAGGAGCTGTGGGCCGGCATCGCCCTCACCGGATTGCGGGAGCGGCGGAGCTGGAGCGCCTCGCGCGACCGCGCGGACGTCTTCGACGCCAAGGGGCTGGGTGAGCTGGTGCTCGCCGCGGCGGGCGCGCCGGGCTCGGAAACCACGCGCTGGGCCGCGGGCACGGGGCCGCGCTATCTCGAAGAGGGCCGCGCCGCCGGGCTCGCCGTCGATGGCCGCGCGGTGGGCTGGTTCGGCGAGCTCGCGCTCGGCGTGCGCGAGGCGTTCGATTTGCCCGCGCCCGTCTTCGTGGCCGAGCTGTCGCTGACCGCGCTCGGCGCCCTGCCCCAGGCGGTGCCGCGCTACCAGCCGTTGCCGCGCTTTCCCGCCGTGCAGCGGGACCTCGCCATCGTGGTGCCCGCCGGTGTGCTGGCCGGCGACGTCGAGGCGCGTCTTCGGGCGATGCAGGTGCCGCTCCTCACGCGGATCCTGCTCTTCGACGTCTACCAGGGCGACCAGGTCGGGCAGGGGCGGCGGAGCCTCGCCTTCAGCCTCACCTACCAGGCGCCCGACCGCACGCTGACCGACCGGGAAGTCAACGACTTGCACGCCACGATCGTCGCGGAGATCCGCGCGCGCTTCGGGGCCGAGATCAGGGGCGCATGATGGCGGAGAATCTCTCGGAGCGGCTGGAGCACCTGGAGCGATCGGTGAAGCAGGCGGCGGAGGCCATTGCCGCCCTCCGGAAGGAGCGCGAAGCGCTGCAGGCCCGGGTTGCCGCGATGGAGCAGGATCGGCTGGAGCTGCAGAGCTTGCGTCAGGAGCGCAAGGATGTGCTCACCCAGGTGGATGGCATCTTGAAGGAGCTGGACAAGCTGGATCTGTAGTGGGGTAGTAGGGAAGGCGGGAGGGAGGGACGGCAATGGCCGAGCTGAACCGGGTCGAGGTCGAGATACTGGGGCAGAAGTATACGATCCGGAGTGCGTCGGACGCGGGGTATGTCAGGGAACTGGCCGCCTATCTCGAGAAGCGGGTGTCGGAGCTTCGTGGAGGTGGTGGGGGGACAACAGGACGCGGCGCGGCTACTGGCGCTCGCGGCGCTCTACATCACCGACGAGCTGTTCCGGCTGCGCGATGAGCGAAGTGAGGCGGACCGGGCGGCCAGCGCCAGGGTGGGAGCCCTGCGCGAGCTTCTGGATGCCGTCGTGACCGACACCTAGAGCCTGTCGGAGTAACCCGTCTGCTCGAGGAGCCCGCGACAGCGCGGCTAGCGCGAGACGTGCGAGGCGGCGCCCGAAGGCAGCCGGCGAGGCGTACTTCCGTACGTTGAGCCGGCTGTCGAGGGCGCCAACGAAGCAGATGGGCCCTTCTCATCGCTCTAGCGCGGCACAAAGGGCTTGACGGCGGCCCCCGCCGGGGGGTACAAGGATGTGCCCTGCGCTGTTCGTGATGTCGGGGGAAAGTTTCAACCTCGTTTTGCGTTAAGGACGCCGTTCACTGAGGGTGGTGCGCATGCCCCTCCTAAGGAGGGGAAGCCTGAAGCCCTCACTTTTGGCGCCCACCTGGTGATACCAGGTTCGAAACACCGTCGGCACACGGCAGAAGTGGGGCTCTTCCCGCCGCTCGCTCGTTCGTTTCGTTGACATTACCTCACCCGTAAGCCTATAATTTCCCAGTTTTAGCGGCTATTTGCCGCCCGCTCGCTAAAGTGCACATGCCCCGTCCGGGTGCGTCCCGGAGTGGAGTCATCGATGAACGCAATAGCCTGGCTCCTGCCGCTTGCTGCCCTCCTCGGCCTGTTCGTCGGATATTTCGCCCAGAAGCTCACCACCGCGCGCACGCTCGGCGACGCCGAGGCGCGAGCCCAGCGGATTCTCGAGGATGCCAAGCGCCTGGTCGATCAGGCCGCGCGTGACTCCGAGGCCAAGATCCGCGACGGCGAGGCCAAGGTCCGCGAAGCCGAGGCCCGGATCCGCGCGGGCGAGCTCGAGGCCAAGGAGCATGCGCTGCGTATTCGCGCCGAGCTCGATCAAGAGGGCCGCGCCCGCCAGAAGGAGATTCAGGGGGTCGAGCGGCGCATCCTGCAGCAGGAGGAGCAGCTCGCCCGCCGGCTCGACCAGCTCGATCGCCGGGACACGGATGCGCAGAACCGCGAGCGCAGCATGACCGAGCGGGAGCGCGTCATGACCGAGAAGGAAGGACGGCTGGCGACCGCGCTGGAAGAGCAGCGCCGAAAGCTCGAGGGCATCGCCGGCCTCACCGCCGAGGAGGCCAAGCGCCAGCTCATGGCCCAGGTCGAGATCGAGTCCCGGCGCGAGGCGCAGCTCATGGGCATGCGCCTCGAGGAAGAGGCCCGGGAGACGGCGCACGCCAAGGCCAAGGAAGTGCTCGCCACCACCATCCAGCGACTCGCCCCCGACTACACGGTGGAGACGGCGGTCTCCATCGTCGACCTGCCATCGGACGACATGAAGGGCCGCATCATCGGGCGCGAGGGCCGGAACATCCGGGCGCTCGAGCTGCACACCGGGGTGGACTTGATCGTCGACGACACGCCCGAGGCCGTCCTGATCTCCGCCTACGACCCCTACCGCCGGGAGATCGCCCGCCTCGCGCTCCAGCGCCTGATCGCCGACGGCCGCATCCACCCGGCCCGCATCGAGGAAGTGGTGATCAAGGTCAAGCAGGAGATGGAGCAGCACATCAAGGAGGAGGGTGACAAGGCCTGCTTCGAGCTGGGGGTGCACTCGCTCCATCCCGAGCTGGTCAAGCTCGTCGGGCGCATGAAGTACCGGACGTCGTACGGCCAGAACTGCCTGCAGCATTCGAAGGAGGTGGCCTGGCTCGCCGGGATGATGGCGTCCGAGATCGGCGCCGACAGCAAGCTCGCCAAGCGCATGGGCCTGCTCCACGACATCGGCAAGGCCCTGACCCACGAGCAGGAGGGCAGCCACCCCGAGCTGTCGCTCCAGGTGCTGACCAAGTACGGGGAGTCGCCGCAGATCATCAACGCCGCGCTGTGCGGTCACGAAAACGTCGAGCCCGAGACGATCGAGGCGGTCTTGACGGAGGCGGCCGACGGCATCTCGGCGGCCCGCCCCGGGGCCCGGCGCGACGTGCTCGAGAGCTACATCAAGCGCCTCGCCAAGCTCGAGGAGATCGCCATGTCCTACAAGGGCGTGGAGATGTGCTACGCCATCCAGGCGGGGCGCGAGCTGCGCATCATGACCAAGGCCGACCAGATCTCCGACCTCGACGCCCACCAGCTCGCCAAGGACATCTCCAAGCGCATCGAGGCCGAGATGCAGTACCCCGGCCACATCAAGGTGATCGTGATCCGCGAGACGCGCGCCGTCGAAGTGGCGAAGTGATGACGCGCCCCCTCACGATCCTGTGCGTGGGCGACGTGTTCGGCGAGCCCGGCCGGCGCGCGATCCAGCTCCTCTTGCCGAAGCTGAAGAAGCAGCACGAGGCGGACCTCGCCATCGTCAACATCGAGAACGCCGCGTCCGGCTACGGGGTGACGCCGGCCATCGCGCGCGCCACCCTCGAGCAGGGCGCGGACGTGATGACGTCGGGGAATCACATCTGGGACAAGAAGGAGATCATCGAGTACATCGTCAAGGAGAACCTGCTGCTCCGCCCCGCCAATTTCCCGGCGGGCACGCCGGGCGCGGGCTCGATCGTCGTCAAGGCGGGGCCGCACAAGGTCGGCGTCCTCAACCTGATGGGCCGCGTCTTCCTGCCGAATCTCGACTGCCCCTTCCGCAAGGCCGACGAGGAGCTGGCGCGGCTGAACCAGGAGACGTCGATCGTCGTCGTCGACATGCACTGCGAGGCCACCTCGGAATCGCAGGCGATGGGCTGGTATCTCGACGGGCGGGTGAGCGCGGTGGTGGGCACCCATCGGCACGTGCAGACGGCGGACGAGCGCGTGCTGCCGAAGGGCACCGCCTATATCACGGACCTCGGGATGACCGGGCCCACCGACTCGGTGATCGGCGTCGATCCGGAGCTGGCGCTGCAGCGCTTCCTCACCCAGATGCCGAACCGCTTCGAGCCCGCCAAGGGTCCGGCGGCGCTCCACGGGGTCGTGATCCGCATCGATCCCGACACCGGCCGGGGCCTGTCCATCGAGCGCCTGCGCGTTCCCGTCCCCGCCTGAGCCGGAGCGGCCGGTGCTGATCCTCGACGGCAAGGCGGTCGCGGCCAACGTGCTGGCGGACGTGAAGACCGGCGTCGCCGCGCTCGCCGAGTCGACCGGCGCCCGGCCAACGCTCGCGGTGATCCTGGTCGGAGAGGATCCCGCCTCCCAGGTGTACGTGCGCAACAAGAAGCGGAGCGCCGAGGAAGTCGGCATCGCCTCGCGCGACTACCTCTACCCGCAGGGGTGCACGCAGGCGGAGCTGCTCGCCACCATTGCTGCGATCAACGCGGACGCGTCGATTCACGGCATCCTGCTTCAGCTCCCGCTGCCCAAGGGATTGGACGAGGACGAGGCCCTCGCGGCCATCGCCCCCGCCAAGGACGTCGACGGGCTCCACCCGATGAGCCTCGGCAACCTCCTCGCGGGCAAGCCGACGGCGGTGCCGTGCACGCCGGCGGGCTGTCTCGAGATCCTCGACCACTACGGGATCGCCATCGAGGGGGCGGAGGCTGTTGTGGTCGGCCGCTCGCGCCTGGTCGGCAAGCCGCTCGCCCAGCTTCTCCTCGGCCGGCACGCCACGGTGACGATGTGTCACACGCGGACGCGCGATCTGGCCGGGCACTGCCGCCGCGCCGACATCCTCTGCGTGGCCGCGGGGCGGCCGCGCTTCGTCACCGGCGACATGGTGAAGGACGGCGCCGTCGTCATCGACGTCGGGGTGAACCGGCTCGACACGGGCAAGCTCGCGGGCGACGTGGACTGGGCGTCCGTGAGCCCGAAGGTCCGCGCCATCACGCCCGTCCCCGGCGGCGTCGGCCCCACGACCATCGCCATGCTGATGCGCAATACGCTCCTCGCCGCCGGCCGCCAGCTCTCCCCCCGCCGCCAGCTCTCCTGATGATGCCGGGCCACGCTCTCGGGGCCAGCCGCTCGCGATGAGGGAGCGGACGGTCTACACGGTCTCGGGGCTCACGCTCGGCATCAAGTCCGCCCTCGAGGAGGAATTCCCGGCGGTGTGGGTCGAGGGCGAGGTCAGCAATCTGCGCACGCCCTCGTCCGGCCACGCCTACTTCACGCTGAAGGACGACGCCGCCCAGCTCCGCTGCGTGCTCTTCCGCGGGCGGGGCCGGCGCGTGCGCTTCGAGGTCGAGGACGGCCTGCAGGTGCTGGCCTTCGGCGGCCTCGACGTGTACGCCAATCGCGGCGAGTACCAGCTCGTGGTCGAGCTGCTCGAGCCGAAGGGCCTCGGCGGGCTCCAGATCGCCTTCGAGCAGCTCAAGAAGAAGCTCGAGGCGGAGGGGCTCTTCGATGCCGGCAAGAAGCGCCCGCTGCCGCTCTTTCCGCGCGTCATCGGCATCGTCACGTCGCCCACGGGCGCGGCGCTCCGCGACATCCTCAATATCATCGGCCGCCGCTTCGCCGACCTGCGCGTGCTGATCGCTCCCGTCCGCGTCCAGGGCGAGGAGGCGCCGCGGGAGATCGTCGCCGCCATCGCCGATCTCTGCGAGATCGCCGACCTCGACGTGGTGATCGTGGCCCGCGGCGGGGGCTCGATCGAGGACCTGTGGGCGTTCAACGACGAGCGGGTCGCCCGCGCCATCGCGGGCTGCCGCGTGCCCGTCATCTCCGCGGTCGGCCACGAGACCGATTTCACCATCGCCGACTTCGTCGCCGACCTGCGCGCACCGACGCCGTCGGGCGCCGCCGAGCTGGTGGTCCGGGAGAAGCTGCACGTCGTTCGCGCGCTCGGCGAGCTCTACGCCCGGCTCGGGCAGGCCATGCGCGGCCAGGTCGAGCGCGGCAGGGAGCGCTCGCTCTACCTCGCCCGGCGGCGCGTGCTGACCGACCCTGCCCGCGCGCTCCGCGAGTGGCACCGGCGGGTGGACGACCTCGCGCTGCGGTTGCGCGCGGGCGTCCGCGGCAACCACCGGCTCGCCGCTCACCGCGTCGCGCTGGCGACAAACACCTTGAGTTCCCTGCATCCCTTGGCTAGGATCTCCCAGGGCGTCGCGGTGCTCGCCCAGCTTCGCGGAAGGCTTCTGGCGGCCGGTGGGCACAGCATCAAGGCCTCGCGGCATCGCTTCGAGGCGGCCGTGGGACGGCTCGAGAGCCTGTCGCCGCTCGCCGTGCTGGGTCGCGGCTATAGCCTGACGCGGCTGCCCTCGGGCGCCGTGGTGAGACGTGCCGCGGACGTCTCACGCGGTGACATCATCGAGATCCTGCTGCGCGAGGGCACGCTGGGCGCGCGCGTGGAGCAGGTCAAGGAGCGTGATGACCGACATCAGGTTTGAGGACGCCCTCCAGCGCCTCGAGCTGCTCGTGGACCAGCTCGAGGCGGGGAATCTGGCGCTGGAGGAGTCGCTCAAGGTCTTCGAGGAAGGCGTGGGCCTCGCCCGGCGCTGCGCGAAGTACCTGGACGAGGCGGAGAAGCGGATCGAGATCCTGACGCGTGACGAGAGCGGGTCGCTCCGCGCCGAGTCGCTGGCGCTCGACGAGGACGACACGTGAGCGTCGACGTCGCCGCGTACATGAAGGAGCGCGCCGCGGCGGTCGACGCGGCCCTCGACCGCTTCCTCCCCGCGGAGTCGGTTCGGCCGGAGCGCCTGCACACGGCCATGCGGTACAGCGTGTTCGCGGGCGGCAAGCGCCTGCGGCCCGTGCTGGTCATCGCCGGGGCCGAAGCGGTGGGCGGGCGGATGGACGACGTGATGCCGACGGCCTGCGCGATGGAGATGATCCACACGTACTCGCTCGTGCACGACGACCTGCCCGCGATGGACAATGACGACTTCCGGCGCGGCGTTCCCACCAATCACAAGGTGTTCGGCGAAGCCATGGCCATCCTGGCCGGAGACGCGCTCCTGACGCTGGCCTTCGGGCTCGTCGCGGAGAACTTCCGCGCGCGGCCTGCGAGCCGGCTCGCCGACGTGCTCGCGGACGTGGCCGACGCCGCGGGCTGCGGGGGCATGGTGGGGGGACAGGTCGCCGACCTCGAGTCCGAGGGCAAGCAGGTCACCGCGGATACCGTGGACTATATCCATGCCCACAAGACGGGCGCGCTCATCCGCACCTCGCTGCGGGTCGGCGCCGTCCTCTGCGGGGCGACGGCCGCGCAGACGCGCGTCCTCAGCATCGCCGGGGCGAACCTGGGGCTGGCCTTCCAGATCGTCGACGACGTCCTCGACGTGGTGGGGAGCCCGGAAGAGCTCGGCAAGACCGCGGGCAAGGATCTGGTCCAGCAGAAGGCGACCTATCCCGCGCTGCACGGCGTCGACGCCTCGCGGGCGCGCGCCCGCTCTCTCATCGCGGAGGCGGAGGAGGCTCTGGCGGAGCTCGGGCCCCGTGCCGAGCCGATCCGGGCGCTCGGCCGCTTCATCGTGGAACGAAAGGCCTGACCATGTCGGAGATCCGGACCCTGCACGCCCGCGAGGTGCTCGACTCGCGCGGCAATCCCACCATCGAGGTCGAGGCCTGGCTCGAGTCGGGCGCCTATGGGCGCGCGCTCGTGCCGTCGGGTGCCTCGACGGGGTCGCGCGAGGCCGTCGAGCTCCGCGACGACGAGGAGAACCGCTACCTCGGCAAGGGGGTCAAGCGCGCCATCCAGAACGTGATCGAGGTGATCGCTCCCGAGGTCGAGGGGCTCGAGGCGGCCGAGCAGGCGCTGATCGACCGCGCGCTCCTCGAGCTGGACGGCACGCCCAATAAGTCGGGACTCGGCGCGAACGCGTTGCTCGGCGTCTCCCTCGCCGCGGCGCGGGCGGCGGCGGACGAGGCGGGCCTGCCGCTGTACCAGTACCTCGGCGGGCCCGGCGCGCGGATCCTGCCCGTGCCGCTCATGAACGTGCTGAACGGCGGCGTCCACGCGGACAATGGCCTCGACATCCAGGAGTTCATGATCGTGCCCGCGGGGGCGGGGAGCTTCAGCGAGGCGCTGCGCATGGGCGTCGAGATCTTCCACACGCTCAAGAAGCTCCTGAAGGACAAGGGGCTCTCGACGGGCGTCGGCGACGAAGGCGGCTTCGCGCCCGCGCTGGGCAGCAACGAGGCCGCGCTCGACTTCCTGCTGCGCGCCATCGAGCGCGCGGGCTACCGCCCGGGCGACGAGGTGTGGCTCGCGCTCGACGCCGCGGCCAGCGAGTTCCACGAAAACGGTCGCTATCGGCTTCGCGCGGACCGCACGGTGAAGTCCGCGGAGGAGATGATCGAGTTCTACGAGGGGTTGGCCGGCCGCTATCCCATCTGCTCGATCGAGGACGGCCTCGGCGAGGACGACCGCGCGGGCTGGCAGGGCTTGACGCGCCGGCTCGGAGGGCGCATGCAGCTCGTGGGCGATGACCTCTTCGTGACCAATCCGGCGATCCTGCAAGAAGGCATCCGCCAGGGGCTCGCCAACGCGCTGCTCGTCAAGGTCAACCAGATCGGCACCCTCACCGAGACGCTCGAGGCCGTCGAGCTCGCCAAGCGGGCGGGGTATGGCACGGTCATCTCCCACCGCTCCGGGGAGACGGAAGACACCTTCATCGCCGACCTCGCCGTGGGCGTGAACGCGGGCCAGATCAAGACGGGCTCGCTCGCGCGGGGTGAGCGCACCGCCAAGTACAACCAGCTCCTGCGCATCGAGGAGGAGCTGGGCTCGGCGGCCGTGTGGCCGGGCCGCGCCGTGTTCCCGGGGCGGCGGTGAGTCGGCGCGCGCTGCGCGCGGGCACTCTCGCCGTCATCGCACTCGCCATCCTCGGATTCGGCGGCCAGAGCCTGGGCCGGCTCTGGAACATGAAGCGTGAAGTCGACGGGCTCGAGCGTGAGATCGCCGCCCTTCGCGCCGAGACCGATCGCGTCTCCGCCTCCGTGGCCCGGCTCCGCTCCGACCCCGAGTCGATCGAGCAGATCGCCCGCGAGGAGCTGGGCCTCGTCAAGCCGGGCGAGCGCGTCCTCAAGCTGCCGCCTTCCGGAGGCCGGTGACCGGCGATGGAGCTGCTCTTCGCCCTCTTCGTCGTCGCCCTGTTCCTGAACGCGCGCGCGGCCTTCAAGCTCGCGCTCGACTGGAAGGGGATGGTGACCACGCTGCGCTTCGTGCGCGACGCCTATGCGCGGCTCGACGCGCTGCCGAGCGAGGAGGCGCTCGAGCGCGAGCCGCGCGCGCCCGTCTTCCTCCACCTGGTGCCCGCGTACCAGGAGCCCGACATCGCCGAGACGGTGAAGGCCCTGGTGAGCTCGCGCTACCCCCACGGGGGCCTTCACGTGGTGGTCGTCACCAAGGAAGAGGAGGAGCGGGCGCCCCATCCCGGCATGGGCGTGAGCACGGGCGAGCTGGTCCGCCGCCTGCGCGAGACGCTGCCGCCGTATCAGCAGAAGCGCCTCACCCATCTGGCGATGCCCGGCCCGGGGCGCAAGGCGCATCAGCTCAACTGGGCGCTGCGGCCGGAGGCGCTGCGCGAGATCCTCGGCGAGGACCTCGATCCCGCGGCGCGTCTTCGTCGGGGTGAGCGACGCCGACTCGATTCCCGATCCCGACACGTACCGCTGGATCGCCCAGGAGGAGCTGGCCGGTCCGGGCGCGCTCGCCTACCAGGGCATCACGCTCTCCCTCGCCAACTATGACCGCCAGGCCATCCGCGGGAAGATCTGCGCCATCCAGCAATCGTCGATCTTCATCCGCGTGTCGATCGCCCGGCTCATCAGCGAGGTCAAGCGCGTGCGGCTCTTCGCGCGCTTTGCCGCCCGGTTCCCGCGCCTGGGCAAGGCACTCCGTCCCGTCTTCGAGCTGATGTTCCGCCGCTCGCAGATCTGCCTCGGGCACAACCAGTTCGTGCGCCTCGACACGCTCGCGTCGGTGGGGGGCTTTCCCACCTCCGGCGCCACCGAGGACTCGACCCTGGGCTATGCGCTGGGCCGGCGCGGCATCCTGATCCGGGCGCTCCCCATGGTCGAGCTGACGGACCTGCCGGAAACGTCCGAGAAGGTGATCCGTCAGAACGCCCGGTGGTATCTGGGCGTGCTCCAGGACATCTCGTTCCTGTGGCGGACGTGGCGCGCCGAGCCGACGGCCTTCAACCTGGCCCAGCTCCTGCGCCACGCCGGCAACAAGGTGGTCGAGTGGCCCATCGCCGCCCTCGTGTATCCGGTGATGGGCTACCTCGGCTGGTATCTCGCCTATACGTATCGCTGGGAGTACCCCAACCTGTTTTACGTCGCCATCGCGGCGCCGACGCTGTCTCTGCTCCTCACGATCTGGGTGGGCGGCATCATGACCCAGTCGCTGGTCGAGGGCTTCCGCCGATACCTGCCGCGCGACGTCGATCTCGCCCGGAAGAGCTTCAAGGAGAAGTTCCTCGGCACGTTCCGGTGTCAGACGTACTGGCTCCTCGCGACGCGGGGCGCCTGGCGCGTGCTCTGGAGCCTCGGGCGGACCGGGCGCTACGAGGCGGGGAAGACGGATCGCGTGCTGAGAGGCGCCGTGCTCGCCCCCGTGCGAGACAGATCCGCCGGAGGGATTGACACGCCCTGAGCCGTCGGCTACATTGAACCTCGTCACCGCGGGGTGGAGCAGCCCGGTAGCTCGTTGGGCTCATAACCCAAAGGTCGCTAGTTCAAATCTAGCCCCCGCAACCA
>CAWIZN010000025.1:0-37743 GCA_963840495.1 uncultured Candidatus Rokubacteria bacterium
GATGGGGAAAAGCCCGCAGGCGGCTCAAAAAGGTCCAGATGCGAGGCGGCGCCCGACGGCAGCCGGCGAGGCGTATCAAGCATGGCGAGCTGCAGCCGCAAGGCGAGCGCGAGCGAGCCGCGTGAGCCGGCTGCCGAGGGCGCCGTACCTCCGCAGATGGGCCCTTTTCAGCCGCCTGCTAGGCGAGGGTGGCGAGCTTGGCCTGGAGCTGCTGCTTCGGAACGGCGCCGATCACCTGGTCCTTCACCTTGCCGTCTTTCACGAACAGGATCGTCGGGATCGAGCGGACGCCGTAGCGCGCGGCCAGGGCCGGGCTCTCGTCGACATTGACCTTGCCGAGCGTCACCTTGCCGCCGGACGTGCGCGCCAGGTCCTCCAGCACGGGCCCCACGGCCCGGCACGGGCCGCACCATTCGGCCCAGAAATCCACCATCATGACGCCCTCGGCGACGGCCAGGGTCTCATCGAAGTTGCGCTCGTCGAGCGTCACCAGCCACGATTCGTCATTGCTTGTCGGAGTGCTCATGGGATCGATCTCCTCTCTCCTGTTGGGATGCGCCGGCCGGCCCGGAGGATGCGGCGGCGGCCGATCTTACACCGCGGGGGGCGCGCCTTGCCAAGGTGCCGCGAAGCACATACGCATCCTGCTAGACTTCCGCAGACATGACCAGGATCGCCGGCACGTCCGCCGCGCCGCGCGCAGGCTCGCGCGGCAAGCTCGCGCTGTGGGCCCTGCTCGCCGTCGGGCTCGTGCTCGCCGCGCACTACTTCGATGCGCCCGCGCGGCTCCGGGTCGCGCTCGACGGCATCGCGCGGCTCGGCCCCTGGGGACCGGCGCTCTTCGCGCTTCTCTACGTGGCGGCGACGGTGTTCTTCCTGCCGGGGTCGATCCTCACGGTGGGGGCGGGCGTCGTCTTCGGGCTGGTCCGCGGATTCGCCATCGTCTCGATCAGCGCCACCCTCGGGGCCACGGCGGCCTTTCTCGTGGGGCGCTATCTCGCGCGGGACTGGATCGCGGGGAAGATCGAGGGCCACCCGAAGTTCGCGGCGATCGACGAGGCGGTCGCCCGCGAGGGCTGGAAGATCGTGGGGCTCCTGCGCCTGTCGCCCGTCGTGCCGTTCAACGTCCTGAACTACGCGTTCGGGGTCACCCGCGTGTCGCTGCGCGACTACGTGGTCGCGTCGTGGATCGGGATGATGCCGGGCACGCTCCTGTACGTCTACCTGGGCTCCATCGCGGGCGATCTCGCGGGCGCGGGCGGCCGGGCGAGCCGCACCCCCGCCGAGTGGGCGTTCTACGCCGTGGGCCTCGTCGCGACGATTGCCGTGACCGTGTTCGTGACGCGCCTGGCTCGGCGGGCTCTCGCCGAGCGCGTCCCCCTGACATGAGCGATCCCGCCGCCGTCGGGAGCCATCGAGGGATGCCCACAACCGGACGCTCGTCGCCGTTCACGCACAACTCCGATGCCCAGGCGCGCCCGCGCGTGAAGCGGCTCTTCGCGCGCTGGCTCGCCTGGACCCGTTGAGGCGGCGTCGGATGCTGAGCATCGTCGTGCCCGCGCTCGACGAGGCGCCGAATCTCGAGCGGCTCCTGCCCGACCTCGTCGCCCGCTGTCCCCGGGAGGAAGTCATCGTCGTCGACGGCGGCAGCGCGGACGCGACCGGCGAGGTGGTGCGGCGCTTCCCTTCCGTCCGCTTCATCGCGAGCCCGCGCGGGCGGGCGCGCCAGATGAACGCGGGCGCGCGGGTGGCGCGGGGCGACGCGCTCCTGTTCCTGCACGCCGACACCGTGCTGCCGGAGGGGGCGACGTCGGCCATCACGCGGGCCCTCGCCGACCCGTCGGTCGTCGGCGGGCGCTTCGACGTGCGCTTCACGAGCCCGCGCTGGCCCTTCCGCATGATCGCCGCCCTCATGAACCGGCGCTCCCGGTGGAGTGGGATCTCGACAGGCGACCAGGGGATCTTCGTCACGCGCGCCGCCTTCGACGCCCTCGGCGGCTACCCCGACATCCCCCTCATGGAGGACATCGAGCTGACGAGGCGGCTCAAGCGGCTGGGCCGGCTGGCGAGCCTCGACCTGCGCGTCACGACGTCGTCGCGGAAATGGGAGCGGGACGGAATCCTGCGCACCGTCCTCCTGATGTGGTCGCTTCGCTTCCTGTACTTCTGTGGGGTGAGCCCGGCGCGGCTCTGCGGCTGGTACTACCGCTGACGGCTGCGGCGCGCCTTGGGCGGTGCCTCGGCGCGCGCTTCGAGCTCCTTCACGCGCTGCTCGAGGCGGCGGAGCTGCCGGCGCAGCTCGGGCAGACGGAGGAGCGCGCCGTGGATGGGACCGGCCTGGTCGCGGGGAAGCGCCGGGCTGCCCGCGACGAGGGTGCCGGACGGGACGTCGCGAAAGACGCCGGCCTGGGCGGCGACCATGGCGCGGTCGCCGACCTCGAGGTGATCGGCGAAGCCCGCCTGTCCCCCGACCATCACGTAGGAGCCGATCCGCGTGCTGCCCGAGATGCCGGCCTGGCCGGCGAGCACGGTGTGCTCCCCGATCTCCACGTTGTGGGCGATCTGGACCAGGTTGTCCACCTTGGTCCCGCGCCGCACCAGCGTGCGGCCGAAGGTCGCGCGGTCGATGGCCACGTTGGCGCCCAGCTCCACGTCGTCCTCGATCACGACGGTGCCGAGCTGGGGCACCTTGTGATGGCGGCCGTTCTGCTGCACGTAGCCGAAGCCGTCGCTGCCGATCACCGCGCCGCTGTGCACGATCACGCGGGCCCCGATGGAGCAGCGCTCGCGCACGGTGACATTGGGGTGCAGGACCGTGTCGTCGCCGATCACCGCCTCGTCGCCGACGAAGACGCCGGGGTAGAGCGTGACGCGCGCGCCGAGGCGCACCCGGTTGCCGAGCGTCACGAACGGCCAGATCGACGGCTCCGGCCCGATCACGACGTCGGCGCCGAGGGTCACCTCGCGGGCGACGCCGCGCGCCCGGCGGGGCGCGGTGAAGAAGGCCTCGACGATCCGGACGAAGGCGAAGCGGGGTTCGGCGACGACGACCTGTGGCTTTGCCGAGCCCGTCGACCGCCGCGGCGACGACGAAGGCCGCCGCACGGGAGCCGCGCGCCGCCTCCGCGAAGCGCTCGCTCTCGACGTACGCGATGTCGCCGGGCGCGGCCTCCGCGAGGCTCGACACGCCGGTGATCATCGTATCCGGAGCGCCGACCACGGTACCACCCACCGCCCCGGCGATCTCCTCCAGTCGGGCGGCCGGCGGCCCGGGCCGGCCGTTCATGCCCGGCGCGAGCCCTTCTTCTTCGCCGCGGCCTTGGGAGAGGCCTGCGCGGCCTTGCGCTTCGCCGCCGCCTTGATCGACGTGACCTTGGCGGGCAGGCGGGCTGGCGGCGCTGGCTTGGCGGCGGGCCTCGCTCCGCTCGGCCCCTCTTTCGGATCCGCTCGGCTCGCCTGCGGCTTCACCTCGCCCAGCGCTCCGCTCGGCCCCGCTTTCGGATCCGCTCGGCTCGCCTGCGGCTTCACCTCGCCCAGCGCCGGGGCGGCCTTGGCCGGAGCGGCGGGCGCCGCCGTCGCCCCCAGCTTCTCCTCGACGTAGGCCGTCACGTCGGCCACCGTGGTGACGCGCGAGAGATCCTCGTTGGGGATCTCGAGGTCGAAGTGCTCCTCGATCTTGAAGAGCAGCTCGATCATCGCGAGCGAGTCGAGCCCGAGGTCCTCGCGCAGGCGGTCTTGCGGGCGGATCTTGCTGACGTCGCGCTTCAGGTGCTGCGCGAGCGCGGTCCTGATCTGGGTGGCGATCGTCGACTCAGAAGCCATGAGGCCCTTCCATTCCGGTTGACGATTCGGGTTTGGGAGTCAGCGTGCGCGGGCGCGAGGCGCGCGCGTCTTCTGCGGCGGCTGCCTGAAGACCACCGCCGCATTGTTGCTGCCGAAGCCGAAGGCGTTGAGCAGGGCCGCGCGCAACGGCCGCTCCTGGATCTCCGCCGAGATCCCCGGCAAGTCGCACGCCGGGTCGGGATCGTCGTAGTTCACGGTGGGGTGCACGAGCCCGGTGCGCAGCGCCATGACGCAGGCGACGCCGCCGAGCGCCCCCGCCGCGCCGAGCGTATGGCCGATCAGCGACTTGGTGGCATTGACGACGAGCTGGTCGGCCCGCTTCTTGAAAACCGTGCGGATGGCCGTGACCTCCACGGGGTCGCCGATGGGCGTGGACGTCGCGTGGGCATTGATATAGTCCACGTCCGACGGCTTCATCCCGGCATCGCGCAGCCCCATCGACATCGTCATCGCCATCTCGGAGCCGTCCTCCTTGGGGACGACCATGTGGAAGGCCTCGCTGGTCGCCGCGTAGCCCGCGACCTCCGCGTAGATCGGCGCCTTGCGCTTGATGGCGTGGTCGAGCGACTCGAGGATCAGGGTCGCCGCGCCTTCCCCCATCACGAATCCGTCGCGCGCGCGCTCGAACGGGCGGGAGGCCCGCGTGGGCTGATCGTTGTACGCGGTCGACAGCGCGCGGAGCGCGCAGAAGCCGGCAAAGGCCAGCGGGGTGAGGCTCGCTTCCGCCCCGCCGGTGATGACCACGTCGGCCTGGCCTGCACGGATCGCGGCCAGCGAGAGCCCGATGGCGTGAGCGCTCGATGAGCACGCCGTCGAGATGGTGAGGTTGGGCCCCTTGGCTCGGAACGTCATCGCAATGATGCCCGACGCCGAGTTGAGCGTGATCATCGGGATGAAGTTGGGGTGGACTCGATGGGGCCGATTGCTCAGGTAGACCTTGGCGAACTCCTCCTCGCCGATGAGCATGCCGCCCATGCCGGCGCCCATGATGACGCCGACCCGATGCGGGTTCTCGCGCTCGATCCGGAGCCCCGAGTCCGCCACCGCCTCCTTGGTCGCCAGGAGTGCGAGCTGCGCGTAGCGATCGTAGCGGTCGGGCTGGACGCCCTCGGGCAGCTCCGCGGTGTCGAAGTCCAGCACCTGTCCCGCCACCTGCGAGCGGTAGCCGCCGAGGGGCAGCTCGGGCAGATCCTGCCAGGGGGGCAGGGCACTGATGCCGGAGCGGCCGGCCAGCGCGGCTTTCCAGAAGACATCGGCGCCGATGCCGATGGGGGAGACCACGCCGAGGCCCGTGACGACGACCCGCTTGCTCACCGGCACTGCCGATCACCCGAAACCATCCCCCACTTATTACGCCAAACCCCTCGCCGCGTCAAACGTCGTGTCTCCCGGCCGTGGCCCGGTATACTTCCGCCATGTGGCTCTCGATCTGCTACAGCATCGTGCAGAGTCACGGAGGGCGCCTGACCGCCGACAGCCGTCCCGGCCTCGGCGCGACGTTCGTCGTCGACCTGCCCGCGCACGACGAGGCGACGGTGGCCCGACCCGCCGCGGCGGCGCCGGCGGCGCAGCGGATCGGTCGGGGCCACGTGCTGGTCGTCGACGACGAGGAGGACGTCGCGGGCATGCTGGGCGATCTCCTGAAGGAGCTGGGCGTGAGCGCCACCGTGGTCTCCGACGCCGAAAGCGCCTGGCGCGCGCTGACGCGCGAGGACCGCGTGTTCGACGCCGTCACCCTGGACCTTCGCATGCCCGGGACGTCGGGCCGATCGCTCTATGAGCGGCTCGAAGGCCGGGTGCCCGCGGCGGCGGCGCGGGTGATCTTCCTGACCGGGGACACGGCGGACGCGGAGACCGAGCGGTTCCTGCGCCACGCCGGACGGCCGGTCCTGACCAAGCCGCTCGCCCTCGAGCCGCTCGCCCTCGCCCTGACGCCGCTGCTCCTGTCCGCGGCGCGCCGCCTTCGCTCCTGACGCGGCATGGCGGATGCGATCCTCGTCGTCAATGCCGGCTCATCGAGCATCAAGTTCACGGTCTTTCACGTCGGCCAGGGGCAGGCGCTCGAGGCCGGGCCCGACGGAGAGGTTGACGGGATCGGCACGCGCCCGCACTTCGCCGTGCGCGCTCCCGGGGGCGAGGCGCTCATCGACCGCGACCTGTCCGGCGAGCGGGGTGCGGATCACCGGGGCGCGATGGACGAGATCCGCGCGTGGCTGGGGGAGCACCGCGGCGACGATCGCCTGGTGGCCGCGGGGCACCGCGTCGTGCACGGCGGGCAGCCAGTACGCGGCCCCCGTTCTGATCGACGCCGAGGTGATGGCGGGGCTCGAGCGGCTGGTGCCCCTGGCGCCGCTTCATCAACCGCATAACCTGGCGGCAATCCGGGCGACCGCGGCCTCGTCGCCCGACCTGCCCCAGGTCGCCTGCTTCGACACGGCCTTTCACCAGACCCAGCCGCCGGTGGCCCAGGTCGTGGCCCTGCCGCGCGAGCTGGCCGCGGAGGGCGTGCGCCGCTACGGGTTCCACGGCCTGTCCTACGAATACATCGCATCAGCCCTGCCTGCCGTGGCGCCTCGGGTGGCGGCGGGGCGGGTGGTCGTCGCCCATCTCGGCAATGGCGCGAGCCTCTGCGCGATGCGACGGGGGGCGGAGCGTGGCGACGACCATGGGCTTCTCGGCCCTCGACGGCCTCGTGATGGGGACGCGCCCGGGCTCGCTCGATCCCGGGGTGCTCCTCTACCTGATGAGCCAGCACAAGATGGACGCCGGCGCGATCGAGGCACTCCTCTATCACCGCTCGGGGCTGCTCGGCCTGTCCGGCATCTCGAGCGACATGCGCACGCTGCTCGCCAGCCGCGAGCCGCGCGCCCGGGAGGCGGTCGACGTCTTCGTCTATCGCATCGGCCGGGAGCTGGGCTCGCTCGCGGCGGCGCTGGGCGGGCTCGACGCCCTCGTGTTCACCGCGGGGATCGGCGAGCACGCGCCGGAGATCCGCGCTCGGGTGTGCCGCGATGCCGGCTGGCTCGGCATCGAGCTCGACGAGGCCGCCAATGGCGCCGGCGGGCCCCGGATTTCCCCGCCCGAGGCCCGGGCCTCGGCCTGGGTGATCCCGACGGACGAGAACGTGATGATCGCCCGCCATACGCTGGCCGTCCTGGCCGCTCGCCCGGCCGCACACGCCTGACCGTTCCGCAGCCTCCGATGAGGTAGGATGAGAGATGGCAGGGGTCGTTCCGTGCGCCCATGCCCGGAACGAGTCACTCCCACGGAGGGTGCATGAAGCGCCGTCTCGCGCTGGTCGCGGCCCTGTCCCTGATGCTGACCTGGCTGCTCGGTGTGGCCGACGTCGCGGCCAAGAGCGGTGGCGGGGGCTTCCGGAGTGGCGGTCGCGCGACGCGTGAGGACGATCGGAGCTTCCGGTCCGAGCCCGACGCGGGTACATCGGACACCCCGGTGCCTGATGCGCCCGAAGCACCCAAGCCGCCGAAGAAGGCCAAGAGCTGGCGGAGCATGGTCCGGGGCCTGCTCACGGGCGGGCTCATCGGCAGCATCTTCTACGGGCGGCGCTTCGGAGGCGTGGGGCTGCTCGAGGTCGTCGTCCTGTCGGGATTGATCGCGCTCGCCTCCTGGGCGCTGTCGAGGTACCAGCTCGACCAGACGGAGCAGCTCGCACCCGCGGGCGGCTACGGGGGCGGGGCGGGCGTGCTTGCGCCTCCGAGGGCGGACCGCGATCCCGGCGAGGTCCGGCGCGCCGATCCGGCCCTCGACACGGCCGGAGTGGCCGACGCCGTCGGAGACATCTTTCTCCGGGTGCAGGCGGCGTGGACGGCGCGCGACATCGCGCAGGCGGCGGACGTGCTGACCGTCGAGATGCGCGAGCGGCTCGATCGGGAGTGCGCCCGCCTTCGGGCGTCGCGCCGGATCAACCGCGTCGAGCGGATCACGCTGGGCCGGGTGGCCGTCATGGAGGCCCGGCAGGACGGCGGATGGGACCGCGTCACGGTGCAGATCGTCGCCAGCTTGGTCGACTATACGACCGACGAGATCGGCCTCAAGGTGCTGGAAGGCAATCCCTTCGACCCGGTCCCGTTTCAGGAGCGATGGGAGCTGGTGCGCCCCTCGGGGCCGCACCCGTGGCGGGTCAGCGCGATTCAGTGAACCTTGCGCGCACCCGCGCCCGGGATACTGTATAAGAAGGGTGCAGCATGGTAGAAGGGTGCAGCAAGTCAACGAACAGGATGCTCAGGAGGACCACTCGATGAAACGATCGATCGCAATCACGTCCGCACTGGTGCTGGCGTTGTCGTCATTGCTCTTTGTGGCGGAGGCTTCGGCTCGGGCGGGAGGTGGCAGCTCCGGCGGCAGCCGCGGCTCACGCAGCTACTCGGCGCCCGCAAGTCGCCCAGTCAGGTTTCACCCAGCCGGCCGACCGCCCCCGCAAGTCCCGCGGCGCCCTCGGCGATGCCGCAGCGCTCGGGCTGGGGCGGCATGGGCGGCATGCTCGGCGGGCTCCTCGTGGGCGGCCTGATCGGCAGCCTGCTGTTCGGAGGCATGGGCGGCGGCCTCGGTGGGCTGGGCGGCGGTATCGGCCTCATGGAGATCGTGCTGATCGGCGGCCTCATCGTCTTCGCGATCATGTGGATGCGTCGTCGCCAGGCCGCGGCGGGAGCGGCGGGAACCCCGGCCTATGCGGGTGGGTACGGCGGGTCTAGCTCGGGCGGTTGGCAGCCCTCGGGCGGGTCGGCGTACTCCGGCGGCGGATCGTCGGCGGCTCCGGTCGCCGCGCTGGACGCACCGGCCGAGCTGAGCGATCTCGACCGCGGCCTCGGCCATATCCGGCAGATGGATGCCCAGTTCGACCCGGCCGCCTTCGGCGAGAGCGCGACGGACATGTTCTTCAAGATCCAGGCGGCGTGGACCAACCGCGACATGAGCCGGGTGACCGATCTGCTCACGCCCGAGATGCGCGGTGTGCTGCAGGCGCAATGTGACAAGCTCCGGGCCGAGCGGCGGATCAATCGCCTCGAGAACATCGCCGTGCGCCAGGCCGCCGTCACCGAGGGCTGGCAGGAGAAGGGCCAGGACTTCGTGACGGTGTACTTCCTGGCGAGCCTGGTCGACTACACGACCGACGAGAGCGGCGCGCAGGTGCTGGACGGCAGCCGGACCGAGCCGGTGAAGTTCGAGGAGTACTGGACGTTCGCCCGGCCGGTCGGGCCGAATCCCTGGAAGCTGAGCGCGATCCAGCAAGCGGCCTGAACTCAATCGGAGGGGGCCTCGACGGCCCCCTCCGACCCTCCCCCCAAGAAACGACAGGTTGCGCCGGCGAAGCCGGCGCTCGAACAGACCCAGGTCGCCACCGTGCTCGCATGAAGCTGATCTCGTGGAACGTCAACGGCCTGCGCGCCGCGTGGAAGAAGGGGCTGGCCGATTTCCTGGCCGCCGAGCGCCCGGACGTCCTCTGCGTGCAGGAGACCAAGATCCAGGAAGACCAGCTCACCGACGAGATGCGCGCCCCCGACGGCTACCGGTCCCACTGGTGCTTCGCCGAGAAGAAGGGGTATAGCGGCGTCGTCACGTATACGCGGCAGGAGCCGCTCGCCGTCGCCGCCAAGTGCGGCTCCCCCGCGCTCGACTGCGAGGGCCGTGTCATCCACACGGAGCTGGCCGACTTCCATCTCTTCAACGTCTACTTCCCGAATAGCGGCATGGGGCCCGAGCGGCTTGCCCACAAGCTCAAGTTCTACGACGAGTTCATCGAGATGACGGAGCGCCTGCGGCGCCTGGGCAAGGGCGTGGTGATCTGCGGCGACGTCAATACCGCCCACACCGAGATCGACCTCGCCCGCCCCAAGGAAAACGAGAAGTCCCCCGGCTTCATGGAGGTCGAGCGCGCCTGGGTGAGCCGCCTCGTCGCCCAGGGCTATCACGACACGTTTCGCCTCTTCACGAGCGAGCCCGGGCACTACACGTGGTGGGATCTGAAGACCGGCGCGCGCGCCCGCAACATCGGCTGGCGCATCGACTACTTCTTCGTCTCCGACGAGCTGCACGGCCGCGTCCGCTCGGCGACCATCCTGCCGCATGTCCAGGGCTCCGATCACTGCCCCATCACGCTCGAGCTGGGGTAGTGGTATCCTGCCGCACATCGAGGGCGATCACGCACCAGAGGAGCGTGTGACCATGGCGGAGACGGGCCATGCTGGCCGCGTGGGTGGGGCGGGAGAAGATCAACGAGGCCTTCCGCCAGCAGGACGGCCACATCACCCGCGGCGCCATCGCGCCGAACTGAGCGCCGCCGTGCCTCCCTCTTCGGACATCGCCGTCGTCGGCGGCGGCATCGTGGGCCTCGCCACGACGCTCGCCCTGACCGAAGCGCATCCGCGCGCGCGCATCGTCATCCTCGACAAGGAGCCGCGCATCGCCACGCACCAGACCGGCCACAATAGCGGGGTGATCCACTCCGGCGCGTACTACAAGCCGGGCTCGCTCAAGGCGCGGCTCTGCGTGGAGGGCGCCAGGCTGATGAAGCGGTTCTGCGACACCCACGGCATCCACTGGGAGGCGTGCGGCAAGCTCATCGTCGCGACCGACGAGGTCGAGCTTCCCCGGCTGCAGACCATCCAGGACCGGGCGACGGCCAATGGCCTGGCCGGGGTCAAGCGGATCGCCGGCGAGGAGGTCGTGGAGTACGAGCCCCATTGCCGCGCGCTGAGCGGGCTGCTCGTGCCGGAGACGGGGATCGTGGACTACGGCCAGGTCGCGGAGACGATGGCGGGCATCATCCGGGACCGCGGCGCCGAGATCAGGACGGGCGCCGGGGTCAGCGCCATCCGGCGGGATGGCGACGGCCTCGTGCTCGAGACGGCCAGGGGCGCGGTGCACGCGCGCCACCTCGTCAACTGCGCGGGGCTGCACTCCGACCGCGTCGCGGCGCTGATGGGCATCAACCCCGAGGTCCGGATCGTTCCCTTCCGCGGCGAGTACTACATGTTGAAGGAGGAGCGCCGGTCCCTCGTCCGGAACCTCATCTACCCGGTGCCCGACCCCGAGTTCCCCTTCCTCGGCGTGCACTTCACCCGGACCGTCCACGGCGACGTCGAGGCGGGGCCGAACGCGGTCCTCGCCTTCGCGCGCGAGGGCTATCACCTCGGCAAGGTGAACCCGGCCGAGCTCGCGGGGACGCTCGGCTATCCGGGGTTCTGGAACATGGCGCGCCGCTACTGGCGGATGGGCGGCTACGAGCTGTACCGGTCGGCGAGCAAGGCGGCCTTCGTGCGCTCGCTCCAGAAGCTGATTCCCGAGATCGAGGCGGGGGACATCGAGCGCGGCGGCGCGGGCGTGCGCGCCCAGGCGGTGAGCCCCGACGGCTCGCTCGTCGACGACTTCAAGATCAGCGTGACACCCGGCGCCGTCCACGTGGTCAATGCGCCCTCGCCCGCGGCGACGGCGTCGATCGCCATTGGCCGGCACATCGCCACCCTAGCCGCCGACACCTTCGGCCTCGCCGGCGGCGGGCGATAAGGGCCCATCTGCTTCGTTGGCGCCCTCGTCCGGGCGCTCAACGTAGAGGGCCCATCTCGCTTCGTTGGCGCCCTCGTCCGGGCGCTCAACGTAGAGGACGTACGCCTCGCGCCCGGCCTTCGGGCGCCGCCTCGCATATGGACCCTTCTCGCCCGCCGCCGCGCGTTCGCGGCCCGGACTCGGGCGGGCGAGTCTGCGGGGCGGCGCGCTACTTTGATTCGCGGAGGCGTTGCTCGGCTTCGGCGGCGCGGGCCTCGGCTTCTTGCGCGCGCTTTTCGGCGTCGCGGGCGACGTCTTCGGCGCGGAGCATGCGGTTGACGAGATCCTTGATCAGCGCGGCGGCGAGGGCGGGATTGCTCCGGACCATGTGATCGAGCCGGTTCCCGGAGATCACCATGAGGGTCACGGCGTCGGTGGCGATGGCGGTGGCCGAGCGCGGCGCATCGCGAAAGAGCCCGAACTCGCCGAGCAAGCTGCCCTTGCCGACGGTGTTGAGCAGGCGCTGTTCTCCGGCGATGAGCTTCTTGATCTCCACCGTGCCGATGTGCACGATGAACGCCTCCCCCTTCGGGTCGTCGCCTTCCTTGAAGATCACGTCGCCCGGGTTGAAGGTTCGGGTCGGGATGTCACCAATCTGGCGGCTCATGCGCTGTCCTTTTCGTGTAAAATCACCGGTCGAGACATGGCGATGCGCCACATAATACTGCGGTTTGCCTCACTCGTGTGGCTTCCGCTGCTGCTCGCCCTGATTCTCACGTCAAACGTTGTCCCCCTCGTTCACGCCCAGCCCCACATCTCCGTGCAGGAGGGCCTCCTGCGCGCCAAGCCCGCGGTGGTCGTGGTGGTGTCCGAGGTGTCCGCCGAGGTGACGCTCGACTGCGGCGCCGGGCCGACGAAGGTGACGCCGCCCGTCTTCCGCGAGACGGGCACCGGCTGGTTCGTGGACGGCGACGGCTGGGTCATCACCAACGGCCACGTGGTACAGCCGGCGCACGAGACACCTCGCTGGCTCGTGAACCAGCAGGCCCAGCGGGCGGTGGTCACCGCGTGCTTGCCCAAGGCCCTGGAGCGCGCGCGCATCGTCCCGGGCGAGAAGCCGGAGGCCGACGACGCGGTCAAGCGCAAGCTCCTCGACAAGGTGCTTGCCGACGACCAAGGTCAACCTCACGCCGCAGGTCGTCGTGATCATCTCGAACGGCACGCGGATCAAGGCCGAGGTCAAGAAGTACAGCCCGCCGGTGAGCACGGAGCCCGGCGCGATGTCCGGGCGCGACCTGGCGCTTCTCAAGATCCCCGGCGACGCCTATCCGGTGCTGCCCCTCACCGACTCGAAGGTGGCGCAGATCGGCGATCCCATTCACATCCTGGGCTTCCCCGGCGTCGTGTCGTCCCACGAGCTCCTGAACAAGTCGGCGTCCAGGGAAGCCTCCGTGACCAACGGCGCCGTCTCGGGTTTCCAGGAGGACGTATCGGGCGCCCCCATGATCCAGACCGATGCCTCCGCCTCCTGGGGCAATTCCGGCGGGCCCGCGGTGGACGACCGGGGCGCGATGGTCGGCGTGCTCACCTTCGTGTCGCTGGCGCCCGGTCCCGAGGGCGGCATCGTCCAGGGCTTCAACTTCATCATCCCGTCGCAGGCGGTGCGAGACTTCGTCTCGGGCACGCCGGTGAAGGTCGGCGGGATGGGGCGCTTCGACCCGGTGTGGTTCGCCGGGCTCCGGGCCTTCTTCACCGACGACTGGAAGGGCGCCGTGCAGCGCTTCGAGGAGGCCGATCGCCTCCTGCCCAACCTGCCCGACGTCAAGCGCAAGCTGTCCGAGGCGCGCGAGAAGGTGAAGAATCCGCCGCCGCGGCCGTTCCCGTGGTTCTGGGTCGCGGTCGGCGTGACGCTCCTGAGCCTGGCGGGTTACGGCACCCAGTTCTATATCCGCTGGCAGCACAATCGCTACCGCGTGAGCCCGTCCGAGGTGATCCACCTGCAGGAGGGCGGCAAGCAGCCGACGATCCTCGACGTGCGAAGGGCCGAAGCCTACGAGGCCCTGCCGCTCAAGATCCCGAGCTCGGTGCGCCTGGCCCCCGAGGAGCTCGACACGGGCATCAGCGGCCTCGAGCTCGACACCACGCGCCCCGTCGTCGCGTATTGCACCACGCCCGACGAGGGGACCAGCGTCAAGGTCGCCCAGAAGCTCAGGAAGATGGGCTTCAAGGACGTGCGCATCCTGAAGGGCGGGCTCGGCGCATGGACCAATGCCGGCCTGCCCATCGAGAGCCGCTCCGACCTGTCCCAGGTCGGCGTCGAGCTCTACAAGGCCCTCGCCGGCGAGCGGTAAGCGCGGCGATCCGGGCGGCCGGGGCGGGTCCGACCCCCACCGTCACCGTCCGGTGCCCCACTGAGCGCGACATTGTCGCGGCGGAACAACATCGGCCACGTGCGCTAGAAGCCAGCGCCGCGCCGTCGGCGCGCGGATCCGAGCCCCCGACCAGTCCCTCGCCGTCCGGCGAGAGCCAGATGCACTGGGCGTGGCCGAACAGGTCGTCCCAGGCCTCGCCGACCTCGACGTCGTGACCCCGTGCGGCCAGGTCGCGCGCGAGGTCGGGCGGGTAGCGCCCCTCGAGGTTGAGCGCCCGGGACGGCGTGCCCCACGTGCGGCCGAAGAGCCAGCGCGGCGCCTCGACCGCGGCCTGAGGCCCGAGACCCCGATGAAGCCGCCGCGTGACCAGGGCGGCCTGCGTCTGGGGCTGGCCCTCGCCCCCCATCGTCCCGTAGACGAAGCGCGCCCGACCATCCTCGAGGTACATCGAGGGTGTGAGGGTGTGCATCGTCAGCTTGCCGGGGACGAGCGCATTGGCGGGAGCCGGGTCGAGGGAGAAGAAGCTGCCGCGATTTTGCAGGACCACGGCGGTATCGCCCGCCACGAGAAAAAAAAAAAAAAAAGGCAGACGCCGAGCCCCAGGTGAAGTAGAGCGACTGGATGAGCGACACGGCATTGCCCGCCCGGTCGGCGGCGGCGATGGCGATGGTGTCGCCCGCGGCCGCCGCCGCATCGCCGGGTGACAGCGCGCGGCGCCGCGAGATCTGTCCGGCGAGACGCTTGAGGCGCTCGGGCGCGAGCAGTTCCTCCGGGCTCACCCGCATGAACCCGGGATCGGTCAGGTGCCGGTCGCGGTCGGCGAAGGCGAGCTTGGCCGCTTCGACGAGGACGTGCACGTAGTCGGCCTCCGGCAGCGCCGCCATGTCGAAGGCCTCGGACATGCCCAGCATCGCCAGCGCCGACATGCCCTGGGTCGGCGGGGGAAAGCTCGCCGCCACGCCGCCGCCATAGCGGATCGTGAGCGGCTCCACCCACTCCGACCGATGCTCGGCGAAGTCTTCGATCGCGAGCGGACTGCCCGCGGCGCAGGCGGCGGCCACGATCCGCCGCCCCACGTCGCCGCGATAGAAGGCCTCGGCACCGCCCGCCGCGACCGCCTCGATCGTCCGCGCCAGGTCGGTCTGGATCAGGGGCCCGCGCGCGAGCGCGTCGGGGTGGTAGAGGGGCCAGAGATCCCGCCTGATCTCGGGCGCGGCCTCGGGCCCGAAGAGATCCGGCTCCCGCGGCGGCGGAGTCCGCTGACCGTCGGAGGCCGAGAAGCCCTCGCGCGCATAGACGATCGCGTCGGCCAGCAGGTCGCGCCAGCCGAGCGGCGAGCCCATGGTCGCGCGGCTGTACTCGTGGGCCGACCACCAGCCGTCCACCACGCCCGGCACCGTCAGCGCCGCCGCGCCCCCGCGCGAGGGAATCGCGGCATCGATGCCGCGCGCCGCGTACCACGCGATGCTGGCCGCCCGCGCCGATCGCCCCATCCCGCGGAGCGCCCGCAGCGCGCCGCTTCCCGCGTCGTGGATCAGCCAGACGTTGTCCCCGCCGAGCCCGTTCATGTGGGGATAGACCACGGCGATGGTCGCCGCCGCGGCGATCGCCGCATCGAGCGCATTGCCGCCGGCGCGCAGCGCGGCGACGCCCGAGGCCGAGGCGAGCACATGCGGCGAGGCCACCATGCCGCGCGGCGCGCGCGATTCCGGCCAGCGGGTGGAGGAGGTGGACACGGGCGCGATCTTACACGATCACGATGGCCGGGTAGTGTACGCTCGGGCCACGAGCGATGCTCCGGGACTCGCGCTCATCGAACACAGCGGCGAGCGCCAGCCCTCGAGGTCCTTGCCGCCGCGACTCGACTGGGGCTCACGTCGTTCGGCGGACCGATCGCGCATCTCGGGTACTTCCGGGACGAATACGTCGTCCGGCGGAAGTGGGTAGACGAGCAGACATACGCCGATCTGGTGGCCCTCTGTCAGTTCCTGCCGGGGCCCGCGAGCAGCCAGGTGGGCATTGCCCTCGGGATCTTCCGCGCGGGCCTGCTCGGCGGGCTCGCCGCATGGCTCGGGTTCACGCTGCCGTCGGCGATCGCGCTGATTGCCTTCGCCATCGGCGTTCGGGAATTGGATCTCTCGGGGGCCGGGTGGCTTCACGGCCTGAAGGTCGCGGCCGTGGCCGTCGTCGCGCAGGCCGTCTGGGGAATGGCCCGGGCGCTGTGCCCGGATCGCGAGCGCGCGACGATGGCCCTTGTCGCCGCCATGGCCGTCTCCGCGTGGCCGACCGCGTGGGGACAGGTGCTGGTGATCATCATGGCCGGGGTTGTCGGGTTGCAACTGCTTCCCCGATCGGAAGGGCCGGACGCTCCACGCATCAGAGTCCCCATCGGGCGCCCACTGGGCATCGCCGCCCTGGCCGTGTTCTTTGCGCTCCTCGTGAGCCTTCCCGCGCTCCGCTACCTCACGCCGTCCCATCCGCTCGCGGTCTTCGATAGCTTCTACCGTGCGGGATCGCTGGTGTTCGGCGGCGGGCACGTCGTGCTGCCCCTGCTTCAGGCCGAAGTGGTCCCGCCCGGCTGGGTGTCGAACGAGCAGTTCCTCGCCGGGTACGGAGCAGCCCAGGCCGTGCCGGGCCCGCTCTTCACCTTCGCGGCGTACCTGGGAGCCGTCATGGGGCCCAGGCCGAACGGCTGGGCGGGCGGGGCATTCGCCCTGATCGCGATCTTCCTGCCGTCCTTCTTGCTGGTCGTGGGGGCGCTGCCGTTCTGGGATGCCCTGCGGGCACGGGCGCAGTTTCAGGCGGCGCTGCGCGGGATCAATGCCGGCGTCGTCGGCTTGCTCCTGGCCGCCCTCTACCATCCCGTCTGGACGAGCGCGATTCACGCGCCCGCGGACTTCGCCCTGGCGCTTGCGGCCTTCGGCCTGCTCAGCCTGTGGCGCGTGCCACCGTGGCTCGTCGTCGCCTTCGCCGCCGCCGGCGGCTCGGCCATCGCCGCGTTCCGTTAGCCTGCAGAGATGCTGCGGTGTCGTCGAGAGTGACCGTCGCGCGCCTGGCGAGGCCCGTCGCGTAGACCAACCGAACGTCAGATGATGATCGGCGTCACGCACGCAGTCCGGCGGCGGCAATCATCCCGTCGAAGGCGGGCTGCCCTCTCGCTTTGACGATCCCGGGACGTCGTGTGGCCAGGGGATGCAGGACATCGAGCGCGTAGCCCAGATCCAGGCGCTCGCCCAGCCAGGACGGGCACGTCGTCCGCGCGTGCAGGTGGAGCCCCTGCGCGTCGTGCTGCGCGCGGAGGGCCTGGACCGGATCGGCGGGCACCGCGGCCGGGGCCGGGACGTCGGGCAGCAGCTGGCCGTCCGGCCGCCGGAACTGAAGCGCGCCGTCGGGCTGTCGATCGACCTGATAGCCCTCCTCGTGCACCGCGCGGTGGTGCCGGCGACAGAGCAACGCGAGGTTCGAGAGCGTGGTGGGGCCGCCGTGCGCCCAATGATGGACGTGATGGCCCTGCCCGAACGGGAACCTGCAGCCCGGGAAGCGGCAGCCTTGGTCGCGGTGGTGGAGCGCGCGCCGCAATGCCGGGGGAATCGTGCGCGTCCGGGCCCCGACCTCCACGGTGCGCCCGTCCTGCGTCGTGCCGCATCACCACCCGGCTCGCGTCGCACGCCAGGCGCTGCGACGTTTCCGCGGGAACGCGCGAGCCGTCCTCGAGCACGGACTGGCCGGGCTGATCCGGGTCCGCGAGCGCCGTGGCATCCACATGGACCACGACCTGGTACCGCTCGCCCGGGGCGCCGGGATCGAGCTCGTGGTCGAGGGCCGCCTCCGCGAGCAGGGCCAGCGCGTCCGCCTGCTGCTGCGCCATCGTCGGGCGCTCTGCGGAGGGCTCATTGAAGCGAGTGACCGTCCCCGTCGCTGCGGCCCCGCTGGTACAGCGTCTCGCGGGCCGCGGCCAGCGCCTGCATGAACAGGGCGCCCACCTCCGGCTCGAGCCGCCCCCGGAGCACGACCGTGCCGTCCTCGTCCTGATGAGACGTGCAGCGCCCGGCTCGCGTGCTGTCGCTTGGTCTCCCGCGCCTCGGCCTTGCGATCGATGCAGCGCCAGCCCCGCACGATCCGCTCGACGTGCGCGGCCGTGCCGGACCGCCCCACCGCCAGCAGCCGCGCTTCGGTCTCCGGAGTGGCGACGCGGGTGAGGGCGCGGACCTTGGCGTACGACAGCTCCCCGCGGGCGAGGGCCTGGGCCAGACGCGGCAGCGTCCCCAGGGCGCGCGCCACGCGGACCTTCTCCCGGGCCGTGCCGAGGTCGAGTCCGATCCGCCAGCTCAGCCAGTCGGCGCAGGAGCGGAACCCGTTACACCAGCCGCCGCGGGCATCGAACTCGCGGATGAGGTCGAGGAGGCGGGCGGTGGCGGCCTCGAGATGCGCCGACAGCTCGGCGATCTGGTCGCCCAGCCGGTCCAGTTCCGCGACGGGTCCGAGGGTCGTGCGGATGGGTGTCGAGTGGATCTCCATGGCGAGCCTCCCTTCTGATGAGGCTACACCCGGGTTTCGGAGCCACCCTGGAGCGCTCAGGACGGGCGATGCGGGGGCGAGCGATGATTTTCGGTCGGGTGCCGTCCGGCTGCGAATCGGCGGGCCCGTGCGGCCCGCTGGGCCGGCATCCGCCGGCCGCTGCGGACACGCGCTGATTCCCCGCGCACGAAGCTGTCAATCGGAAAGTTCAGGGCAGGTGCGGCGCCCGCGCGAGGCAGGGATTTGCCTGTATCGTGAGGACGGATGGCTGAGATCAAGCTCTGGACGGATGGCGTCGAAGTCGAGGACGAGGCGATGGCGCAGATCCGCAATGTGGCCTCGCTGCCGATCGTGGGACCGCACGTGGCGATCATGCCGGACGTGCATTGGGGCATCGGAGCGACGGTCGGCTCGGTGATCCCGACCCGCGGCGCCATCATTCCGGCGGCGGTCGGCGTGGACATCGGCTGCGGGATGATGGCGGTCCGCACCAACGTGGCGGCCAATGCGCTCCATCTGGCGAGGCTCCGCGCCGAGATCGAGGACGCGATTCCGGTGGGCGGCCCCGGCGTGACCGGGTCGTGGGCCGAGACGCGCTTCGGCGAGGTGCCCGCCGAGATTCGAAGCGACTGGCAGCACGATCTCGCGCTCGGATGGGCGAACATCGTGAGAAAGCATCCGAAGCTCGCCCGCAATCGTCGCGGCGCGAGCGCGCCCACGGTCGAGCAGCTCGGCACCCTCGGCACCGGGAACCACTTCATCGAGGTCTGCATCGAACCCGCCGAGGTGGCGCCCAAGGTCTGGCTCATGCTGCACTCGGGCTCGCGCGGGCCGGGCAATCGGATCGGCACCCACTTCATCGAGCGCGCCAGAGACGCTTGGCACCGCGACCCGGAGCGCGTGGCGCTCCCGGACCCGAACCTCGCATGGCTGACGGAGGGCTCGCCGCTCTTCGCCGACTACGTCGAGGCGGTCGGGTGGGCGCAGGAGTTCGCCGCCTCGAACCGCCGCCAGATGATGGATCGACTCATCGGCGTGCTCGCGGCCCACATCGGCGGCTCTGTCACCGAGGAGCTCGCCGCGATCAATTGCCATCACAACTATGTCGAGCCGCGCCCCGGCGGGGTCTATGTGACGCGCAAGGGGGCCGTCTCCGCGAAGGCGGGGGAGCTCGGCATCATTCCGGGCTCGATGGGCGCGCGCTCCTACATCGTGGTGGGCAAGGGCAATCCCGAGTCCTTCGAGTCCTGCGCGCATGGGGCCGGGCGGCGCATGTCACGCGGCAAGGCCAAGAAGTCGATCACGCTGGCCGAGCACGCGGCGGCGACGGCGGGCGTCGAATGCCGGAAGGACGCCGAGATGCTGGACGAGTCCCCGGCGGCCTACAAGGACATCGACGCGGTGATGGCGGCCCAAGCCGACCTCGTGACGATCGCGCACACCCTCAAGCAGATCGTGTGTGTGAAGGGCTAACGTTTCACGAACACCCCGTGGTCGTGCCGCAGGTGATGCACTTCAGGCACGTGCCGTTCCGCACCATCGTGAACTGGCCGCAGTCTCCGCAGGGGTCGCCCTCGTAGCCCTTGAGGCGCGCGATCTCGGAGGCGGAGAGGGCCTTGGCGGCGACCGCGCCGCTGCCGCCGCTGAGCGGGCGGACGGCGCGCCCGATGGCGGCTGGCACGACGCGGCGGGGGGCCGAAGCTTCCGCGTCTTCGGACTCGGCGATCGGGCCCTGGCCGGGCTTGGTGCCGAGGGCGTCGCTTCTGAGGTCGTCGTCGGGCACGTGGGACAGGTCGGTGCGGCCGAGATAGGTGATGGCGAGCTCGCGGAAGATGTAGTCGATCACCGAGGTCGCCATCTTGATGCGGTCATTGCCCTTGACCATGCCGTTGGGCTCGAAGCGGGTGAAGACGAAGGAGTCCACGAACCGATCGAGCGGGACGCCGTATTGCAGGCCGAGCGAGATGGCGACGGCGAAGCAGTTCATCAGCGAGCGGAAGGCCGCGCCTTCCTTGTGCATGTCGAGGAAGATCTCGCCGAGCGTGCCGTCCTCGTACTCGCCCGGTGCGGAGATAGACCTTGTGGCCGCCCACCACCGCCTTCTGCGTGTAGCCGGAGCGGCGGTCGGGCAGCCGATGGCGCTCGCGCAGGTACTGGGTGACGACGCGCTCGGTCATGCGCTCGGCCACCGCCTGGACGTCGGCGGCGGCCATGTCTTCCTCGTCGTCGGTGGTGGAGTTGAGCGGCTGGGAGAGCTTGGACCCGTCGCGGTAGAGGGCGACGGCCTTCAGCATGTGGCGCCAGCCCGACTCGTAGGCGCGCTTGACGTCCTCGATGGTGGCGTCGTTCGGCATATTGATGGTCTTGCTGATGGCGCCCGAGATGAACGGCTGGGCCGCCGCCATCATCACGATGTGCGCGTCCGTCGAGATGAAGCGCTTGCCCTTCCGGCCGCAGCGATTGGCGCAGTCGAAGACGGGCAGGTGCTCGGGCTTGAGGTGCGGCGCGCCCTCCACGGTCATCGTGCCGCAGCAATAGTCGTTGGCCGCCTCGATCTCGGCCGGGGTGAACCCGAGCGCGCGGAGGAGGTTGCCGTTCCACTCGGCCAGGCGCGCCTCGTTGAGGCCGAGCTGGGTGCGCACGTAGTCCTCGCCGAGCGTCCAGGCGTTGAACGCGAACGTGATGTCGAACGCCGTTTCGAGGCCGCGCTCGATCTTGGCGATGCCGGCGGCATCGAAGCCGCGCGCCGTGAGCGTCTCGTGGTTGATGAAGGGCGCATGCGCGAGCGTGCCCCGCCCCACGCAATAGGCCACGATGGCGTCGATCTGGGCCTCGCCATAGCCGAGGGTGCGCAGCGCCACGGGCAGGCTCTGGTTGATGATCTTGAAGTAGCCGCCGCCCGCGAGCTTCTTGAACTTGACGAGGGAGAAGTCCGGCTCGATGCCCGTCGTGTCGCAGTCCATGACGAGGCCGATGGTGCCGGTGGGGGCGAGCACGGTCACCTGGGCATTGCGGTAGCCGTGCGCCTCGCCGAGGGCCACCGCGCGGTCCCAGGTCTGGCGCGCGGCCTCGACCAGGGCCGGCGGGCAGAACGCCGGATCGATGCCGAGCGGCGTCGTGGTGAGGCCTTCGTACTCCGAGGCCGGCGCATTGTACGCCGCCCGCCGATGATTGCGCATCACGCGCAGCATCGGCTCGCGGTTCTTCGGAAAGCCCGGGAAGGCGCCGAGATCGCGCGCCAGCTCCGCGGACGTGGCATAGGCCTCGCCGTTCATGATGGCGGTGATGGCGCCGCAGATGGACGCGGCCTCGCGCGAGTCGTAGGGGATGCCCTTGCGCATGAGCACCGTGCCCATGTTCGCGTAGCCGAGCCCGAGCGTCCGGAAGTCCCAGCTCTTCTGGGCGATGGCGGCGCTCGGATACGAGCCCATCAGGACGCTGATCTCGAGCACCGTCGTCCACAGCCGGCAGGCGTGGCGGAAGCCCTCGATGTCGAAGCTGCCGTCCTCGCGGAGGAACTTCACCAGGTTGATCGACGCCAGGTTGCACGCGGTGTCGTCGAGGAACATGTACTCCGAGCAGTTGTGGACGACGAGGCCGGCGGCGACGAAGTGATGGGTCGCGTCCTCGGTCAGATCGAACACGTCCTCGTCGCCGGCCGGCTCGATGGAGGCCACCTGGTCCGTCATCTCATCGCGGTACACGCCCACTTCGGCATTGAGCCGCGCGAGGGCTTCCGCCTTGGGACTGGCCGGATGGAAGCCGATCTCGCGCTCGAAGAGGACACGCGAGGCCCGGCTGATCCGGAGCGAGAACATCGGCTGGACCGGATACTCGCGGCGACCGCCGCGGCCGTCGGGCAGGATGGCCGTGGTCGCGTCGCCGCGCCGGCCGTCGTAGAGCTTGGACTTGATCCCGAACGACAGCAGCAGGAGCTGGACCTGGCGGAGCAGCTCCTCCGAGCTCGAATCGAGGCCCACGTATTGAGACTTGCTTCCGTAGTTGGCCACCGTCCCGTCGGCCGTGAAGAGGCCGCGCAGCACCGCGGCGAGCGCGGGGCGGTCGAGGTCGAAGACCTCAGGCGTGAAGCGCTTGCCGTCCGATCCCTCGTCGAGCACGGCGAACCGGCGGAACAGGTCGACGACCGGTCCCGAGCCGAACGCCAGCCGCGCGCCGGTCCCATTGCGCGCGACCTGGACGCCGTCGTTCCGCCCGACCGAGCCGACCGCCTTGAGCGCGGTCTTCTCGACGTTGACGGCCGAGGCGACGGCGTCGAGCACGGCGGCCTCGCCGGTGTGCATGGTCAGGATGACGACGTGCTGCTGGCGGCCGCGGATGCTCGAGCTCGTGAGGCATCCGTCGCCCACGGCGATGCCGATCCCGAGCGCCAGATCCGGAGCCAGGGTGGTTCGCCCGAAGCCGGGGCCCTGCAGGAAGAGGCGATCATCCGTCGTCAGGTCGCGGACGGCCACGTCACCTCGCCCCGCCGTGAGCACGCGATGGTCGCCGGTGATGCGGACGCGATAGCCGGAGCGGGTGGTCAGGGTGAACACCGGCTTCCGCCCGGTCGGGAAGACGCGTGTCACCAGATGCGGCAGCCCGTCGGCTCCGATCACGCGGACGGTACGGCCCACCAGCGCGTCGATGCGGCGCCAGCCGTCCGCCGTGGCGACGAGCGTGTCGCCGGTCACGCACGGGTTGCTCGCGTTGATCCGCCCGTCGGCGGGGCAGGTGTGCCACTCGTTGATCGTGGTGTCGTACTGCACACCGGGATCGGCGCAGGCCCACGCCGCGTAGGCGATCTCGTCCCAGAGCGACGAGGCGGGCAGCTTCTTCGACGGCGCGCCGTCGGTGCGGCGCTTGAGCGTCCACTCGCCGTCTCTCGCGAGCACGTCGAAGAACTCGTTCGGCACCCGCAGGCTATTGTTCGAGTTCTGGCCGGCGACGGTGAGGTAGGCCTCGCTGTCCCAGTCCGTGTCGTACTCGGGGAAGTGGGCCTCGGTCGCGCCCTGGGCGGCGAGCTGCAGCGTCCGCTGGAGATAGACCTCGGGGATCATGGCCGCGCGGGCCTCGCGCAGGGCGGCGCGGAGCGCGGGATTGGTCTTCGGGTTGGCGTCGATCCGGGTGTCGCCGTCGACACGGCATGCGCTCACCAGCGCCTGGAGCCGCCGGCGCGCCAGCCGCGACCCCGCGACGAGGGCGGCCACCTTCTGCTCCTCCACGACCTTCCAGCGCGTGAACTCCATCACGTCGGGATGATCGAGATCGAGACAGACCATCTTGGCGGCGCGGCGCGTGGTCCCGCCCGACTTGATCGCCCCCGCCGCGCGGTCGCCGATCTTGAGGAAGGACATGAGGCCGGACGACTTGCCGCCGCCCGACAGCGGCTCGTTCTCCCCGCGCAACGCCGAGAAATTGGAGCCCGTGCCCGAGCCGTATTTGAAGATGCGGGCCTCGCGCGTCCAGAGGTCCATGATGCCGCCGTCGTTTACCAGATCGTCCGCCACGGACTGGATGAAGCACGCGCTACGGTTGCGGGCGCTCGTAGGCGGAGGTGGCGCGGGTCAGCACGCCGGTGTCGGGCTCGACGTAGTGGTGGCCCTGGGCCGGGCCCGAGAGGCCATAGGCCCAGTGCAGCCCCGTATTGAACCATTGCGGCGAGTTCGGCGCCGCCACCTGGGCGGCGAGCATGTGGCAGATCTCGTCGTAGAAGGTCCGGGCATCGGCCGGGGTGTCGAAGTAGCCGTGCGTGTCCCCCCAATGCGTCCAGGCGCCGGCCAGGCGATGGAAGACCTGGCGGGCATCCCGCTCCCCTCCGAGCACGGGCCGCCCGTCCTTGTCGAGCAGCGGCGCCCCGTCCGGGCCGGTCAGCGGCACGCCCGACTTCCTGAAGTACTTCTGGGCCAGGATGTCGGTGGCCACCGCCGACCAGGCCTGGGGCACGGCGATCCCCTCCTGGCGGAAGACGGTCGAGCCATCCGGGTTCTTGATCTCCGACACCCGCGCGTCGAAGTCGATGCCCGCATAGGGACTCTGGCCATCCTGAGAGAAATGCCGGGAGATCTTCATGCCTGCCTCCGCTTCTTGATACGGGGTCAGCCTTGGGGGACGAACAACAGCAGCTTCAGGGGATTGCCGAGCGGGCCTGTCGGTCGGGTGGGGTACATGTAGTGGTCTCTGGTGAACGAGCCCCAACATATGGCGCTACGGCGGTGCCAAGTCAACAATAAAAGCAGTCGCGGGATTTGGTGCTGGGAGGGAGGCTTCGGAGGGGAGCCGGGCTCCCCTCCGCGTGCTGTTTACTCGCGCGTGAATCAGATTGTACCGGCGCTGGAGGTAGCCGTTCCTGACCGCGCTGTACATGTCGATCGTGGACTCCTCGAAGCCCTGGAAGAGGTCCAGGTTGAGCGAGCGGTCATTGACCGTGTCCCCGATCCTCATGCCGAGCCGATCCCAGATGAACGGAATGAAGTAGCCCAGCGGATCCATGGACCCGTCCACGCCGTAGCCGATGCCGTCGCGCACGGTGAGCGGAGGCAGGAAGGGCAAGACGAGGAAGGGGCCGGGTCCGAAGCCCCACTTGCCGAGCGTCTGGCCGAAGTCCACGTGGGTCTTCTGCAGCCCGAACTCCTGCTTGGCGATGTCCCAGAGCCCGCCGATCCCGAGGGTGCTGTTGATGAGGAAGCGGCCGACCTCGGTGAAGAAGCCCTTGTACTTCCGCTGCAGGAGATTGTTCGCCCACTTCGGGACCGGGTTGATGTTGTCGAAGGCATTGCTGATCATGCGCTGGAGCTCGTCCGGCATGACGACGTTATAGCCCTTGGCCACCGGCTTGAGCAGGTACTTGTCGAAGTTGTAGTTGAACGCGAACATCTTCTCGTTGAACGACTCCCACGGATCGTACTCCTGGGGCTCAGGGTCGAGCGGGGGCGCCGGCGTCGCGCTGCCGCTCGGGGCCTGGGCCAGGAGCGCGCCCGCGGGGACGCTCGACCCCGACGAGGCGATCATGGCGAACGTGGGCTGGCCGGGCGGGATGGCTTCGAACGTCACGGGCACGAAGGGCGGCGGAGCGGGCTGGCTCGCCAGGCTCTCTGCGCTCGGCGGCGCGACGGGTGGGCTCTCGACCCGTGTCTCGGCGGCCACCGCGGTGGCCACCGGCTCCTGCCTCGTGAGCGGCCGCGCTGCTGTCCGCCAGAAGCGCCGAGATGCTCTTCGAGCCCCGGACATTGTCCCGCAGCCGCCGACAGCCAGGGCAGCTACGCCGAACAGCAGACCTATCCAACGGATACGCGATCGCGAGCCCAACGCTTGTCTCTCCTGTGGAGTGAATCTTTCCGCGTTTTCCCACGCGAGCTCGCGCTCGCACACCGGCACGAATGTAGCTTGAAACCGTCCGTTTCGCCAGCTCGATGGGATCTGAGTCGGGTCGGGGCAGGGAGGCAAGACGCGCGTGCGGCGTGTCGGACATGTGACGCGGTGAATCGTGGGAGGGCGGGCGGGGGACTGGCCCCCGCCCGCGCGACCCGGTGGTTAGCCTGCGCAACTCCCGTTGCGCGTCCCGGCAGAAGTCGGGATCGAGGCTGCTGCGCCGGGAGCGCCACCGCGCCGCGGCCGCCGGCGGGACTCGCCCGGCTCAGCGCGCTGCGGGTGACGCGGCTGCGTGGTCCGGTGGAGTGTCCATCCTCTTCCTCCGTCCGGAGCGAGATGGCGATGGGCCGACGGGCGTCATCGCGCTTCCAGTTAATCCCCGGCCCCGAACCCTGTCAAGGATCGATTGCGCGGGGGGTAGAATTGGCGCCGGGAGCCCATGCTTCGGCGCGATCCTCGGTTCGGCCTCCTCGTCGCGCTCACCGTCGCGGCCATTGTCGGCGTGCTGGTGTGCCTCGTCGTCGAGATCGGCCGCCCCTACCCCGGCTTCTTCTTCTCCTCCGACTTCCGCGTCTTTCCGGCCACGCTCTCGGCCCGCGCGGCCGGCCTCGAGTACGGCGACCGGATCGTGGCCGTGGACGGCCGCTCCCCCATCTCCCTGATGGCGCGCGTCGAGGCCGCTCGCGGCCCCATCCGCTACGAGGTCGAGCGCGCCGGCCGGCGCTTCAGCCTCGAGCTGGCGCCGGCCACGTTCACGCGGGGCCTGTTCGTCGGGCACTTCGCCGCCTACTTCGCCGTGTCCGCGGTCATGCTGGCGGCGGGGCTCTTCGTCTTCGCCCAGAACCCCGCCGCCGTTCCGAACCGCAACTTCCTCGTCTACATGTGTCTCTGGGCCGTGTCCAACGTGGCCGTGCCCGAGGCCGTGCTGGGGCCGAGGAAGTACGCGGCCATCCTGGTGAGCTTCGTGCCGCCGCTCCTGTCCGTCCACGGCTGGGTCTTCTTCCTGACGTATCCGGTGAACCCCGCGCGCCAGGCCTGGCTGGCGCAGCACCGCGTGATCCCGCGGCTCTACCGCGCGGCGCTGGCGGTGGGCATCCTGTCATCGCTGGTCTTCGTGGCCGTGTTCGCGGCCGCGCCCGGGCTCCTCGTCGACGGCTGGCTCTATCCGGCGGCCGTTGGCTTTCAGTTCGCCATCGCCGCGGTGTCCTTTCCCATCAAGATCTGGGCGCTCGTCGACACGCGCCGCCGCGCCCACTCGCCGCTCGTGGACCAGCAGACGACGGTCCTCATGCTCGGCATCGGCCTCGGGCTCGGGTGCTGGCTGACCTTCATGCTCGCGCCGCTCATTCACTACTACGACAGCCCGATGGACCCGCAGGTGGGGTCGGTGCTCGTGCTGCTCTATCCGCTCGCCATCGGGTACGCCACCGTGCGCTACCGCCTCTTCGACGCCACCGTCGTGATTCGCCGCTCGGTGGTCTACACGATGCTGGCCGGCCTCATCACCGGCGCGTACGCGCTGCTGCTCGCCGGGGCCAATGCGCTCGTGGCCCAGGCGGACTGGACGCGCTCGCCGTGGTTCTCGGGGGCGTTCATGTTCGGCGTGGTCCTCTTGTTCAACCCGCTCCGCGAATGGGTGCGGCGGGCGGTCGATCGCACCTTCTTCCGCGAGCGCTACGACTACGCGCGGACCATCCAGGCGCTGGCCCGCTCCATGGCGAGCCTGCTCGACCTCGACGAGATCACGCGCCGGCTCACGACGACCATCGAGTCGGCCATGCACGTCCGCTCGGCGCGGCTCCTGCTCGGCGGGCTGCCTGCCGACATCGTCGCCGTCCTCCAGGTGGCGCCGGGCGCGCTGTCGCGCTACCAGCTCGCCGCCGACCCGCGCTTCGCCCGGGACAGCGCGCCCGCGCTCGCCGCCTACGCCGTGCTCGACGCCGAGGTCGTCGTGCCGCTCCGATTCCAGGACGCGCTCGAGGCGCTCCTGGTGCTGGGCCCGAAGCGCTCGGAGGCGGCCTATACCGACGACGACCTCGAGCTGCTCGAGACGGTGGCCGACCAGGCGGCGGTGGCGGTCGCCAATGCCGAGGCGCACCGGCGCGTGCTCGACTATGCCCGGGAGCTGGAGCGGAGCCTCATGATCCGCACCAACCTCGCCAAGTTCGTCCCGCAGCGCGTGCGCCAGCTCATCGAGGAGTCGCCGGAGGCGCCCTCGCTCGACAAGCGCGAGACGGACGTGACGGTCCTCTTCGCCGACATCACCGGCTATACGCGGCTCACCGCGCGCCTGGCGCCGGACGATCTCGACGCGCTCGTCGAGCGCTACTTCGGCGCCTTCCTCGACGAGATCGTCAAGCACGGCGGCGACGTCAACGAGACGGCGGGCGACGGGCTCATGGTCATCTTCCACGAGGGCGACCACGCCCGGGCCGCGGTGGAGGCGGCGCGGTCCATCCACCGGCGCGCGGCCGAGATCGGCGCCGAGCTCGCCGCGCGCTTCGAGCCGCTCGAGATGCACGTCGGGATCAATACCGGCCCCGCGCTGCTCGGCGCCACCAAGATCGAAGGGCGCGCGGGCACGCGCTGGACCTATACCGCCTCGGGCATGACCACCAACCTCGCCGCGCGCCTGGCCGCCCAGGCGGCGGCCGGAGAAGTCCTGCTCAGCGAGAGCACGCTCGCGCGCTTTCCCGACGGGCTGCCCGTCGACGACCTGGGGACGCGCGAGGTCAAGAACGTCGACCGCCCCGTGAGGCTCTTCCGGCTCCGTTGAGGGGCGAGCCGCAGCCGGAGGCGAGGCGAGCGGATCCGAAAGTGGGTGCGAGCGGAGCGAGGAACAGCCACGGGCGGGTCGAAGTTACATCAGTCGGGAGGTGCGCTGCGGCCCGGCCCGGCCGCTCGGCCTTGACACATTGCGTGGAAGGCCATATAAAGGACGCCACCGCGAGCCGGTCCCGTGCTCGGGCACTGGCGCCTTCATGTGACCACGAATATCGATCCTGAACCTGGGAGGAGCTAACGCATGGATCTCACTCGACGTCATCTGTTGAAAGGCGCCGCGGCCCTCGGGCGTCGCCGGGGCCGTCCCCGGCACGCTCGCCCGCGCCCGCGCAGGCCCAGACGACCCAGAAGAAGGAGCTGACCGTTGGTCAGGGCGGCGACATCTGCGTTCTTCGATCCCCACATGAGCACGTCCTCCAACGACATTCGCGTCTCCTTCAACCTCTTCGACAACCTGACGAGCCGGCATCCCGACGGCAAGCTCCACCCCGGGCTCGCCACGGAGTGGAAGCTCGAAGGCGCAGACCACCTGGCGGTTCAAGCTGCGCCCGGGCGTGAAGTTCCACAACGGCGACCCCTTCACCTCGGCGGACGCGAAGGCGAGCCTCGAGCGGACCTACGATCCCGCCGCCAAGACCCGCGTGGCCACGGTCTTCACCACCATCGACCGCATCGAGGCGCCGGATCCATGACCCTGGTCGATCCACACGAAGAAGCCCGATCCGCTCCTGCCGGCGCGGCTCGCCTTCTACGGCGGGCAGATCGTCCCGGACAAGTACTTGAAGGCGAGCGGCGCGGAGGTCTTCAATCGCAAGCCCGTCGGCACGGGGCCGGTCCGGTTCGTCTCGTGGACCAAGGACGACGGCCTGATCATGGAAGCCAACCCGGACTACTGGGGCGGGAGGATCGACGTCGACCGGGTCGATCTTCCGCCCGGTGCCCGAGACGGCGCCGCGCATTGCCGGCCTGCTGAAGGGCGAGCTCGACGTCATCACGCAGCTCCCCCCGGACCAGGGCGACAAGGTCAACGCCAATGCCTCGACCGGGCCATGGCGCGCTCTACGCCGGGCTCTACGTCCTCGCCGTGAACAGCAAGGTGCCGCCGCTCGACAACCCGCTCGTCAAGCAGGCGCTGTCCCTCAGCCATCGACCGCGAGGCCATCGTGAAGGAGCTCTGGCGCGGCCGCGGCATCGTGCCGAGCCAGCCCATCGCCAAGGGCGACAACCACTTCGATGCCTCGTTGCCGCCGCTCGCCTTCAACCCGAAGGAGGCTCGCGAGCGCCTCAAGAAGGCCGGGTACAAGGGCGAGGAAGTCATCATCGAGACCACCGTCGGCTACACGGCCAAGGACAAGCCGATGTCCGAGGCCATCCAGGCCATGTGGAAGGACGTGGGCGTCAACGCCAAGGTCGAGGTGATGGAGTACTCCGTGCGGGCCCAGAAGATGCGGGACCGGAGCTTCAAGGGCATGTGGTGGTCGGATCCGACCTCGACGCTGTCGGACCCCGACGGGATGATGTGGCGCCTGCTCGGCCCCGGCGGTCCCCAGGACTACTGGCGGCAGCCGGAGTTCGACGAGCTCGGCAATGCCGCGCGGTTCTCGGTCGACGAGAAGTTCCGCGGCGAGGCCTACAAGAAGATGACCAAGATCTTCCTCGAGAACTTCCCCTGGCTGCCCGGTGATCCAGCCCTACGAGGACTACGGGCTCCAGAAGTACGTCGAGTGGACGCCGAACCCGAACCAGCAGTTCGAGGTCCGGAAGTTCAACTTCAAGCTCCGCCGCGCGTAGCCGCGTTCCCTCACCCGGCCGCTCCTCCCTCGGGAGGTGGGCCGGGTGAGGGGCTGACCCGATGCGCGGGCTCCTTCCGTACCTCGCCCAGCGGCTGCTTCGCGCGCTGATCGCGCTCTGGCTGGTCTCCACCGTGGTGTTCGTGGTGATGCGGCTCTCCGGCGACCCCGTGCCCCTCCTGCTTGCCTCCCGACGCGCCCCGCAGCGAGATCTTCCGCGTGCGCGCCGAGCTGGGCCTCGACCGGTCGCTGCCCGTCCAGTACGGGGTGTTCCTCGGAAACGTGCTGCGCGGCGACTTCGGCCGGTCCATCCACTTCCGCGAGCCCGCCTTCACCGTGGTGCGGGGCTATCTCGGCGCCACGCTCGAGCTGGGCCTGACCGCCTTCGTCCTCGCCACCCTGATCGCGGTGCCCATCGGGCTCCTGTCGGCAATGAAGCGCAACTCACTGCTCGACCACGCGGCCATGGGCGTGGCGCTCGTCGGCCAGGCGGCGCCCACGTTCCTCCTCGGCATTCTGTTCATCCTGCTGCTGTCGCTCAAGGCGGATCTCTTCCCGACCTCCGGGCGCGGCGACTGGAAGAACCTGGTGCTGCCCGCCCTCACGCTCGGCGCCTTCACCATGGCCTCCATCGCCCGGCTCACCCGCTCGGCCGTGCTCGAGGTGCTCGGCGCCGACTACATTCGCACCGCGCGCGCCAAGGGCGTGTCGGAGATCTGGGTGGTCGCCAAGCACACCCTCAAGAACGCGGCCATTCCGATCGTGACCATCACCGGCCTTCAGTTCGGCACGCTGCTCGGCGGTGCCGTCGTGACGGAGACCGTGTTCGCCTGGCCGGGCATCGGCCGGCTCGCCGTGCAGTCCATCTACAACCGCGACTACCCGGTGGTGCAGTGCACGGTGTTTCTCGCCGCCGTGATGTTCATCGCCATCAACTTCCTCATCGACCTCCTCTATGGCTTCCTCGATCCCCGCATCCGCACCCACTGACGTCGGCACCCTGCCCGTGCGAACGCCGTGGCTGCGCGTCCACGGGCGCCGCGTGCCCTGGCTGCCGATCGCCGGGGTCCTGTTCATCGCGCTGCTCGGCGTCGTCGCGGCGGCGGCGCCGTGGCTCGCGCCGCAGGACCCGATCCGCCAGTCGCTGCGCGGCCGGCTGTCGCCGCCCACGCTCGAGGGGGCCGATGGACGATCGCATCTCTTCGGCACGGATCATCTCGGGCGCGACGTGCTCTCGCGCGTGATCTACGGCTCGAGGGTGTCGCTGGTGATCGGCTTCTCCGCCGTGGTGGTGGGCGGCCTCTTGGGGTCGGCGCTCGGCATTCTCGCCGGCTTCGCGGGCAACCGGGTGGATGGCGTCATCATGACCCTCGCGGATGCCCAGCTCGCCTTCCCGTTCATCCTCCTCGCCATCGGCATCATCGCCGTGCTCGGCCCGAGCTTTCCCACGCTGGTCGTGGTCATCGGGCTCTCCGGCTGGGTCTCCTACGCCCGCATCCTGCGCTCCCAGGTGCTCGTCCTGCGCTCGCGCGAGTTCGTGGAGGCGATCCACGCCCTCGGCGGCTCCGTGTGGCGCGTGGTGTTGCGCCACGTGCTGCCCAATGTGATGTCGTCGATCGTCGTCGTCGCCACCCTCGAGCTGGCCCGGTCGATCGTGCTCGAGGCCACGCTGTCGTTCCTGGGACTCGGCATCCAGCCGCCCACGCCGTCCTGGGGCGGCATGATCCAGGAGGGCCGCGACTACCTCGACTCCGCGTGGTGGATCTCGACCTTCCCGGGCATCGTCTTGATGCTCACCTCGATCGTCGTGAGCCGGACGGGCGACGGGCTCCGCGATCTGCTCGACCCGACGCTCCGGGGGGAGTGACGCTCGGTACGCAACTGGCCGCAGTACCACAGCTTGACACGTGTTTCGTCCGCCCATTACGGTGAGGCGTATGGACGACTTCGCCGTGAGGCTGCAGCGCGGCGACCGCTCCCTCGGGGCGGGGCGCAATCCCGAGGCCGAGGCCGAGCTGCGGGCGGCCCTTCTGCTCGATCCGCGCAGCGTCAAGGCGCACTTCAAGCTGGGCATCGCGCTCGAGCGCCAGCGGAAGTGGTCCGAGGCCGAGTCGGCGTATCGCGCGGCGATCCGGGGAAAGCGCGACCATGCGCTGGCCTGGCTGCGCCTCGCCGCGACCTGCCGCCGCCAGGGCAAGGACGCCGACGAGGAGGAGGCGATCCGGGAAGCGGCGCGGTTCGCGCCGGACAATGCCGAGGTGCGCCACAACCTGGCGGTGACGCTCGCGCGCCTCGGCAAGACGGACGAGGCGGTCAGCGCCTACCGCGAGGCGGTGGCGGTCGCACCGACCAACTCCATCCTCCACGACGGCCTCGGCATGGTGCTCGTCACCCAGGGCAAGAACCGGGAAGCGGCGGACGCCTTTCGCGAGGCGGTGCGCTTGCAGCCCGGCTCGGTGCGCGCGCACGTCCATCTGGGCGATGCGTACCGCCGGCAGCGGAAATGGACGGAGGCGGCGGCGGCCTATCGCGAGGCGCTCGCCCTCGAACCCGACAATGCGGACCTGCACGGCAGCCTCGCCCGCATCCTCGAGCGCATGCGCCGTCCCGCGGAAGCGGTGATCGCCTATGCGCGCGCCGTGCGCCTCGTCCCGACCAATGGCTTCTGGCTGTGCCGGCTGGGGCTGGTGCTCGAGCGCCAGGGCCGATACCCCGAGGCGGAGACGGCCTTCCGAGACGCCGTGCGCTGCGCGCCGGATCTCCTGGACGCGCACCTGGGGCTCGCCACGACATCGCGGCGCCTCGGCAAGTGGGCGGAGGAGGCCAAGGCCTACGCCGATGCGATCCGGCTGCGCCCCGACGATGCCCATCTTCACTCGGACCTCGGCCTCGCCCTCGAAGCCCAGGGGCTCCTGCCGGAGGCCGCGGCCGCCTTCCGCCGCGCGGTGGCGCTGGCCCCGGGCAATGCCGATCTCCATCTCGACCTCGGCATCGCGCTCGGGCGCCAGGGCCGTCACGCCGAGGCGGAATCGGCGCTGCGCGAGGCCATCCGCCTGAAGCCCGGCGACATCGTGGCGCACGCGAACCTGGCTCTGGGACTGGGCCGCCAGGGCAAGTACGCGCAGTCGGAAAGCGCGTATCGCGACGCGATCGCGCTTCGCCCCGACGGCGCCTCGCTCTACCGCGGGCTCGGCATGGGTCTCTACTTCCAGGGCAAGTACGAGGTCGCCGAGGCGGCGCTGCGCGAGGCGATCCGCCTCAAGCCGACCTATGCGCGCGCCCGCGCCGATCTCGGAGAGCTGCTGAGCGAGCTGGGCCGGCACGGCGAGGCGGTCGAGGCCTTCCGCGAGGCGATCAGCGTGAAGCCGCACCGCCCGCTGTCGCACCGCGGCCTCGGTGCGGCGCTCTTCGCCCAGGGCTTCTTCGCCGAGGCGGAGGTGGCGTATCGCGAGGCCCTGCGCCTCCGGCCGGACGACGCCCAGAGCCACTTCAATCTCTGGACGGTGCTCGAGAAGCAGGACAAGCACGCCGAGTCGGAGGCCGCCTACCGCGAGGCCATTCGCGTGAAGCCCGATCACGCCGAAGCCCACTCGCGCCTCGGCACCGCGCTCGGGCATCAGGGGCGCTGGGAGGAAGCCGAGGCGGCCTGCCGGGAGGCCGTGCGATTGAGCCCGGACGACGCGCGCTTCCGCAATGCACTGGCGGCCGTCCTTCGGCGGCGGCCATAGCGCCCGGACAGCGGTCTTGCCCTGCTCGCGGCCGCTGCGCTCGCGCTGTCGGGCTGCGGTGGCGCGCGCGGGGGCGCGGGATCGGCGGCCGGCGCGGCGCCGCTGGTGGTGAGCCGGGGCCGATGACGAGGGGCAGGCGGCGCGCGCAGATCGCCGAGCGCGCCCGAGGCGCCGACGTCATCTACCTGGGTGAGCAGCACGACAATCCAACGCACCATGCCCACCAGCGCGCGGTGGTCGAGGCGCTCGTGGCGCGCGGCGTCCGGCCCGCGCTCGGCTTCGAGATGCTCGAGGTGGACCAGCAGGCGGAAGTCGATCAGGCGCTCGCCGGGGCGCTCCCGGCCGGGGACCTGGACGAGCGCCTGCGCTGGCGCGCCCGCGGCTGGCCGGACATCGGCATGTACCAGCCGCTCTTCGAGATCGCCGCGCGGGAGAAGCTGCCGGTCATCGCGCTCGACCTCGATCCGGCGGTGTCGCGCCGCATCGCCCGCGAGGGACTGGGGTCGCTCGGCGCGCGGGCCGAGGGGCTGGCCTCCCGGCTTCCCGCCGACACCGCGCGCGAGGAGGCCATCGCCGGCGTCATTCGCGAGGGTCACTGCGGCCTCTTGCCCGAGGCGCGGCTGCCCACCATGGTCGACGCCTGGCATGCGCGCAACGTCACGATGGCCCGGCGGCTCGCCGCCGCGCTCGACCGCGGCCTCACGGTCGTGGTCATCGTCGGGCGCGGCCACCAGGCCGCGGGCGGCCTTCCCGCCCAGCTCGCCGCCCTTCGTCCCGGCACGCGTCAGCTCGTCGTCGACATGATCGAGGTGCCGCCGGGCACGCGCCCGGATGCGGCGGTGGGCGCCGCGGCCGGCGATGCCATCTGGCTCACGCCCGCCGTCGAGCGCGGCGATCCCTGTGCGGGCCTGCGCCGCGCGCCCCGATGACCGCGGCGGCGTGGTAGTATCCCAGCGCGAAAGTCGGGACGATGCGCATGGGGAGATTTCTCGGCGACGGGAGCAGGCCTCGTGGCGGGAGCGCGCGCGCGTGAGTGCGGCGCGCCGGGGCCTGGGCGAGATGGGCGGCTTCGTCTTCGACCTCGACGGCTGTGTGTGGACCGGCGAGGTGCTCGTGCCCGGCGCCGCCGACGTGCTGGCGCTCTGCGCACGCGAGGCCGGCGCGTGTCGTTCCTCACCAATAACTCGCGGGCGCGGTCACTGACGCTCTCGGCCAAGCTCGTGCGGCTCGGGGTCGAGGCCGCCGTCCACGAGGTGCTCACGCCGCTCGAGATCCTGGGCGAGATCATCGCCACGCACTGGGGGCCGTCCCGCGTCCTCGCCATCGGCGGGCCCGAGCTCGAGCAGGCGGTGCTCGACGGCGGGCACACGCTGGTCCCGATCGAGCAGTGGAAGGAGGCGCAGGTGGTGGTGGTCGGCAACGACTTCAGCTTCAGCTACGAGCGCCTCACCGCCGCCGCCCGCGCCGCGGCCGCGGGCGCCCATTTCGTCACCCCCAATATCGACCCGCGCCTGCCGCTCGAGGACGGCGACTTCCTGCCCGGATGCGGCGCGATCGTCGAGGCGGTGGCGGCGGCGGCGGGAGTCCGGCCGCTCGTGGTCGGCAAGCCCGAGCCCCCGCTCTTCGAGCTCGCGCTCAAGCGGATGGGGCTGACCGAGCAGGACGCCGTGATGGTGGGCGACAGCGTCGATTCCGACGTCCGCGGCGCGCGCCGCGTGGGCATGACCGCCGTCCTCTTCGCGCCCCAGGGCGGCCTCGACGGCGTCGCCCACCACGTCGTGCGCTCGATGGCCGAGCTCGAGCGGCTGCTGGGCTGAGGGCCCCGCCATGCGCATCTTCCTGCACTCGGGGGGACCGCTCGGGCCCGCCGGCCGGGCGGCGCTGCCGGAGTTCCTCGGCGGCCTCACGCGCATCGCCTTCGTGACGGCCGCGAGCCTTCACGACGAAGGGGTGTACTTCGAGCGCATTCGCGCGGCGCTGGCGCCGCCGCCTCCCGAGGGCGCCGGGCTCGACGTCCTCCACCTGAAATGGGACGATCGGCCGCTCGAGACGCTCCGCCGCGCGGACGCGCTCTTCATGGGCGGCGGGAACACGTATGCGCTCCTCAAGCGGCTGGCCGCGTCCGGGCTGCTGCCGGCGCATTCGCGAGCGGGTGTCGGGCGGCATGCCGTACATGGGCGCGAGCGCGGGGTCGAACGTCGCCGGACCCAATATCCTCACCACCAATGACTGGAACGTCGTCGCGCTCGATCGCTTCGAGGCGCTCGGGCTCGTGCCGTTCAACATCAACCCGCACTACCGGGAGACCGACCCGGTGATGGCGCCGTTCAGCGAGACGCGCGACGACCGGATCCGCGAATACCACGTGGTGAACGCCAACCCGGTGCTCGGGCTCGAGGAGGGGAGCTGGGTGGTGGCCGAGGACGGCGCGGTGACGGCCCACGGCGCCGCGCGCGTGAAGCTCTTCCGGCGCGGCGCCGATCCCGCGTGGATCGAGCCGGGGGCTCGCGTGCCGCTCGGCTGAACCTCATCGTGCCGCAGTGCGGCAAGCGGGTCTTGGATTGGCCCGCGACAATGGCTTACACTACGGCCCACGTCATAGGCGCAGTCAACGTCGTCCTGAGGGAAGGGGAGACCTCAATGATGAAGAAAAAGTACGAGCGGCGGAACCAGGACATCGGCAACATCATCTCGATCGAGCACGTCAACGTGCGGGTGCCCGACCAGTCGATCGCGACCGCGTTCTATGTGATGGGGCTCGGGTTCACGCGCGACCCCTACCTCATGGTCGGTCTCGACAATATGTGGATCAACCTGGGGCAGCACCAGTTCCACCTGCCCACCGGCGCGCCGCAGGTGTTTCCCGGCTTCATCGACATGATCGTGCCCGATCTCGACGCGCTCACGACGCGGCTCGGCGAGGTGAAGGATCGGCTCGCGGGGACGGCGTTTTCCTGCTCCGTCGAGGACAAGCACGTGAGCGTCACCTGCCCGTGGGGCAACCGCATGCGGTTCTACGCTCCGGGCCCCCAGTTCGGCGATCTGACGCTCGGCACGCTGGCCGTCGAGTCTCCCGTGCCCCTCGGCCACGCCGCCGGCATCGCGCGCTTCTACGAGACGGTCATGCAGGCGCCCGCCACGGTCACGCCGAACGGCGAGGGCTCGGTGACCCGCGTGAAGGTCGGCCCGCGCCAGGAGCTGATCTTCCGCGAGACGGCCGCCGAGATTCCCGGCCTATGACGGCCACCACATCGCGATCTACATCACCGACTTCTCGGGGACGCAACGCCGCCTCGGGCAGCGCCGGCTCATCAGCGAGGAGAGCAACGAGTACCAGTATCGCTTCAAGGACATCGTGGATCCCGACAGCGGAGAGCATCTCTTCACCCTCGAGCACGAGGTGCGCTCCTATACCCATCCGATGTTCCTGCGGCCCCTCGTGAACCGGAATCCCGCCCAGCGCCAGCCGACGTATCAGCGCGGGCGCGACGCCTTCGTCCCGGGCATGGCGTAAGCAACTCGGAGGGGGGCTCCGCCCCCCTTCCGAAACCTCCCCCGAACAGCGGATTGCGCCGGCGAAGCCGGCGCTCGAACGGCGGTTGCTAAATACGCTCCGAGGACCCCTGGGGGGCTCCGGATGGCGGCGGAGCCCCCTTCCTCCCTCCAATGCCGAGCGAGCAGCCGTTCGCCGGGCTCGAGGTCGTCGAGTTCGGCCAGTTCATCGCCGTCCCGTTCTGTGCGCAGCTCCTCTCCGAGGGCGGCGCCCACGTCATCAAGGTCGAGTCACTGGCCGGCGACCCGACCCGCCAGCTTCCGCCGCTCGCCCCCGGTGAGACG